>DATBGO010000325.1:0-24342 GCA_036558005.1 Streptosporangiaceae bacterium | reverse complement strand
CAGTGCGGCCAGCACCTGGGCGACCGCGCCCGGGGTGCCCACCGCCTTCAGGTGCTCCTTGCCGGAGTTGATGATCGCGCGACCGGCGCTGCGGTAGGCCGGGCGCCACTCCTCGATCTGCTGCTTGATGACCTCGTCCAGGTCGAAGGAGACGGCCGAGCCGGTGCGCGGGTCACGGGAGTTGGTCAGCAGGCGCTCGACGACGTCGGTGAGGCGCTCCACCTGGGCCAGCGCGATCGCGGCCTCCTCCTTCACGGTGTCCAGCTCCTCGGTGACCGTGATCTCCTCCAGCCGCATCGACAGCGCGGTGAGCGGGGTGCGCAGCTGATGGGAGGCGTCCACCGCGAACGCCCGCTCGGCCGACAGCAGCTCGGCGATGCGCTGCGCCGACCCGTCCAGCCCCTCGGCGACCCGGTCCAGTTCCGGCAGCCCGTACCTGCGCCCCAGCGGCCGGGCCGCGCCGGAGCCGAGCAGGTCAGCGGCCCGGGCCAGGTCCAGCATCGGCCGGGTGAGCCGCCGGGCCTGGAACAGCGCCAGGACCACCGCGGCGGCGACGGCCAGCAGCGACAGCGAGCCGATCAGCACCAGCCCGCCGACGATCCGGCCGGCCACGAACGAGTCGTCGGCGGCCACCGTCACCGCGAAGTCCCTGCTGGACGCCCGGCCGGTGATCGTGTCGCCGGGCGGCGGCTTGCTGCCGAACACGATCGGCCTGGTGCCGCGCTGGCTGATGGTGACATACCGGTCCGGCAGCGACCTGGCGACCTGGGTGGCGTCGGCGGGCAGCCCGGAGTTGACCCGTTCCTGCAGGCCGGTCGCCAGCGTGGTGGCGTCGCGGCGTAGTTCCTGGCCGGCCTCGCCCGCCTGCAGCCTGCTCAGCACGAAGGCCAGCGGCAAGCCGAGCAGCAGGACCGCGACCACCGCGACCGCTAGCGTGGAGAACAGCAGGCGACGCTGCACCGCTCAGCCTCCGTGCCCGCCATCAGCCAGGTTCATCGCAAGCCTTCCAGCCGGCGGCATCAGTCCCCGCGCTCGAACCGGAACCCTACGCCGCGGACGGTGGTGATGTAACGCGGGCTGTGCGCGTCATCGCCCAGCTTGCGGCGCAGCCAGGAGACGTGCATGTCGAGCGTCTTGGTGGAACCCCACCACTTGCTGTCCCAGACCTGCCGCATGATCTGCTCACGGGTGACCACTTTGCCCGCCTCCATCACCAGCAGCGACAGCAGGTCGAACTCCTTCGAGGTCAGGTCCATCTCGGTATCGCCCAGCCAGGCCCGGCGCGCGTCGGCGTCGATCCGCACGCCCTGCACCACGTGGGTCTCCGAGGCGCCGCGGCGCAGCAGCGCGCGGACCCGGGCGAGCAGTTCTGCCAGCCGGAACGGCTTGGTGACGTAGTCGTCGGCCCCGGCGTCCAGGCCGATCACCGTGTCCACCTCGTCGGCCCGCGCGGTGAGGATCAGCACCGGGATCGCCTGGCCGTTCGACCTGATCCTGCGGCACACCTCCAGGCCGTCGAGCCGGGGCAGGCCGATATCAAGAACAAGCAGGTCAATGCCGCCATTGCGGGCAGCTTCGAGGGTAGCTGGCCCGTCCGCGGAGACACCGACCTCGTAGCCTTCGCGGCGCAGCGCCCGGGCGAGCGGCTCAGAAATCGCGGGGTCGTCCTCAGCAAGCAAAACGCTGGTCATGAACTGATCGTAAGGGGACCGGCAAGCTTTTCCACCGCGCTACGCGCAGGAAGTGCCCAGTTGACGGCCGCGCGCACCGCGCCTGACCTGGGCATTCCAGCCCTACGACGGTCATTTCCGGCCGGGCACGAAGCGCAGCAATCTGGTCACGCTGCCGCGGCGGGCGGTTCAGACCGGGGTGACGCCGTGCCGCCGCCGGGAGAACCCGCGGTCCTTCCCGCGCGCGGCGGCGAACCGGCGGACCAGCTCACCGCGCAGGTCCTCGGGCTCGACCACGTCGTCCACGACCAGTTCCCCGGCCAGCCGCAGCACGTCGATGTCCCGCTCGTACTCGGCCCGCAGCTGCGCGGTCTGCCTGTCCCGTTCGGCCGGGTCGCTGACCTGGGCCAGCTTGTTGTAGTAGACCGCGTTGACCGCCGCTTCCGCGCCCATCACCGCGATCTTCGCGGTCGGCAGCGCCAGCGTGGCGTCCGGCTCGAACCCGGGCCCGGCCATCGCGTACAGCCCGGCACCGTAGGCCTTGCGCACCACCACGCAGATCTTCGGCACGGTCGCCTCGGCCACCGCGCTGATCATCTTCGCGCCGTGCCGGATGATGCCCTGCCGCTCCACCGCGGTACCGACCATGAAGCCGGGCACGTCGGCCAGGAACAGCAACGGCACGTTGAACGCGTCACAAAGCTGGATGAACCGGGTCGCCTTGTCCGCCGAGTCGACGAACAGCACCCCGCCCTTGAACATCGGGTTGTTCGCCAGCACCCCGATGGCCTGGCCGTCCAGCCGGGCGAACCCGGTGACCAGTTCCCTCGCCCACAGCGCGTGCACCTCGAACAGCGAGTCGGCGTCGACCAGCCCGCGCACGTAGGCACGCATGTCGAACGCCTGCCGCTCGCTGGCTGGCACCATCGCCCGCAGGTCGGCCGGCTTGGGCTCGCGGGCCGCGGCGGGCGGCGGGTCCTGCCGCCAGTTGCCGGGCAGGTAGGACAGGAACGCGCGGACCGCGTCGATCGCCGCACCCTCGGAGCTGGCCAGGTGGTGGCCGCAGCCCGACACGGTGCAGTGCATCTTCGCGCCGCCCATCTCCTCCAGCGTGGTCTGCTCCCTGACCACCATCTCGACCATCCGCGGGCTGCCCAGGTACATCGAGGCGTTGCCGTCGACCATCGAGACGAAGTCGCAGAACGCCGGGATGTAGGCGCCGCCGGCCGCGGACGGCCCGAACAGCGCGCAGACCTGCGGGATGGAACCGGACGCGCGGACCTGGGTGTGGAAGATCTTGCCGGCCCCGCGGCGGCCGGGGAACATCTCGACCTGGTCGGTGATCCGCGCCCCGGCCGAGTCGACCAGGTAGATCATCGGGATGCTCGCCGAGTAGGCGCGCTCGATGATCCGGATGATCTTCTCGACGGTCCGCGCCCCCCACGAGCCCGCCTTGACGGTCGAGTCGTTCGCCATCAGCGCGACCGGCCGTCCGTCCACGGTGGCCGTGCCGGTGATCACCCCGTCGGCGGGCAGGCCCTCGGCGAGCACGTTGGCGAAGACGCCGTCCTCGGTGAAGCTGCCCTCGTCGGTCAGCAGCGCGATCCGGTTCCTGGCGAACAGCTTGCCGCTGGCGGCCGCCGCCTGGTGGTACCTGGCGGCGCCGCCGGCCTCGATCCTGGTCCGGACGTCGGTCAGGTCGCGATGGGCATCGGGAGCGGGTTCGGATTGTGCGTTCACGCTCGCGAGCGTACCTATTGAAGCGCCCTCCCCGGCCGCCGGGCCAGGGCGGGCGGGCCCGGATGGCGGGGCGGGCCGGGGAGGGCGAGCGGGCCGCGGGCGGTCAGTGGATGTGCAGGTTGACGCCGAGCAGGACCAGCCACCACAAGAGGATGGCCAGCAGCGCGGACGCCACGCTTTTGAGGAGGTGAACCGTTATGTAGTTGCGCTCCCAGGCAATGAAGATTCCGACTATGAGGTAGATCAGCCACACGATGTGAATAGGGCGCCTGAACATCCTGCCGCTCCAATCCAGCCCGGCCGACTTGACACGAACTGCCCGGGAATTCTCCGTGAGCGGCAAGATCAAACATAAATGCCGGCTAGCTGGCGATCCGCGCGGCCGGCCAGCGCGGCCGGGCGGTGCGGCCGGGCGGTGCGGCCGGCCGCTCAGCCGGCGATGGTGCGGGTCCGCGGGCCGGCCCGGAGCACCTGGGAGGGCAGCTGGCGGCCGATGATGCGCTCGGCGTCGGCGGCCGCGCCGATCATCGCCTCCAGGTCGATGCCGGTCGCCACCCCCATGTCCTCGACCATGTGCACGAGTTCCTCGGTGGCGATGTTGCCGGTCGCGCCGGGCGCGTACGGGCAGCCGCCGAGCCCGCCCACCGACGCGTCGAAGTCGGACACCCCCAGCTCCAGCGCGGCCAGCACGTTGGCCAGGCCGGTGCCCCTGGTGTTGTGGAAGTGCAGGTTCAGCGGGACGTCCGGGTGCGCCGAGCGGAACCGGCCGGCCAGCTCGCGGACCCGCCCTGGCGTGGCCATCCCGGTGGTGTCGCCGAACGAGATCGTGTCGGCGCCGTCGGCGACCGCGCGCCCGGCCACCGCGACGACCCGTTCGGGCGGGACGTCGCCCTCGTACGGGCAGCCCCACGCGGTCGAGATGATCACCTGGCAGGTGGCGCCGCGCCGGTGCGCCTCGTCGATGACGACCGCGATGTCGTCCAGCGACTCGCTGGTGCCCCGGTTGACGTTCTTGCGGTTGTGGGTGTCGGACGCGGACACGACCGCCTCGATCTCGGTCAGCCCGCTGTCCAGGGCCCGGCGGGCGCCGCGCAGGTTCGGCACCAGCGCCGAGTAGCGCACCCCGGGCGCCCTGCTGATCCGCCGCCAGACCTCGTCGGCGTCGGCCATCTGCGGTATCGCCTCGGGGCGGACGAAGGACACCGCCTCGATCCGCCGCACCCCGGTGCGGGACAGCGCCTCGATCAGCTCGATCTTCGCGTCGGTCGGCACCGGGTCCTCGTTCTGCAGGCCGTCGCGCGGCCCGACCTCGCGCACCGATATCCGCTCCGGCAGGTCGCTCACAGGCCGCCCTCCGTCCGCGCTGTTGATCCTGCCAGTGCAGCCGACGCGGCCCGGTGGCTATTCCCGCCCGCCGCGGCCTCGGCCCTGCCGCCGGCTATCGCCCGGGCCAGTCCGGCTTCCGCTTGGCCACGAACGCGGCGATGCCCTCTTTCCGGTCGGCCGACAGCGCCGCGGCCCGCCAGGCGGCGTCCTCGATCTCCAGCCCGGCGGCCAGGTCGGTACCCGCTCCCAGCCGCAGCGCCCTTTTCGCATGCTGAACGGCAACCGGTGAGCTGGCCGCGATCTGCCGGGCCAGGCTGATCGCATGGCTGACCGCGGACCCGGCCGGCACCAGCCGGTCGGCCAGCCCGATCCGCCCGGCCTCGGCGGCGCCGATCCGGCGGCCGGTGAAGATCAGGTCGGCGGCCCGGCCCGGGCCGAGCCTGCGCAGCGCGAGCTGGGTGCCGCCGCCGCCGGGGACCAGCCCGACGGTGGTCTCGGGCAGCCCGAACTGCGCGCTCTCGTCGGCGACGATCAGGTCGCAGGACAGCGCGAGCTCGCACCCGCCGCCGAGCGCGAACCCGTGCACCGCGGCGATCACCGGCTGCGGCAGCCCGCGCACCGCGTCGAACGCGTCCCGGAACACCAGCCGCTGCGCGAGCAGGCCCGCGTCTGACATGGCGGCCCGCTCCTTCAGGTCCGCGCCCACGCAGAACGCCCGTTCCCCGGCGGCGGCCAGCACCACCGCCCGGACCTGGCGGTCGGCGGCGGCCTGGGCGCAGACGCGGGTGAGGCCGCGGGCCAGCTCGGTGCTGATCGCGTTCATCGCCGCGGGCCGGTCCAGCGTGATCTGCGCGACCTGGCCGGGACCGGCCGCCGTGGTGCTGCCCGCTTCCGGGCCGTGCTGGGCCGGGTCGTGCTGGCCCGGGTCGTGCTGGCCCGGCTCCAGGGCCAGCCGGGTGAGCGTGACGCCGCCTTCGGGACTCATGACAGGCCAGGCTAACCGAGCCCGCCGGGGCCGCTCAGCGGTCTTCGTGGGCCAGCCTGGCCTGCTCGTCCTCGACCAGCTGGAACAGGGTCGCCTGCACTTTCTCGACCTGCGGGATCTCGGTCAGCACGAGCTGGCCGTGCTCGCCGGCTGACTCCACGATCAGCTTGCCGCAGCGCAGCAGCCGGTCGATCAGGTCGTGCGAGAACGAGACGTCGCTGATCCTGATCAGCGGGAAGTCCCGGCCCGAGCGGGACAGGATGCCCTGGCGCAGCCGGAGCCTGCGGTTGGTCAGCTCGTAGCTGGTGGTCCGCCAGCGCAGCAGCGGGATCACGAACCAGACGACCGCCAGGACCAGGCCGACCGCGCCGATCACCAGCCGGACGATCGCCATGTTGCCGCCGGCCGGCAGCAGGATCAGCGCGGCGAGGACGGCCGCGACGAGGACCGCGAGGACGAACACCGGCCGGACCAGCGTCTTCCAGTGCGGGTGCAGTCGCAGGACGAGCCGCTCGCCCTCGGACAGGTTGTGTTCACCGGCCATAGGCCACATCGTGACACGTCTAGCGGCAATACGCGCCCCCTGACGCGCTACCGGACGTGCACGACGTCGCCGGCGCTCACCGGGACCGGCCCGGACGCCGATTCGACCACCAGCCGGCCTGACTGGTCGACCAGCGCGGCTGTCCCGGTGACCACCGCGCCGCCCGGCAGCGTGACCCGGACCTCCCGGCCCAGGGTGGAGCACAGCCGCTGGTAGGACTCCCGCAGGCCGCAGGCGTCCGGGTCGCCTGCGGCCCGGGTCCAGCTGAGGTACTGGCGTTCAAGTTCGGCCAGGATCGCGGTCAGCAGCGCGCCCCGGTCGGTGACCGCGGCCCCCGCCAGGGCCAGCGAGGTCGCCTGCGGGCCCGGCAGCTCGTCCCGGCCGGTCGTCGTGTTGATCCCCGCGCCGACCACGATCGCGTCGCCGGCCTGCTCGGCCAGGATGCCGGCCAGCTTCGCCTCGTGCACCAGGACGTCGTTGGGCCATTTCAGCCAGGCGGGCACGGCCGTCTCGGCCCGCAGCGCGGTGGCGATCGCGACGCCGGCCAGCAGCGGCACCCAGCCCCGCCGGGCGGCCGGCACCGCGGCGGGCCGCAGCAGCACCGAGAACGTCAGCGCGGCCCGGGGCGGGCTGACCCAGCTGCGGCCGAGCCGTCCGCGCCCGGCCGACTGGGCCTCGGCCACCAGCACGGTCCCCTCGGCGGTCCCTGGCGGCCGGCCGGCCCGGGCGGCCGCGAGCAGGTCGTCGTTGGTCGAGCGGGTCTGCTCGGTCACGATGACCGCGCGCCAGAAGCCGCCGCGGCCGGTCACCGCGGCCCCGAGTTCGGCCTGGTTGAGCGACGGTCGGCTGGCTGCGCTGCTAGCAATCACATCCGCTATTGTCAAGTGCCTGGATGAGCCCCGCGTCGCGGGGGTATCACTCTGCGGTGCCGGCCGGACAGGTCATGTCAGCCGGAAATGCCGCGCCCGGGGCCGTGATACGGGCAAGCTGTCCAGGACGATAAGCGGTCCCTCACGACAGGCCGGACTGAGGAGAGTTGGGTAAAGCGGTGCCTGATCTCAAGCTCGACGAACTGCAGCACGGGCCGGACCAGCCGGCCACGGGGGGCACCGCCAGGCAGGCCGCACCGGGCGACGCCGGCCGCGGCCGGGCGATCCGGGCGCTGGCGCGGCGGGCCGGCGCGGCCGCGGCGCCGGGCCGGCTGTGGGGCGGCCACCGGCTGTTCATCATCGTCGCGGCGGTGTCCCTGCTGCCTCGGATACTCGCCGCGCTGGCCTACCGGCCCGCGATGCTCACCGCCGACTCGTTCCTGTACATGCAGGAGGCCGCGCACGGCACGCTGGGCGTGATCAGGCCGTCGGGGTACTCGATCTTCCTGGCCGTGCTGAAGGTCGTGCCGCACCCGCTGCTCGCGGTGACCACCGCGCAGCACCTGACCGGCATCGCGATCGCGGCGCTGGCCTACGGCGTGCTGCGGCACTGGGGCCTGCCCGCCTGGGGCGCGACCCTGGCCGCGGTGCCGGTGCTGTTCGACGCGCGCGAGATAGCGCTGGAGTCCTACATCCTGCCGGACACGCTGTACACGCTGGCGATCATGATCACGGTGGCGCTGCTGGTCCGCCGGGCCACGCCGCGGCTGTGGCAGTGCGCGATCGCCGGCCTGCTGATGGCCTACGTGACCGTGCTGCGCGGGAACGGCCTGCCGCTCGCGCTGATCGTCGCGGTGTACCTGCTGGTCAGGCGGGTCGGCTGGCGCGTGTTCACGGCCGCGGCCGGGGTCTTCGTGCTACCGGTGCTCGGCTACGTGCTGGCGTTCCACAGCGAATACGGTCATTTCAGCCTGACCGAGAGCGACGGCATCTTCCTGTGGTCCAGGACGACCAGCTTCGCCAACTGCGCGGTGATCAAGCCGCCCGCGCGGCTGGTGCCGCTGTGCCCGAACGGGTCGCTGCAGCCGCCGCCCAGGGCGCCGGCCTGGTCGGTGTCGGCGCTGCTGAACGCCAAGTCGCCCAGCGAGTACCTGTGGGCGGGCGACGCCTGGTGGCGGCACGACGCGCACCCGGGAATCAATTCCTACAACAACAAGCTCGGCAGGCAGTTCGCGCTGGACGCGATCAAGGCGCAGCCGCTGAGCTACCTGCGGGTCAGCGCCGAGAACGTGATGCTGGTCTTCCTGCGCAACGACCGGCCGCACAACCTGGTGACGCTGGCGTTCACCACCAAGCCGCACATCCCGGCGCTGCCGTCCTACTACCGGCACGACATCCGGCAGTACGCGGGCACGACGTCGAACACGCACCTGGTCCAGCCGTACGGCTATTTCCTGTTCATCTACCAGCTGCCGGTCTACTTCCCCGGGTTCGTGTTCCTGGGCGTGCTGGTGGCCGGCCTGATCGGCATGGTCAGGAAGTGGCGGCAGTGGGGCGGCCCAGGGGCGCTGCCCTGGGTGCTCGCGGCGCTGAGCGTCGTGCTGCCCGCGCTGCTGACCGAGTCGCTGTACCGCTACACGCTCACCGCGATCCCGCTGGCCTGCGTTGCCGCCGGCCTGGCGTTCGCCCGGCCGCGCCGCCAGCCGGTCCTGATCCCGGCGACATCCGGCCCACCCTCGCCACAGCCCGGCCCGCCCGGCCCAGCCAAGACCAACCCCGGGTCGGCCCTGGCCGGGTCTGGCTCAGCTCCGGCCGATTCGCGCTCAGCGGTGACGCAGCCAGGCGCCGCCACGGCCAGCCCTGGCTCAGCCGTGACCCAGCCAGGATCCGCTCAGCCAGGATCCGCCCGGCCAGACACGAGTCCGGCCACGCCCCGGCCGGAGTCAGCCCGCCCGGCCACGCCCCGGCCCGGGTCAGCGGCGGGGACGCCGCCCGAGCTGCCGCCACCCGGCCCGCCGGACCCGGACCCCCCGCCAGCGGCCAGCTGATACGGCTTCTTCAAAGATCGTGGTGATTTTTGGGCTCTGAGGCCCCCAAAGATCACCACGATCATGTCCGGCACCAGCACCCAGCTGCGCGTCGATGCTAGTCGCGGCTGGCGGCGGCCGCGTCGAGCTGGCCCGCGTCGAAGCAGGTCCGGTCCCCGCTGTGGCAGGCAGCGCCGTCCTGGTCGACCTTGACCAGGACCGTGTCGCCGTCGCAGTCCAGCGCGACCGACTTCACCCACTGGGCGTGCCCGGAGGTCTCGCCCTTCACCCAGTACTCCTCGCGGCTGCGCGACCAGTAGGTGCACCGGCCGGTGGTCAGCGTCCGGCGCAGCGCCTCGTCGTCCATCCAGCCCAGCATCAGCACCTCGCCGGTGTCGTACTGCTGGGCGATCGCGGGGAACAGCCCGGCCTGGTCGCGCTTGAGCCGGCCCGCGATCCGCGGGTCAAGGGCCGGCCCGGCCGCTGGCCGGCCGCTCGCTGGCTGGGTGCCCATCGGTCTTCTCCGCTCTGCTCGTCCCTGCTGGCCATCCTGGGCAGGCCCGGCCGGCGCCGGCCGCTACCGGACCGGATGCCCGGCCGCCCGCAGCGCCTGCTTCACCTCGGCGATGCTCAGCTGGCCGAAGTGGAACAGGCTGGCGGCGAGCACCGCGTCCGCGCCGGCCCGCACCGCGGCCGGGAAGTGCGCCAGCGCGCCTGCCCCGCCGCTGGCGATCACCGGCACCGTTACCGCCGCCCGGACGGCCCGGATCAGCTCCAGGTCGAACCCGGCGCCGGTGCCGTCGGCGTCCATCGAGTTCAGCAGGATCTCCCCGGCCCCCAGCCCGGCCGCCTGCCTGGCCCAGTCGACCGCGTCGATCCCGGTGCCGCGCCGCCCGCCGTGGGTGGTCACCTCGAACCCGCTGCCCGGCCGCCGGCGGGCGTCCACCGACACCACCACGCACTGGGCGCCGAACCTGGCCGCCGCCTCGGCCAGCAGCTGCGGCCGGGCGATCGCGGCGGTGTTCAGCGACACCTTGTCCGCGCCCGCGCGCAGCAGCCGGTCGACGTCGCCGGCTGACCGGACCCCGCCGCCGGCCGTCAGCGGGATGAACACGCTCTCGGCGGTCCTCGCGACCACCTCCAGCATCGTGTCCCGGTCCTGGCTGGACGCGGTGATGTCGAGGAACACCAGCTCGTCCGCGCCGGCCTGGTCGTAGGCCGCGGCGAGCTGCACCGGGTCGCCGGCGTCGCGCAGGTCCGCGAACTTGACGCCCTTGACCACCCGGCCGGCGTCGACGTCCAGGCAGGCGATCACCCGGACCGCGACGTCGGTCCACGTGACGGCCGGCGGGCTGGTCACCCGCGTACCGCCGCGAGCGCGTCCGGCAGCGTGAACGCCCGGGTGTACAGCGCCTTGCCGACGATCGCGCCCTCGACCCCGGGCAGCGCCGCGATCGCGCGCAGGTCGGCCAGGCCGGACACCCCGCCGCTGGCGATGACCGGCCGCCCGGTGTGCGCGCAGACCAGGCTGAGCAGGTCCAGGTTCGGCCCGGTCAGCATGCCGTCCCTGGCCACGTCGGTGACCACGTACCTGGCGCAGCCGTCGGCCTCCAGCCGGGCGAGCACCTCCAGCAGCTCACCGCCGTCGGTGGTCCAGCCGCGCGCCGCCAGCCGGGTGCCGCGGACGTCCAGGCCGACCGCGATCGTTTCGCCGTGCTCGGCGATGACCGCGCGCACCCAGTCCGGGTTCTCCAGCGCGGCGGTGCCGATCACCACCCGGCGGCAGCCGGTGCGCAGCGCCGCGGCCAGCGAGGCGTCGTCCCTGATCCCGCCGGACAGCTGCACCGCCACCGGCAGCCCGGCGACCACCGACGCGAGCAGGGCCGCGTTGGACCCGCGGCCGAACGCGGCGTCGATGTCGACCAGGTGGATCCAGTCCGCGCCGGCCCGCAGCCAGGCCTGCGCGGCCGCCAGCGGGTCACCGTAGCTGGTCTCGGTGCCGGCCGCGCCCTGCACCAGCCGGACCGCCTGCCCGCCGGACACGTCCACCGCGGGCAGCAGCGTGAGCCCGGTCATCGCACCTGCTCCAGCCAGTTGGCCAGCAGCGCGGCGCCGGCGTCGCCGGACTTCTCCGGGTGGAACTGGGTCGCGCTCAGCGGGCCGTTCTCCACCGCGGCGATGAACGGCTCGCCGTGCGCCGACCAGCTCACCAGCGGGGCCCGCAGCCGATCATCGGAGGGCAGCGGCAGCGACCGCGCGGCGTAGGAGTGCACGAAGTAAAACCTAGCCGCCGGGTCGAGCCCGGCCAGCAGCGCCGAACCGGGTGCGGCCAGGACCTGGTTCCAGCCCATGTGCGGCAGCACCGGCGCGGTCAGCCGTTCCACCGTGCCCGGCCACTCGCCGCAGCCCGCGGTCCGCTCGCCGTGCTCGACCCCCTCGGCGAACAGCACCTGCATCCCCACGCAGATGCCCAGCACCGGCCGGGACCCGGCCAGCCGCCGGCCGATCAGCATGTCGCCCCTGACCCGGCGCAGCCCCGCCATGCAGGCGGCGAACGCGCCGACGCCGGGCACCACCAGCCCGTCGCACTCCAGCGCCGCGCCGAAGTCGGCGCTCACCTCGGCGTCCGCGCCGGCCCGCTGCAGCGCCCGCTGCGCGGAGCGCAGGTTGCCCGAGCCGTAGTCCAGCACCACCACCCGGGGCCGGCCGCCGGTCATCGGCGGGCCGCGCTCACAGCACCCCCTTGGTGCTGGGGATGCCCGGCGCCCGCGGGTCCGGCGCGACCGCGGCGCGCAGCGCCCTGGCCGCCGCCTTGAACTGCGCTTCCACGATGTGGTGCGGGTTGCGGCCGGACGCGCTCAGGTGCACGCACAAGCCCGCCGACACCGCGAGCGACTCGAAGAAGTGCCTGGTCAGCGTCGTGTCGTAGGTGCCGATCAGCGGCGGCATGGGGTCCGGCTCGCGGTGCACCACATACGGCCGCCCGGACAGGTCCACCGCGGCCTGGGCGAGCGCCTCGTCCAGCGGGATCAGCGCGTCGCCGAACCTGGTGATCCCGGCCTTGTCGCCGAGAGCCTGAGCGAGCGCCTGACCGAGCGCGATCGCGGTGTCCTCCACCGTGTGGTGCGCGTCGATCTCGGTGTCGCCCCTGGTGCGGACCGTCAGGTCCAGGCAGCCGTGCCGGCCGAGCTGGTCCAGCATGTGATCGAAGAACGCCACCCCGGTGTGCACGTCGGTCACCCCGCTGCCGTCCAGGTTCAGCTCGACCAGGACCTTGGTCTCCCTGGTCACCCGCTCCACCCGGGCGGTCCGCGCGGGCCTGCCCTGGCCGGTCACCGGGCACTCCCCGGCGCTGCCACCGGGGCCGGCGGCGCGGCGGCCAGCACCTCGTCCAGCGCCTGCCGGAACGCGGCCATCTCGGCGCTGGTGCCGATGCTCACCCGCAGCCAGCCCGGCGGCCCGGACTCGCGGATGAGCACGCCGCGCTCCAGCAGCGCCTGCCAGACCGCGTGCCGGTCACCGAACCTGCCGAACAGCACGAAGTTGGTGTCGGAGTCGGCCACCGTCAGCCCCCGGCCGCGCAGCCAGCTGACCGCCTGGTCCCGCTCGGCCCGGATCGCGGCGACGCCCGCGCGCAGTTCGGCCGCGTGCGCCAGCGCGGCCCTCGCCACCGCCTGGGTCACCGCGGACAGATGGTAGGGCAGCCGGACCAGCAGCAGCGCGCTGATCACGGCCGGGTCCGCGGCCAGGTAGCCGACCCGCGCCCCGGCCAGCGCGAACGCCTTGGACATCGTCCGGACAACCACCAGCTGACGCTGCCGCGGCAGCAGCCCGAGCGCGGTGCCGCCGGGATCCCTGGCGAACTCGGCGTAGGCCTCGTCCACCACGACCATGCCGGGCGCCGCCGCGCAGACCGCCTCGATCACCGCCAGCGGCAGCGCGGTGCCGGTCGGGTTGTTCGGCGAGGTGAGGAACACCACGTCCGGCCGCTCCTGCCGGCACAGCGCGGCGGCCTGGTCCGGGTCGACCCGGAAATCCGCCGACCGCCGCGCCGCGATCCACCGGGTGCCGGTGGTGCGCGCGATGACCGGGTGCATCGAGTAAGAGGGCTCGAAGCCGAGTGCCGACCGGCCCGGCCCGCCGAACGCCTGCAGCAGCTGCTGGATGACCTCGTTCGACCCGTTGGCGGCCCAGACCTGCCGCCAGCTCAGCCCGTGCCCGAGGTAGCCGGCCAGGTCGGCGCGCAGCGCCCTGGCCTCCCGGTCGGGGTACCTGTTCAAGCTGGCCGCGGCCACGCCGGCCGCGGCCGCGATGTCGCTGGCCAGTGACGCTGACGGCGGGTAGGGGTTCTCGTTGGTGTTCAGCCGGACCGCCGCGTCCAGCTGCGGCGCGCCGTAGGGCTGCTGGCCGGCCAGGTCGGCGCGCAGCGGCGGGACGAACCCGGTCACCGCGCCTCCCCGCCGGGGACCCGGGCCCGGACCGCCCGCACGTGCGCCGCCAGGTCCTCGGCGCCGCCGAGCGCGTCGATGTAGGGCGCGGCCAGGGTCAGCCCGGCCTCGGTGCACTCGACGACGTGCATGACCCGCAGGAACGACAGCACCGACAGCCCGCCGGAGAACCGGGCGGTGCCCCCGGTCGGCAGCACGTGGTTGGAGCCGGCCAGGTAGTCGCCGAGCGAGACCGGCGCCCACGGGCCGACGAAGACCGCGCCCGCGCTGCGCACCCTGCTGGCCAGTTCCGCCGCCCCGGCGGCCTGGATCTCCAGGTGCTCGGGCGCCCAGGCGTCGGCCACCGCCAGCGCGGCGTCGAGCCCGGTGACCAGCACGCAGGCCGACTGCCCGGCCAGCGCCGTCTCGACCCGCTCCCGGTGCCTGGCCGCGGCGACCTGGCTGGCCAGCTCCGTGTCCACCCGGTCGGCCAGGCTGGCCTCGGTGATGATCAGCAGGCACGCGGCCAGCGGGTCGTGCTCAGCCTGCGCGACCAGGTCGGCGGCCAGGAAAGCGGGGCTGGCGCTGCCGTCGGCCACGATCGCGACCTCCGTCGGCCCGGCCTCGCCGTCGGTGCCGACCCGGCCGCGCAGCAGCCGCTTCGCCGCCGCCACGTACACGTTCCCCGGGCCGGTGACCACGTCGGCCGGCCGGCAGTCGGCGGTGCCGTAGCCGAGCATCGCGATCGCCTGCGCGCCGCCGGCCGCGTGCACCTCGGTGATGCCGAGCAGCGCGCAGGCGGCCAGCACGGCCGGGTGCGGCAGGCCGCCGTGCCCGGCGCCGGGCGGGGACGCGACCGCGATCTCGCTGACGCCGGCGACCTGCGCGGGGACCACGTTCATCAGCACCGAGGACGGGTAGGCGACCAGGCCGCCAGGGACGTACACCCCGGCCCGGCGGACCGGGACGTACCGCTCGGTGACCCCGGTGCCCGGCGCGACCTGGGTGCGGCTCGGCGCGGGCAGCTGGGCTTGGTGGACCAGCCGGGCCCGCCGGGCCGCCTCCTCCAGCGCGGCGCGGACCGCCGGGTCGAGCTGGTCCAGCGCGGCGCCGAGCGCCGCGGCCGGGACCCTGGTGCTGGCCAGGTCCACCCCGTCGAACCGCTTGGTCAGCTCCCTGACCGCGGCCGCGCCGCGCAGCCGGACCTCCTCGCAGACCGGCGCGACCTCGGCCAGCGCGGCCTCGACGTCGAGCTTGGCCCGCGGCAGCACCGCCGCAAGGGCGGCCGGGCTCAGCCGGGCGGCGTCTTGTCCGCGCAGGTCAATCCTGGATAGCACGCGGCCAAGCCTATCGGGGCCGCCGCGGGCTGCCCGGGCCGCTACTCGACGATCTTGGAGATCGGGATTTCCAGGATGTCCCGCGCTCCGGCCGCCTTCAGCGCCGGGATCAGGGTGTTCACGCCGCGCTTGGGCACCACGGCCTCGACCGCGTTCATGTCGCCGCGGGCCAGCGAGGTGATGGTCGGCGAGGACATCGACGGCAGGATCTCGGTCACCGCGGTCAGCTGGCCGGCCGGCACGTTGAGCTTCAGCAGCACGTTGCCGCGGGCCTCGATCGCGCCGCGCAGCAGCAGCGCGATGTCCTCCATCGCCGACCGCTTGCCCGGCTCACTGGCCGCCGCCGGGTTGGCGACCAGTTCGGTGTAGCTGGTCAGCAGCGTGTCCAGGATCCGCAGGCCGTTGCGGTGCAGCGACGAGCCGGTCTCGGTCAGGTCCACGATCGCGTCCACGATGTCGGGCACCTTGGCCTCGGTCGCGCCGTAGGACGGGATCACGACCGCCTTGACCCCGCGCGATTCCAGGAACTGGCGGGTCAGCGCGGGGAACTCGGTGGAGATCCGCAGCCCGTCGGGCAGCTGCGCCAGCGAGGTCCACGGCGCCGCGGCCGGCACCGCCAGCACCACCCGGACCGGGTCGGAGGTGGCCTTGGAGTAGCGCAGCTCACCGAGCGAGGTGACCTCCGCGCCGGTCTCCGCGATCCAGTCCCGCCCGGTGATGCCCAGGTCGAACAGGCCCTGCTCGAGGTAGGACGGGATCTCCTGGGGGCGCAGGAACCTGACCCGCTCGATCCGCGGGTCGTCGATCGAGGCGTGGTAGTCGCGGTCCGATGACCGCCGCACGGTCAGGTCGGCGGCGTCGAACAGGTCAAGAGTGGCCCGCTCCAGCGAGCCCTTGGGCAGGACCAGCGACAGCACCCGAGGCAGCCTTCCGTCGGTGGTAGGTGGCCAGCCCGACACTAGCCGCACTCGCGGCCGGCGGCTGACCCGTCCCTTGCAGCCGCCAGCCGAGCACCCGCCCGGCCCGGACCTGCGGCGGGCCGAAAACCCCGGTGAGGTACCGGCCGAGGGGCGACGCCGGGCCGGTGACCGCGATCACCGCGGCCGGCTGCCACCGGGCCAGGTCGGCGCGCAGCTGCGCGCTGGTCGGGGCAGGCGGCGGCGGCTTGCCCTGCCACAGCGCGTCCAGGTACCTGGTGGTCACCGTCTGCCCGGCCCGCCCGGCCCTGGACTGCCTGCCGGGCAGCCCAGGCTGGATGAACGCGCCGCCGATCAGCGACCCGGGCTCGGCGGTGACCGCCTGCCAGCGCAGCGGCTGCGGGATGCCGCCCCACGGCACCGGGACCACCAGCACCCGGGCGTCCGGGGCCAGCGCCAGCTTGCTGAACGCCGCCCGCCACCCGGCCGGGACCGGCGACACCCCGGTCACGTGATAGGGCAGCGGGATCAGCGGCAGCACCGCCGCGACCGCGACCACGCTGGCCCAGCGCCCGCCGGTCCAGGCCAGGCTGGCCAGCCGCCGGACGGGCCGGGGCGGCGGCTGGTCCCCGCCGTCGCCCTCCCGCTGGCTGGCGGCCCGGGCACGGGCCCGCGAGCGGGCCAGGTCCAGGCTGAACGCCAGTACCGCGGCAGCCAGCCCGTCCGCGAGGATGGACAGCCGGTCGGGCAGCGCGGAGCTGATTCCCGGCAGGTCCTGCAGCCAGTACCAGGGCAGCAGCGCCGCCGGGTAATGCATGCCGTGCACCGTGACCGGCTGGCCGCCCAGCGAGAACAGCTCCAGGATGGCCACCGTCAGCGCGCAGGCCCGCACCGCCAGGTTCCGCCAGCACCAGATGGCCGCGGCGATCAGCACCAGGATCAGCGGCACGCCCAGGTAGGCCAGGTACTCCGCCTGCGGCTGCGGGTAGGCCGCCGCCGCTGCCGCGCTCGCCCCGGTGTGCACCAGCAGCGCGTCCGAGGGGGTCACGAAGGCGTACGGGATCGTGTAGATGTGGGTGAGATGCCCGTTGTACTGGATGACGGTCGTCGCGCCGCCGCCGCGCATGACCGCGCCGTGGAACTGCACCCACAGCCCGCGGGCCGACAGCACCAGCGCGGCCAGCGCGCCGGTGCCCAGGCCCAGGGCCGCGCCGCGCAGCCGCCCGGCCACCAGCCTGGGCGCGCAGGCCACCAGCACCACGCCGAGCACCACGGCGGTGATCGCGGTGTCGATCAGCATTTCCTCGCCGGTGAACAGCTGGGCGGCGATCAGCACCCCGAGCCAGAGGCCGGTGCGCACCGGCCGGCCCCGGCCGGTGACGATCCGCAGCCCGGCGTCGATGATCAGCGGCGGCAGCGCGGCGAACACCATGTGGTAGTGGCCCTGGCCGGAGTTCACCAGCGCGGGCGAGAACCCGTACACCGCGCCGGCCAGCGCCGCTGCGCTGAGGCTGACCTGCCACCGGCGCAGCACCCAGAACAGGCTGGCGGCCGACAGCGCGAAGCTGGCCGCCAGCGCCACGTTGAGGCTGGCCTGCGGGCCCGCCAGCAGCGTCACCGGGGACAGCAGCACCCCGGGCAGCAGGAACGAGGTGTTCCACATCAGGTTGACCCCGTGCGGCGGGTCCATCGCCTGGGTCATCAGGGCGGGCAGGTGGAAGTGGGCGATCGCGGTCGCGCTGCTGCGCACGAACCAGGTGAACTGGTCGACGTCCCGGATGTCACCGGCCTGCGCCCGGCTGGCCGGGTCCAGCCACAGCCGGCCGGTGACCGCCACCGCGGCCAGCAGGTAACCGGCCAGGACCAGCAGGCTGGCGCCGGTGCGCCGCCCTGGGTGCTGCTCGCCGGCCTGCCGCGCTTCCTCGACCGCGGGCCTCACGAGGCTCACCGTCACCACCGTCCGCTTGGATATCGTTTACCAGCGACCGCGTCCAGCTCTTCGCAGGCCCGGTAGCAGGGTAATGGCAGCCTGCCCTGGGTACCGCAAGAATGCGCAGGATCCACCTGGTTTGCGATACGGTTCAGTGCGACTGTTTCGTCTAGGCCGGACTTCCCGCTGGGCCGCTGCTGGCGTCTGTCGCGCTGCCGCGGACGTGTGCCCCGGGGACCAGGGGCGCCTAGGGAGGATGAGAGTTGCCGCGCCGTGTCGTGACCACGCTGGACGTATTCGAGGGGGCCACGGCATGAGCCTCGCCGCCCGGCTGCGCGCAGCGGCCACCCCCGCTGCCGCCGATCCTGAGGTGCCGGCCCGCCCGGCCGTGCTGGCCGGCGTGCTGCGCGACAGCCCGCTGTGGCTGGTCGCAGTGGCGGTGGTCTACATGCTGACCGAGTTGTCGCCGATGCTGCTGCACATGCCGCTCGGCCCGGATGAGATCACCTATATCGCCCAGACCAGCGTGCAGCACTCGGCGGTCATGCTGCCGCCCGTGCACAGCCGCGGGCCAGCGCTGCTGGCCGCGCCGGTCACCCTGCTGACCAGCTCGCTGCTGACGCTGCGGATCTGGATGGCGCTGCTGTCGGGCATCGGGCTGCTGCTGGCCATGCTGTGCTGGCGCGGGGTGCGCCGGGACTGGGTGATCGCCACCGCCGGGCTGATCCTGTCCAGCCTCGGCATCGCCGAGCTCAGCGGCGTCCAGGCGATGCCGGACTGGTGGGTGGCGCTCGGCGCGATCGCGGTGATCGGCCTGTTCCTGCGGGCGGTCTCCGGCCAGCTGCGGCCCGCGCTGGCGCTGCCGCTGCTCGGCTTCGCCACCTTCTTCCTGTTCCTGCAGCGGATGCAGGACGCGGTGTTCCTGATCGCGCCGCTGATGCTGGCCATCGTGCTGGTCCCGGCCTGGCGCAACATCAAGGTGCTGACCGCCATCTTCGCCGGGGCCGCGGCCGCGGTCGCGGAGTGGGTGGGCGAGTCCTACGCCTTCTACGGCGGCGTGCTCAGCCGGCTGCACATGATGAAGCAGGAGCCGCCGAAGCTCGCGATCTACTTCACGCTGCCCTACCAGCTGCGGGTGCTCAACGGGCCCTGGTACTGCAAGCCGCACCAGTGCCACCAGTGGGACTACCGCTGGATGACGATCTGGTGGGTGGCGCTGGTCGCGCTCGCGGTGGCCGGCGTCCTGGCCGCCAGGCGGACCGCGCGGCTGAACTCGTCCCTGGTGGTGCTCGCCAGCGCGGTGTCCCTGCTGCTCGCCTACACCCTGTTCGTGCCGTACGCGACGCCGCGCTACCTGCTGCCGGTGATCGCCCTGCTGATCATCCCGGCGGCGGACGGGATCTTCTGGCTGCCGGGCGCGGTCGCGCGCCGATGGCGGGCGCTGGCCATCGCCGGCATCGTCGCGTTCCTGCTGGGCGGGATGTACGGCGAGCACCTGGTCAAGACCAAGATGGCCAGCGGGCAGGACATCACCAGGGCCGACTTCACGCTGAAGGCCAGCCTGGCCCAGGCGGCGGGCGTCGGCCCGCCGTGCGTCGACGCGTCCCCCTCGATCGCCTACTACCTGGGCTGCTCGGCGCCCTATACCGGGCAGGCCACCCTGGAGATCCTGATGACGCACGGCGGCGTGGGCGCCTGGCGCCAGGTCTCCGGCCTGCTCACCCCGGTCTTCGTCCCGCAGAGCTGAGCCAGGCCCACGCTGAGCCCGGCCGGCGGCGGCCGGCCGCCGCGGCGGAGCGGGCCGGCCAGCTGCCCGGCTGACCCGGCCCTGCCCTACCCTTTCGGGCATGGCCATCGATGCATCCGCGCCGCCACCGGACGCGGACGAGGCAGACCCGCACACCACGGCCGGCAAGATAGCCGGACTCGCCAGGCGCCGGGAGGAGGCGGTCCACGCCGGCTCGGCGCGGGCGGTGGAACGCCAGCACGCCAAGGGCAAGATGACCGCGCGGGAACGGGTCAGCCAGCTGCTCGATCCTGGCTCGTTCACCGAGTTCGACGAGCTGGCCCGGCACCGGGCCACCGACTTCGGGATAGCCGCCAACCGGCCCTACGGGGACGGCGTGGTCACCGGCCACGGCACCATCGACGGCCGCCCGGTGTGCGTGTTCAGCCAGGACTTCACCGTGTTCGGCGGCTCGCTCGGCGAGGTGTACGGCGAGAAGATCGTGAAGGTGATGGACCACGCGCTCAAGACCGGCTGCCCGGTCATCGGGATCAACGACGGCGGCGGCGCGCGGATCCAGGAGGGCGTGGTCGCGCTCGGGCTGTTCGCCGAGATCTTCTACCGCAACGTGGTCGCCTCCGGGGTGATACCGCAGATCTCGCTGATCATGGGCCCGTGCGCGGGCGGCGCGGTCTACTCCCCCGCCATCACCGACTTCACCTTGATGGTGGAGGGCACCTCGCACATGTTCATCACCGGCCCGGACGTGATCAAGACAGTGACCGGCGAGGAAGTCAGCTTCGAGGAACTCGGCGGCGCGCACGCGCACAACGTCAAGTCCGGGGTCGCCCACTACCAGGCCGCAGACGAGCAGGACTGCATGGACTTCGCCCGCGAGCTGCTGTCCTACCTGCCCTCCAACAACCTGGAGGACCCGCCGGTCCGGCCCGCGGCCGAGGGCGCCGACCCGGCCGCGAACCTGGAGATCAGCGAGCTGGACGCGGAGCTGGACGAGCTCATCCCCGACTCACCCAACCAGCCTTACGACATGCACGCGGTGATCACCAGCGTGCTGGACGACCAGGAGTTCTGCGAGATCCACGCCGGGTTCGCGCAGAACATCGTCGTCGGATTCGGCCGGGTCGAGGGGGCCAGCGTCGGGGTGGTCGCCAATCAGCCGATGCATTTCGCCGGCTGCCTGGATATCGACGCGTCCGAGAAAGCGGCCAGGTTCGTGCGCACCTGCGACGCGTTCAGCATTCCGGTGCTGACGTTCGTCGACGTGCCCGGCTTCCTGCCCGGCACCGGCCAGGAATGGGGCGGCATCATCCGCCGCGGCGCCAAGCTCATTTACGCTTACGCCGAGGCGACCGTGCCCAAGATCACCGTGATCACCCGCAAGGCCTACGGCGGCGCCTACGACGTGATGGGCTCCAAGCACCTGGGCGGTGACATCAACCTGGCCTGGCCCACCGCGCAGATCGCGGTGATGGGCGCCCAGGGCGCGGTCAACATCCTGTACCGGCGGGATATCGCCGCGGCCAGGACCGGGGAAGAAGAGGCGGCGGTGCGGGCCCGGCGCGTGGCCGACTACGAGGACACCCTGGCGAATCCTTACATCGCCGCCGAACGCGGTTACCTGGACGCGGTGATCCGCCCGGCGGAGACCCGGCCAGAGGTAATCAGGGCGCTGCGCGCGCTGCGCACCAAGCGCCAGGCGCACCCGCCGAAGAAGCACGGGAATATCCCATTGTGAAAAGGGACGTTGCAGGTCGCTGCCGCTTTGCCCGGGACGCTGCGCCGCAGGTGGCACTAGAGTCATGACTGTCATGACCGAGAACGGCTCGCCGCTTCCGCTCCTTTCCCGGTACGCCATCATGGTGGATGTCGGGTATATCTACGCATCCGCGGGCGAGCTCCTGTTCAGCGCGGGCTCCCGGCGGGAGTACCGGGTGGACGCCGACCGGCTGATCCAGGCGCTGACCAGGCACGCGGAACAGATAATCCGCGGCGAGCTGCTCCGGGTCTACTGGTACGACGCGGCCAGGGACCGGGTGCCCACCATCGACCAGCGGGTCATCGCCCAGATGCCGCTGGTCAAGCTGCGGCTGGGCAACCTCAACGCGCGCGGCCAGCAGAAGGGCGTGGACGCCCAGATCAGGGCAGACATGGAGGCGCTGGCCCGGCACCGGGCGATCACCGACGCGATCCTGGTGGCCGGCGACGAGGACATGGTGCCGGCCGTGGAAGCCGCCCAGGCGTTCGGCGTCCGGGTGCACCTGTGGGGCGTGGAGCCGCCGTACGGCACCAACCAGGCCGAGCGGCTGGTCTGGGAATCCGACACGGTGGAAGTGCTGGAACGCGCGTTCATGGAGCCCTACTTCACCCGCCAGCAGGTGGCCGAGCCCGCCGCGGCGTCCACCACGGCGAGCGCGCTGGCCAGGATCAGCCAGGTAGTGTCGGCCACCAAGCCCAACCCGGCCCAGGTGTTCGGCGACCGGCACGGGCCGCGCCCGCCGCTGCGCCACCTGGTTACCTCCCCCGGCTCAGCCCGGCTGGGTCCCGACCGGGTGCGGGTGGAGGAGGCCGGCGAGCACGTCGCGCAGAAGTGGATCCTCACCCGCGGCGAGGACAACATCCGCGACCTGCTGCCCGGGCCGATCCTGCCGCCGGTCATCGACAAGGAGCTGCTGGTCGACGCCGAGAAGGAGCTCGGCCAGTCGCTGCGCGCGTTCCAGGAGGCCAGGGAGTGGCTGCGGGACGCGTTCTGGGCCCGGGTGCACCGGCAGTTCGGCATCGGCGTCGGCCGGTCCAGGAACTGAGCAGTCATGACCGAGACCGGGCCGGAGCTGTCCTTCGCCAGCGGGAACCCGACCGAGGAAGAGATCGCCGCGGTGGTGACCGTGGTGCTCGCGCGGACGGCACCGGCCAGTGCGCCGGGCGAGCCGGGGATTATGCGTTCTGAATGGGCGTCGAAATCCCGGCTGATGCGCCAGCCCCTGGCCCGCGGCCCCGGCGGCTGGCGGGCCAGCGCCCGGCCGTGCTAGCCCGGCCGCGCTAGCCCAGCTGGCCGAACCGCGCCGCCTGGCCCTATTCCAGCCGATATCGGGCCCGGGGGCGGCCTTAGGCCCAGGGGATTAGACTCCTCGCAGTCGAGAGGAGCCGGTTTCGTGCGCAAGGTCCTGATCGCCAACCGCGGCGAGATCGCTGTCCGGATCATCCGCGCCTGCCGCGATGCCGGCCTGGGCAGCGTCGCGGTGTATTCCGAGTCTGATCTGGACGCGCTGCACGCCCGGATGGCCGACGAGGCCTACGCGCTCGGCGGGCGCAGCGCCGCCGAAAGCTACCTGGACATCGGCAAGCTGATCAAGGCGGCGGCGGAGTCGGGCGCCGACGCCGTGCACCCCGGCTACGGCTTCCTGGCCGAGAACGCCGAGTTCGCCCGCGAGGTCACCGCGGCGGGGCTGACCTGGATCGGGCCGCCGCCCGCGGCGATCGAGGCGCTGGGCGACAAGGTGGCCGCCAGGAACATCGCCCGCACGGTCGGCGCGCCGCTCGCCCCTGGCACCGACGGGCCGGTCGCGGGCGCGGCGCAGGCGTCGGCGTTCGCCGCCGAGCACGGCCTGCCGGTCGCGATCAAGGCCGCCTTCGGCGGCGGCGGCCGCGGTCTCAAGGTGGCCCGCACCGCCGCCGAGATCGAGAGCCAGTTTGAGTCCGCGGTGCGCGAGGCGGTCGCGGCGTTCGGCCGCGGCGAATGCTTCGTCGAGCGGTACCTGGACCGGCCCCGGCACGTGGAGACCCAGTGCCTGGCCGACAGCCACGGCGCCATCGTGGTGGTCTCCACCAGGGACTGCTCGCTGCAGCGCCGGCACCAGAAGCTGGTGGAGGAGGCGCCGGCCCCGTTCCTGACCGGCGAGCAGGAGCAGCTGCTGCGCGAGTCGTCCAAGGCGATCCTGCGCGAGGCCGGCTACGTCGGCGCGGGCACCTGCGAGTTCCTGGTCGGGCTGGACGGCTCGGTCTCGTTCCTCGAGGTGAACACCAGGCTGCAGGTCGAGCACCCGGTGACCGAGGAGGTCAGCGGCATCGACCTGGTCCGGGAGATGTTCCGCATCGCCGACGGGCAGCGGCTGGGGTTCGGCGACCCGCCGCTGCGCGGGCACTCGATCGAGTTCCGGGTCAACGCCGAGGACCCGGGGCGGAACTTCCTGCCCGCGCCGGGGACGATCACCGCCTGGCAGCCGCCGTCCGGGCCCGGGGTGCGGCTGGACGCCGGGTACGCGGCCGGGATGACGGTGCCGCAGGAGTTCGACTCGCTGATCGCCAAGCTGATCGTCACCGGGGCCAGCAGGGAGCAGGCGCTGGAGCGCTCCCGCCGCGCGCTGGCCGAGTTCGAGGTGGGCGGGATGCCGACGGTGCTGCCGTTCCACCGCGCGGTGGTGTCCGATCCGGCGTTCACCGGGCCGCCGTTCACCGTGCACACCCGGTGGATCGAGACCGAGTTCGGCGGGCAGATCCCGCCGTATGAGCCCGGCCAGGAGCAGCCGGGCGAGGCCGGGCCCGCCGGGCGGGAGCGGATCACCGTCGAGGTAGGCGGCAAGCGGCTGGAGGTGGTGATCCCGGCCGGGCTGGGCGCGGGCCGGTCCGGCTCGGGCGGCCGGGCGGGCCAGGCCGCGGCCGGGCGGGCGGCCAGGTCCCGGCCCGCGGGCGGCCGGGCGCCCAGGGCGGCCCAGGGCGGCGGCGGGCTGGTCAGCCCCATGCAGGGCACGATCGTCAAGATCGTGGCGGAGGAGGGCCAGCAGGTCAGCGCCGGCGACACGGTCGTGGTGCTGGAGGCGATGAAGATG
>DATBGO010000324.1:0-2627 GCA_036558005.1 Streptosporangiaceae bacterium | reverse complement strand
CGTGCTGGCGCTGGCCGTGCCGGCGCTGCTGCTGGCCTGGATCGGCGGGCTGGACCCGGTCTCGGCGGCCCTGGCGGGCGGGATCCTCCTGCTCGCCCCGGTGCTGGCCGGGCTGGTCGGGGCGGACACCGCGGCGGCGGTCAGGCGGCGGCTGGCCAGCCTGGAGCGGCTGGCCGACCGGTTCGACGCGCTGGTCGCGGGGCTGCCGCTGCTGCGGGCGTTCGGCCGGGCGGCCGAGCACGAGCAGGCGGTGGCTGCCTCCGGCGAGGAGGTACGGACCGCCACGCTGGCCACGCTGCGGGTCGCGCTGCTGGCCGGGCTGGTGCTGGAGTTGCTGGCTGCGATGGGGACCGCGCTGGTGGCGGTGCGGCTCGGCCTGCGGCTGGACGCCGGGCAGCGGATCCTGCCGTCGGCGCTGGCGGTGCTGATGCTGGTCCCCGAGGCGTACCTGCCGGTGCGGCGGCTGACGGCGGACTTCCACGCCGGGGCGGCCGGGCGGGCCGTGCTGGGGCGGCTGGGGCATCTGGGGTCTGCGGCGGCAGCCACGGCGGCGGCCTGGCACGGGCATGAAGGTGGCTCGGACCCGGGGAGCGGAGCTACAGAAGTGCTGGTGGAGGGGGTTGCTGTGGTGGCTGGAGGGCGGGTGGTACTGGAAGGAGTTGAGCTGCGGGTGGGCGCCGGCGAGCGGGTGTGCTTGACCGGGGAGAGCGGGGCGGGCAAGACCACGCTGTTGCGGGTAGTGGCGGGGCTGGTGCCACCGTCGGCGGGGCGGGTGCTGCTGGAAGGGCGAGCCGGGCTGGGATGGGTGCCGCAGCAGCCGGCGGTGCTGCCCGCGAGCGTGCTGGACAACGTGGCGCTCGGCCGGGCCGGTGCCGACGAGCGGGCGGTGCGGCGCGCGCTGGAGGCGGTCCAGCTCGGGCCGTGGCTGGCGGGGCTGCCGCTCGGGCTGCGCACGCCGCTGAGCGGGCTGGACGCGCCCCTCAGCCTGGGCGAGCGACGGCGGCTGGCCGTGGCCAGGTGCCTGGCCGGTCCCGTTCCGCGGCTGTGGCTCCTGGACGAGCCGACGGTCGGCCTAGACCGGGCCGGGGCGCGGCGGCTGGTGACCGAACTCGGCCGGATCCTGGACGGCGCCACCGTGATCATCGCCACGCACGACCCGGAGGCGATGGCGCTCGGGCAGCGAAGGGTGGAGCTGTGCCAGGGCCGGTGAGCGGGCGGCGGGTGCTGGCCGCGGTGGGGATCGGGCTGGCCGGCGAGCTCAGCGCGCTCGGGCTGCTGGCCATCGGGGGCTGGCTGCTGCTGTCGGCCTCGCTCCGGCCGCCGATCCTGCTGCTGTCCATCGCCATCGGCGCGGTCCAGCTGTTCTCGCTGCTGCGCGGCACCGCCCGCTACGCCGAGCGGCTGGCCAGCCACGACCTCGGGCTCCGGGTGCAGGCCAGCCTGCGCGGGTGGCTGTACCGCCGGCTGGAGCACCTCGTCCCCGCCCGGCTGCCCGGCGGAGACCGCGGCGACCTGCTGGCCCGGCTGGTCCGCGACACCGAGGAAGCCCAGGACATCGTGGTCAGGACCGCGGTGCCGGTGCTGGCCGCGGCGTTCACCTGGGCCGCAGCGGTGGTGACCGCCGCCGCGCTGCTCCCCGCGGCGGGGGCGGTCATCCTGGCCGCCGGGGTACTCGCGGCGGCCGGCGCGGCGGTTTCCGTGCTGCTGGCCGGGCGGTCGGCGGCGGCGCTGCCCGCGGCCCGTGGGGAGATCGGCTCGTGGGTGCACGGGACCCTGGCCGCCCGGGAGGAACTGGCGGCGCTCGGCGCCGCGGACTGGGCGCTGGCCCAGCTCACCGCGCGGGAGCAGGCGCTCGGCGCGCGCACCAGGGCGGCGGCCGCGGCGATAGGGTTCGGGCGGGCGGCGTGCGCGCTGGCCGGCGGCGCGGGCCTGGCCGGGGTGGCCTGGGCCGGGGCAGCGGCGGTACGGTCCGGGCGGATCGGCCCGGTCGAGCTCGGCGTGCTGGTCTTCCTGGCCCTGGGCACGGCCGCGCTGCTGCAAGGGCTGCCGGACGCGGCCGGGCGGCTGCCGGTCAGCCGGGCGTCGCTGGACCGGCTGGCCGATATCGGCCGGGTGCCCGTGCCGGTGACCGCGCCCGGCCCGGACCGCCGCCCGGCCGGGACCGGGCGAACGCACCGGGCGCCCGTCGTCGCGCTGCGCGGGGCGGCGGCCTGCTATCCGGACGGGAGAGGCCGGCTGGTGTTCCGCGGGCTCGACCTGGAACTCGTCCCGGGGCGGCCGGTCGCGCTGGCCGGGCCGAACGGCTCGGGCAAGACGCTGGCCGTCTACACCCTGCTGCGCTTCGCCGACCTTGCCGCCGGGACGCTGAGCATCGATGGCACCGACGCGCGGGACCTGGCGCCGGAGCGGATCCGGGCCCTGCTGGCCTGGAGCCCCGAGCAGCCGGTCCTGTTCCCAGCCTCGCTGCGGGCGAACCTGCGGCTGGGCGCGCCGCAGGCGACTGACCGGGAGATGACGGTGCTGCTGGAGAGGTTCGGGCTCGCGCCGTGGCTGGACCGGCTGGAACGCGGCCTGGACACGGTGCTCGCGCCGTGGGCACATCCGGTCTCCGGCGGCGAACTGCAGCG
>DATBGO010000323.1:0-2364 GCA_036558005.1 Streptosporangiaceae bacterium | reverse complement strand
CTCGGCGGTCCATTCCACGGGCAGCAGGTGCCACCGCTTGACCTGCTGGACCCGGGCTAGCTGCTGGTTGGCGGCGGCGACCCCGGCGGCCACCTCGGCGAGCACCTGCGGGTCGCTGGCCAGCTCGGCGAGCGAGCCGGCGGTGATGCCGCGGGCCCGGGCCCAGGCGGGTGCGGCTTCGCCGTCGAGGGTGAGCAGGGCGGCCACGTACGGCCGGCGGTCGCCGTAGGCCAGGGCCTGGCCGATCAGCGGATGCGCCACCAGCGCGTTCTCGACCGCGGCGGGGGCGATGTTTTCCCCGCCGGCGGTGATGATCAGTTCCTTCTTCCGGTCGGTGACCGAGACGAACCCGTCGGCGTCGATGGTGCCGATGTCGCCGGTGTGCAGCCAGCCGTCCGGGTCGAGGAGGTCGTCGGTCAGGTCGGGCCGGTTCAGGTAGCCGGGGGTGGTCAGCGGCCCGCGGGCCAGGATTTCGCCGTCGCCGGCGATCGCGACCTCCATGCCAGCGTAGGGGCGGCCGACCGTTCCGAGCTTGAAGGCGGCGGGGGTGTTGGCGGTGAACGCCCCGGTCGTCTCGGTCATCCCGTAGACGTCGAGGATCTTCATGCCCAGCCCGGCGAAGAACGCGGCCACGTCTGGTGGCAGCGGCGCCGCCGCGCTGAACACCGCGACGGCCTCACCCAGGCCGAGCAGGCCGCGGACCGGCCCGAGCACCTGCTCATCGGTCGCCTGGTACTGTGCCGCTAGTTCTGGTGGCGTGGCCTGCCCATGCTGGCAGCTCTGCACGTAGCGGCGGCCGACCTCCATAGCATGGGCCATCGCGGCCCGCTTGTCCTGGTCCGGCTCGGCGGCCAGCAGGGCCTGGATGCCAGCCCGGATTTTCTCCCACACCCGGGGCACGCCGAAGAACGCGGTCGGGCGCACCTGCCCGATCACCCGCACCAGCTGCGCCGCATCAGGGCAGAAGTGCACGTGGCCGACGGCGCCGATAGCCAGGTAGATGCTGAACATCCGCTCGGCGATGTGCGCCAGCGGCAGGTAGGACACCCAGCGGACCCGCGGCACGATGATGCCGGCCCGCTCGGCCGCCGCCATTTCGTACAAGACGTTCTGGTGGGTGAGCAGCACCCCCTTGGGGTTGCCCGTGGTGCCGGAGGTGTACAGCAGGGCCAGCGGGTCGCCCGGCCTGATCGCTGCCACCCGCGCCGTGATCTCGCCGGGGTCGGCGGCCAGCCGATCCCGGCCCAGCGCCACCAGGCGGTCCCAGGTCATGTACTGGCCGTCGGCCGGGCAGGCCGACGGGTCCCGGACGATGATCGTGGCCAGCCCAGGCAGCCGGTCCAGGACCGGCTGCCAGCGGGCCAGGTCGGCCGCCCCGTCCAGCACCGCGATCCGGGCATCGCAGTCGGCGGCCACGTACGCGACCTGCTCCGGCGCCAGCGTGGCGTAGAACGTCACCCCCAGGCCGCCCGCATGGACCGCGCCGAGGTCGGCTAGCACATGCTCGCTGCGGTTCGGCAGCATCAGCGCGACCCGCTCGCCGGGCGCCAGCCCCAGCGCGGCGAACCCGGCCGCCACCTCCAGCACCCGCTGCCGCACCTGAGACCAGGTCAGGGATTGCCAGCCGCCCCCGGCACCGGCCTCATCGGAATACGCCTGGGAATCACCGCAAGTCTCGGCGACATGCCGGAGCTCGTCGCACAGTGTGCGGCCCGCGATCGCACCCTCGATCTCGGTCCGCTGACGGGTCATGTGGCTGCTCACCGTTTCCTCCACCCTTCCGAAGGCGGGCGCCAGCCAGCCGTCATGGCCGGGCCGCGTCGTGGCGGTCGTCGTGGGAGATACGACACCACATAAACGGGCGGATCACCAGGCCGCCGGGTCGACGGGTAACGCCGGATGACAAGCTCAGTCCCCGAGAACGCGCGCCGAGGCCGTTCGGCGCTGCTTCCGCCGGTCCGTCACGGCCGGTCAGTGGCAGGCCGGGGGCGCCGGCGCAGCCACCAGGCGATGCCGGCGATCACGATCGCGGCGGCGGACGCGATCGTGGCGATCAGCCAGGCCGGGGCGGTCGTGTCGTCGGGCTTCGGCGCGGCGGCCAGGGCGGGGGCGGCCGGGACGGAGGCCACGGAGCTGGGGGCGGACGGGAGCGGGGCGGCGGCAGGCATGCCCAGCCGGGTCAGGGTGGCGGTCAGCTGCGGGGTGCCGCGGAGCCATCCGGTGGCCTGCAGCGGCTGGCCGAGGCCCTGCTGTCCCGGCAGCGTGTAGATCACCGGGCCGCCTGCCGCGCGCGGGTACAGGTACTGGCGGATCTGGTCACGGGCCTGGCCTGGTGCGGGGGTGGTGCCGGGCACGGTGTAGGTG
>DATBGO010000322.1:0-2208 GCA_036558005.1 Streptosporangiaceae bacterium | reverse complement strand
GCTGGTCCCGCCCGGCTGGTCCGGATCACTGCCCGGGGGAGTCACCGCGCTGGCCGCCCCGACGCCGACCGTGTGGATCATCGCGCGGACCCAGACCAACGGGCCGGCCGACTACGCGGCGGTGCACCAGGTCCAGGCCGGTTTCGCCGCCACTCCGCTGGCCCGGTGGGGCCAGCCGCCCGGACCGCCGCCGTCGTTCGAGTCCGACCCGGCGGTAGACATGACCACGCCCCCGCTGGAGCAGGTGGAGGCGATGCCCGCCACCGGGTTCTTCACCCTGGCGGCCGAGCTGCTGAAGGTCCACCCGCCGCACCTGACCGACTCCTCGGTGCTGAACCGCATCGCCCGGATCGGGCTGCGTCCCGGTGACAGCTTCGACCCGGCACGGCTGGACGCCCAGACCCGTTCCGCGCTCGACGGTACCCCCAAGGCGGCGCAGGAGCTGATGGCCCAGACCATGCCGCGGCTGGCCCGGGTGACCAACGGCTGGCAGATGAACACCGACACGATGGGCGTATACGGCAACTTCTACCTCAAGCGCGCCATCGTGGCCCGGGTCGGGCTCGGCGCCAACCCGCCCGAGGACGCGATCTACCCGCTCCTGGTCGCGGACGCCGACGGCGCGCCGGTGAACGGGGATTACGACTACCTGTGCCACTTCCCGGCCGGCGAACTGCCGCCCGCGGACGCGTTCTGGTCGGTCACCATGTACGACGCGCACGGCTTCCAGGCCGCCAACCCCATCAACCGCTTTGCCATCGGCGACCGGGATTCGCTGGTCCGCAACCGCGACGGCTCGCTGGACATCTACATCCAGCACGCCTCGCCCGGGCCGGACCGGGAGTCCAACTGGCTGCCCGCCCCGCCCGGCCCGCTCGGCATCACCATGCGCATCTACGCCCCCCGGCCCGAGGCGCTCGATGGCCGCTGGAACCCCCCGCCGGTCCGTCGCCTCCGCTAACCGCTAACCGCTAACCGCTAACCGCTAACCGCTAACCCGAGCCCCCCGCAACCACGACGATGTGACTCTGTAGTGGTCGGGTGCACCACGATGTGACATCGTCGTGGTTGGACCCGGACGGCAGAACCGCGCATCGTGCTCACCTTTACCACTAGCAACACCGGGACGAGACGCTGGCCGACACGATGTGACATTGAGCCGGCTATAGCCGGCACGATGTGACAGCGTGCCGGTTGCACGACGCCTCCAGCCCCGGTACGGGCACCATGCGCGTGACCAGCGGGCCCAAAGAGCTACGCGGTGCTGGTGGGGTCGAACAGGCGGAGTGAGTACGCCCTGGCGGCGGCCTCGCCGCGGTTGGAGACCCCCAGCTTGCTGAGGATGTTGGAGACGTGCACGCTGGCCGTCTTGGGCGAGATGAACAGCTCGCCGGCGATCTCCCGGTTGCTGCGCCCCTCCGCGACCAGCCGGAGCACCTCGAGTTCGCGCTCGGTCAGGCGAAGCTCGTCGTCGTCCGCGCCAGCGTCGCCCGGGGCAACCCCGGAAGACGCGGAAAGCCGGATCCGGGCGCGCCGCGCCAGGAGGGCGATCTGCTCGCCGAGCGGCCGCGCGCCGAGCGCCGCGGCCAGCGGGGCCGCGCGCTCCAGCCGCGATGCCGCGCCGTCGCGGTCACCGCAGGCCAGCGCGGCCTCGGCCGCGTGCATCAGGGTCTCGGCGAGCGAGTAGGCCTCCCCGAGCGCGTCCCACGCCCAGGCGGCCTCGTCCCAGGCCGCGAGCAGCCCGGCCGTCTCATCCGAAGCAGCGGAACCCGAGCCGTCGGAGAAGGCGGCGATCAGGCGGGCGATGTCTGCGTCGGCCGCCGCGTGAGTCAGCGCAAGAGCCCGCTGCAACGGGCCGAACGTCTCCAGCTTCTCCGCCACCGTGCGCAGTCGGTCCGCGATTCCGGCCGAATCGTCACGCAGCCGCTCGTCGTGCGAGAGCCCGGCCAGCCGCAGGCCGGCCAGCACCGCGGAGGCGCCCGCGACCACCACCGGCCAGCCGTACCGCGGGCTGCTGCCACCCAGCTCGAACCGGTCCAGGGTCTGCGACGTGGCCGCGAGCGCGGCGGCCGGACCGCCCTTGGCCAGCGCGTACAGGATCTCCAGCCGGGCCAGCGGAAGCTGATGCTGGTCCTCGTACCGGACCGAACGCAATGCGTCCCGCGCCGTCATCGTGCTCCGCCCCGTCGCGGTCAGGTCGCCCCGGCC
>DATBGO010000321.1:0-3268 GCA_036558005.1 Streptosporangiaceae bacterium | reverse complement strand
CTCACCTGACGCCCTCAGCCTGCGGCGCGACGGCGACCTCTGGCTCCTCACCCATGGCCCTGACCAGGTGCGGATGCCGGACAGCCTCGGCCTGCACTACCTGGACCTGCTGATCCGCAGCCCCGGCACCGAGCTGACCGCGCTGAGGCTGGTCCAGCTGGCCGGGGTGACCGGTGCGGCCCCGGGCGCGAGCCGGGCCGGCGGAGGTCCCGACGGCCTGCACGAGGTGACCTCCGGGGCCGGCGACGAGATGCTCGACGCGCAGGCCAGGGCGGCCTACCGGCGTCGTCTCGCGGCCATCGACGAGGAACTCGCCGAGGCCGAGGCATGGCACGACGGCGAGCGGGCCAGCCGGCTCCGCGCCGAGCGGGACTTCCTGGTCCAGGAGATCACCGCGGCCGCTGGCCTGGGCGGGCGGACCAGGCGGCTCGGCTCGGAATCCGAGCGGGCCAGGGTCAACGTCACCCGCGCCCTCCGGACCGCGATCGCCCGGATCCGCGACCGCGCGCCCGGCGCCGCCGACTACCTCGACCGGGCCGTCCGGACCGGCACGCGCTGCTCCTACCGGCCGCCGGGCCGCACCTGATCATCAGGGCACCGAGGGCTCGGACGGCACGAGAGCGGGCGCGGTGGAGCGGCCCAGGATGGCCGGGCGGACGAACTTGGGGGCCTTGGGCAGGGCCGTGTGCTCCAGCTGGGTGACGGTGAAGCCCGCCGTCTTCATGGAGTCGAGCGTGGGGCGGTTGCAGTCGCAGCACACCACGATCCGGTTGAGCCAGTTCATCCGGTCCTGCAGCCGGGCGGTGGCCGGGTCACCGGCGCGCACATGCTCGATGAAGACCAGCTGGCCGCCGGGGCGCAGCACCCGCCGCAGCTCCCGCAGCGCCCGCGGCTGGTCGTCGACCCCGCACAGCACCAGCGTGGACACGGCCACGTCGAAGGTGTGATCGTCGAAGGGGAGGTCCTCGGCCGGCGCACGCAGCACCGTGGCGGACGGGCGCTGCTCGCGGACCGCGCGTTCCAGGCGGCGCAGCATCGGGGGCTGCGGCTCGGTCAGCGTCAGCGACGTGACGGCCGGCCCGTAGCAGGGCAGGTTGGCCCCGGTCCCGCCGCCGATCTCGAGCACATCCCCGCTCAGGCCGGTGAGCAGGCGCTCGCGGAACGCGTGCAGCCCAGCCTGCTCGGTCTTAGCCATCTGGCGGTCGTAGGTGAGGGCGAAGAACTTGGTCCGCAGGCTCATGGCTTCCTCGTTTCCGTGCGGTTGTGTGACTGGCAGTGCGAACGTAACGAGGCCGCCTGGACCGGGGCATGAGGCGAACACCCCATCTTCTGGGCTGCCGCGGCCGGGTCGCTGGAGGTTACGCTGGGCTAATGGGAGGGGGAGCCGGACGTCCGCACGTCCGGCTGGCGGAACTGGTCGCCGCGCTGTCGCTCGGCGTGGACCTGGGCTTCGGCCAGCCGATGGAGCACGTCCTGCGGCAGTGCCTGATCGCGCTGCGCATCGCTGACCGCGCCGGGCTGGGCGAGCAGGACCGGGTCGCGGTGTACTACACCGCGCTGCTGGTCAACGTGGGCTGTCACGCCGACGCGCACGAGCAGGCGAAGTGGTTCGGCGACGACATCACGCTCAAGTCCGGCAAATACTCCTATGAGCTGGGCAGCGTCCGGGGCGCGCTGGCCAGCATGCGGCTCGTTGGCGCGGGCAACCCCCCGCTGCACAGGTTCCGGGTGGGGCTGGAATTCGCGGTCTCCGGGCACCGCCAGCTCGACGGGATGATCTCCCAGCACGCGGCGCTGGCCCGGACACTGGCCGAGCAGCTCGAGCTCCCTGGCGCGGTACGCGAGGGGGTCGGTTCAGCGTACGAGCAATGGAACGGCCGGGGCTGGCCGGGCGAGCTGAAGGCCGAGGCGATACCGGTGGCGGCCAGGATCGCGCAGCTCGCGGAGTTCATGGAGGTGGCCCACCGGGTCGGTGGCGTGGCCGGCGCCACGGCGCTGGCCCGCCGCCGGGCAGGACGGCAGTTCGATCCGGATCTGGCCGCGCTGCTGTGCGCGGACGCCGCGGAGATCTTCGGCGGCCTGGACTCGGCGCCGGCCTGGCGGACGGTGATCGCCGCCGAACCCGCGCTGGCCGTCGAGCTGTCGGACGAACAGCTCGACCATGCGCTGGAGGCCATCGCGAACTTCGTGGACCTGAAGTCGCCGTTCATGCTCGGACACGCGGTGGCGGTCGCGACCCTGGCCGAGGAGGCCGGCCGCAGGCTCAGGCTGCCGTCGGAGCAGCTGCGGCTGCTCCGGCGGGCCGGGTTCGTGCACGGTTTCGGGCGGCTCGGGGTGTCGAATTCGATCTGGGACCGGCCCGGCCCGCTGAGCGCGGGCGAGTGGGAGCGCGTCCGGCTGTACCCGTACCTGACCGAGCGCATGCTGCGCCAGTCGGCCGCCCTGGCCCCGCTCGGGGAGATCGCGGTGCAGGTCCGCGAGCGCCTGGACGGCAGCGGGTACCCGCGCGGGCTGTCCGGTGGCGCGATCTCCGCGCTGGCCCGGGTGCTCGGCGCGGCGGACGTGTACGCGTCGATGCGCGAGCCCCGGCCGCACCGGCCCGCGCGCTCGGCCGAGGAGGCCGTGACCGAGATGCGGGCCGAGGTGCGGGCCGGGCGCCTGGACGGCGCGGCCGCCGACGCTGTGCTCGAGGCGGCCGGCCACCGCGTGCCCCGCCGCCGGGAGGGCGTGGCGGGCCTGACCGCCCGCGAGGGCGAGGTTCTGGTCCTGCTCGCGCGTGGCCTGTCCAACAAGCAGATCGCCGAGCGGCTGGTGATCACGCCGAAGACGGCCAGCAATCACATCGAGCACATCTACGCCAAGATCGGCGCCTCTAGCCGGGCCGGCGCGGCCATGTTCGCGGTGCAGCACGGCCTGCTTCCCGAGGAGAAGATCGCCACCACGGCGACCGCCTGACGCCGGCCGTCCGGCGAAGATGAGGAATTCACCCCATGCCCCGGCTGTCGCCCGTGGCTAGCGTCGGTGCCCAGCCGAGATACCCGCCATGCGTATCTCTCGCTCAAAGGAGGCACCATGCCCAAGCTCAGCCAGGACAGCGCACCGAACGTGCAGGACTTCGGCCCGGCCATCGACCGCGGCGGCGACCTGGACGACATCACGGTCAACTTCGTGACCATCCGGCAGAGCCACTCGCTGGCCCAGCTGCTGCGAGGACTGCCCGGAGACAGCTGCCAGTGCCCGCACTGGGGGTACCTGCTCGCCGGCAAGA
>DATBGO010000320.1:0-9667 GCA_036558005.1 Streptosporangiaceae bacterium | reverse complement strand
GGCCGCCGCGCAGGCGGGCCGGCTGCCGGCGGTGCCGTTCCACGGCAAGCATCAGGCCGGCATCCTGCCCGCACCGCCGCCGCAGACCGCGGTGGTGTCGTTCGACGTGACCGCGGACAACCGGGCCGAGCTGACCGGCCTGATGCGCACGCTGACCGAGCGGGCCAGGTTCCTCACCGCGGGCGGCACCCCGCCGCCGGTGGGGATCACCGCGACCCCGTCCGACTCCGGGGTGCTCGGTCCCACCGTGGTGCCCGACGGCCTGACCATCACCGCGGGCGTCGGGGCGTCGCTGTTCGACAGCCGGTACGGGCTGCAGGACCGCAAGCCGGCCAGGCTCACCATGATGGAGCCGTTCCCCGACGACGCGCTCGACCCGGCGCAGTGCCATGGCGACCTGGTGCTGCAGTTCAGCGGCGGGCACAACGACGTGCTGCTGCACGCGCTGCGGGACGTGGCCAGGCACACCCGAGGTGCGATGCAGGTGCGGTGGCGGATCGATGGCTTCGCCAGCCCGCCGCGGCCCGCGGGCACCACCCCGCGCAACCTGATGGGCTTCATGGACGGCATCGCCAACCCGGACGTGCACAGCGCCAGGGAGATGAGCAGGCTGGTGTGGCTGCAGCCGGGCACAGCCAGCGAGCCGGCCTGGACCGCGGGCGGCAGCTACCTCGTGGTCCGGCTGATCCGGATGCTGGTCGAGTTCTGGGACCGGGTGGCGATCACCGAGCAGGAGAACATGTTCGGCCGCCGCCGCGACACCGGCGCGCCGCTGGACGGCGGCAGCGAGTTCGACATCCCCCGGTACGCGACCGACCCGTCCGGCGCGGTGATCCCGCTCACCGCGCACATCCGGCTGGCCAACCCGCGCACGCCGCAGACGTTCGAGAGCCGGATCCTGCGCCGCGGGCACAACTACGACCGGGGCGTGGACGAGGTCGGCAACCTGGACGCCGGCCTGATCTTCACCTGTTACCAGCAGGATCTCAAGCGGCAGTTCGAGGCCGTGCAGACCAGGCTGATCGGCGAGCCGCTGGTCGACTACATCAGCCCGTTCGGCGGCGGCTACTTCTTCGCGCTGCCCGGGGTGACCGGCAGCGGCGATTACCTGGGGCGGGCGATGCTGGCCTGACCTGGGGCCCGGACCCGCCCGGACGCGAGAATCCCCCCGCATCTTGGCTAGCTGTTCGCCGGCCTGTTAGATCAGGTTTGAAATGGAGCATTCCGGCAGGACGATCATTGCCTCGGCAGATCTGTCACATCCGTAGCAAGAGGAGGGTGCACATGGCCGATGGCCACACGGACGACGCGGCTCGAAGGGGGCGCCGGCGCCGGCTCAGGCCTTATATCGCGGTGACGGCGGCCACGGCACTCGGGGCCAGCATCGCCGTGAGCACGATCTCACTGGCCAGCACGTCGCCTGCGAAGTACACGGTCAACTCGGTCGCCGCCCCGGCCAAGGTCCCGGCGAGCGAGTACCTGCGGCCGCGGACCGCGACGCCGATCAAGCACCTGGTCGTGATCTTCGATGAGAACGTGTCGTTCGACCACTACTTCGGCACATACCCGAATGCCGCCAACACCGACGGCTCACCGTTCCACGCCGCCAAGCACACGCCCAAGGTGAACGGCCTGGACAGCAAGCTCCTGAACCACAACCCCAACAGCTTCAACCCCGAGCGCCTCACCCCCTCCGAGGCGCTGACCTGCGACCAGAACCACAGCTACTCGCCCGAGCAGCAGGCCGCTGACGGCGGGAAGATGGACCTGTTCGTCCAGGACACCGGGCACGACACCTGCACCGGCCAGCCGATCCTGTTCGGCCAGCCCGGCCTGGTCATGGACTACTACGACGGCAACACCGTCACCGCGCTGTGGAACTACGCCCAGCACTACGCGATGAGCGACAACTTCTACAACACCAACTTCGGGCCGTCCACCCCGGGCGCGCTGAACGTGGTCGCGGGCAGCGACAGCGGCGCGTTCGCGGTCAACCCGGCCACCGGCGTCGAGGAGCCCGACCCGGGCAGCCTCGGCTCGGCCAACGCCCAGGGCATCGGCACGCTGTTCGGCGACGCCGACCCGGCGTTCGACGCCTGCTCGGACAACAGCCACACCTCCACCAACCCGCTCGTGGTAACGACCGGCCGCAACATCGGTGACCTGCTGAACCAGCAGCACATCAGCTGGGGCTGGTTCCAGGGCGGGTTCGCCCCCACCTCGACCAACGCGGCCGGCTTCGCGGTCTGCGGTTCCAGCCACCAGAACATCGGCGGCGTCCCGGTGACCGACTACGTGCCGCACCACGAGCCGTTCCAGTTCTACGCCTCGACCGCCAACCCCAACCACCTGCCGCCGACCTCCGAGGCCGCGATCGGGCTCACCGACCAGGCCAACCATCAGTACGACCTGTCCGACTTCTCCGAGACCGTGCAGGACGGCAACATGCCGGCCGTCAGCTTCCTCAAGCCGGCCGCCTTCCAGAACGGCCACGCTGCCAACTCTGACCCGCTGGACGAGCAGCACTTCCTGGTGAACACGATCAACCAGATCGAGCAGTCGCCGGACTGGGCCTCGACCGCGATCGTGGTGACCTACGACGACTCTGACGGCTGGTATGACCACCAGCCTTCGCCGATCGTCAACGGCTCGCACGACACTGCCATGGACACCGCGATGTGCCTGACCAAGCCGGTGCGGCGCAGCGGCGGGAACGACCGGTGCGGTTACGGCCCCCGGCTGCCGCTGCTGGTCATCTCCCCCTGGACTCGCTCCAACTCGGTCAGCCACAAGGTGACCGACCAGAGTTCGGTCGTCAAGTTCATCGAGCAGAACTGGCTGCGCGGTGAGCAGATCGGCGACGGGTCGTTCGACAAGATCGCCGGGAGCCTGGACGGCGGCGGTGGCCTGTTCAAGTTCGGCGGCAAGCCGGACACCACGCCGGTCCTGCTCGACCCGGTCAGCGGTGAGGTCATCAGCGGGTCGCAGGGCAAGCACTAGCCCCGCTGCCGCGATCTGATCGCACCGAACCAGGCCGCCCTGCCGCGGGCCCAGTCCCGCGGCAGGGCGGCCTGCTGTCGGCCGGCCCGGCCCCGCTTCGCCGGTAGCCCGGCTCAGGGCCGGCCAGGGCTCAGCCGCGCAGCCGGCTGAGCGCCTGCTGCGCCCGGCGCTGGCTGGCGCGCGCCGTCCGGGCCGCGATCCTGGCCTGAGCCAGCTGCCTGCGGGCGGCGGTGAGCTGCTCTTCGAGTTCCCTGATCGCCGCCTGCTGGTCACGTTCGGCCTGGTCGGCGGCCTCGACCTCACGGTCGGCGGCGAGCAGCGCCTGCTCGGCCTTGGCCAGCACCTGGCTGCGCCGCTGCGCGGCGGCCTTCTCCCTGGCAGCGGCCAGGTCAGCGGGCTTGGGCCGGGCCGCGGCCTGCTGCCTGCCCCGGCCGGCCTGCTGCTGCCCGGCCCGGCCCGCGGCCTGCGGCCGGCCTGCGCCGGGCTCGGGCTGGCTGGCCGGCCGCTGGGCCCGGCCAGCTGCCCGCTCGCGGCCAGCTGCCCGCTCGCGGCCGGCCGCCTGCTTCCGGCCCGCCGCCGGCGACGGGCCCGGCGCGGGCGAGGGCACCAGCCGCAGCTCCGGCCCGGCTGAGCCGAACCCCTCGCTGCGCGCCGCCCGCACCAGCGTCCCGTCCATCAGCTGGTCAGCGACCTGCGGGTCGGTCAGCGCCGCGCTGAGCGTCCCGGCGACCTCGTCCCGCAGCGCGGCCGCCGGAGCCCGCTGCCCGGTGACCGTGAACGCCTGCCGGGTCAGCTCCTCGATCAGCCGCCGGCGCCGCCTGGACAGCTCCCTGATCGCCGTGCCGTTCAGCGACCGCTGCGCCTTGCGCAGCTCCCGGCCGAGCTCGGCGATCCGCCCGTTCACCTCGGGCGCGGCCCGGACCAGCTGGTTGATCACCCAGGCCGGCCTGGTCGGCTTGCGCAGCCCGGCGATCTGCTTGGCCGCCGCGGCCGCGCCGGACCGCCTGGCCCGGGCCGCGAGCTCGCCGCGCCGCTCGACGAACTGATCCGGGTCGCCGGCGTACAGCTCATCGGCCGCGTCCCGGACGAGATCAGCACCGCTCACGTTGTCCATCCTGCCGCACGAGCCAGCCTCGCGGCGGCGGCGCGCGGCGGGGTTTTATCCGGTGGCACCCCCGGGGGCCGCGCCGGTACGGTGCGCCCGTGTGCACATCCGCCGGCCCGGCCGGCCTCCCGGCGGTGGTGCGCAGCAAGGCGCTGGCGGCCGGGGCCGCGGGCTGGCTGCGGGACCTGCCCGCGCTGATCGCCAGCCTGGAGCGGGACTGGTCGATCACGGTCGGGCAGCCCTACGACGGGGCCACCGAGGCTTTCGTCGCGGCCGCCACGCTGGCCGATGGCACCCCCGCGGTGCTGAAGCTGCTCGTGCCGCGCCCCGGCGACGCGGCCAGGTCCGAGGTCACGGTGCTGAGGCTGGCCGGCGGCCAGGGCTGCGCCCGGCTGCTGCGCGACGACGTCAGCCGGGGCGCGCTGCTGGTGGAGCGGCTCGGCCCCTCGCTGTATGAGCTGGCGCTGCCGGTCAGCCAGCGGCACGAGATCCTCTGCGCGGCCGCGCGGCGGCTGTGGCGCCCGGCGCCGGGCTGCGGGCTGCGCACCGGCGCGGAGAAAGGCCGCTGGCTGGCCAGCTTCATCACCAGGACCTGGGCCGAGCTGGACCGCCCGTGCTCGGAGCGGGCGGTCAGCCACGCGCTGGACTGCGCCGCGCGCCGGGTCGCTGCCCACGACGATGAGCGGGCCGTCCTAGTCCACGGCGACGTGCACCAGTGGAACGCGCTGCGGGCGCCAGGCGGCGGGTTCAAGCTCGTCGACCCGGACGGGCTGCTCGCCGAGGCCGAGTATGACCTGGGCATCATCATGCGCGAGGACCCGCTGGAGCTGATCGCCGCCGACCCGCGCGAGCGGGCCAGGTGGCTGGCCAGCCGGTGCGGCCTGGACGCCACCGCGATCTGGGAGTGGGGGGCCGTGGAGCGGGTGTCGACCGGCCTGCTGGGCGTCCGCATCGGCCTGCAGCCGGTGGCCGGCCAGATGCTCGCCGCCGCTGATCACATCGCGTCAGCGGCGTGACCGGCAGAACGCCGGCGCGTTCACCGGCCAGTGCGGCTCGCCGCCGTCCGCCCAGCTCCGCACGCTGGCGGCGAACGCCGCGCAGGTCCGCTCGAACATCCTGGTGGTGAGCCAGCCCGCGTGCGGGGTGGCGATCACCCGCGGATGGCGCAGCAGCGGCAGGTCCGGGTCGGCGGGCTCGCGCGCGTACACGTCCAGCCCGGCGCCGCCGACCTGGCCGGCCTCCAGTGCGGCCAGTAAGGCGTGCTCGTCGACCAGGCCGCCCCTGGCCACGTTGACGAACAGGGCACCGGGCCGCATCGCCGCGAACTGCGCCGGGCCGAACATCCCGGCGCTCCCCTCGTGCAGCATCGCGCAGCACACCACCGCGTCGGCCTGGGCCAGCACCGCGTGCAGCTGGCCGGGCCCGGTCACCTCGTCCAGCCCCTCAGGCCCGCCGATCCAGGGCCTGGCCCGGACCCCGATCAGCCGCGGGCCGAACGGCGCCAGCCGCCGCGCCACCGCGGCGCCGATCGCGCCGAGCCCGATCACCGCGACGGTCGCCCCGTCCAGCGACCGCCCGGCCGGCCGCTGCGTCCAGCGCCGCCCGGTCAGCGCGTCCCGCAGCTCGTCGAGCCGGCGGCCGAGCGCGAGCAGGTGCAAGATGGCCAGCTCGGCCACGCTGTCGGCGTTGCCGCCGACGTCCCCGGGCACCCGCGCGACCCAGACGCCCAGCTCGGTCGCGGCCTCGACGTCGGTGGTCTCCACCCCCACCCCGAACTGGTGGATCAGGCCGAACGACCCCGCCGTGATGATGTCCCTGCTGATCGGCACGTTCATCGGGCAGACCACGTCCACCCCGGCCAGCTGACCGGCCACCTCGGCGGGCTCGCAGGTGGCCAGCTGCCAGCCGGGCAGCAGCGGGCGCAGGCCGGTCCAGGACAGGTCCGCGCTGATCCGGCCCCGGGCGAACAGCACCTTCACCGCGGCGCGGACCTCAGGCCAGCGCGGCGAGCAGCTCGCTGACCGGCTTGCGCCTGCCGGTGAAGAACGGGATCTCTTCCCTGGTGTGCAGCCGGGCCCTGGCCCCGCGCAGGTGCCGCATCAGGTCCACGATCCGGTGCAGCTCATCGGCCTCGAACGCGAGGATCCACTCGTAGTCGTTCAGCGCGAAGCAGGGCACCGTGTTCGCCCGCACGTCCGGGTACTCCCGCGCCATCACGCCGTGCTCGGCCAGCATCGCCCGCCGCTCCCCCTCGTCGAGCAGGTACCACTCGTAGGAGCGGGCGAACGGGTACACGCACACGTAGCGGCGCGGTTCCTCGCCGGCCAGGAACGCCGGGATGTGGCTCTTGTTGAACTCGGCCGGGCGGTGCAGCGCCAGCACCGACCAGACCGGCTCGCTGACCCGGCCGAGCCTGGTCCGCCGCAGCCGCGCGTACATTTCCTGCAGGTCATCGCTGGACGGGGCGGTCCACCAGAACATGTAGTCCGCGTCCGCCCGCAGACCCTGCAGGTCGTAGCAGCCGCGGGTGACGATGCCCTTCTCCGCGGCCTGCTCGCACACCTGGGTCACCTCGGCGGCCAGCTCAGCCCGCCCGGGACTGTCCCCGGCCGCGGCCAGGTCGCGGGCCCGGAAAACCGACCACATCGTGTAACGGATAAGTTCATTCAGATCCCGTGCCCGCAGCCGCTGGCCGCCCTCCTGCCCGCTGCGCGGTCCGGTCTCGTTCCCAGCCATGCCGCTATTGTCCCACCTGGCACTCAGCGCCCTGGCCGCCGGGCACGCAGCTGCCCGGTGACCTGCCCGGCGGCCAGGGCGGCGGAGGCGACGCACGCCGGGATCCCGATCCCGTCGTAGGCCGCGCCGCAGACCGCCAGGCCCGGGCAGGACGCGACAGCGGCCCTGATCCTGGCCACCCGGTCCAGGTGCCCGACGGTGTACTGGGGCAGCGCGCCGCCCCACCGGGTCACCCGGCTGGCGGCCGGCTGGCCCCTTACCCCGGTCGCCGCGGCCAGGTCCGCGGCCGCCAGCGCCACGAGGTCGGCGTCGTCGCGCTGCAGCAGCGCCTCCTCCCCGATCCGGCCGACCGAGCACCGCGCGATGACCAGGTCCGGCGCGCTGGCCCGCAGGTGCGGCCATTTGCTGGTGCTGACCGTCACCGCCTTGACCGGCCGCCCGTCCGCCGCGGGCACCAGGTAGCCGCTGCCTGGCGGCAGCGCGGCGAACGCCGCCCGCGGGTAGGCCAGCGTGATGATCGCCATGCTCGCGTAGCTGATCTCGGCCAGCGCGGCCGCGGCCGCGGCGCTGACCGGGCCGAGCAGCCTGCTGGCGGGCTGGGCGGGCAGCGCCAGGATCACCGCGTCGGCGTCCAGCCATTCCGGCGACCTGGCCGAGCCGATGGTCAGCCGCCAGCCGTCCGCGGTGCGGGCCAGTTCCCTGACCATCGCCCGGGTGCGCAGCCGCGCCCCGGACGCCGCCGCGACCGCGGCGGGCAGCGTGCCGAGCCCGCCGGCCAGCGTGGTGAACACCGGTGCCGGACGCTCCGGCGGGCCGGCTTGCCCGCCCGGCGGGCCGCCGGGCGCGCCGCCGTCCGGGCCAGGGCCGGGCAGCAGCGAACGGGCGGCCTCGCCCAGCGTCCGGTGCGCCCGCGCGGCCTGGGCCAGGGCCGGCATCGTGGCCTGGAACGACAGCTCCCCGGCCCGGCCCGCGTACACCCCGCTGAGCAGCGGGTCGGTCAGCCGGTCGGCCAGTTCCCGGCCGAACCTGGCCGCCACCAGGCCGCCCACGCTCAGGTCGCCGTCCAGTTCCAGGCCGGGCAGTTCCGGCTCGGCCCGCGCCCTGGCCAGCCCGGCAGCGGACAGGATCTGGGTGCTGGCCAGCTCGTCCAGGTCGGCAGGCACCCCGAGGAACTGCCGCCGCGGCATCGCCCGCATCACCCCGCGGGTCCAGATGCTGGCCGCGGTGGTGCCTGGCTCCACCAGCTGCCCGCCCAGCCCCGCCGCCTCGATCAGGCCGGTCCCCTCGGGCCGCCGGGCCAGCAGCGCCTCGGCGCCCTCGTCCACCTCGATCCCGGCGACCGGCGACACCGACAGCTCGCCGCCCAGCCGCGGCCCGCCTTCCAGCACGGTCACCGCGGCCCCGCGGTCGCGCAGGAACAGCGCCGCGGCCAGCCCGGCGATCCCGCCGCCGACCACCGCGATCACCGGCTGCCTGGTGTCCGCGCTCACCCCGCCTCCGCCAGCCAGCCGGCCTGCGCGGCGCGGCGGCGCAGCGCCGCCCTGGTGTCCTCGTCACACAGCGCGCCTTTCAGCCCGGCCAGGTAGCAGTCCCTGGCGCTCACCCCGAGCCCGGCGGCGGCCTCGTATTCGGTGCTCAGGTCGGTGCCGAACATCGCCGGGTCGTCGGTCGACACCGAGCAGCTGACCCCGGCCGCGGCCAGCGCGGGCAGCGGGTGCTCGGCCAGCGCGGCGACCACGCCGGTGCGGACGTTGGACAGCGGGCACACGTCCAGCACGACGCCCCGGCTGGCGATCTCGCGGACCAGGCCGGGATCCTCGATGGCCCGGATGCCGTGCCGGATCCGGTCCGCCCGCAGCGCCTCCAGGCAGCCGCGGACCGAGCTGGCGCCCGCCGCCTCGCCGCCGTGCGGCACCGAGCCCAGCCCGCCGTCCCTGGCCAGCGCGAAAACCCGCTCGTACAGCTCCGGCGGGTACTGCGCCTCGGGGCCGCCGAGCCCGACTCCGACCACGCCCCGGTCCCGGTACCTGATCGCGTGCCGCACGGTCAGCTCCGCGACCTCCATCGGGCAGCCGCGCGGGATGTCGGGGGTCAGCCGCACCTCGATCCCGTGCGCCTGCCTGGCCTGCGCGGCGCCGTCGCAGTACCCGGTGAACACCTCGTCCCAGCTGGCGCCGCGGCTGACCGGCTCGGCCGGGGTGAAGATGCCCTCCAGGTAGACCGCGCCGTGGCCGGCCGCCTCGGCCGCGTACCCGGCCACCACCTGGCCGAAGTCCCGCTCGGTCCGCAGCACCGCGGTGGTGGTCAGCCAGATCTCCAGGAAGTGCGTGAAGTCCCTGAACTCATACATCGCCGCCAGGCCGTCCACCGTGTCGGCGGGCAGCCTGGCGCCGTTGCGCCGGGCGATCTCCAGCAGCGCGGGCGGCCTGATGGCGCCCTCCAGGTGGACGTGCAGCTCGATCTTCGGATCGGTGGTCATCGATCGTCCTCTCCGGCTCCGGGGACGGGCCGTGGCCACATTGTTACCGGTGCCGCGGAACCGGCGGCGGGCAGGCTCGCATCTGACCGGCATGACTCCGACAGCATGGGTCCACGGTGACCGCCGCCTGCCGCGGCGCGCCGCTGCGACCGGGGCCGCCGCGCTGTGCGCGGCGGTGGTCCTGCTGGCGGGCTGCGCGCAGGGCAGCCCGGCCGGCAGCTCAGCCAGCGTCGGCTCAGCCAGCGCTGGCAACGACGGCGCCGGCCGGACGGGCGCTGGCTTCGCTGGCACCAGCGCGGGCGCCCCGTCGGCGGTCCCGCAGCGGGCCGCCGCGGGCCGCGGCGGGC
>DATBGO010000319.1:0-1633 GCA_036558005.1 Streptosporangiaceae bacterium | reverse complement strand
CTTCTCGGACCGGTCGCACGGGTTCCGGAAAGGGCGGGGGTGCCACACCGCGCTGCGGGAGGTGCGCGATGCCTGGACCGGGACCGTGTGGTTCATCGAGGGAGACATCTCCGACTGCTACGGGTCGGTGGATCATCAGATCCTTGTCTCGATCCTGGCGGAGAAGATCGGTGACCAGCGGTTCCTCCGGCTGATGCGCAACATGCTCAGGGCCGGGTACCTGGAAGACTGGGTCTGTCATGACACGCTCAGCGGCGTCCCGCAAGGCGGCGTGGCGTCCCCGATCCTCAGCTGCATCTACCTGGACAAGCTCGACAAGTTCGTCTGTTGGCCGCCGTTCTTCTTGAGCGTGAAATCCGCCCCTGGCGTCGTTGCCGGTGAGGGTCACCTTCGACGTGGCGGTGCCGGACGTGCGACGACACCCTGAGCATCCCCGGCCGCTGTCTCCCTGGCAGGGGCCGGCGGCGGGCGCGGGCGCTCACGGTGGCGCCGCGGGCGGGACGGGCGTTCGGGTTGCGGGGTAGCGGCCGGGCTGGGATCGTGCAACACGGACTGCCCCTGGCGGCCTTTGCGGGCCGGGGCTGATCATCGGAGCGTGACCAGGAGGAGAGGACTGTCCCGTGCTGCTGTGCGCCGACGCGGAGTCCGCGAGGGCGGACCTCGTCGCGGGCTCGCTCGGGTGCCCGTCGTGCGGCCGCGGCCGTCTCGGCCCGTGGGGCCGCGGCCGCGAGCGGGCCGTCCGGCTGCTCCGCGGCGAGCGTGCCGTGGCAGCTCCGCCCCGGGGCCGGTGCCGGTCCTGCGGGGCGACTCACCTGCTGCTGCCGTCCTGGATGGCCCCGCGCCGGGCCGACGGCACCGGGGTGATCGCGCGGGCCGCCGCGGCGGCGGCCCTGCACGGCGCGGGCAGCGCCCGGCTCGGCGCGGAACTGGGCGTCCCGCCGGCGACCGTGCGGGGCTGGCTGCGGCGCCTGCGCTCCCGCGCCGGCGACCTGCGCCAGGACGCCACGGCCGCGCTCGGGCTTCTCACCGCGGGCCGTGACTGGCCCTGCCTGGCCCCGTGCGGGTCTCCTCTCGGCGATGCCCTGGCCGCGGTCATCGCGTGCGCGCGGGCTGCGATCGCCTTCCACGGCCACGCCGAGGAGGATCTCGACTCCCTCCTGGGCCGCTTCGGCATCACCGCCGCCCTCGCCCCCGCGCCCGGCAGCTGACCGCCAGGCCCCGCCCCGGGCATCCTCATGCCCTGACCAGGGCCGGCAGCTCCCGCAGGGAGCGCCGAAGCGCGTTTTCCGCCCCGTACGCCGCCGCCATGAGCGCCCCGGCGACACCATGAGCACCCGCCCGGCGAAACGCCCGAATTGCGCCCGCCCCATGCTCATCTACAGTGACGCCACCACGCTCATTCTGAGCGTCCGGCAACAGACGTGGCGATGACCACACCCGTGCACGACAACCTGGAGGCGGCCGGCCTGCTGCCCGGCGAGCACGACGTCGATTCCGGCTATGTCTCCGCGGACCTGCTGGTGTCCCTCGCGGCTGCGGGGCGTCACCCTGCTCGGCCCGCTGCTGGCTGATACCTCCGCCCAGGCCCGCGGCGGCGGGTACACCGCGGACATGTTCGCCATCGACTGGGACC
>DATBGO010000318.1:0-7745 GCA_036558005.1 Streptosporangiaceae bacterium | reverse complement strand
GCTGGGCGGGGACGAGGCGTGGTGGCGCTTGACCGCCGTAGGCTGACCGCGGACATCCTGGTGGCGGGCGCGGGCCCGGCCGGGCTGGCCCTGGCCCTGCAGGCGCACGACCACGGCGCCGCCGTCCGGGTCATCGACCGGCGGCCGGAGGCGGCCCGTCCCTCCCGCGCGCTCATCCTGCACGCCCGGACCCTGGAGGTGCTGCGCCCGCTGGGGGTGACGCCGGCGCTGCTGGCCCGGGCCGACACCGCGCCAGCGGCGGACCTGCGGCTGGGTTCCCGGACGGTCCGCGTCACGCTCGGCGGCCTCGCGCTGCCGGACACCGCCTTCCCGCACCTGACGCTGGTCCGGCAGATGGACGTCGAGCGGGTGCTGGCCCAGGCGCTGGCCGAGCGCGGTGTCGACGTGGAGCGCGGCACCGAGCTGGCCGCGGTACGCGACGAGCCCGGAGGTGTCCGCGCGGTCCTGCGCACGCCGGCCGGAGCCGAGGAGAGCCGGTTCGGCTTCGCCGTCGGCTGTGACGGCCCGGCCAGCACCGTCCGGGCCCAGGCCGGGCTGGGCTGGACCGGCCGCATCTACCCGGTGGAGATCGTGCTCGCCGACGCCGAGCTCGACGGCGATCTGCCCGGCGACGCCGCCCAGGTCGTGGCCGGCCGGGGCGGGCTGCTGTTCGCCTTCCGCCTCGGCGAGCGGGCCACCTGGCGGCTGCTGGTGACCCGCCCCGCGGCATCGGGGTTGCTGGAACCCGGGTCGTTCGGCCCCTCTGTTTCCGTCACCGACCTGCAGCAGCTGATCGACGCCGCGGGCCTGGACGCGCGGGTCACCGACCTGCGGTGGTCCTCGCGGGTCGCGGTGCAGCGCCGGATGGCCAGCCGGTTCCGGCAGGGTCGGCTGTTCCTGGCCGGGGAGGCCGCGCACGCCTTCTCCCCGGCCACCGGCCAGGGCATGAACGCGGCCATCCAGGACGCCGCCAACCTGGGCTGGAAGCTCGCGTTCGCGACGGCTCGGAACCGGAGCCCCGGTGACGGGCCACTGCTCGATTCCTACGACCGCGAGCGTCGGCCGGTGGCGCGCCAGCTGCTGGCCCTGACGAACCTGGCGTTCTGGGCCGAGGCCGGCCCCGGGCCCGTCCCGTCCGCGCTTCGCGCCCGGCTCGCGCCGCTCGCCGGCCCGCTCGTGCCCGCGCTGACCCGCGGCCGCCTAGCCGCCAGCGGGATCCGGCTTCTGTCGCAGCTGAACACCAGCTATCGCGGCAGCCCCCTGTCGGTGGAGCGGACACCGCGCCGTCCGGGCGGCCCCCGCGCCGGGGACCGCCTCCCCGACCGGTTCGTCTGCGCGGACGGGGAGAGCGTCCGGCTGCATGACCTGCTCGCCCGGCCCGGCGTGCACATCCTGCTCGACCGCGACACCGACCGGCTCGAGGACTTGGCGCCGGGCCGCTTCGTGACCGTGCATCGCCTGACCAGCGCCCCTGGCCGCGGTGTCACCGTCGTTCGGCCTGACGGCTATATCGGCTTCCGCAGCCGGACCGGCGAGGCCGGCCAGCTCGCCGCCTGGCTCGCTCGCGTCGGCGCGAGGTGAGCCAAAGCCGGTGGGCACCCGACCTTGGTCCCAACGATCAGGGCCGTCGGTTCCTGGCCTTCCGGCGCACCGGCCGGCTGGGCTGAAGACGAGGCTAGAAGGATGTGATCAGGATGCGGGCCCTGGTGGTCTACGAATCGATGTACGGGAGCACGCACGTCATCGCCGACAACATCGCCGACGGCCTGCGCGCCGACTACGAGGTGACCGTGGTCCCGGTGGGTAAGGCCACCCCGGAGCTGGTCGCCGCCGCCGATCTCGTCGTGGCCGGCGGCCCGACCCACCTGCGCGGGCTGTCCAGCGCGAAGTCCCGGCGGATGGCAGCGCAGGCGGCGGCCAAGGCCGGCAGCGGGCTGCGGATGGACCCGGACGCCGGCGGCCCGGGCATGCAGGACTGGCTGGAGGGCCTCGGTCACCAGGACGGCCTGGCCGCCGCCTTCGACACCCGGGTCAACGCCCTCACCCTGTTCTCCGGCCGGGCCAGCCGCCCCATCGCCAGGCTGCTGAAGCGGCACGGCTACCGCCTCGTCGCATCCCCCGAGGGTTTCCTGGTCTGCTCGCACGGCACGCTGCTCGACGGCGAGGCCTCCTGGGCCCGCCGGTGGGGCATGATCGTCGCCGCGGCGAGCAAGACGTACCTGCCTGCGCGCGCATGAGATCGGACAATGGGGATGTGAGGGTAGTGGCTGACGGTATTGCTGTAGCCCCGACGGGTGGGCTGTTGTCGGCGGAAGCGGCGGGCCGGCTAGCCCGGTACGGGCCTAACGAGCTGCCGCGGGCCCGGCGTACGCCGGCCTGGCGGCTCGTCGCCAGCCAGTTGCGTGACCCGCTGATCCTGGTGCTCCTGGCGGCGGCGGTGCTGACCATCGCGACGGGCGATCTGGCCGACGCGTCGGTCATCGTCCTAGTGATCGTGGTGAACACCACCGTTGGGGTCGTTCAGGAGGTCAAGGCGGGCCGGGCGATCGCGGCGCTGTCGGACCTGACCGCCCCGGAAGCCCGGGTGGTCCGAGACGGCGAGCAGCGGCAGATCCCCGCGGCCGAGGTGGTCATCGGGGATGTACTGGTGCTGGCCGAGGGGGACATCGTGCCCGCCGATGCCGACGTGGCCGACGCCGCGGCGCTGCTGGTGGATGAAGCCTCGCTGACCGGCGAGTCGGTCCCGGTGGAGAAGACCGCCTCCGGGCCGGATGGACGGGGCGACGTCGTCTCGGCCGGCACCGTGGTGGTGCACGGCCGTGGCCGGGCGGTGGTGACGGCCACCGGCGCGGCTAGCTCGATGGGGCGCGTCGCGGCACTGCTGGGAGCCAAGCCCGGGCTCACCCCGCTGCAACGGCGGCTGGCCGGTATCGGCCGGATGCTGGCGGTGGCGGCGATCGCGCTGTGCGCCATCGTGCTGGCGCTCGGGCTGGCCCGGGGCCACGGCGTGGAGCTGATGGTGATCACCGCGGTCAGCCTGGTCGTGGCGGCCGTCCCGGAGTCGCTGCCCGCGGTGGTGACGCTCGCGCTGGCACTGGGGGCACGGCGGATGTCGGCGCGCAACGCGCTGATCAGGCGACTGCCGGCGGTGGAGACGCTGGGGTCGGTGACGGTCCTGGGCACCGATAAGACCGGAACCCTGACCGAGGGGAACATGGTCGCCCGCCGCCTGTGGACGCCGGCCGGACAGGCCGAGATCAGCGGCACCGGCTACGACCCCGGCGGCGAAGTGACCCGCGCCGGCCAGCCCGTGCGTGCGGGCACCGCCGCGGACCTGTCCGACCTGCTGACCGCGGCCGCGCTGTGCAACGACGCGGCGCTCCGCCCTCCCGCCCACGGGCAGCCGGACTGGACCGCAGTAGGCGACCCCACCGAGGCGGCCCTGCTGGTCGCTGCGGAAAAGTTCGGGCTGAGCGGGGCGGAACTCAGCTCACGTTTTCCGCGGATTGCCGAGCTGCCGTTTGACAGCGGCCGCAAGCGGATGACCACCGTGCACCGGCTGCCGGGCCGGGGTGTTCGCGTCATCTGCAAGGGTGCGCCAGAAGCCATGCTGACCGAAGAAATGATCACGGGCGACGCCGCCATGCTGAGCCAGGCCGCTGACCGCGCCGATGACCTGGCCCGCGACGGGTTCCGCGTCCTGGCGGTGGCGGCCGTCGACCGGCCCGGGCCGCCGCCGGCCGGCCAGATGGAGCGCGGGCTGCGGCTGCTCGGGCTGATCGGCATCCTTGATCCGCCCCGGGAATCCGCGGCGGCAACTATCGCCGCCTGCCAGGCAGCCGGCATCGTCCCGATGCTGATCACCGGCGATCACCCGGCCACGGCCCGCGCCATCGCCGCCGATCTGGGCATTATCGGCCCCGGCGACCCGGTGGTCGACTGCCGTGCCGCGCCCGGCGGCGAAGCGGACGGGACGGCCAGGGTGTTCGCCCGGGCGACCCCGGAGCAGAAGCTCACCATCATCGCTGGCCGCCAAGCCGCCGGGGACGTGGTCGCCATGACCGGTGACGGGGTCAATGACGGCCCGGCGCTGCGCCGCGCCGACATCGGGGTCGCCATGGGCAAACGGGGTACCGAAGTCGCCCGGCAGGCCGCCGACCTGGTCCTAGCCGATGACGAGCTGGGCACGGTCGTGGCCGCGGCCGAGGAAGGACGGCGGGTCTACTCCAACATCCGGCGGTTCCTGCTGTACGCGCTGTCCGGCGGCAGCGCCGAGATCGCGGTCATGCTCGCCGGGCCGTTCCTCGGCCTGGCCCTGCCGCTGCTGCCGGCGCAGATCCTGTGGGTCAACCTGATGACCCACGGCCTGCCCGGGGTGGCGCTGGGCAGCGAGCCGGCCGACCCCGGCGCGATGTGCCGTCCTCCCCGTCCGCCCGCGGAAAGCGTCCTGGGGGCCGGGCTGTGGCAGCGGATCGCCCGGGTCGGCGTGATCATCGCCGCGGTGACCCTCGCCGTGGCCGTCTGGGGCCATGCCACCGGCCGGCCCTGGCAGAGCATGGCTTTCCTCGCCCTCGGCACGACCCAGCTCGCCGTCGCCGCCGGCTCACGGGTCCGTCCCGGCACCCTGGCCAACCCGGCCCTGCCCGCGGCCATCGCCGCCGCGCTGGCGCTCCAGATCGCCGGGCTCTATGTGCCCTTCCTGCGCGACCTGCTCCACACCCAGCCACTGCCAGTCGCCGACCTGCTGATCGTCTGCGCCCTGTCCTGCCTCGGGTACGCCGCGGTCCGCCTCGACCGCATCGTGCACCGGGACAAGGAATCCGCGACAGCGCGGCACCGGTCAGGCCGGGCTGCCTGCGCCGCGTAGGTCGCTGAGCACGGCGCTGGCCTCATCGTCCACGGCCGCGGCGACGAGCGGGGTCAGGCCGGTGCCCTGGGTAAGGTCGGCCGCCTCGACCGCATGCACGATGAGCCGACCGGGCATCCGGTCCAGTGCGAGCGCCAGCTGGATCGCGTCATCCACGCCGAACCCGTGCGAGCTCGCCGTCCGCGTCGCCCCGGCCTGGGGCGGTCCAGCTCGAACCGGTGGACCCGGCCCGGCCGGGGCGGATCGGCACAGACCGCGTCGACCACGACAGCGAGCGCGGCTCCGGTCCAGGCATCGATCAGCCGGGTGGGCTCACCGTCGGTGAGCACGAGCTCCACGCCCGGCGGCACACGGTCGCGCAGACGGGTCACTACCGCGGGCCCGGCACCATCGTCGCGGCGGTACTCATTGCCGACTCCGATCACCACCACAGGGGTCACCGGCCTAGCCTACGCACGACAGGGCAGCCGGGACCTTTGGCACCCGCCGTGGTGCGTTACGTCTCTAACCGGCCGACCCGGCGGAGGTCATCCTGGATACATGAACGCGAGATTCCGCCCCTCATCAGCCGGCCAGGTCGAAGGCGCGGCCGGTCTGTTCGACGCCACCGCCCGGCCTGGGCCGTCGGCCAGCCCGTCCGGCCAGGCCTGCTGCTGCGTGGCCCGGGCCGTCGTCCGGGTGGTCATGCCGCCCACGGCAGCCCGCCCGCACGAGACCGAGCTGCTGCTATGCGGTCACCACTACCGCGTCTCGCGCGCCGCTCTAGCTGCCGCCCATGCCGCCGTCTCCGAGCTGCCCGAGAGCGACGACCCCGCCGCCTGGTTCCACGGCGACCCCCGCCAGCACGCCCCGGCTTCCCTTGCCACGACCTAGTTTCTGTCATGTGCCCGGACAGCCTGGACGGGGTCATCGTAGGTGACCAAAGTCCCGTCTCCACTGTCCCTTCGTCCCTGGTCGCCGGATTGGCCCCGTCAGACACTGAGCTGGGAGAAGAGTCTCAGGCTGGAGGTTAAGGCGATGTATGACAAGATCCTGGTGGCGATAGACCATTCCGAGATCTCGGACCGGGTTCTGGCAGCAGCCCGTGACCTGGCCCTGCTGTCCACGGGCGAGGTATGGGTGCTGCACCTGCTCGAGCGCGAGATCGCGAGCAAGACCGGAGTCGTTTTCAGCGACGAGACGGCGGATGAGGCCAGCGCCGCGGTCGCGGCCGCAGTCGACAAGCTGACCGCGGCGGGCGTCAAGGCGCACGGCGACCTCGGACACACGATATACGGCTATGCCGCGCGGAGCATCGTTGACGACGCGATCGAGCACGACGTCGACGTCATCGTGATGGGCTCGCGCGGTCGGGGCGACCTGGCGGGCCTGCTCCTGGGCAGCACGGCGCACAAGGTGATCCATCTGGCTGACCGCCCGGTCCTGATCGTCAGGTGACCGGCCCAGGCTGACGCCGGGAGGCCAACGTCCCGGCCGGGGAGGACCTTCGGCCGCTGTTGTCTCCGTCCCGTCCCCGCGAGGCTGGAGGTATGACGATACCCGTGGCCCGCGGCGCGCGGGCGTGGCTGGCCCGGCGGGCGGCGCTGCTTCTGCTCCTGGTGACGGCGGCAGGGCTGGCTGCGGGCGGCGCGGCCTGGCTGGCGGGCGCCGGCCAGGCCGCGGACGGGATCTGGCTCGGCGTGGCGGCCTGCGGCGTCGCCTACGCCTGCTGGGTCGCGGTGGCCGCCATCGCCCGCGGCCGGCTCAGCGTGGACGTGATCGCCTTGCTGGCCCTGGCCGGGGCGATAGCGGTAGACGAACTGCTCGCCGCGGCGGTGATCAGCGTCATGCTGGCCAGCGGGCGCGCCCTGGAGGAGTGGGCGGCTCACCGCGCACGGCACGACCTGAGCGCCCTGCTGGCCCGCACGCCGCGCACCGCCCGGCGCTACCGGGACGGATCGCCGGAGTCCGTGCCCCTAGACGTGATCACGGCCGGTGACCTGCTGCTCGTCGCGGCGGGCGACGTCGTCCCCGTGGACGGCACGCTGACCGACGGCGCCGCCGTGCTGGACGAATCCGCGCTCACCGGGGAAGCCCTGCCGGTCCAGCACACCCCGGGGTGACACGCTGCGCAGCGGCACCGTCAACGCGGCCGGCCCGTTCGGCCTGCGGGCCACGACCAGCGCGGCGGACAGCACCTACGCCGGCATCGTCCGCCTGGTCAGCGAGGCAGAGAGCGCGCAGGCCCCGTTCGTCCGGCTCGCCGACCGGTACGCCCTGTGGTTCCTGCCGCTGAGCCTGGCCGTGGCCGGGGTGGCATGGGCGCTGGGCGGCGCGGCCCGGGCGGTGGCCGTCCTGGTCGTCGCCACGCCGTGCCCGCTCATCCTGGCCGCGCCGGTCGCCCTGGTCTCCGGGCTGTCGGCGGCGGCGCGCCGCGGGATCGTGGTGAAGAACGGCGGGGTGCTCGAGCGCCTGGCCCGGTGCACCACCGTGCTGTTGGACAAGACCGGGACGCTCACCGCAGGCCAGCCCGCCGTAACCGCCATCCTGCCCGCCGGGGCGCTGGCCCCGGACGAGATCCTGGGCCTCGCCGCCTCGCTGGACCAGGCCTCCGGGCACGTCCTGGCGACGGCGATCGTCCGCGCGGCCGCCGAACGGGGCTGCCCGCTCGACCAGCCCGTGGACGTGACCGAACAGCCCGGCCAGGGCATCGCGGGGACGGTCGCGGGCCGCCGGGTCAAGCTCGGCCGGGCCGCCTGGGCCGGGGTCAGCGGCACGCCGCCGTGGGTCAGGGCCGTGCGCCGGCGGGCCTGGCTGGACGGCGCGCTCACCGTGTTCGTCGCCGTCGACGGCACGCCTGCGGGTGCGCTCCTGCTGGAGGACCGGATCCGGCCGGACG
>DATBGO010000317.1:0-3101 GCA_036558005.1 Streptosporangiaceae bacterium | reverse complement strand
CGGCGTCGCGCCGGGCCGTCCGGTCCTGGTGCTGGTCGGCGGGGCGGGCGGCATGACGGCGGAGCACCTGGCGGGGATGGCCGAGGTGATGAAGCCGGTCATTCCCGCGCTCGACCGGTGGGGTGCCGCGCTGGTGGACGGTGGCACCGACTCGGGTGTCATGCGGGTCATGGGCCAGGAGCGGGAGGCCGCCGGGGCACGCTTCCCGCTCATCGGAGTGGCGGCCGAGGGCACCGTGGCCACGCCGGACACGTCCCCGGCGCCAGACGACGCCGCCAGCCTGGAACCCCATCACACCCAGATCATCCTGGTGCCGGGAGACGCCTGGGGTGACGAGTCGCCCTGGCTCTCCGACGTCGCGACGGCCGTCGCCGATGGCCAGCCGTCGCTGACCCTGGTGGTCAACGGGGGCCAGATCACCTATGACGACATCGAGCACAGCCTGCGAGCCGGGCGCCCGGTCGTCGTCCTGGCGGGAACGGGCCGGACGGCGGATACCATCGCCGCCGCCGCGCAGGGCCACGACGACGACCCCAGGGTCAGCCGGGTGGCGGCGTCTCCTGAGGTTCGGATCGTGTCCCTCGGCGATCCGGACGCCCTCGGCTCGGCGATCGGATCAGTCCTGGCCCCCGCGGGCTGATCGACGCGATTCGGTCATCCGCGTCATCCTCCTGTCTGGTCGCCCGTATGGGTCTGTGAGGTGAACTGGCCCCACTGGGCCTGCTCCTGGCGCAGCGCCTGTTCCACCCGCTGCACGAGGCTGGTGATGTCTTTTTCCAGGTGCGTGTCATCCGGGGCGTAGTCGGGATCCGGCGCCGGCCGTGAGGCGGCCCGGACGGCCCGCACCGCGTCACCGTAGATCTTGGACTGCTGTTCGAAGGCGTACAGCGCGAGGTAAGCGGCCAGCGCGGTGGACACCGCGGACAGGATCGCCGCCACGGCGGCCCATCCCTGCGCCCAGTGCAGCGTCGTGCCGGCCAGCGCGCCGGCGCCTGAGGCGAAGCCGAGAATCGTGGCGGACAGGAACAGGCCCTGGCCGGTGGCCCGGTCGAATTCGTCGAGGCGCTGGGTGTAGAAGCTTAGCTGGTCCTTGATCCGGTGCTCGTCGTAGAAACGCAGGAACTCCCGGTCCCGCTGGCTCATGCGACGCCCTCCGCCTCGATGTCGTCGACGTGCTGCAGCAGCCTGGCGGTACGCGCGCTGTCCTTGTAGGGGTCGGCCATGGCCAGGAACAGGAAGAACTCGCTCTTGATCCGCTCGGCCTTCAGCCGGGCCGAGAGGTATCCCTGCTGCGCGCGGCGCGACCTTATCAGCACGGTCAGCCCGGCCAGCAGCCCGGTGAGCACGGCCTGGATCACCGCCAGGTACACATTCCCGCCGCCCAGGGCCGCCTGGGCCGTCGCCAGCGAGGTGGCCACCAGGCCGCCCGCGATCAGCAGCACCCGCTGCCGCCAGAACTGGTTCTGCAGGATCTGTGCCCGGTGGTCGAGCCTGCGGAACCGGGATTCAATCTGGTCGCGCCACACCGTCAGGTCATCCGCCAGCGCCGGGTAGTCGTTCAGCGCCGCGGACGGCACGACCGGCCAGTCGGCGGGCCACTGTCCCGTCTCGGATCGCCGCCGGAAACTCGGGAACCGCTTCACCAGGGCAGGCCAGTGCCGACGGCTTCTGGCCGACGTCCGCTTGGCTTGTTTCTGCTGTTCAGTCATCTCGACCGCCTCCGGGGACAATGTAGCGGTCGTACGCTCCGGGCAGCACCGTCACGCGAAGTCCGTGCGGGCCGAGCCGCGGCCGGTACCCGAATGGCGCCGGTGAATTCGCCCTCGCTGCAAGCCGGCCGTCCCGGCCAGCGATCATTGCCGTACTCATGAGTAGTGTGCGCGCATTAACAATCGGTGCTCGGAGTGGCGGAAAGATCAACTTGAGGTTTTCTTGATCGTTTACGCAATTCTGAGACAAAAGGGCGAAATGCGGGGAACAGGTGGTCTAAGCTGAAGCACGCCCGGTGGTGATGAGGCGGTACCTACCCGTAGTTACCGCAGGAACGCACGGGGAATAGCCGCACATCTGAGTGCGGACGACATTGCTTCGGACGGTCCGCGGCCGTCGCAATTCTGGGGGTGGGCCGTCATCACGGTGACGGCGACGGCCCTCCCGGTCGCAACGGGAGGGCCGTCTATCTGCCCGGCTCTCCGGTCGGCTCTTCCAGCATGAACAGCCCGGATCGTTGCCCCTTCTATCGATGTGGATGCCGCAACCATGCTGCTAGAGCGACATGAACGCGTCATCCACGCCCTTAAGAATGGGGCGCCCGCGGCGGGAGGGTACCGGCGGGCGGCGGGCGGCGGGTAGCGGGATGGCAGGCGGCGGGATGGCGGCAGGGCGCCCGCTCAGTCCAGGCGTGAGGCGCGGTGCCGCAGCGCCCGGGCGAACTCGGCCGCGAAGGACGGCGCGTCGGCCTCTGCCAGGCGGGCGAAAGAGATCCTGACGCCAGGCGGCGCGGCGATCCGGAACCGCTGGCCGGGGGCTACCGCCCAGCCCGCCGCGGCCAGCGAGGACGCGACCCCGTCCTCGTCGGCGACGGGTACCCAGCAGGTGAAGCCCGACCGGCCGCTGGCCGCGATCCCGCGGGCCGCCAGCGCGGACCGCAGGGCCGCGCCGCGGGCGGCGTATACCCGTGCCGCGGTCGCGAGGGTCCGGGCCGCGGCGGCGTCCGACCACAGGTCCGCCACCATCTCCTGGAGCTGGTAGCTCACCCAGCCGGTGCCCAGCGCCTGCCGGCCCGCGACCCGGGTGATGGTCCCCTCGTCCCCGGCCACCACGGCGACCCTCAGGTCAGGCCCGAGCGACTTGGACACCGAACGCAGCGTGACCCAGCGGGCTCGCCCCGGGCAGGCGGAAAAGGCGGGTACCCCCGCTACCGGCCCGGCGTGATCGTCCTCGATGACGCCGGTCGCCGGGTGCCGGCGCAGCACCCCGGCGATCTCCGCGGCGCGGCCGGCGTCCCAGGCCGCCCCGGTGGCGGCCTGCGCCCGGGGCGTGACGATCAGCGCGCCCGCGCCCCGAGCCAGCGCGTCCGCCAGCGCCCCGGGCCGGATGCC
>DATBGO010000316.1:0-97231 GCA_036558005.1 Streptosporangiaceae bacterium | reverse complement strand
CGCGATCACCGGGGCGGCGCGCGGCATCGGGCACGCGCTGGCGCTCCGGCTGGCCGGGTCGGCCAGGATCGGCCGGGTGATCGCGATCGACGGTCACCGGGGGGACGTACCGGGCGTTACCTGGCGGGTGGTGGACGTCCGCGACCCGGCGCTTTCAGGCCGGCTGGCCGGCGTCGACGTGGTCGTGCACACCGACCTGGACCTGTCGCCGGACGCTGACCCGCGGCCCAGGCGCGCGTTCAACGTCCGCGGCGCGCAGACCGTGCTGACCGCCGCTGCCGCCGCCCGGGTCGGCCGGGTGGTCCTGCTGACCAGCGCGATGGTGTACGGCGCGCGGCCCGACAACCCGGTGCCGCTGGCCGAGTCGGCGGCGCTGCGGGCCGAGGCGGACGGCAGCGTGGCCGGCGACCTGGTGGAGATCGAGCAGCTGGCCCTGCGCTCGCCGCGGACCAACCCGGGGATGGAGATCACCGTGGTGCGCCCGGCCGCACTCGTCGGCGCGGGCATCGACACCCTGGTGACCAGGCACTTCGAGGCGCCGCGGCTGCTGACGGTGAAGGGTTGCGCGCCGCGCTGGCAGTTCTGCCACATCGACGACCTGGTGTCGGCGCTGGAGCTGGCGGCGGCCGGCGAGGTGACCGGCCAGTTCGCGGTCGGCTGCGAGGGCTGGCTGGAGCAGCAGCAGGCCGAGGAGCTGTCCGGGCTGCGCAAGATCGAGCTGCCCGCCGGCCTGACGTTCGGCACCGTGCAGCGGCTGCACCGGGCCGGGATCACCCCGGCACCAGTCGCCGACCTGCGGTTCGTGGTCTTCCCGTGGGTCGTCGACTGCGCCACGCTGCGCGAGGCCGGCTGGCGTCCCGGCTACGACAACCGGTGCGCGCTGGAGGTCCTGCTGGCCGGCCGCGAGGGCCGGCACGCGGTCGCCGGGCGCCGCCTGGACCGCAAGGACGCGGCGATCACCGCGGCAGGCGCCACCGTCGCGGTCATCGGGACCGCGGCGATCGTGCGCCAGGCCAGGCGTCGTCGTCGTGCCACCTGACCGGCGGCAGCGGTAGCTTGGGCAGCATGGACGTGATCAGGCTGGCCGAGCTGCGCGACGAGCCGCTGTCGGCGGATGAGCTGCGGGCCGCGGTGGCGGACCAGGCGGCCGGCGCGACCGTCGTGTTCACCGGCGTGGTCCGCGACCATGACCACGGCCGCGGCGTCACCGCGCTGGCCTACTCCGCGCACCCGACCGCCGCCGCCGAAATGCGGCGGGTGGCCGAGAAGGTGGCGGCCAGCTACGACCTGGTGGCGGTCGCCGCCGTGCACCGGACCGGCGAGCTGGCCGTCGGCGACCTGGCGGTCGTGGTGGCGGTGTCCAGCGCGCACCGGGACGCGGCGTTCGAGGCCTGCCGGATGCTGATCGACGAGGTCAAGGCCACGGTGCCGATCTGGAAGCACCAGCGGTTCGCCGACGGTGCCAGCGAGTGGGTCAACAGCGCATAGTCTTCCCCCATGTCGCGCCGTGTCCTGACGATGCTGGTGGCCGGAGCCGGAGTGCTGGTCGCCCTGATAGTCGCCATCTTCGCCCCGGTCCCCTACGTGGCGCTCACCCCCGGCCCGACGCTGAACACCCTGGGCCGGACCGCGGGCCAGCCGCTGATCCAGGTCAACGGCCACCGGACCTACCCGGTCAGCGGGCACCTGAACATGGTGACGGTGTCGTTCATCGGCGGCCCGGGCAGCGGCTTCAACATCATCGCCGCGCTGCGCTCCTGGCTGGACCCCCGCGACGCGGTCGTCCCGCAGGAGGAGATCTTCACCCCGGGGCAGAGCCAGCAGCAGGTGGCCAGGCAGGACACCGCCGAGATGGTCAACTCGCAGCAGAGCGCCACCGCGGCGGCGCTGTGCCAGCTGAAGATACCGTTCCGGACCATTGACACCATCCAGGCCACCGAGAAGGGCATGCCCGCGGCCGGCCTGCTGCGCAAGGGCGACGTCATCACCGCGGTCAACGGGGCGCCGGTGACCTGCAGCCACAACGCCGCCGCGGCCATCAGGGCCGGCCAGCCGGGCACCCCGGTGGACCTGACCATCAGCCGCGACGGCCAGTCCCGGCAGGTCCGGGTGGTGACCGCGAACGTCTCCGGCCGGGCGGTGGTCGGCGTCCAGGTGTCGGAGAGCTTCGTGTTCCCGTTCGCGGTGAAGATCAAGATCGGCGACATCGGCGGGCCGAGCGCCGGGATGATGTTCGCGCTCGGCATCATCGACATGATCACCCCGATGAACCTGACCGGCGGCAAGTTCATCGCGGGCACCGGCGAGATCGAGGCCGACGGCACCGTCGACCCGATCGGCGGGATCCAGCAGAAGCTGGTCGGGGCCAGGGCCGCGGGCGCCACCGTCTTCCTCACCCCGGCCGCGAACTGCCCGGACACCGCGCACGCGGTGCCCGCCGGGCTGCGCCTGGTCAAGGTGAGCACGCTGGCGGGCGCGGTGCAGGCGCTGGAGAACCTGAAGGCGGGGCGCGCCGCCCCGTCCTGCTGACCGGGCTGCTCTCCGGGCTGCTGCTCTCGGGCTGGCCGGCCGGGCAGCCCGGCCGCGGTCGCGAAGATCGGGGATCGGGCGGGGAACCGGGACCGGGTACCGGTAAGTTGCCGATGGACAAAGCGATTCGCGGCCGGCCGCGGCGGCACAGCCCGCTCCCGCCGACGCGCCTCGCCGGCGAGGTGACGTTAGGGGGAGGGCGTGGCCTTCCGATCTGCTGGCCAGCCGAGGCCGTCGGCCGGCCGTCCGATCGTGTTGCCCCGGTGGACGAGGTACCTCATCCCCGCCGTGGTCGCGCTCATCGCGCTGATCGTGATCGTGACCGTCGCGGCCGGCGTCTCGACCGACTTCCTGTGGTACCGCTCGATCGGCTACACCTCGGTCTTCGGCACCACCTACGGGACCCGCTGGGCGCTGTTCCTGATCACGGCGGTGTTCATGGCGCTGGTCATCGGCGCCAACATCTGGCTGGCCTACCGGATCAGGCCAGCGCGGCGGCCCGCGTCCGCCGAGCAGCAGGGCCTGGACGCCTACCGGCAGGTGATCGACCCGCACCGGCGGCTGGTGCTGGCCGTGCTGCTGGCCCTGATCGGGCTGATCTCGGGACTGACCGGGGCCGGCCAGTGGCGCACCTGGCTGCAGTTCGCCAACCGGACCAGTTTCGGGGTCGCTGACCCGCAGTTCCGGGTGGACATATCGTTCTTCGTCTTCGTGTATCCGTTCATCCGGATGGTGCTCGGCTACCTCTTCGCGGCCGTGCTGCTGTCGCTGCTGGCCGCGGCGGTGGTGCATTACCTGTACGGGGGGCTGCGGCTGCACCCGCGCGGTGAGCGCGCCACCCAGGGCGCCCGGGCCCACCTGTTCGTCCTGTTCGGCGTGTTCGTGCTGCTGAAGGCGGTCGCGTACTGGGTGGACCGGTACGGCATCGACTTCTCCCAGCGCGGGGTGGTCCGTACCGGCGCGTCCTACACCGACGTCAACGCGGTGCTGCCGGCCAAGACGGTGCTGGCCATCATCGCGGTGCTGTGCGCGGTGCTGTTCTTCGCCGGGGCGCTGCGGCGCAGCTCGATGCTGCCGGCCGTGGGGTTCGGGCTGCTGGTGCTGTCCGCGGTGATCATCGGCGGGGTGTACCCGGCGATCGTGCAGCAGTTCGTGGTCAAGCCGAACGAGCTGGCCAAGGAGAGCCCGTTCCTGAGCAGGGAGATCGCCAGCACCCGCGGCGCCTACGGGCTGAAGGGAACCGTCAAGGTCGCGCCGTACCAGGCGGTGTCGTCCGAGTCGTCCGCGCAGCTGGCCAGCCAGGCCGCCGGGCTGCCGGACGTCCGGCTGCTCGACCAGGGCGTGGTCTCCCCGTCGTTCCAGCAGCTCCAGCAGGTCAAGGGCTACTACAAGTTCGCGAACGTGCTGTCGGTGGACCGCTACCCGCTGCCCGGCGGCAGCGTGCCCACCGACGAGGTCGTCGGCGTCAGGGACATGTCCGGCCCGCCGGCCGGCCAGGCCAACTGGATCAACAGCCACCTGGTGTACACCCACGGGTTCGGGTTCGTCGCGGCCGGCGCGGACGCCGCGGCCGCGGCCAGCGGCAACCCGGACTTCACCGAGGGCGGCATCCCGCCGGCCGGCCAGCTGGGCGGGTTCCAGCCGCGCGTCTACTTCGGCCAGCAGGAGACCAGCTACGCGATCGTCGGCGGCCGCCAGCCCGAGCTGGACTACCCCAGCAGCGGCAGCGCCACCGGCCAGGTGAACACCACCTACCGCGGCGGCGGCGGCGTCCCGGTCGGCTCGCTGCTGAACCGGCTGCTGTACGCGATCAAGTTCCGCGAGGTCAACATCCTGCTGTCGGGCGCGATCAACGGCAACTCCAAGATCATGTACGTCCGGGACCCGGTCTCCAGGGTGGCCAAGGTGGCGCCGTTCCTCACCCTGGACAACAACCCGTACCCGGTGGTGGCGGGCGGCCAGGTGCTGTGGGTGGTGGACGCCTACACCGCGACCGACAACTACCCGTACTCGCAGCGGCTGAGCCTGCGCCAGGCCAGCTCGAACAGCTACAGCCCGGACGGGTCGGTGGCCGGCCCTGGCGGCCAGGTGAATTACCTGCGCAATTCCGTCAAGGCGGTCGTGAACGCCTATACCGGGGCGGTCACCCTCTACCGCTGGGGTGGTCCCGACCCGGTGCTGCAGACCTGGGAGAAGGCGTTTCCCGGGGTGATCAGGCCGCAGTCCGCGATCCCCGCCAACCTGCTGTCGCACCTGCGCTATCCGCCGGTCCTGTTCGAGGTGCAGCGGGACATCCTGGCCCAGTACCACGTCCAGCAGGCGCAGGAGTTCTACGGCGGGCAGAACTTCTGGGCGGTGCCGCCCGACCCCAGCCTCGGCAAGAAGCAGGGCAAGGCCAGCCAGCCGCCGTACTACCTGACGATGACCATGCCGGGTTACAGCGGGCCTGAGTTCTCGCTGATGACGACGTTCACCCCGCGGGGACGGGCCAACATGGCCGCGTTCATGGCGGTGGACAGCAACCCGCTGAGCCCCGGCTACGGCACGATCAGGATCCTGCAGCTACCCGAGGACACCGCGATCAGGGGCCCGGGCCAGGTGCAGAACGACTTCGAGTCCAATTCCACCGTCGCCTCGGCGCTGACGCTGCTGCGCCAGGGCGGATCCAAGGTGACCCAGGGCAACCTGATCACCCTGCCGGTCGGCGGCGGGCTGATGTACTTCGAGCCGGTCTACGTGTCCCAGGCGACGGGCGCGGGCGGCGGCGCCTACCCGACGCTGCAGCAGGTGCTGGTCTACTACGACGGGCACATCGGGTTCTCGCCGACGCTGGCGGGCGCGCTGGCCCAGGCGCTCGGCGTGGCGCCAGGCGGCACCAGCCCACCGGGGACCAGCCCGGGCGGCACCAGCCCGGGCGGGACCGCGCCGGCCAGCAGCTCGGTGGTGCGGCGGTACCTGAAACAAGCCGAATCCTTCTACGGCCAGGCCCAGGCCGACCTGAAGCGCGGCGATTTCGCCGCCTACGGCGCCGACCTGGACAAGATGAAAGCCGCGCTGGACAAGGCGACCGCGGCCGCGCGGGGCAAGCCCGCCCCTGGTGCCAGGTCGCCGGCCGGGTAACGGGCGCGCCGCCGCCCGCCGGCCCGGCCTGGCCCAGGGCCGCTGGCGCGGACACAGCGCTGATGTCAAGGGCGTACGCTCAGACCTGACGGGACATGCTGAGTAACGCTCCACCTCTGGCCGTCCCGTCACGCCCCAGGAGGGCCATGCTGAAGGGAGCCGGACCGGTCGTGTCGCCTCGTGTGCTAATTGACGCGACCGCTGTGCCCGCGGACCGGGGCGCGCTGGGCCGTTACGTGGACGGGCTGGTGAGCGCGCTGGGCGCGGCCGGAGCGGAACTAGCCGTCGCCTGCCAGCGTGCCGACGAGGAACGGTATGAGCGGCTGGTCCCCGCGGCGCGGGTCGTCGGCGGCCCGACGGCGATCGCGCACCGGCCGGCCAGGCTGGCCTGGGAGCAGAGCGGGCTGCCGCTGGTGGCACAGCAGGTCAGTGCCGACGTCATCCACCTGCCGCACTACTCGATGCCGCTGCGGCCAGGCGCGCCGAGCGTGGTGACCATCCACGACCTGACGTTCTTCACCGACCCGGACGCGCACAGCCCGGTCGCCGCCACCTTCTACAAGTCGGCGATCCGCACCTCCGCCCGCCGGGCCACCCGGCTGATCGTGCCGTCCAAGGCCACCAGGGACGAGCTGGTCCGCACCCTGGGCGCCGACCCGACCAGGATCGACGTGGCCTATCACGGGGTCGACCACGCCCGGTTCCACCAGCCGTCGGCCGCGCAGGTCCAGCAGGTGTCCAGCAGGCTCGGCCTGCACAACAAGTCCTACGTCGCCTACCTGGGCACGCTGGAGCCGCGCAAGAACATCCCGGCGCTGATCGGCGGCTGGGCCGCGGCGGTGGCCGACCTGGAGGCGCCGCCTGCCCTGGTGCTGGCGGGCGGCAGCGGCTGGAGCGAGGAGGTGGACGACGCGGTCGCCGCGATCCCGGCGCACCTGCGCATCGTCCGCCCCGGCTACCTGCACTTCACCGACCTGCCCGGGTTCCTCGGCGGGGCGCTCGTAGTCGCCTTCCCGAGCACCAGCGAGGGCTTCGGGCTGCCGGTCCTTGAGGCGATGGCGTGCGGCGCGCCGGTGCTGACCACGCACAAGACCTCGCTGCCCGAGGTCGGCGGGGACGCGGTCGCCTACACCGAGCCGGACGCGGGCAGCATCGAGGCGGCGCTGCGGTTGCTGCTCGGCGACCAGGAGAGCAGGCAGGCGCTCGGCGCGGCCGGGCACGCCAGGGCGCTCGAATTCACCTGGGCGGCATCGGCCGAGGCGCATCTGGCCTCCTACGAGCGTGCGGCGGCGCAGGGCCGCTAGTAGTCTCGCTGCCCATGTCAACCGTTTTTCCCGCCGCTAACGGACGGGGCCAGCCCGGGCCGGCCGCGCCTCCAGGGCTGGAGGCGATCCTGCTGGTCGGCGGGCAGGGGACGCGGCTGCGGCCGCTGACGATCACCACCCCCAAGCCGCTGCTGCCGACCGCCGGGGTGCCGTTCCTGGCCCACCAGCTGGCCCGGGCCGCCGCCTGCGGGATCAGCAGGGTGGTGCTGGCCACCGCCTACCGGGCGAAGATGTTCGCGGACTGCCTCGGTGACGGCTCCTCGTTCGGGCTGGAGATCGTCTACGTCGAGGAGGAGATGCCGCTCGGCACCGGCGGCGGGATCCGCAACGCGGCCGAGCGGCTGCGCAGCGGCCCGGCCGACCCGGTGGTGGTGCTGAACGGGGACGTGCTGTCCGGGCATGACCTGCCCGCCCAGCTGGACGCGCACCGCAAGGCTGACGCCGCGGTCACCCTGCACCTGGTCGAGGTCGCCGACCCGGCCAGGTTCGGCTGCGTGCCGACCGACGCGCAGGGGCGGGTGACCGCGTTCCTGGAGAAGACCCCGAACCCGGTGACCAACCGGATCAACGCCGGCTGCTACGTGTTCCGCCGCGACGTCATCGACACGATCCCGGCCGGCCAGGTGGTGTCGGTGGAGCGGGAGACCTTCCCCGGCCTGATCGAGGCGGGAGAATTCGTGCTCGGCTACATCCAGACCGCCTACTGGCTGGACGTCGGCACCCCGGAGGCGTTCGTCCGCGGCTCGTGTGACCTGGTGCTCGGCGAGCTCGCTTCGCCGGCCGTGCCCGGGCACCGCGGCGCGGCGCTGGTGCTGCCCGGCGCGGTGGTGGAGCCGGGCGCGACCGTCTGCGGCGGCAGCGCGGTCGGATCCCGGTGCGTGGTGGCCGGCGGCGCGGAGGTGGCCGGCACGGTGCTGTTCGACGGCGTGACCATCGGCGCCGGGGCGGTGGTGAACGACAGCGTGGTCGGGGCCGGCGCGCGGATCGGCGCGGGCGCCCGGCTGGACGGCGTGGTGATCGGCGACGGCGCCAGCATCGCCGGCGGCAACGAGCTGTGCCGCGGGCTGCGGGTCTGGCCCGGGGCGGACCTGGGCCCGACCACCATCCGGTTCTCCACCGACAGCTGAGCCCGGCGGTGCCGCGCACCAGCCAGTGGCTGGCTCCCTATCCGCTGGACGTGCTGAGCACGCTGTCGGTGCACCGGCGCGGGCCGGGCGACCCCGCGTTCGGCGTGGACGAGTCCGGCGCGGTGTGGCGGACCTCGCTGACTCCCGAAGGCCCGGCCACCATCCGCGTCACGTGGGCGGACGGCAGCCAGGCTGCGGACGGCAGCCAGGCTGCTGACGGTGCGGCGGGCACCCTGGTGTCGGCGGCGGCCTGGGGGCCTGGCGCGGACTGGCTGCTGGGCCAGCTGCCCGCCATGCTCGGCGCCGCCGACGACCCGGCCGGCTTCGTGCCGCGGCACCCGCTGCTGCGCGAGCTGGCCGCCCGGCATCGCGGCACCCGGGTCGGCCGGACCGGGCGGGTGCTCGAGGCGCTGGTGCCCGCGGTGCTGGAACAGAAGGTCGTCGGGATGGAGGCACGGCGCGCCTGGCGGCTGCTGCTGACCAGGCACGGGCTGCCCGCGCCTGGCCCGGCCCCGGCCGGCCTGCGGGTGTTCCCGCCCGCCCGGGCCTGGGCGGCGATCCCGTCCTGGGAGTGGCACCGGGCCGGGGTGGAGGGCGTCCGCGCCGCCACCATCGCCGCCGCCGCCAGGGCGGCGGGCCGGCTGGAGGAGATCAGCCAGCTCGCGGCCGCTGACGCCGACCGCCGCCTGCGATCCCTGCCGGGCGTCGGCCCGTGGACATCAGCCGAGGTCAGGCAGCGCGCGTGCGGCGACGCTGACGCGGTGTCGATCGGTGATTACCACCTGCCCGCCCGGGTCGGCTGGGCGCTGGCGGGCCGGGTCGTGGACGACGCCGGGATGCTGGAGCTGCTCGCGCCCTACGCCGGGCACCGGCACCGGGCGGCCCGGCTGATCGAGCTGAGCGGGGTAGCGCCGCCGCGCCGCGGCCCCCGGCTCGCGGTCCGCGACTACCGCGCGTTCTGACCCGGGCGCTCACCGCCGGCGCCGCCGGCCGCGGTTGGCTGACCCGGCCCGGGTCTGTCAGGCCGGCCGCCTAGGGTGGTGAGCTATGCAGGCCAAACCGCCTCGCCCCGGCCAGCCCGCCGTCTCCGCGACCCGGCCGGCGGCGCCCGCGCCGGACGCCAGCGCGCTGCGCCGCGTCCTCGCCCGGGCCAGGGACGGCAAGGCGCTCGACCAGGCCGAGGCCGTCACCTTGCTGCACGCCCGCGGCGGGCAGCTGGACCAGCTGCTCGGGTACGCCGCCAGGACCAGGGACGCGGGCCTGGCCGGCGCGGGCAGGCCCGGCGTCATCACCTACTCGCGCAAGGTCTTCATCCCGCTGACCCGGCTGTGCAGGGACCGCTGCGGCTACTGCACCTTCGCCACGGTGCCCGGCCGGCTGCCCGCCCCGTACCTGTCCCCGGACGAGGTCATCGAGATCGCCGCGGCCGGCGCGGCGCTGGGCTGCAAGGAGGCCCTGTTCACGCTGGGGGACCGGCCAGAGGACCGGTGGCGGCAGGCCCGCGAGTGGCTGGACGCGCACGGCTACGACGACACCTTGTCCTATGTCCGGGCGATGGCGATCGGCGTGCTGGAGCGGACCGGCCTGCTGCCGCACCTGAACCCCGGCGTGCTGTCCTGGCAGGACTTCCAGCGGCTCAAGCCGGTGGCGCCGTCGATGGGGATGATGCTGGAGACCACCGCCGCCCGGCTGTACACCGAGCGCGGCGGCCCGCACTACGGCAGCCCGGACAAGGACCCGGCGGTGCGGCTGCGGGTGCTGGCAGACGCCGGCCGCAGCAACGTCCCGTTCACCACCGGCATCCTGATCGGGATCGGCGAGACGCTGGCCGAGCGGGCCGACTCGATCTTCGCGATCCGGCAGGTGGCCCGCGAGTACCGCGGCATCCAGGAAGTGATCGTGCAGAACTTCCGGGCCAAGCCGGACACCAGGATGCGCGGGGTGCCCGACGCCGAGCTCGCCGACCTGGCCGCGACGATCGCGGTGGCCCGGCTGGTGCTCGGACCTTCGGTGCGGATCCAGGCGCCGCCGAACCTGATCGGCGACCAGTACCGGCTGATCCTGTCCGCGGGCATCGACGACTGGGGCGGCGTCTCGCCGCTGACCCCCGATCACATCAACCCCGAGCGGCCCTGGCCGCAGATCGATGAGCTGGCCGCGCGCACCGCCTCGGCCGGGTTCGAGCTGCGTGAGCGGCTCACCGCCTACCCGGGCTACCTGCGCGAGCCGTGGCTGGACCCGCGGCTGGCCCGGCACGTCGCCGCGCTCGCCGACCCGGCGACGGGGCTGGCCAGGGAGGGAGCGCGGCCGGCCGGGCAGCCCTGGCAGGAGCCCGACGGCGGCTGGGGCGAGGCCGCGGGCCGGACCGACCTGCACGTCACCATCGACACCTCGGGCCGCAGCAGCGACCGGCGGGAGGATTTCGCCGAGGTCTACGGGGACTGGGACGAGATCGCCGCCAGGATCGAGCCCGCCGCCCGGGCCGAGGCAGCCGCCCAGACCGAGCCAGCCGCCCGGACTGCCGCCCGTAGTGAGACAACCGCCGGGACGCAGCCAACTGCCCGGCCCGGGCCAGCGGGCCGTCAGGCCGGCCCTCCGCCGCGGCTGGACCCGCAGGCGCGGGCCGCGCTGCGCCAGGCCGAGCGGGACCCGGCGGGCCTCACCGACGCGCACGCGCTCGCTTTGCTGGCGGCCGACGGGCCCGCGCTGGAGGCGCTCACCGCGCTGGCCGACGCCGTCCGCAGGGACGTCAGCGGCGACGACGTCACCTACGTGGTCAACCGCAACATCAACTTCACCAACGTGTGTTACACCGGCTGCCGGTTCTGCGCGTTCGCCCAGCGGCGCACCGACGCCGACGCCTACACCCTCTCGCTGGAACAGGTCGGCGACCGGGCCGCGCAGGCCTGGGAGGCGGGCGCCACCGAGGTGTGCATGCAGGGCGGCATCCACCCGGACCTGCCCGGCACCGCCTACTTCGATCTCGCCGCCGAGGTCAGGCGCCGCTGCCCGGACATGCACGTGCACGCGTTCTCGCCGATGGAGGTGATGAACGGGACGGCGCGCACCGGCCTGCCGGTGCGGGACTGGCTGGTCAGGGCCAGGGAAGCGGGGGTCGGGTCGCTGCCCGGCACCGCCGCCGAGATCCTGGACGACGACGTCCGCTGGGTGCTCACCAAGGGCAAGCTGCCCGCCGCCGCCTGGATCGAGGTCATCACCACCGCGCACGAGCTGGGCATCCGCACCACCGCGACGATGATGTACGGGCACGTGGACACCCCGGCGCACTGGGTCGGGCACTTGCGGGTCATCCGCGGCATCCAGGAGCGCACCGGCGGCTTCACCGAGTTCGTGCTGCTCCCGTTCGTGCACGCGAGCTCGCCGATCTACCTGGCCGGGCTGGCCCGGCCTGGCCCGACCCGGCGGGAGAACCGCGCCGTGCACGCGGTGTCCAGGCTGCTGCTGCACGGCGCGGTCGGCTCGATCCAGTGCTCCTGGGTCAAGCTGGGCGACGACCTGTGCCGGGACGTGCTGGCCGGCGGGGTGAACGACCTGGGCGGCACGCTGATGGAGGAGACCATCTCGCGGATGGCGGGCTCGCAGAACGGGTCGTTCAAGACCATCAGCCAGCTCGCCGCGATGGTCGCGCCCACCGGCAGGCAGCTGCGCCAGCGCACGACGACCTACCACGACCCGCCGGCCGAGCGGGTCGCCGCGGCCGCCGCCAGCGACGGGGTCTGCGCCGCCGTGCGCGGGCCCCGGGCCGCGCTGCCGCTGGCCCAGGGCTAGCCGGCCGGCCGGGCCGCCGCCCGGCGATCAGCCCGCGGGCAGCCAGCGGCCAGGCGGGAAGCGGTCAGCGGGTGAGCAGGAAGCTGTCCGGGTCGCGGGGCGGGCGGGGCGGCGGCGGGCTGGCCGGGTGGCCGACGCCGACCGCGCCCATCGGCTCCCAGGCGGCCGGCAGTCCCAGCGACCGGATGGCCACCTCCTGGCAGAACAGGGTGCTCGACACCCAGCAGGAACCGAGCCCTTCCACCGCGAGCGCGACCAGCAGGTTCTGCACGGCGGCGCCCATCGCCACCACGAACATCGCCCGCTCGGCGGCGCTGCGCCGCTGGTCGGGGTAGGGGTGCGCGGCGTCGGCTGACAGGCACGGCACGATGATCAGCGGAGCCCGGCGCAGCGGCTCGCCGCGGCGCACCCGGCGGGCGATCTGCTCCTCGCTGAACCCGTCCCCGCGCAGGTCGGCCACCCAGGCGGCGAGCATGTCGGCCAGCAGCACGGTGCGCGCGGCCTGCGTTTCCACCAGCACGAACCGCCACGGCTGGCTGTGGTGCGGTGCGGGCGCGGTGACGGCCGCCGCCACCGCGCGGCGGACCGCCGCCTCGCTGACCGGCTCGGCGGTGAACTCGCGGACCGTCCGCCGCGCCGCCAGCACGTCGGCCGCGCCCAGCCGGAACATGTCCTCGGCGGCCGGCCGGATCAGCGCCGCGGCGCCGGGCCCGTCCGGCCCGGTGACCAGCTCGCCCAGGCCGCGCACGATCGCCACCGGCAGCTGCTCGGTCTTGCCCTTGACCAGGTCGGCGGCGGCGGCGATCTCGTCGGCGACCGCGGCGACGGTCACCTCCAGCGGCGTGCCGAAGGTGTCGGGCGTTCCCCGGTGGTCGCGCACCGGCGCCACCCCGGCCGCGCCGATCGCGGTGTCGGTCTGGCCGACCCGCCACGGCCGCCCGAGCGTGTCGGTGATGATGACGCCGACGTTCACCCCGAGCTGGCCGGCCAGCCCCTTGCGGATCCGGCGGGCCGAGCCGTCGGGGTCGGCCGGCAGCAGCACCACCGTGCCCGGCTCGGTGTTGGAGCTGTCCACCCCGGCGGCGGCCAGCACCAGGCCCTGCCGGGTCTCGGCGATCGTGGTCGGGCCGCGGCGGGCGACCACCCGGACCGTCTCGGCTTCGATGGCGTCCTCGCGGCTGCCGCGGGCCACCCGCCCCTCCGCCTTGCTGACGATCTTGGAGGTGATCACGACGATGTCGCCGTCGCGCAGCCCGGCCGCCCGCTCGCTGATCATCGCGGCCAGGTCCGCGCCGGGGCCGATCTCGGGCAGCCCGCCGACCGGGAAGACGCTCAGGCTGGTCACCGGCTGACCTCCTGGCCGAGGGCGATCGCCGCGGCGGCGATCTGCGCGGAGGCCGGCACGTCGGTCATGTACAGCGGGACCGAGCGGACCTCGAGGCCGGCCAGCGCGGGATCGGTGACCGCGTCGGCGTCTTTCTCGTCGACCAGCCAGCCGTCGAGCAGCCCAGGGCCGTAGTGCGCGCCGACCGCGGCGGCGGTGCTGGGGACGCCGATCGCGGCCAGGCAGGCGTCGGCCATGCCGCGCACCGGGGCGCCGCCGATGATGGGGGAGACCCCGACCACGGTCTTGGCCGCGACCGCGTCGGCGATCCCCGGCACGCTGAGGATGATCCCCACGCTCACCACCGGGTTGGACGGCGGCAGCAGGACCAGGTCGGCGGCGGCGATCGCGTCCAGCACGCCCGGGGCCGGCCTGGCCTGCCCGGCCCCGGCCGCGATGAACCGGATCGCCGGGACCTTGGCGTGCAGCCTGACCCACCATTCCTGGAAGTGCACGGTCCTGCTGGCGTTCCCGTCAGCGATCTCCACCTCGGTGGTCACCGGGTCGTCGGTCATCGGCAGCAGGGTCACCCCGGGCTGCCACCGCTCGCACAGCGCCCTGGTCGCGGCCGACAGCGGCTGGCCCAAGGCCAGCATGCTGGTGCGGGCGATGTGGGTGGCGAAGTCGCGGTCACCGAGGCCGAACCAGCCCGGCTCGCAGCCGTAGCTGGCCAGCTCGCCCAGCACGGTGAAGGTCTCGCCGTCCCGGCCCCAGCCCTGCTCCTCGTGGATCCCGCCGCCGAGCGTGTACATGACGGTGTCCAGGTCCGGGCTGACGTGCAGGCCGAACAGGGTGATGTCGTCGCCGGTGTTGCCGATCACGGTGATGTCGGCGGCCGGCTCGGCTGCCTTCAGCCCGCGCAGGAACCGGGCACCGCCGACACCCCCGGCCAGAACGCAGATGCGCATGCCGGCCAGTCTGGCAGGCCCGGGCCCGCAGCCGCGCGGCGGTGCCCGGTGCCCGGTGCGGGACGCGGCGGCCGTCAGGTCCCGGCCTCGGCACCGGATAGCCCGTGCTGTGATCCCAGGAAATCCAGCTGGACTTTCCCGTCATCAGGGGCAACAAGTCGGCCATTATCACGTATCACTCTTGACGCGACGCAAGACACGCGGGTGTAATTTCACCAGTGTAATTCTCGCTGCCCTGGGTAGACGGGGGCGCGAGCTGACGGGGTCGCGGGAGGGGTAGGAGGTGCGCTGTGGCTGACGTCATCGTCTCGCTGGTGCACGATGAGCTCGGCATCGACGTGGATGATGCCGGAGCGGTGACCTGGCAGGACCGCGCGCTGTGCGCGCAGACTGACCCGGAGGCATTCTTTCCGGAAAAGGGGGGGTCGACCAGGGAGGCCAAGCGGGTCTGCCGCAGCTGTGAGGTCAGGACCGAGTGCCTGGACTACGCGCTGGCGCACGATGAGCGCTTCGGTATCTGGGGCGGGTTGTCGGAGCGTGAGCGGCGGCGCCTCAAGCGGCAGGCGATGTAGTCCCGCTGTAAGGCTCTGACCTGGACAGACGGGGCCACGACTGCGGGTAGGCGGGCGCCGTGGCGGACTGCGAAGGGTGGCGACTGGCCGCCTTGGAGGTCCCAGTTCGCGTATTGTTCACGCGTGCCCTCGCCATTGAGACCGGAGTGCACGAGCTGATGCCAGGCCGTGCAGCCAGACCTGCCGGCAGCCCTCTGAGCAGCAAGCGGACCCCAGTTGTCGCCGAATGATACCTACCCGCAGCACGTCGTCACGGCGGTCATCGTCGCGCACGACGGCGCCGCGTGGTTGCCCCAGGTCATCGAGTCGCTCCTAGAGCAGAGCAGGCCCGTCCAGCGCGTCGTTGCCGTCGACACCGGCAGCAGGGACCGCAGCGGGGCTGTGCTGTCGGGGCTGCTCGGTCAGTCGGTCGTGTTCGGCATGGACCGGGCCACCGGCTACGGGGCGGCGGTGGCCAGGGCGCTGCAGCACCGGGCGGCCAACCTCAGCGTCCCCGGGGCGGCCGGGCTGCCCGCGCACGAGCGGGCGGAATGGATCTGGCTGCTGCACGACGACTGCGAGCCGGCCCCGGACGCGCTGGAGCAGCTGCTGCGCGGCGCGGCGGAGACCAGGTCAGCGGCGGTGCTCGGGCCGAAGGTCATGGACTGGTCCGACCGCAAGGTGATCCAGGAAGCCGGGGTCACCATCGACACCGTCGGCCGCCGGATCACCGGGATCGAGCCGCGCGAGGTGGACCAGGGCCAGCACGACGGGGACCGGGACGTGCTGGCGGTCGGCAGCGCCGGCATGCTGATCCGCCGTGACGTCTGGGACCAGGTCGGCGGGTTCGACCCGGCGATGGGGCTGTTCCGCGAGGACGTGGACTTCTGCTGGCGGGTGCACGCGGCCGGTTACCGGGTCCGGGTCATCACCGACGCCAAGGTGTACCACGTGGAGGCGTCCGCGCGCCGCCGCCGCCCCGCCTCGGCGGTGCGGCGGCCGCGCCAGACCGACCGGCGCAACGCCCTGCTGACGCTGCTCGCCAACCTGCCGGCCGGGCCGATGCTCTCCTCGCTGGCCGGCAACGTGGCCGTGTCCCTGCTCCGGACGGCGTTCTTCCTGCTAGCCAAGCGGCCCGCCGCCGGACTGGACGAGATAGCCGCGCTGGGCTCGGTGCTGGGACACCCGTTCCAGCTGCTGCGGGCCCGCGCGCTGCGCTCGCGGGGCCGGCGGGCAGCCTACGGGCGGCTGCGCGCCGACCTGCCGCCGGGCCGGTCGGTGCGCCGGATCGCCGAGTTCGTCGCCGCCACCATGTCCAAGTCGGCGCAGGACGGCACGGCCGGCTCGCACCACGCCACCGATGACCCGAGCGAGGATGATTTCCTGCTCGTCGACACCGGGCTGGTCCAGCGCTTCCTGACCCATCCCGGGGTGGCGCTGTTCCTGATCCTGACGGTGATCACCCTGGTGGCCGAGCGCTCGCTGCTGGGCGGCGGCCCGCTCGGCGGCGGTGCGCTGGTCCCGGCCTGGGGCGGCGTGTCCGGGCTGTGGCATGAGTTCCTGCAGGGCTTCCATCCCGCCGGGATCGGGTCGGGCAGCACCGCGCCGCCCTACATCGCGATCGTCGCGGTGCTGGCGACGCTGCTGGGCGGCAAGCCGTGGCTGGCCGTCGACGTGATCCTGCTCGGCTGTGTGCCGCTGGCCGGCGCGTTCGGCTACTTCGCCGTCCGCCGGGTGACCCGCTCGGCCCTGGTCCGGGTGTGGGCGGCGGCCGCCTACGCGCTGCTGCCGATCGCGATGGGCACGGTCGCGGCCGGACGGCTCGGCACCGCCGTGGTCTTCATGCTGCTGCCGCTGATCGCGCTGCAGGCCGGGCGGATGTTCACGCAGCCGTCTCGGCGGGCCAGGCGAGCCGCCTGGGCGACCGGCCTGATCATCGCGATCGCCGCCGCGTTCGTCCCGCTGACCTGGATCATCGCGGTGGTCGCCGGGGTGGTGACCGCGGTGCTGGCAGGCCCGCGCCGCCCGGCGGTGGCGCGCAACCTCGGCATCGTCGTGATCGTGCCGCCGGTCCTGCTGCTGCCCTGGTCGGCGCAGCTGGCAGCGCATCCGGCCCAGCTGCTGCTCGAGGTCGGCGTGCAGCAGCCCGGGCTAGCCAGCCAGGGCCTGCCCGCCCGGTCGCTGCTACTGCTCAGCCCTGGCGGGCCCGGCCTGCCGCCGACCTGGGTGACGGCCGGCCTGGTGCTGGCCGGGCTGGCCGCGCTGCTGCTGGCCAGGCGCCGCACGCTGGTCATGGTCGGCTGGGCGGGGGTGCTGGTAGGGATGCTGGCCGCGGTCGCGGTCAGCCAGTTCATGGTCACCCCGGCGAGCGGCGGTCCCGCGGTGCCCGTCTGGCCCGGGATCGCGCTCGCGCTGGTCGGCGCGGGCCTGGTGCTCGCCGTGGCGTCGGTCGGCGACGCGCTGCCTGGCCTGCGCGGCCGGGAGCAGCCAGCGGACTTCGCCGCCCGCGGGCCCGGCAAGGCGGCTGGTCCGGGCCGGCCGCGCGGCCAGGCCGGGCGGGCCGGCCTGCCCCGGCTGGGCCCGGCCCGCGGCAGCGCGGCGCTCGTGCTGGCCCTGGCGGCCTGCTCGGCGCCGGTCCTGGCGGCGGTGTACTGGCTGATCAACGGGGCGGGCGGGCCGGTCGCCCCGGCCGCCGCGCCGGTCGTGCCCGCGGTGGTGTCCGCGTCGGCGGACGCCGGGCTGCAACTGCGGACCCTCGTGCTGCGCTCGGACCAGGGCCAGGTGACGTACTCGCTGCAGCGCGGGCAGAGCCCGCTGCTGGGCGAGCCCGACCTGCTGCCGGTCAGCGGCGCGCAGCAGGCCCTGGACAAGGCGGTGGCGACGCTGGTCGCGCCGAACGGCGGCGAGGCCGACAACCAGGGCCAGTCGCTGTCCCAGTTCGACGTCGGCTACGTGCTCCTGCCGGGCCCGATCGACCAGGGCCTGGCGCGCACCCTCGACGGCGTGGCCGGGCTGCGCCCGGTGACCTCGACCGCGGCGTTCGACCTGTGGCGGCTGGTCGACCTGCCCGCCAGGGTCCGCGTGGTCAAGCCGGACGGGAGCGTGGTGGCGCTGTCGTCCGGCCAGCTGGCGGTGTCCGGCGCGCACGCGCCGGCCACCGGCGGGACGCTGGAACTGGCCGAGCCGGCCGGCGGCTGGTCGGCCACGCTCAACGGGGCGGCGCTGACCAAGGTGCCGTCCCCGGCCGGCCCGTGGGCCCAGGCCTACCGGCTGCCGCCGGGCGGCGGCTCGCTCAGCATCAGCCACAGCCAGGCCGGTCACGACCTGGTGGTGCTGCTGGAGGTGCTGCTGATCGCCGTGGTGGCCGGGCTGGCGCTGCCTGGTGCCAGGTCAGCAGCCGATGAGGCGGCCGAGGCCGCCGCGGCAGGCACGGGCGCGGCACCGCCAGGACGCAGGCGGGCAGCCGCCGCCGGCCCGGCGGGCCTGACCCGCGCCCGGGGCGGTCAGCCCGTTCCCGGTCAGCCCGCAGCTGGCCAGGCGGTGCCTGGCCAGCCTCCCCCTGGTCAGCCGGTGCCTGGCCAGCAGGGTCCGGTTTGGCAGGGCCAGGGCCAGCCTGGTCAGCCCGTGGCCGGCCAGTCCATGCCGGGGCAGCCCGTGGCTGGTCAGCCCTTCCCGGGGCAACGCGGTCCCGGCCCGGTCACCGGGCCGCGCCGGGCCGGTCCGGCCGCAGCCGCGGCGGCAGCCTCGGCGGCCGGGATGGCCGCGGACGCGATGGCCGACGACGAGATGGCCGACGACGCGGGACGGAGCGCGGCCGCGGGCCGGCTTGGCGGGTCAGCGGCCCGGCTGGGCAAGTCAGCCGCCAGGCTGGGCCGCCGGGCCGGCCGGACGGCCGGGGCGAGTGCCGCCGGGTTGCGGCCCGGGCAACTGGCCGGCGCCGTGCGGCGCGGCCGCCGCGGCGCTGGCGGCGACGATCCAGGCTGGTCCGATGATGAGCGCGAGGCTAGCGCGCGGGCGGCCCGGCCGGGCCGCGGCGCGGGCAGCGGCTGGCCCGGCGACGAGCAGCTGGAGCCCGGCCGCCGCGGCGACCGGGGACAGCGCGGCTGGGCGGGCGACGGGCCGGATGCTGGCGGCCGCGGGCAGCCGGGCTGGGCCGGGGACGAGCGGGATGCCGCTTCCCGTGGCGGCGGTGGTCAGCGCGGCTGGGGTGACGACCAGGATGCTGGCCGTGGCGGGCAGCCGGGCTGGATTGAGGACGAGCGTGGTGCCCGTGGTCAGCGTGGCTGGGGCGGCGACGGGCCGGATGCTGGCCGCGGCGGGCAGCCGGGCTGGGCCGAGGGTGCCGCGCCCCGTGCTGGCCGCGGACAGGGCGGCTGGGGTGGCGACCGGGATGCTGGCCGTGGCGGGCAGCCGGGCTGGATTGAGGACGAGCGTGGTGCCCGTGGTCAGCGTGGCTGGGGCGGCGACGGGCCGGATGCTGGCCGTGGCGGGCAGCCGGGCTGGGCTGAGGACGAGCGGGATGCCGCGTCCGGTGGCGGCCGCGGGCAGTCGGGCCCGCCCGAAGACGAGCAGAACACTGGCCGCCGGGGGCGCCGAGGCCGGCGCGGCCAGTCCGGCCAGCGCGATGACGAGCAGGCTGCTGGCCGGCGCGGCCGCCGGCAGTCAGGCCGGTCCGGCGACGAGCAGGACACCAGTCCGCGCCGCCGCCGCGGCCAGCCGGACTGGGCCGAGGACGAGCAGGACGCCCGCCGCGGCGGGCACGGGCAGCCGGGCTGGGCCGCAGATCAGACGGCGACCTGGGCCGGGGACGAGCACGGCGGCAGCCAGCGAGGCTGGCCGGAGGAACGGTCCGCTGCCGGGCTGCCGGGCCGGTCGGCGACGGGTTCGGCCCCGGACTGGCCCGGCGCCGATCGGGCGGGATGGGCGCGGGAACAAGGCGCCGGCAGCGCCCGGGGCAGCCAGTCCGCGAGCGGGGCCGCGCCGCCGTGGCCCGGCGGCGACCCAGGGTCAGGCCGGGCTGGCGGCGGCCAGCCGCAGGGCTGGCCCGACGACCCCCTTCAGCGCGGGCCCGCGGGCCATCCAGGCGGCGGATCGCGGCCTGACTGGCCCGGCAGCGGGGAGCAGCACGGCTGGCCGGAGCACGGCCGGCGGTCCGGCTGGCCCGGCGACGAGCAGCGCGGCCGGTCGCGCGGTGCTGACCAGGCGGCCAGCTGGCAAGGCGGGCGGCCGCAGCCGGGGTGGCCCGGCGACGAGCAGCGCGCCTGGGACAGCGGCCCAGGGCACCGGCCGGACGGGGCCAGCGGTGCCCGGCAGCGGCCCGACTGGGCCGGGCAGTCCGGCTGGGACGGCGAAGGCCACGACCCGCGGCGGCCGCCCCAGCAGCCGCCCTCCGGGTCGGCGGCCGGCTGGCCAGCCGGCTATCCGCCCGCCCGGCCCGCGGCGCAGCCGGCCCGCCGCCAGGCAGCGCAGTCCCCGGGCTGGCCCGGCGGCGAGGGCGGCGACATGCTCGACCCGCTGCCGCCCGCGGACGGCGGCGGCCAGGGCTGGCACGGCAGCGCCGCCGGTAACGTCCCGCCGCCGCGCTGGCCGGTCCCCGACCATGACACCGGAGAGGACGAGTGGTGAGAGGCCTGCTGGGCAACCGGTTCGTGGTCGCGCTGCTGGTGATCGTGGCGGTCGGCGCGGAACTGGCCTTCGCCTCGTCCGGCCACCGGATGGCGGTCAAGGCAGGTACCAGGGTGCCGAGCCCCGCGCACGCGGTGGTCTCCTCGGTGGTGCGGGCCTGCGCGGCGCCAGGTTCGACCGCTCCGACCGGGGGCGGTATCGCCCTGGCCGCCGAGTCGGCCGGTGCTGGGAAAGCCGAGGTGAGCCGCCTGGCCACGGCCAGCAGTCCGGCCCCGGCGACGCCATTGAGGGTTCTCACCCAGCCAGGCCGGCTGATCAGGACCGCTATCGGGGCGGCTCGCGTTAAGCGTAAATCTGCCAAGCCGGCGAAGGTGGCGGCCGGCCCGGTGCCGGCTGGCCCGGCCCGCGGCGGGGTCATGATCACGGCAGCCGGGTCCATGGCCCGCGGCCTGGAGGTCGAGCAGACGGGCCCGGGCGGGCTGGCGACCTCGCGGTGCGGCGAGCCCGGCACCGATTACTGGTTCGTCGGCCCCGGGCAGGCCAAGACCGCCAACATCCTGCTGTACCTGATGAACACCGACAACCAGCCCGCGACCGCCGAAGTCGACATCTACACCGACAGCGGCCCGCTGCTGGGCAGCACTGATACCGGCATCCAGGTGCCCGCGCACGGCATGGTGGTCCAGTCGCTGGCCAAGCTGGTCAGAAAGTCGCGGGTGGTGGCGCTGCACGTCAATACCAGCGTGGGCCGGCTCGTCGCCGCGCTCAGGGACACCGCGCGGACCAGCCAGCCCGGCAGCTGGCTGCCGTCCGCGCAGGTCCCGGCCAGGAACCTGGTGCTGCCCGGCCTGCCCGCCGCGCCGGGCACCAGGAACCTGTACGTGGTGGTGCCCGGCAACGGCAACGCGCAGATCAAGCTGACCGCGGTGACCGGGAAGGGCTCCTACCAGCCCACCGGGGGCAGCGGGCTCGACCTGCCCGGCGGCTCCGCGGTGCAGGTCGCGTTGCCGTCGCTGGGCGGTCTCGCCGCGGCGGTCAGGCTCAAGTCGAACGTGCCGGTGACCGCCACCATGTCGGTACCAGGCGGCGCGGCCGGGTCGCCTGGCGTGTTCACCGCCGCGAGCGGGCCGGTGCAGCAGCAGGGCGTGATCTCCGGTAATACCGGCAAATCGGTCAGCATCGTGCTGTCCGCGCCGAAAGGCGCCGCTCAGGTGCGGATCGGGACCCAGACCGCCAGCGCGGCCGAGGCCGGGTCGGTGCACCAGGTCGCCGCGGGCAAGACCGTGGTGGTGAAGGTCAAGGCACCGGCCGGGGCGGCGAGCAAGGGGTTCGCGGTGGTGCTGACCCCGCTGGCCGGGTCCGGCCCGGTGTACGCGGGCCGGGTGGCCGGCACCCTGGGCAAGGTGACGGCGCTGCTTCCGGTGGTCAGCTCGCTGACCTCGGTGGCGCTGCCGCCGGTGCACAGCTCAGTGACCGCGGCACTGCCCTGACGGCACTGCCTTGACCGCACCGCCCTTGGCCGCACTGCCCTTGACCGCACCGCCCGGGCTGACCCGGTCAGGAGTCCGGATAGCCGGGGTCGACCATCTCCGGGTCGATGCCCAGCAGCCGGGCGAACTCCTCCACCACCACGTCCAGCACCAGCTCGGCCAGCTCTTCCTCGCCGTCGGCCCTGGCCAGCAGCGGCCGCCGGTACACCACGATCCGGGCTGGCCTGGCTGGCTGGCCCGTGTCCGCCGACCCCGGCCAGCCAGGGTCGAGCGAGGCCAGCGGCACCGGGTCAGGGCTCTCGTCCGGCGGCTCGGCGGGCGGGATCTCCTCGACCGCGAATTCCACCCCGGCCAGCTGCGCGTGCCAGCGCGGCTCCAGCTGGGCGACCGCCTGGAGCACCAGGTCGTCGAAACGCTCGGCCCGGCTGCGGTACAGCGGGGTGCCCGGCGGGACGAGGGTGCCGCGCAGCCCCCGGCCATGCCGGTCCCTTCGCCTGATCCGCGGGCGGCGCGGGGGCTGGTCATCGGCGGTCTGCACAATCTCAGAGCGTATCCGCCGGGCCGGGAAACCGGTGCCGCCGCACCCGGCGGGGCAGACACGATCGCACCGAGTGCCCCAGGTGATGGCGTTACCGCCCCTGGGTGGGTACGGTCAGCCGTTGTGAGCATTCCACGCGGCAAGCCTCCGGCGGGATGTCACACCCTGAGGCTAGCCTTGGCGGCAAGGGGCGCGGATCTGTGAGGGAGGCGGGCCGTTGAGTTCTCGTCGCTGCAGTCGCCCCGCGTGCAAGCAGACCGCGCTGTACACGCTCACCTACGTCTACCGCGACTCCACCGCCGTGCTCGGCCCGCTCGCCGCCTATCAGGAGCCGCACTCCTACGACCTGTGCACGCTGCACGCCGACCGGCTGACCGTGCCCAGGGGCTGGGATGTCGTCCGGCTGCCCGCCGACCCGGTCGAGGAGGCCGCCGACGACCTGGAAGCGCTCGCCGACGCGGTCCGTGAGGCGGCCAGCCCGCGTGCCGCCACCGAGCCGGTCGGCCAGGGCGTCGAGGTCGGCAGGCGCGGCCACCTGCGGGTGCTGCGGTCCTCGCCGCGCGACACCGGTCGCCTGGGTTAGCCCGCCCGGGTCTGCCAGCCAGCTGCCGGGCGGCCAGCTGCCCGCCGGCCGCCGGTCATCTGCCGGTCAGCCCGCCGGCTGTCTGCTAGCCGGCCCGCCGCCGGGCGCTGCGGTCCGCCGGCCGCGGGCAGGCCAGGACCGGTAGGCTCGGTCCCCGGGGCAGGGAAGTCCGGGGCAGACACGTCCGGTTAGCGCGGTCGTGCCGCGGCGGCCGGCCGCCGCTGCGCCGTCAGCCGGTGCCGATGATCAGGCAGCCGGTGCCCCGGCCAGGCCGGCAACAGCGTGCTCAGGAGGCATGCCACAGTGGCTCAGTACGCCAAGATCTTCAAGTCGTACGACATCCGCGGCGTCGTCCCTGACGAGCTCGACGAAGCGGTGGCGCACCGGGTGGGGGCCGCGTTCGCCCAGCTGACCGGCTCGCCCGGGATGGTGATCGCGCACGATATGCGGACCTCCTCGGTCCCGCTGGCCGAGGCGTTCGGCCGGGGCGCGGCCAGCCAGGGCGCGGACGTGATCTGCGCCGGGCTGGGTTCCTCTGACCTGCTGTACTACGCCAGCGGCAGCCTCGGCCTGCCGGGCGCGATGATCACCGCCAGCCACAATCCGGCCAAGTACAACGGGATCAAGCTGTGCCGGGCCGGGGCCCGGCCGGTCGGTGCCGACACCGGGCTCAGCCAGCTACGCGAGCTGACCGCCGACGGCGTCGCCGCGCCCGCAGGACCGGCCGGCACGATCAGCAACCAGGACCTGCTGTCGGGGTACGCCGCCTACCTCAACGGCCTGGTCGACCTGTCTGGCATCCGCCCGCTCAAGGTCGCGGTGGACGCCGGGAACGGGATGGCGGGCCACACCGTTCCTGCCGTGTTCGCCGGGCTGCCGATCCAGACGGTGCCGCTGTACTTCGAGCTGGACGGCACCTTCCCGCATCACGAGCCGAACCCGATCGACCCGGCCAACCTGGCCGACCTGCAGCACGCCGTCGTCACCTCCGGCGCCGACATCGGCCTGGCCTTCGACGGCGACGCCGACCGGTGCTTCGTGGTGGACGAGCGCGGCGAGATCGTCTCGCCGTCCGCGCTGACCGCGCTGATCGCGGTGCGCGAGCTGGCCAGGGAACCCGGCGCCACCATCATCCACAACCTGATCACCTCCCGGGCGGTCCCCGAGATCGTGTCCGAGCACGGCGGCACCCCGGTGCGGACCCGGGTCGGGCACTCGTTCATCAAGGCGCAGATGGCCGCGACCGGCGCGGTCTTCGGCGGCGAGCATTCCGGGCATTTCTACTTCCGCGACTTCTGGTTCGCTGACTCGGGGATGCTGGCCGCGATGCACGTGCTCGCGGCGCTCGGCTCGCAGGCCGGGCCGCTGTCCCCGCTGCTCACCGCCTATCAGCGCTATCACGCCAGCGGCGAGCTCAACAGCGAGGTCGCCGACCAGGCCGCGGCCACGGCCGCCGTTCGCGCGGCCTTCGCCGGCCGGCCGGGGGTGAGCACGGATGACCTGGACGGGCTGACCGTGATGGGCGGGGACTGGTGGTTCAACCTGCGGCCATCGAACACCGAGCCGTTGCTGCGGCTGAACGTCGAGGCGCACGATCCGGCGACGATGGCCGCGATGCGGGACGAGGTCCTGGGCATGATTAGCGGTACCAGGGCTTAGGCCGGGTTTTCGTCTGACACTCTGGAGACACTATGAAGATTGACGACTGGCTACTGGAGATCCTGGCCTGCCCGAAATGTCATGCCCCGCTCCGGGCCGACGACGAGGCCAGCGAGCTGATCTGCACCGGCGCGGACTGCGGCCTGGCCTACCCGGTCCGCGACGACATCCCGGTGCTGCTGGTGTCCGAGGCGCGCGACCCCGCGGCCCGCGACCCCGAGGCCCGCGACCCCGCGGCCAGCTAGCGACCGTGATGGAGGCTGGCCGGGACGCGGCCGACCCCGGCGCCGTGCGCGGCGGGCAGCACCCTCCCGGCGAAATGACTGCCGGCCACAATCACCCGCGGGCCGGTCCGCCCGCACCCGGCCGCCGCCCGCGTACCAACGATCCGCGTGCCGACGATCCGCATACCAACGATCCGCGTACCAACGATCCGCGTACCAACGATCCGCGGGCCGCCGGCCCGCAATCAGCTAGGCACGAGGCGACCGGTCCGCGTCCGGGCGGGCAACAGGCAGCCGGGCGACAGGCAGGCGGGCGGCCGGTCGGGCATCAGCCGGTCGGGCATCAGCCGGGCGGGCATCAGCCGGGCGGGCATCAGCCGACGGGGAAGAAGGCAGTCTTCGCCGCGTTCGCGGCCAACCTGGGCATCGCGGTAACCAAGTTCATCGCGTTCCTGATCACTGGCTCGGCCGCGATGGCCGCCGAGTCGGTGCACTCGGTCGCCGACTCCAGCAACCAGGCGCTGCTGCTGATCGGCCGGCGCCGGTCGCAGCGGGACGAGACCGAGGAGCACCAGTTCGGCTTCGGCGCCGAGCGCTACTTCTACGCCTTCGTCGTCGCGGTGGTGCTGTTCACCGTGGGCGCGGTGTTCTCCGGGTACGAGGGAATCCAGCGGATCAACCACCCCGAGCACCTGACCTCGCCCGTCGCCGCGTTCGCCGTGCTGGCGATCGCCATCATCGGTGAGGGCCTCTCGTTCCGCACTGCGGTCGCCGAGTCCAACGAGACCAGGCGCGGCGAGAGCTGGCGCAGCTTCATCCGGCACGCCAAGGCGCCCGAGCTGCCCGCGATCCTGCTGGAAGACTTCGCCGCGCTGATCGGCCTGCTGATAGCGCTGTGCGGGGTGTCCCTCTCGGTGATCACCGGGAGCGAGCGCTGGGACGGGGTCGCCTCGCTGGCCATCGGCGTCCTGCTGGGCTGCGTCGCGGTCGTGCTCGCGGTCGAGATGAAGAGCCTGCTGATCGGCGAGGCGGCGAGCCGGGACACCGAGCGCGCGATCGTCACCGCACTGGAAGAAGGCCCGGAAGTCCACCGGGTCATCCACCTGCGCACCCTGCACGTCGGCCCGGACACGCTGCTGGTGGCCGCGAAGATCGCGGTCACGGCGGACGAGAGCGCGGCCGGCCTCACCCAGGCCATCGACTCAGCCGAACGCCGCATCCGCGCCGCCGTCCCCATCGCCGAGCTGATCTACCTGGAGCCCGACCTCTACCAGGAAGGCCGCGACGACGAGGCCGACCCGGCCGTGCGCGCGGCCCGCCGCTCCTCCCGCCGCGGCATGATCCGCACCCTGCGCGGCCGCCCGAGATTACCCGCCCGCCTCCGCTCCCGCCGCTAACCACCCCGCCCCGCCAGCGCGACCGCTCCCCAGACCCGGCCCCGCCACCAGCCCGCCCGGCCCCGCCACCCACGCCGAGCCCGGCCTTGCTGCTAGCTACTTCATGATCTCGGTGAATTTTGGGTGGTTTCAGCCCTAAAAACCACCGTGATCATGCAACCTGACCCGATCGGGGCATTTGTCTGGCCGCACGGCACTGTCCAGCTCCCGCAGGAGCCAGAGAGAACCCGAACATGCCAGGGAGAACCTTGAGCAGGTGACTGGGCGAGTCTCGCAACGGATGCGCTGGCCCTGAGCTGCTGAAAGAGCGGCAGCGCCGGGCCAGCGCTGCCGTACTGGCCATGGCTGGACCCAGCTGAACGTCTGTCATGCCGCTCAGGCACGCGGATATGGCTCGCCTCCGTCCTGGTTTTGGCGGCTATGTGAAACAGCCGTTAAAACAGTCCCGGCGCCGTGACATAGCCGCTAAAAATCGCAACGGCCCGGCAGCCAAGCTTCGCCCAGCAGGAACAAATCAGACATATGCTACAGTCGGCTAACCCGACATATGTAGGGTTGGGGAAGGCTAGGCCTACATATGTAGGGTTGGCTTGCGGCCGGCCTGATCTCCCCGGGCGAGTCGGGTCGCCGCGCCCGGTCGGCCGGCGCTGTTGCGGGGTGGTTAGCGGGCGGGGATGCGCAGGAGGCGCTGGGCGCGTTCTTTTTCGAAGTCGAGGGCTCGGGCGGGGGGTGGCTGGATGCGGCCGATGCGGCGGCCTAGCTCGGCGACCTGGGTGCGGGCGACCGGGTCGGCGAGGACGCGCAGCCCGAACGCCAGGGCCGCCGGGCTGATGTCGTAGCGCTGCTCGATCGCCAGGCCCAGGGCGACGGCGTCCAGGTCGAGACGGCCGAAGCGGCGGTGGCCGGGGGAGTGGCCGGAGCGGACGGCGGGCAGCAGGCCCAGGGACTCCCGGTAGCGGAGCATCCGGGGCGAGGTGCCGAGGCTGCGGGCGGCTTCGGTGATGCGCACAGAGCAAATCTAACATTTTCTTGTCAGAAACAGCGGTCTGAGCGTGCGAATACTGCCGCTGGTCCCGTAGCGTCGTGGTGTCAGCTCACCATCAGACCAGCCGAGGAGCGCGGATGCCTGCGGAGCCACCACCGTTCAAAGTCGCCGACCTGTCACTCGCCGAGTTCGGGCGGAAAGAGATCAGGCTGGCTGAGCACGAGATGCCAGGCCTGATGGCGATGCGCGCCGAATACGCCACGGCGCAGCCGCTGCGCGGCGCCCGGATCACCGGGTCGCTGCATATGACCGTGCAGACCGCGGTGCTGATCGAGACGCTGACCGCGCTGGGCGCGACGGTGCGCTGGGCCAGTTGCAACATCTTCTCCACCCAGGACCACGCGGCCGCCGCGGTGGCGGTCGGGCCCGACGGCACGCCCGATGACCCCAGGGGCATCCCGGTGTTCGCCTGGAAGGGCGAGACCCTGCCGGAGTACTGGTGGTGCACCGAGCAGGCGCTCACCTGGCCGGGCGAGTCCGGGCCGAACATGCTGCTCGACGACGGCGGCGACGCCACCCTGCTGGTGCACAAGGGCGCCGAATACGAGGACGCGGGCGCGGTCCCTTCGGCGGCCGACGACGACCCGGAGGAATGGCAGGTCATCCTGTCGGTGCTGCGTGACTCGCTGGCCGCCGACAAGCGCCGCTGGACCAAGGCGGCGGCGGGCATCCGCGGGGTCACCGAGGAGACCACCACCGGGGTGCACCGGCTGTATGAGATGGCCACCGCCGGCACGCTGCGGTTCCCGGCGATCAACGTGAACGACTCGGTGACCAAGTCGAAGTTCGACAACAAGTACGGCTGCAGGCACTCGCTGGTCGACGGCATCAACCGGGCCACCGACGTGCTGATCGGCGGGAAGATCGCGGTCGTGTGCGGCTACGGTGACGTCGGCAAGGGCTGCTCGGAGTCGCTGCGCGGGCAGGGCGCCCGGGTGATCATCACCGAGATCGACCCGATCTGCGCGCTGCAGGCCGCGATGGACGGTTTCCAGGTGGCCCGGCTGGAGGACGTGGTGCCGGTCGCCGACATCTTCGTCACCGCGACCGGCAACCTGCGCATCATCACCGCCGAGCACATGAGCAAGATGAAGCATCAGGCGATCGTGGGGAACATCGGCCATTTCGATAACGAGATCGACATGGCTGGCCTGGCCCGGATACCCGGCGTGCGTCGCACGAAGATCAAGCCCCAGGTGGACGAGTGGACCTTCGCCGACGGGCACTCGGTGATCGTCCTGTCCGAGGGGCGGCTGCTCAACCTGGGCAACGCGACCGGGCACCCGAGCTTCGTCATGTCCAACAGCTTCACCAACCAGGTGATCGCGCAGATCGAGCTGTTCACCCGGGCCGGCGAGTACCCGGTCGCGGTGCACGTCCTGCCCAAGCACCTGGACGAGAAGGTGGCCAGGCTGCACCTGGACGCGCTCGGCGTCCGGCTGACCATGCTGACCAAGGAGCAGGCGGACTACATTGGCGTCCCCGTCGACGGGCCGTACAAGGCCGACCACTATCGCTACTGACATCGCCGACCCTGGGCTCGCCGCGATCGGCGAGCCCAGGATCAGCTGGGCCGAGCGGGCTATGCCGGTGCTCGCGATGGTCAGGGACGCGGTCAGCGCCGAGCAGCCGCTGCGCGGGCTGAAGGTCGCCGCCTGCCTGCACGTCACGGCGGAGACCGCGGGCCTGGTCAGCCTCATCACGGTCGGCGGCGGGCAGGTCTACCTGGCCGCGTCCAACCCGCTGTCCACCCAGGACGACATCGCGGCGGCGCTGGCCGCCCGGCCCGGCGTCACCGTGCTGGCCCGGTACGGGGTGACCAGGCAGGGCTACTACCAGCACATCCACCAGGCCCTGGACTGCGAGCCTGACCTGGTCGTCGACGATGGCTGCGACCTGGTGAACACGCTGCACGCCGAGCGGCCGGCCTTGCTGGCCGGGGTGCGCGGCGGCTGCGAGTCGACCACCACCGGGGTGGCCAGGCTGCGCCGGATGGCCGCCGACGGGATCCTGGCGTTCCCGATGATCGCGGCGGACTCCTCGGCCGCCAGGCGGATGTTCGACAACTTCTGCGGCACCGGGCAGTCGGCGATCGACGGCATCATGCGAGCCACCAACACGCTGCTGGCCGGCAAGGTGGTCGTGGTGGCCGGCTACGGGCCGTGCGGGCGCGGCATCGCCGAGCGGGCCAGCGGGATGGGCGCGCGGGTGATCGTCACCGAGACGGACCCGGTGCGGGCGCTGGAGGCGATCATGCGCGGCTTCCGGGTGCTGCCGATGGCGGCGGCGGCAGCGCTGGGCGAGGTGTTCGTGACCGCGACCGGCTCCCGCGACGTGATCAGCGCCGCGCACATGGCGCGGATGCGGGACGGGGCGATCCTGGCCAACGCCGGTCACTTCGACGTCGAGATCGACGTGCGCGGCCTGGCCGCCATGGCTGACGCGGTCCGGCCCGGGGTCCGCCCGCACGCTGACGAGTACGTCCTGGCCGGCGGCAGGCGGCTGATCCTGCTGGCCGAGGGGCGGGTGGTCAACCTGGTCGCCGGGGAAGGCAGCCCGGCCGCGGTGATGGACATCTCGTTCGCGGTGCAGGCGCTCGCCCTGTGCTGGCTGGCCGGCGACCAGGCCAAGCTCGCGGCCGGGGTGCACGCGGTGCCGCCCGACATCGACGCCCAGGTGGCCGGGGTCGCGCTGGCCTCGCTGGACGCCGAGATCGACATCCTCACCCCGCAGCAGCAGGAGTACCTGGACTCCTGGCGGCAGGGATCGTGAGCCCGCAGGGCAGGGGATCGTGAGCCCGCAGGGCCGGGATCTGAGCCCGCAGGGCAGGGGATCCTGAGCCCGCAGGGCCGGGATCTGAGCCCGCAAGGACTGTCTCAGCTGTCGGGGACGGCGCCGCGGGGACGGGACACCTTGACCCCGGCGGCCGCGCTGGCCGCGCTGGACACCTGTGCCACCCTGGCCGCCGCGGCGGCGCTGGCCGCGCCGGACACCTGGGCGACCCTGGCCGCGGCGACGCCGACCGCCCGCGGTGGCCGGCCCGCGTGCACGTACACCGGGCCGTGGGCGGTCCTGGCCCGGGTCAGCGCGATCATCAGGATCCAGCCGCCGATCATCACCGCCCAGAAGCTGAGCAGCCGGTAGGCCAGCACCGAGGCGAGCGCGGAGGGAGCGGTCAGGCCCGAGGCCACCAGCGCCGCCGTCAGCGCGGCCTCGACCAGGGCGAACCCGCCGGGGGTGAAACCGGTGCTGGCGATCGCCACCCCGGCCGCGTAGGCCAGCAGCAGCCCGTGCCAGGGCACCGGGCTGCCGGTCGCCCGGATCATGCTGGCCAGGCAGCCGCAGTCGGCGACCCAGTTCAGCATGGACAGGATGAACACCTCGGTGTAGCGGGGCCAGGACAGCCGGATCCGCGACACCCGGTCCAGCAGGTTCTCCAGTGCCCCGGCCGCGTCCTCGGCCGGCCAGCGGAACACCCGGTGCGAGACGGCGATGACCCGGGCCAGGAGCCGGTCCAGGGTGCAGCGGACCCGCTGATAGCGCAGCGCCAGCAGGACCGAGGTGGCCGGCACCAGGAACACCGCGGCGCCCGCCAGGCCAGCCGCGCTGACCGCCGACACGCCGCCGGTGATGGCGCCGGCCAGCAGGATCAGCGCCAGCGCGGCGGTGGACAGGATCGCCGACACCGCGAGCGCCCAGCCAGTCAGCGCCGAGTCCAGGCCGCGGCGGCGGAACTCCCGGTAGGAGTACACCATCGCGACCTGTGTCCCCGCGACCGGGATCGTCAGCTGCAGCGCGTTCCCCGCGCAGGTGACCGCCATCACCGAGCCGAACCCGGCCCGGTGCCCGTCGGCGCACAGCAGCCGGCGCCGGCTCAGCGCGAACGTCGCCAGCGACGCCGCCTCGAAGCCGACCGCCGCCAGGCACCAGGACCAGTCGAGCTGGGTGAGCGCGGTCAGCGATTCAGCCAGGGTGTGCCGGGCGAGCAGGATGCCGCCCGCCACCACGACCACCGCGAGGACGATCAGCGCGAGGAACCGGGGCGTTAGCCGCGGGCTGGCGTTACGGCTGATCTGTCCGCTGCCTGGATGCACCGGCCGTGTCCTCCTGGCGATCGGTTGACTGCGCACGGTCTCGAAAGCGCGGTACTAGTTTCTAGGAAAACTAGACAGGAGGTGCGAACTGTCCAGAATCCGGGGCGCTGGGATTGTCCGGCTCGGCGGCCGGCGCGGGCGGGCTGGCCGGCCAGGCTGGCGCGGCCTGGCCGGGGAACTGAGCCGGATCCGCTGCCGGAGCGGCCGCGGGCGGAGCCGGCGGCGGGAACGGGGCCTGGAACGGCGGCTGGGGCGGGGCCTGGGCCTGCGCAGGCTGGCTGTGCGGGAAACCGGGCTGGGGCGGGGCCTGGGCCTGCGCGGGCTGGCTGTGCGGCGGGAATCCGGGCTGGCTGTGCGGGAAACCGGGCTGGGGCGCTGACGGCGCGGGCGCGGGCCGCGGCTGGCGGCGCTGCTGGCCGGCCGCCAGCCGGGCAGCCTCCCGGTTCCGCCGGACCGCGAGCACCGCGCTGAGGAAGTCGGCCGGCGGGGTACCCGGCGGCGGGGCCGGCGTCACCTGGGCCGCGACCGTCGCCGCGATCCGGTGGCCGAGTTCCCAGCTGGCCGCCGGCGTGAGCTCGTGATAGCGGCGCAGGTAGCTGCTCGCGTCGTCGGCGGCCTGGTCGGTCAGGCCAGACAGTTCCAGGTGCTGGGCCCAGCCCAGCAGCGGCAGCGGGACGACCGACAGCCCGGGGGGCAGGTCCGGCCTGCGGGGCAGCCGTTCCTGGATCACGAACGTGCCAGCGAACACGTCGCCAAGCCGCTTGCCCCGGTCCGACAGGAGCGAGCAGATCAGCGCTGGGGCACCGCCGAGCAGCCAGATCTCGACCACCGCGGCCAGCGCCCTGACCAGCGCCTGCCGGAACCGCTCCGGCCCGCCGTCGTCGCCGACCACCCGCAGTCCCATCGCCAGCTTGCCGAGCGACTTGCCCCGGCTCAGCGTCTCGAAGGCCGCCGGGTAGCCCACGATGACCAGGGCCAGCGTGCTGACGGCGATCGCGCCGGCGACGGCCCCGCTCGGGTTGCCCGCCGCGACGGTCAGGAGCACTCCCAGGAGCACGGCCAGCTGCAGCAGCACGTCGATCAGCTGGGCCACCAGCCGGCTCGGGTACCTGGCCAGCGGCACCTCGAGGACGACAGCCTCGCCGGTCACGACGTCGGTCACGGCTGGCCTCCGGGGACGGGGGAATGACCGGTCCCGCCGGAGCGGTCATTTCGGCTAAGGCTAGCGGCCCTTCGCGCAGTAATCTCCTGCCGTGGACGTAGACGCTTTCGCCGCCGCGCACCAGGCCGAGTGGGACCGGCTCGACAAGCTGGTGGCGGGCCGGCGGCGGCTGACCGGGGCCGAGGTGGACGAGCTGGTCGCCGCCTACCAGCGGACCGCGACGCAGCTGTCGGAGCTGCGCTCGGCCGGGCAGGACCCGGCGCTGGTCGCGCGGCTGTCCACCCGGCTGGCCCGGGCCCGCGCCGCGGTGACCGGCGCGCACACGCCGTCCTGGCAGGCGGTCGGCCGGTTCGCGGTGGTCTCGTTCCCGGCGATGGCCTACCGGGCCCGGTGGTGGTGGCTGGCCACCGCGGCGGGCTCGCTGCTGGTCGCGCTGATCATGGGCGCGTGGATCGCCAGGTCGCCGGGCGTGCAGGCCGGCCTGCTGCCCCGGTCGCAGGCCGCCAGCCTGGTCAACCACGAGTTCCGCAACTACTACTCGCAGTACGCGGCGACCTCGTTCGCGGCCAAGGTGTGGACGAACAACGTGTGGGTGGCCGCGGAGACGCTGATCTCCGGGATCCTGCTGGGCATCCCCACCGTGGTGATCCTCTTCTTCAACGCGGCCAACATCGGGGTGGACGGCGGGCTGCTGGCGGCGCACGGGCGCAGCGCGGAGTTCTTCGCGCTGATCCTGCCGCACGGGATGCTGGAGCTGTCGGCGGTTTTCCTGGCGGCCGCGGCCGGGCTGCGGCTCGGCTGGACCATCATCGACCCGGGCCCGCGGCCGCGCGGCCGGGCGCTGGCCGAGGAGGGGCGCGGCACGGTCACGATCGCGCTCGGCCTGATCGTGGTGCTGGCGGTGTCGGGCGTGATCGAGGCGTTCGTGACCCCGTCGCCGCTGGCCACCTGGGCCAGGATCGCGATCGGGGGCGCGGCCGAGGCGGCTTTCCTCAGCTACGTGCTGATCCTGGGCCGCCGGGCGGCCAGGGCCGGGCTGTCACCGGATATCGCCGAGGTGCCGGACGCGGCCCCGGTGGCGGGGTAGCGGGTTCTCATAGCCGCCCGCTGGCCTTGAGGCTGAGGTAGGCGTCAGCCAGCGCGGGCGGCAGCCGGTCTGGCGGGGCGTCCACCACCTGCGCGCCGTAGCGGCGCAGCAGCGCGGACGTACGCTCCCGCTGCGACCTGGCCTGCTGTGCGGCGGCCGCCGCGTAGACCGCGGCCGCGCTGTCCCGGCCGGCCGCCAGCTCGTCTAGCCGCGGGTCCGCGACCGCCGCGACCAGCAGCTGATGCCGGGCCGCCAGCACCGGCAGCCGGGGCAGCAGCCCGTCCTCGACCGCGGCCGGGTTCAGGTCGGTCAGCAGCACGACCAGGCTGCGCTGCCGGGCGAGGTCCAGCACCACGCTGGCCATCAGCCCGGCGTCGGACTCGATCAGCTCCGCGTCCAGCACCGCCAGCGCGCTGGTGAACGCCTGCAGCCCGGCCGCCTTGCTGGCCCCCACCACCCTGGCCCGCACCCGCCGGTCCACCGCGATCAGGTCGACCCGGTCGCCCGCCCGCAGCGCCAGCGCGGTGAGCAGCAGCGCCGCGTCCATCGAGGTGTCCAGCCGGGGGATGCCGCCGACCCGGCCGGCGGCGGTGCGGCCGGTGTCCAGGACGATGATGATCCGGCGGTCGCGCTCGGGCCGCCAGGTGCGCAGCATCACGTCGGCCCGCCTGGCCGTGGACCGCCAGTCGATCGAGCGGACGTCGTCGCCGAAGACGTACTCGCGCAGCGAGTCGAACTCGCTGCCCTGACCAGGCAGCAGCGCGCGGTGCTGCCCGTCCAGCTGGCGCAGCCTGGACAGCTTCTCCGGCAGGTGCTTGCGGCTCTCGAACGGCGGCAGCACCCGGACCTGCCAGGGCACGGTGCGGCTGGCCTGCCGGGCGGCCAGCCCCAGCGGGCCGGCCGAGCGGACGGTGACCCGGCCGGGCACCCGGTCGCCGCGCCGGACCGGGGTCAGGGTGGTGACCAGCGCCGCCGCGCCGCCGGGCGGGATGCTGACCCCGGCCCGGCCTGGCGCGGCGCCCGCGCTGGGCTGCCAGGCATCGCGCACCACCGCGCGGACCCGGCGGCGGCCGGCGTTGCGGATGGTGAGCGTGACGGTGCCGCTGGTGCCCAGCCTGATCCTGGTGTCGCCGGCCCGGGCCAGCGCGAGCGCCCGCGGGCTGCCTGCCAGCCACAGGTCAGCGCCGATCAACGCGGCCAGCACCGCGTCGGCGATGATCAGCGTCGCGGTGGTCCGGATGGCCAGCACCACCAGCGCCCCGAGCAGCGCGGCCGCCCCGGCCCGGCCGGTCAGTGCCATCCCCGCACCCGCCGGCTACCTGGGCACCGCCACCGTGGCGAGCACGGCGCCGAGCACTCCGTCCGCGGTGGCCCCGTCCAGCTGCGCCTCGGGCCGCAGCTGGATCCGGTGCCGCATGGTGGGCCTGGCCAGGGTCTTGACGTCATCGGGAGTGACGTAGTCCCGTCCCGACAGCCAGGCCCAGGCCCTGCTGGTGGCCAGCAGCGCGGTCGCGCCCCGCGGCGACACGCCCAGCAGCAGGGACGGCGACTGGCGGGTGGCCCGGCACAGGTCCACGATGTAGCCCGCGACCTCCGGGGCAACCTGCACCCGGCCGGCCGCGATCCTGGCCGCCGCCAGGTCCGCCGGGCCGGCCACCGGGCTGATGCCCGCGGCGGGCAGGTCGCGGGGGTCGAACCCGGCCGCGTGCCTGGCCAGGATCGCGATCTCGTCGTCCCGCCCGGGGACGGCCACGGTCAGCTTCAGCAGGAACCGGTCCAGCTGCGCCTCCGGCAGCGGGTAGGTGCCCTCGTACTCGACCGGGTTCTGGGTCGCGGCGACGCAGAACGGCTCGGGCAGCGCCCGGCCCGTTCCCTCCACCGACACCTGCCGCTCCTCCATCGCTTCCAGCAGCGCCGCCTGCGTCTTGGGCGGCGTCCGGTTGATCTCGTCGGCGAGCAGCAGGTTGGTGAAGACCGGGCCCTCGCGGAACTCGAACCTGGCCGTCCGCGCGTCGTAGATCAGCGAGCCGGTCACGTCCCCTGGCATCAGGTCCGGGGTGAACTGCACCCGCTTGCTCTGCAGCGACAGCGTGCCCGCCAGGGACCGGACCAGCAGCGTCTTGGCGACTCCTGGCACTCCCTCCAGCAGCACGTGGCCCTGGCAGATCAGCGCGATCAGCAGGCCGGTCACCACCGGGTCCTGGCCCACGACGGCCTTGGCCACCTCGGCCCTGACCGCGCTGAGCGCGGTCCGCGGGCCTGGCGCCGGTGGCGCGCCCGGCACGGTCGCAGCGTCGGCGTTCACTGGGTGCCTGCCTCTCTTTCCACGGCATCGAGCTGGCTGGCCAGCGCGGTCAGCGCCCGGTCGTCGGCGGGGGCAGGCCCGGAGAGCACGGCCCCGATGCCGGCCGCGGGCCGGCCCGTCCGCGCCGAGATCGCCTGCGCCAGCGCGTCCGGCCCGCTGCCGGCTGGCAGCCCGAGCAGCCCGGCCAGCCGGCCTGCCGCCGCCGCGCGCAGCGCCCTGGCGGCCTGGTCCCTGGCCCGGCGGGCCTGGTAAAGCCGGGCATGGCCCTCGACGGTCTCGGCGGCCCTGACCACGACCGGCAGCGGCTCGGGCACCAGCGGGCCGAGCCTGCGGCCGCGCCAGAGCGCGGTTAGCACCGCCGCGATCGCGAGCTGGATCACGATCAGGTAGGCGGGCCAGGGGATCAGGCTGGTCAGCGACCGGGGCTGGCCTGGCAGGGCGGCCGCCAGCCCGGGGCCGGGCAGCAGCCAGACCACCCCAGGACCGGTGCCGAGCAGGTTCAGCGCGAGCGCCGCGTTGCCCTGGCCGGCCAGGCTCGCGTTGGTCAGCGGCACCCCCGTGCCGAGCACCGTGATCGTGCGGCTGCGGTCGGAGTAGCTGACCAGCGAGGGCGTGCCGTTAACGGGATAGCAGGTGGCAATGCCCGGCAGGCTGGCCCGCAGTTGCTGCCCGCCCAGTTCGGCAGGCCCGGCATGGAACGCGACGGGCAGCACGCAGCGCGGCGGCGCGAGCTGGACCGGGCTGGTCCCCCCGAGCGTCACCGCGGGGGCGAGCGCGGCCAGCGCGGCGCGGTCAGGGCGGACGAGTACCAGGTTGCCGGGCAGCCTGGCCAGCAGCTTCAGCTGGCCCGCCGGGATAAGCCACGGCGAGGTGACCACCAGGGTGCGGCCCGGCCGCGCCGCCGCCTGGGTGGCGGCGACCGTGACGGTCCTGGTGACGGTGGTTCCGCGGGCGGCCAGGATGGCGGCGAGCGCGTGCGTGCCGTCCGGCGCGGTGCTGGCCGGGTCCAGGTCGCTGGCGGCCGGCGCGCCGGCCTGCAGCAGCCCGGTCACGATGCCGCCGGTCAGCACCACGGCCACGATCAGCGCGGCCAGCCGCCACTTCCGCCAGCCGTCCGCGAACGACGTCGGCTGGCCTGCCGCGGCGCCGGGGGACCCGGCTGTGCTGGCCGCCGGGCCGGCCGTCCGGCCGGGGCTCCGGTCGGCGAGGTCCGGGGCGGCGGGCGCGGTCATGGCGCGCCGTCCGGGCCGCCGACAGCCGTGCCGGTCAGCTGGGTGCCGGTCAGCTGGGTGCCGGTCAGTTCGGCCGGGCGCCCGGTTACCCGCGGCGCGCTCGCACGGACGCTGGCGTCCAGCTCGCGCAGCCGCTGGTAGCCGGCCTCGGTGCCGGGCCGGCCGCCGTAGCGCACATCGCCGAATAGCCTGGCCGCCTCGGTCAGCTCCCTGGCCAGGCCGGGCAGCAGCCGTCCCGCCTCGGCCGCCAGTTCGGCCGCGGTCCGCCCGGGCAGCCGGGTCAGCAGGCCGCGCTCATCGAGCTCAGCCGCGATGGCGCGCATGCACTCGATGATCGCGGCGGCGAACTGGCCGCCCGCGGCGAGACGGCCGGCCTGCTCCCGGTAGTCCCGCGCGGTCAGCGGCGTCCCGGTGACCAGCGGCCCGCGCCCGGCCCGGCCCGCGCCCCGGACCGGGCCAAGATAGGCCACCACCCCGGCCGCGGCGAGCACCAGCACCGTTCCCAGCGCGGCCAGCGTCCACCAGCCGCCGGGCGTGGCGCTGCCGAGCCTGTTCAGGAACCTGAGCACCGCGTCGATGACCCGCTGCGTGATCGGTTCCTGCTGGTGGTACTTCAGCTTGGCCAGCTCGGCCCTGGCCAGCTGCTGGCCTTGCAGCCGCCCGACACCCGGGCGGCCGGCCGCGACCGCGGCGGGCGCGCCCGCCGCGGTCAGCACGCTGCCGGGACCGCCGCGGCAAGCCGGCCGGTCACGACCCGGCCGGCGGGCGCCACACCGCCGGGAACTCCTCGCCTTGCGCTGGCCAGCCGGGCACGGGGCCGCCCGGCACGGGTCCGCCCGGCACCGGCCCGGCGCCGGTCATCGGGCCGCCGGCGGCTGGCTGCTGGCCGCTCGCCGCGGTCCGCAGCGCGAGATCGAGCCCTTCCTTGCGCATCCGCAGGTCGACGTAGAGCAGCACGCTGATCCCGGCGCTGACCGGCCGGGTCACCGTGGCGGCGACCACGCTGCCGATCGCGGCGATGATCACCGCCACCGGTGTGCTGTCCCCGATCAGGCCGAACAACTGCCCGGAACCGCCGCCCACCCGGGCGATGAGATTGAACGGGATCTCCAGCACCAGGCCGGAGAGCCCCACGATCAGCAGGCCCATCAGCAAGATCCCGAACACCCGCCAGAAGCTGCGGCGGACCAGTCGCCACGACCGGGCCAGGGCACCGGCCGGGCCCGCCCCCTCCAGCATGACCACCGGGACGGCGAGGCTGAACCTGACCAGGAACCAGACCGCCAGGCAGAACGCGGCGATGCCGCCGACGACAGCGACGAACGCGGCGAACCCGCCAGCGCCCGCCGCCGCCAGGATCGCCACCAGGATGACCCAGGCGATGGTCAGCCCGACCAGGATGAGCCAGGTCAGCAGCCACGCGCCGAACACGGCCGGCAGCCGCGAGCGGCCGGTGCGCCAGGCTTCGCCCATGCTCACCCGGCGGCCGAGCACGCCGCGGCCGATGACCGTGGTCAGCAGCCCGGTGAGCAGCAGCTCAACCAGGAACTGCAGCAGCGCGACGCCGAGCAGGGTCGGCACCGCGATGGCGAAAATCTGGAACTCGATGTGGTGGATCTGCGCGTCGCTCAGGTTCTGCCCGGAGGCCGGCAGCGTGATCTCGCCCACCTGGGCCCGGATGAAGAGCACCGCGATGGTCGAGATGACGCCGTAGCACGCGAGCACGATCGCGGACAGGCCGAGGGTCGCAGCCGGGTTCTCCCGGAGCGAGCTGAACGCGCCGTTGAGGATCTCGCCCGCGGTCAGTGGCCGGAGCGCCACCACGCCGGGCTTGGGCGCCGGCCGCAGCGTGCCCTGGCCGTACGGCGACCCGTAGCCCGGCGGCCCGTACCCGGGCGGGCCGTACCCCGCCTGACCGTATCCGGGCTGGCCATATCCAGGCTGCCCGTAGCCCTGCTGCCCGTAGCCCTGCTGTCCGTACCCGGGCTGTCCGTAGCCGGGCTGTCCGTACCCGGGCGGTGGCTGCTGCCCGTAACCCGGGGCGGTTGGCTGCTCATACCCGGGTGCGGTGGGCTGCTCGTATCCGGGCGCCGTCGGCTGCCCGTACCCCGGCGCGGTCGGCTGGCCGGACTGCGGATACCGGGGCAGGCCGCCCTGGCCTGGCTGGGTCTCCGGTTCGCCCTGCCCCGGCTCACCCTGTCCCTGCGCGCCGGGCTCGCCGGGCGACCCCGGCCAGGGATTGTCTGACATCTCCACTCCTTAACCGGCCGCAGATCCCAGCTGCTGGCGGCGCTGGGCCCGTTCCCGTGCCGGACTGCCGCGCGGTGCGGGTCTGCTGGCGTGCGGTCCTGCGGCCGGCTTGCGGTCCGGTAGCAAGACTGCGCCCCGATGTCCGGCCCAATACTCGCACGTACGCGGCTGGCCCGCTTGCCCTGATTGCGGTATATCCCGCAAATGACCACGAATTGATACTGCAGGCTGCCCCGCTGCACACTCGGGGTGTGGACATACGCGCGCTGCGCTGGCTGGACCCGCCCGCGGGGCCTGCCATCGAACTGCTCGACCAGACCAGGCTGCCCGCCGAGGAGGTGGTCGTCACCTGCGCGGACGTGCCCGGGCTGGTCGACGCGATCAGCCGCCTGGTGGTGCGCGGGGCGCCGCTGCTCGGCGTGGCCGGCGCCTTCGGTGTCGCGCTCGCGGCCTGCCGCGGCGACGACGTCGCCGCCGCGGCCGCGGCGATCGAAGCCGCCCGGCCGACGGCGGTGAACCTGGGCTGGGGTGCCCGCCGCGCGCTCGCCGCCTACCAGCGCGCCCCGGGCCCCGAGGCGGCCAGGGCCGCGCTCGGCGAGGCGGTCGCGATCGAGGCCGCCGACGCCGCGGCGAGCGCGGCGATGGCCGGGCACGGCCTGGCCCTGGTCCCGCCGGGCGCCCGGATACTGACGCACTGCAATACCGGGGCGCTGGTGTCGGCCGGGGAAGGCACCGCGTTCGCGGTGATCCGCGCCGCGCACCGGGCAGGCCGGCTGGCGCAGTTGTGGATCGACGAGACCAGGCCGCTGCTGCAGGGCAGCCGGATCACCGCCTACGAGGCTGGCCGGGCCGGGATGCCGCACGCGCTGCTCGCGGACGCGGCGGCGGCGTCCCTGTTCGCGGCCGGCCAGGTGGACATCGTCCTGATCGGCGCCGACCGGATCGCCGCGGACGGGAGCGTGGCCAACAAGGTGGGCAGTTACAGTCTCGCGGTGCTGGCCCGCCACCATGACGTGCCGTTCGTCGTCGTCGCGCCGATGTCGACAGTTGACTTCGACACGCCCGACGGCGCGGCCATCACGGTAGAAAGGCGGTCATCGGGAGAGGTGACCAGCCTGGCCGGGATCCCCCTCGCGCCAGCGGGCACGACCGGATATAACCCGGCATTCGATGTCACGCCGCCTGGACTTATCACCGCAATTGTGACAGAACGCGGCGTCGCGGATCCGGTGACAGAGGGTACGCTGCGTGTGCTGGGCCGGGGATCGAGCCAGCGTGACTGTCCCCAGGCCGTCGCTTACGTGGAACGATGGGGTTTATGAAAGGTCGCGTGCTAGTCGTCGATGATGACGCTGCTCTCGCCGAGATGCTGGGAATCGTGCTTCGCGGTGAGGGATTCGAGCCTACTTTCGTCGCTGACGGTGACAAGGCCCTGGATGTGTTCCGGGATACCCGGCCCGATCTGGTCCTGCTCGACCTGATGCTGCCGGGCATGGACGGGATCGACGTATGCCGTCAGATCCGGGCCGAGTCCGGCGTTCCGATCGTCATGCTGACCGCCAAGTCCGACACCGTGGATGTCGTTCTCGGCCTCGAATCGGGGGCCGACGACTACATCGTCAAGCCATTCCAGTCCAAGGTCCTGATCGCCCGGGTCCGGGCCAGGCTCCGCCGGACCGACGATCCGGCCCCGGAGATGCTGCAGATTGGCGACGTCAATATCGACGTGGCCGGGCACGCGGTGACCCGGGCCGGCCAGCCGCTGAACCTGACGCCGCTGGAGTTCGACTTGCTGGTGGCGCTGGCCCGCAAGCCGCGCCAGGTATTCACCAGGGAAGTGCTGCTGGAGCAGGTGTGGGGTTACCGGCACGCCGCCGATACCCGTCTGGTCAACGTGCATGTCCAGCGGCTTCGCGCCAAGATCGAGAAGGACCCCGAGCGCCCCGAGATCGTCGTGACGGTCCGCGGCGTGGGGTACAAGGCCGGGCCAGGCTGACCAGCGGCCAGCCGGGCGATAGACGCCCGGCCGAGCTGGTCAGTGGTCCGCTTGCGCGGAGAAGGACCATGAGGGGAGCAGCGACCGGCGGGACCACCGGGGGCGGACGGCGCCCGGCGGTTCGGGCTGCCCGCCAGCAGGCTGGCGCCGTCCCGGCCAGCGGGCCAGCCGCAACGCCGCGACCTGGCCGGCCGGGCCAGCGGGCGGGCCTGCCCGGCTGGGCGGCGCGGCTGCTCGCCCGCGGCCTGCGCTACGCGCGCCGGGCGGTCGCGGCGCTGCCGGGCCGGCTGACGGCGGCGGCCGACAAGCTGCTGACCCTGTGGCACCGGTCCCTGCAGCTGCGGGTGGTCACGACCACCCTGGTGGCCTCGGGAGTGGTGGTCTCGCTGCTGGGCTGGTTCCTGATGGCCCAGATTGCCAGCGCGGTGCTGCAGACCGAGGCGCAGCGGACCGGGAGCCTGGCCGCCACCGGCGTGCTCACCGCCGAAGCCCAGTCCTGGGTCAGCTCCAGCCCGGGGTCGCAGACCAGCAGCCAGATGTTCGACCTGATGCGCCAGCTGGCGCCCAAGCCGGGCGCGTCCGCCGACTACCGGGTCGCGATGCTGTTCGCGGCGGGCGTGCGGGGCACGCCGGACCTGCCGACAGGGACGGTCTCGGGAAACGGCATGAGCGTCCCCCTGGCGCTGGTGCGCAGCATCGACCGGCTCCAGGCCCAGGGCGTTCCCGACAAGCTCAGCTACACCGTCCAGTACCTCAACACGAGCGGCCGCGGCTCGCCGGAGCTGGGCATCTTCTTCGGGGCGCCGCTGGGCAGCTACTACCAGCTGTACTACTTCTTCCCGCTGACCTCCGAGCTGCACAGCCTGGCCCTGGTGCGCAGCATCCTGCTGCTGGTGGGCCTGGCCCTGGTGGTGCTGCTGGCCGCGATCGCCTGGCTGGTGACCCGGTGGGTGGTGGTGCCGGTCCGGCAGGCCGCCCAGGGCGCGCAGGTGCTGCGCGAGGGCAACCTGGACGAGCGGATGCCGGTCCGCGGCTCGGACGAGCTGGCCGCGCTGGCCACCTCGTTCAACGACATGGCGGCGAGCCTGCAGGAAAAGATGCAGCAGCTGGAGGACCTGAGCCAGGCACAGCGCCAGTTCGTCTCCGACGTGTCGCACGAGCTGCGGACGCCGCTGACCACCATCAAGATCGCCGCCGACGTGCTGTTCGCGTCCAGGGCCGGGCTGGGAGCAGCGCCCGCCCGGTCCGCCGAGCTGCTGCAGAGCCAGCTGGAACGGTTCGAGGCGCTGCTGGTCGACCTGCTGGAGATCAGCAGGTACGACGCGAACGTCGCGACCCTCGACCCCGAGCCGGTGGACATCTGCGACCTGGCCAGGAACTCGGCCGACGTCGCTCAGCAGCTCGCCGAGCGGCGCGGGGCCAGGATCGAGTTCCGGCTGCCCGCCCAGCCGTGCGTGGCCGACACCGACCGCCGCCGGGTCGAGCGCATCCTGCGTAACCTGCTGGTCAACGCCGTCGAGCACGGTGACGGCAAGGACGTGCTGGTGACCGTCGCGGGCGATTCCGGCGCGGTGGCGGTGGCGGTGCGCGACTACGGGGTCGGGCTCGCGCCGGACGAGGTTCACCTGGTGTTCGACCGGTTCTGGCGGGCCGACCCGGCCCGGGCCAGGACGACCGGCGGCACCGGGCTCGGCCTGTCGATCGCGCTGGAGGACGCCCGTCTGCACGGCGGCTGGCTGGAGGTATGGGGCCAGCCCGGCAAGGGGGCCTCGTTCCGGCTGACTTTGCCCAGGACCGCGGGAGAGCCGCTGCTCGGATCCCCGCTGCCGCTGGTGCCCGACGACGCCGAACTGCCCGGGGCACCCGCGGCGCTGCCCGCGATCACGGCGGGCGGCAACGGCGGCGCGCCCCGCGCCCTGCCCGCGGGCCGGACCGAGGCGGGGCCGCATGCGTAGCGGCGGCCGGGCGATCCGGGCCGCGTGCGGCGCGGTCGCGGTCGCGGTCGCGGCCAGCGGCTGCGCGCTGGTGTCGGCCAGCGGGACCGTGCACCAGGTCGACATCTCCAGGAACGGCAGCGGCCAGAACCTCGGCTACCCGCAGCTGCTCCCGTCCGGGCCGCGCAAGGGCTGGACCCCCGGCCAGATCGTCACCGGTTTCCTCGAGGCCAACGCCAGCTTCGCGAACCACTTCGCCATCGCCCGCAAGTTCCTGACCAAGTCCGAGGCCAGGTCATGGCAGCCCGACGGCGCGGTCACCGTGGTCAGTGACCTGCACTCAGGGCCGCCCAACTTCGTGCCCAAGCGGCAGCCGAACGAGCAGAGCGAGAAGGAGACCTCGGTCTTCGTCACCGGCTCGCAGCTGGCCTCGCTGACCGGCAGCGGCCAGTACCTGACCGCGCCTGGGACCAAGCAGAGCTACACGTTCCAGCTGATCAGGGTCGGTTCGGAGTGGCGGATCAGCCAGATGCTGGTGCCGGTCCGCCGCGGCGACCAGGTCACCCAGCAGGGCGTCTCGCAGCGGCTGATGCTCACCAAGGACGAGCTGGAGCGGGTCTACCAGCAGCGGAACCTGTACTTCCTCGACCCCTACGGCGAAGTGCTGGTGCCCGACCCGGTGTTCGTGCCGCAGAACGACACCAGCAGCGACCTGGCGACCCGGCTGGTCCGCGGGCTGCTCAACAACCCGCAGGGCTGGCTGGCCGGCGCGGCCAGGACCGCGTTCCCGCGCGGGACGAAGCTGGCCGGGCCGGTCAGCATCAACGGCCCGAATGCCACCGTCAGCCTGACCGTGCCGGGCCGGGCGGTCACGTCGGTCAGCGAGGAGGACCTGGCCGCCCAGCTCGTCTGGACGCTGACCAGCACCTCCTACGGGCCGACCCCGATCCAGATCGTGGTGATCCAGGTCAACGGCCGTACCCTGACGCTCAACGGCGGCCCGTTCCAGCGGCCCAAGGGGTACCAGGAATGGGTGCCCGCCCACCCCCCGGACGCCGGGCCGTACTTCATCAGCCGCAGCGGCACGGTCCGGAGGATCTCCGCGTCCGGGCTGGCCGGCTCCCAGCCGGGCTCGGCGAGGTTCTCGGCCGCGCCGGTCTCCGGGCAGGCCGGCGCCGGGGGTGTCCCCTCGCTCAGCGCGATCGCGATCCAGCCGGGCGAGCGCGGGCAGGGCGAGGGCTTGCTGGCGGGCCTGTCGGCCGACGGCAAGGTCATCTACACCGGCGCCCTGAGCCGTGACGCCCCGCTCGCCCAGCACCGGCTTGGCGGCGGCACCTACAACTCACTCAGCTGGGACGGCCACGGGGACCTGTGGGTGGCGGGCAACAACTCGCTCTGGCTGCTCACGCCGGGCGTCACGGAAACGGCCGGGTACAACACGCAGGAGATCCCCCTGGGCAACCTGGACCTCAGCCCGGGCAGCCGGCTGGCCGCTTTCCGGGTCGCGCCCGACGGCGTCCGGGCCGCCATGATCATCAAGAACCGCGGCGGCCAGTCCCGGGTCCTGCTCGGCGCCGTCACCCTCAGCAGGAGCGCCGGCCTGGTGGTGGGCACGATCGGGCCGACCCAGCCGATCGCCGTGCAGATCCCCGCCCCGCAGGACCTGACCTGGTATGACGCCGATCACGTCATCGTCTTGACCCGGGCGGGCGGCAAGCCGCAGCTGGAGGAGATCCCGCTGAACGGCGGCCAGCCCGTGCCGGTCAGCACCGAGACCGGGACCACCTCGGTCACGGCAGGCGGCGGCATGCTGGCGGCCGGCCTGTCCAGCGGGGCGCTGGCGATGACACCGGGCCTGAACGCGCCCTGGCAGCAGGTGGGCTTGCTCGGCCGTGCCCCCGCCTACCCCGGCTGATCCGCCTCCCTCGCCCGGCCGCCGGCCATCGCGGGCTCGTTGCCAGGGACCGGGCGGCGCGGGGCGCTGAGCTTGCCGGATGTGCTCACCTGACATCGGCGGGTTCTCGGGCTAGCGTTCGTGTCATGGCATCCGCCCGGGTCCGTGGTTGCGCCGGGCGGGCGTGCCCCCGAACGGGGCGCCCGCCTTGGCAAGCCGATGCCAGCCGCAGGCGAAACGGCCCACGTAAGGCGACTTCTCGTCGACTGATCACGGTGCGGCTTAGAAGTAAGTCCTGCCCCGCCGGGGGATCCGACGTCCCCTGGGTAGGGAGAAGGGTAGTAGTGGCACATGGTGGCCGCGAGCCCCTCAGCAGGCGAATGTGGGGTAGAAGACCAGGTCGGCCGGGCGGGTGTCACCCTCGACGCGGGCAGAAGGGGGTCCGGAGTGGACATCATCTTCAAAGGCCGGCACACCGATGTGCAGGAGCGCTTTCGTGAGCGCGCCACAGTGAAGCTCAGCAAGATCGGGAAGCTAGACAGCAAAGCCATCAGGGTCGACGTTGAGGTATCCGCGGAGCACAATCCGCGTCAGGCGGACCGCAGGGAACGAGTGGAGCTGACCATCACCTCGCGCGGGCCGGCCATCCGCGCTGAGGCCGCTGGCCAGGACCGGTTCGCGGCGCTGGACATGGCGCTGGCGAAGCTGGAGTCACGGCTGCGCCGGGTCGGCGACCGGCGCAAGGCCCGGCGCGGGACCGCGCCCGTCAGCAGGCCGGGCGAAGGACTCGCCCCCGGGGTCCCCGGGCAGGCCGAGGCGAGCGGGGAGGAGGCAGCGCAGTCCGGGCCCCGGCCCGGTGCCCGCGTGCAGCCCGCAGCGCCGAGCGTGCCGCAGGCCAGGCCCGGCTCCCCGGACGGCGCCGGGCGGGCCCCAGGAGCATCGTCGGCGCAGACCGGCGTCGCGGTCACGGCCGCTGACGATGTCGTGCCGATCGAGATGGAAGGCGACGGCCCGCTGGTCGTGCGGGAGAAGTTCCACCTGGCCCAGCCGATGCCGATCGACCAGGCCCTGTTCGAGATGGAACTGGTTGGCCACGACTTCTTCCTGTTCCGCGACTGCGAGGACGGCTGCCCGAGCGTCGTCTACCGGCGCCGCGGCTATCAGTACGGGGTGATCCGCCTGGTCGAGGAGCCACCGGCCGGGCGGGCCGCGGGGAGCGCGGCTGATCCGCTGACGGCCGCCGCCGACGGGCACGCTGCCCACCGGGCCGGGCGCGGCGCGGCCCGGCGGACGGACGTGGCGGCGGGCTGAGGCCCGGCTGAGGCCGGCCATGGAGACCGGTGCTGCCCGCGGCACGGCCGGTGCGTGGCCGCCGGCCGCTTCGGGTATCGTGCGGGGGTCGCGCGGTGGGTTACCGGTCTGCCCCGAACTGTGGCTGGATGTCAGATTCCGGTGCCGCAGTCAGCCGGCTGGCGTCCGGGTGGCGTGCTTGCGCAGCGCGCCCACGTCGGCAAGAGTTTGATCACACGGCGGCGCGGACCCAGGCAATGCTGGCTGCCCGGCGGTGCCCGGGATGGCATCGCAGGAGCGGTAACGCGAGGAGGTGGCATGGGCGACACCCAGCCAGGTGACGTGACGCCAGCGGGTGCCTCGCGGTCGGACCCGATCCGCGCCATGATCGTCGATGATCATGCGCTGTTCCGCCGGGGCCTGGAGATGGTCCTGGAGACTGAGCCGGACATCGAGCTCGTCGGCCAGGCCAGCGACGGCGCTGAGGCGGTGGAGAAGGCGGCCGAGTCGCTGCCCGACGTGGTGCTGATGGACATCAGGATGCCGCGCAGCAGCGGGATCGAGGCCTGCCGGGCGATGAAGGAAGCGGCGCCCAGCGCCAAGATCATCATCTTGACCATCAGCGACGAGGAAGAGGACCTGTTCGAGGCGATCCGGGCCGGGGCGAGCGGGTACCTGCTCAAGGACATCCCGCTGGACGAGGTCGCCGAGGCGGTCCGGTCGGTACACGGCGGCCAGTCGCTGATCAACCCGTCGATGGCGGGCAAGCTGCTCACCGAGTTCGCGACCCTGGCCAGGCGCGAGGGCGAGCCGCGGGCGCAGGAAGTCCCCGCGCCCAAGCTCACCGAGCGGGAGATGCAGGTGCTCAAGCTGGTCGCCAGGGGGATGAACAACCGCGACATCGCCAAGGAGCTGTTCATCTCCGAGAACACGGTCAAGAACCATGTCCGCAACATCCTGGAGAAGCTGCAGATCCACTCGCGGATGGAGGCGGTCATGGTGGCGGTGCGGGAGAAGCTGATCGAGTTCAGCTGACCAGGGTCAGCTGACGGCCGCGATCTCGCGGCGCATCCGCTCCTCCAGCCGGGCCGGCCTGACGGCGCCGACCGCCACGTTGTCGCAGCCGACCCAGGCTGCCGCCTCCCGCAGCGCCCTGGCCATCGCCGGGGCGGCGGCCGCGGAGTCCAGCGAGAGCTGGCGGGCGACCAGGGTGGCGCCCTCCCTGGCCGGGTCGGCCCGGCCAGCCAGCCGGCCGCCGGCCAGCAGCGGCATCGTGTAGTACCCGTGCACTCGCTTGTCCTTCGGCAGGTACGCCTCCAGGCTGTGCTCGAACCCGAACAGCCGCAGCGTCCGCTTCCGGTCCCAGATCAGCGAGTCGAACGGCGACAGCAGCGTCACCCGGTGCCGCCCGGGGGGCGCACCCCCCTGCGCGGCGGCCAGGGCCGCCGGGTCGGCCCAGCCGGGTACCGGCGCCGCGGTGCGGCCCGCCAGGCTGGTACGGCTGGCGGCGGACTGGCTTGACCGGGGCCGCCCGGCCACCCTGGCGGCGCCCTCGATCAGCACCGGGACCAGGCCGGCCTTGGCGGCGGCTTCCTCCAGCGAGATCGCCCGCTCGCCCGGCCCGCCGTGTTCGCGCAGCCGCTGGTAGTCGAGCAGGTCCGCGCGGGTGACCACGCCGAGCGCCGCGGCGGTGACACCGACCAGGTGGCTGATGCACTCGGCGTCGCCGGGCTCGGCGGCCAGCAACTCGGCGGGCAGCACCCGCCCGGGCAGGTCATAGAGCCGTCGCCAGCCGGTCCTGCGGGTGCAGATGACCTCGCCGGTGTCGAGCAGCCACTCGACCGCGATCTTCGTCTCCGACCAGTCCCACCACTCGCCGCCGCTCTTGGCCCCGCCGAGCTGGGTCGCGGTCAGCGGGCCCTCGGCGCGCAGCCGGGCCAGCACCTCCTGGCAGGCGCGCTCGGGCACCTCGTGCCAGCGCATGCCCCTGGCCAGGAAGGCACGGCGCCGGAAGCCGTAGAACGGCCACTCCTCGGCGGGCAGGACGCACGCCGCGTGCGACCAGTACTCGAACGCCTGCGGCTGGCGCGGGTGCCAGTAGGCGCGCTCGATCCGCTGCCGGGGGATCGAGCCGAGCCTGGCGTAGGCGACCAGCTCGTGCGAGCGGGCCAGCACGCTGATCGTGTCCAGCTGGACGGCACCGACCCGGCGCAGCATGGCGGGCACGCCGCCGCGGCGGATCCCGGTGCCGATCAGGCCTTGCGCCCGCAGTGTCATCAGCCGGACGTCGTCGGGGGTCAGCGTCAGCTCGGGCGCTGGCTGGGGGAGGCTGGCCACGGCTGGAGCCTAGCCGGTGGCTACGACATACCCGGCGCGCAGGCGCGGGCGGCTGGTCAGGCGGAGCCGGGCGGGGGCAGGCGGTTTAGTACCAGTCCTCGAAGATGTTGGTGAACAGCGCGATCAGGCCGCCGACGGCGGCGATCCCGATGCTGACCCAGAACAGCCACCAGGTCGGCCCGAAGATCAGCGCGAGGCCGCCGATCAGGAACGCGACCATGATGAGGGACACGGCCACCCACGACACCGTGCGCCCGTGGTAGGGGCGCGGCGGTGACCACGGGCTGTCAGGTTCCTGGCTGAGCCCGGCGAGCTGCTGCCGGTGGCCGGATTCGGCCGGCTCGGGCGCTGCGCCGATGGTTCCCGGCTCCACCTGGTTGGACATTGCGCGGTGCTCCTCTCGTCCGGCTGACCCGCCGTGCCTAACATTGTGGCGATCCCCTGACGTGCTCGTGTACCCGGCCCCCGGCCTGCCCGCCGGTGATGGGCTCGGATTCGGCCCGCGGCTCGCCTACCATGGCTGTATATACGGTGTGCCGGAGAGCGCCGCGCTCTCGACCTGCCCGGCCAGCGTTATGACTGCGGCCGCGGCAAGCCGGCCAGCAACCAGTCGATCCGCGAGGAGCGCGAACGGAAGTGCCAGTCATTATCGATAGTGTCCTTCGCGCCGGCGAAGGCAAGATCCTGCGCAAGCTCAAGCGGATCGCATCGCAGGTCAACTCCATTGAAGAGGACTACGCCGCGCTCAGCGACGCTGAGCTGCGCGCGCTGACCGACGAGTTCAAGCAGCGGCACGCCGACGGCGAGTCACTGGACGACCTGCTGCCCGAGGCGTTCGCCGCGGTGCGCGAGGCGGCCAAGCGGACGCTCGGCCAGCGGCACTTCGACGTGCAGCTGATGGGCGGGGCCGCGCTGCACATGGGCAACATCGCGGAGATGAAGACCGGTGAGGGCAAGACCCTGACCGGGGTGCTGCCCGCGTACCTGAACGCGCTGGCGGGCAAGGGCGTGCACATCGTCACCGTCAACGACTACCTGGCCAAGCGGGACTCGGAATGGATGGGCCGGATCCACCACTTCCTCGGCCTCGAGGTCGGCGTGATCCTGGCGCAGATGGAGCCGGACGAGCGGCGCAAGCAGTACAACGCCGACATTACCTACGGCACCAACAACGAGTTCGGGTTCGACTACCTGCGCGACAACATGGCCTGGAGCCTGGAGGATTGCGTCCAGCGCGGCCACAGCTACGCGGTCGTCGACGAGGTTGACTCCATCCTCATCGACGAGGCGCGGACCCCGCTGATCATCAGCGGTCCGGCCGACCAGAACAGCCGCTGGTACCTGGAGTTCGCCAAGATCGCGCCCCGGCTGCGGCGCGGCGAGGACGGCGAGGGCGACTACGAGGTCGACGAGAAGAAGCGGACCGTCGGCATCATGGAGGCCGGCGTCGAGAAGGTCGAGGACTGGCTCGGCATCGACAACCTGTACGACTCGGTCAACACCCCGCTGGTCAGCTTCCTGAACAACGCGATCAAGGCGAAGGAGCTGTACAAGAAGGACAAGGACTACGTCGTCATGAGCGGCGAGGTCCTGATCGTCGACGAGTTCACCGGCCGCATCCTGCACGGCCGGCGCTACAGCGAGGGCATGCACCAGGCGATCGAGGCCAAGGAAGGCGTCCAGATCAAGGACGAGAACCAGACGCTGGCCACGATCACGCTGCAGAACTACTTCCGGCTCTACGACAAGCTCGCCGGGATGACCGGTACGGCGCAGACCGAGGCCAACGAGTTCCACGGGACCTACAAGCTCGGCGTGGTGCCGATCCCGACCAACATGCCGATGATCCGCGACGACCAGGCCGACATGGTCTACCAGACGGTGCAGGCCAAGTTCGAGGCGTGCGTCGAGTACATCGCCGAGCGGCACGCGGCCGGCCAGCCGGTGCTGGTCGGCACGACCAGCGTGGAGAAATCCGAGCTGGTGTCCAAGATGCTCAAGCGCCGGGGCATCCCGCACGAGGTCCTGAACGCGAAGTACCACGAGCGGGAAGCCGCGATCGTGGCCCAGGCCGGCCGCAAGGGCGCGGTGACGGTGGCGACCAACATGGCCGGCCGTGGTACCGACATCATGCTCGGCGGCAACCCCGAGTTCATCGCCGACCTGGAACTGCACCACCGCGGCCTGTCCCCGGTGGAGTCGCCGGAGGACTTCGAGGCGGCCTGGCCCGAGGCGGTCGACAAGGCCCGGCGTGCGGTGGCCGAGGAGCACGAGGAGGTCGTCGCCGCGGGCGGGCTGTACGTGCTGGGCACCGAGCGGCACGAGTCACGGCGGATCGACAACCAGCTGCGCGGCCGGTCCGGGCGGCAGGGTGACCCGGGTGAGTCCAGGTTCTACCTGTCGCTCGAGGACGACCTGATGCGGATGTTCAACGCGGACAAGGTCGCGCACATCATGGAGTGGCTGAAGACGCCGCCGGACGTACCGATCGAGTCCAAGACCGTCACCCGGTCGATCAGGTCCGCCCAGACCCAGGTGGAGCAGCAGAACTTCGAGATCAGGAAGGACCTGCTGAAGTACGACGACGTGATGAACCGGCAGCGGCAGGTCATCTACGGCGAGCGCAGGCAGGTGCTCGAAGGCGCCGACATGCACGAGCAGATCCGCGGCATGGTCGACGACGTGATCGGCGGCTACGTGGCGGGCGCGACCAGCGAGGGCTTCCCCGAGGAGTGGGACCTGGACCAGCTGTGGCGGGCGTTCCGGCAGCTGTACCCGATCGGGATCACCCAGGGCCAGCTCATCGAGGAAGCCGGCGGGGAGAAGGCCGGGCTGTCCACCGAGTTCATGACCGAGGTGATCACGGCCGACGCGCAGGACGCCTATGACCGGCGGGAAGCGGAGTTCACCCCGGAGGTCATGCGCAACCTGGAGCGGCAGGTCGTCTTGTCGGTACTGGACCGCAAGTGGCGCGAGCACCTCTACGAGATGGACTACCTGCGGGAGGGCATCACGCTGCGGGCCTGGGCGCAGCGCGACCCGCTGGTGGAGTACCAGAACGAGGGCTACCAGATGTTCGACGCGATGAAGGAAGGCATCAAGGAGGAGTCCGTCGGCAGCCTGTTCAACGTCCAGGTGCAGGTGATGGAGAGCCCGATCACCGAGGAGGCCGCGCCCGACGGGGCCGCGGCCCTGCCGGGCACGGCGGGGACGGTCCTGCCCGGGACCGGTCAGGGCGGCCCGGCCCTGGGCGGCGCGGGCGGCGGTGCCGGCCAGGGCGGTGCCGGCCAGGGCGGTGCCGGCCGGGGGAGTGCCGGCCAGGCCGGTGCGGGCCGGGGTGGTACGCGGACGGCCGGCCGCGGGCGGCACCGGGCCGCCGCGGGCCAGGCTGGCGAGGCGGCCGCCGGGCAGCCCGCGCAAGGTGGCCCCGCGGTCCCGCCCGGACTGGGGCCCCGGCGGCCGAGCCAGCTCCAGTACACCTCGCCGAGCTCGGACGTCCCCGGCCAGGCCGAGCGGCACACCGAGTCGGGCGGCGGCGGCGACTTCTCCCGGGTCGGGCGCAACGCCCCCTGCCCCTGCGGCTCAGGCAAGAAGTTCAAGCAGTGCCACGGCGACCCGCGTAACCGCTAACCGCACGGCTAGCCTCCCGGCACCCCCGCCGGACCGGATGGCCGGCCTGCGGGGGTGCGGCCGGGGTCAGGCCGCTTCGACGGCGGTGCAGCGCCAGCGCTGCGGGCGGGCCAGGCGGCCGGGTGCGGGCGGCTGGGCTGGCTGCTGTTCCAGCCGGATCGCCAGCGCCTGGATCCGGCTGCCGAACCGCACCACGACGGTCATCTCGACGACGCCCGGCACCGGGTGCGAGGCCAGCACCCGCTGCACGACCGGGCGGTGCACGACCGGCCGGTGGCTGGCCGACAGCTGCGCGCCGAGCAGCCGGATGCGCTGGCGGGCCTGATCGGTCGTCCACGGCACCAGCTGGCGGGAGGACCGCTGCCCGGCCAGCGTCTCGGCGAGCACCTGGGCGAACTGGCCGGGCCACGCCCCGGCCTGCTTGCTGCCGCCTGGCCGCCCGGGCTGGCCCGGAGCCGGTCCCGGCGCCGCCGGAGGCTTGCCCGGCCGGGGTGCGGGACCGGGTGACGCGGCGTTGTCTGGCCGGGGTGCGGGACGACCGGTCGCGGCGTTGTCTGGCCGGGGTGCGGGTCCGGTGGTCCCGCCGTTGTCTGACCGGGGTGCGGGACGAGGCGGCGCCGTGTTGCCGGACGGCGCGGCGGGGACCAGCCCGGGGGCGGGTGCGGGGAGTTCGTCGTCGTAGGGCGGGGCGTGGTCTGGTATCTCCAGCCTGCGGACCGCGGCGGCATCGGGGAGCGGCCGGCGCTGATCAGGCGGCCTGATGTCACCAGGTGCTAACGGCAGGATGTGCGGGCGCAGCGGCCCCGCGGGTCCCTGCCGCGGGTTCGTCGGCTGGGTTGGCAATCTGACCTCCGGGAACATGGCAGGGTTCAGTCAGTCAGGGAGTGCCCGGCTATCGGAAGGCTGACCGGGGTGAGCATCCCGTTCTGGCATATCTGGTGTTGTACTCGGCACCGGTGACAATTCGCATCAGGCCGGGTACGGCGTGCCAGCCGGGCAAACCGGGCCCGGGCCCGGCCACCGGGCGGAATGCCTGGCCTTCCCGCCTGGTTGACACCGTGTGCCGGGCTGGATAAGAGTCCGGCCAAAGACCTCAGTCGCCCGCCGCGGCGGGCCCGTCCGGGAGTAGGCCCAGTGTCGCTGCCACCGCTCGTCTCGCCAGCTGCCGAGCTCACCGTCGATGAAGTGCGGCGTTATTCACGGCACCTCATCATCCCGGAGATCGGCATGACGGGGCAGAAACGCCTGAAGAACGCCAAGGTGCTTTGCGTCGGCGCTGGCGGCCTCGGTTCGCCCGCGCTGCTTTACCTGGCCGCCGCCGGGGTCGGCACGCTGGGCATTGTCGACTTCGACGTGGTCGACGAGTCAAACCTGCAGCGCCAGGTAATCCACGGTCAGTCCGACGTCGGCCGGTCGAAGGCCGGGTCGGCCAGGGACAGCATCAGGGAGATCAATCCCCACGTCAATGTGGTGCTGCACGAAACGCACCTGGATTCTGACAACGCGCTGGAGATCTTCGCGCAATACGACCTGATCGTGGACGGCACCGACAACTTCGCGACCAGGTACCTGGTCAATGACGCGTGCGTGCTGCTGCGCAAGCCGTACGTGTGGGGGTCGATCTACCGTTTCGACGGGCAGGCCAGCGTTTTCTGGGCCGAGCACGGGCCCTGCTACCGGTGCCTGTACCCCGAGCCGCCGCCACCGGGGATGGTGCCCTCCTGCGCGGAGGGCGGCGTGCTCGGCGTGCTGTGCGCATCCATCGGATCGATCCAGGTCAACGAGGCGATCAAGGTCATCACCGGGGTCGGCGAGCCGCTGGCAGGGCGGCTGATGATCTACGACGCGCTGGAGATGAGTTACCGCTCGCTGCAGGTCAAGAAGGACCCCGAGTGCCCGGTCTGCGGCAAGAACCCGACGATCACGGAGCTGATTGACTACGAGGCCTTCTGCGGCGCGGTTTCGCAGGACGCACAGCAGGCCGCGTCGGGCTCGACGATTACCGCCGCGCAGCTGAAGGAAATGCTCGACAGCGACGAGGGCGTCTTCCTGGTGGACGTCAGGGAGCCGAACGAGTATGAGATCGTCTCCATTCCCGGATCGGTGCTCATCCCCAAGGACCAGTTCCTGTCCGGGGCGGCGCTGGAGCGGCTTCCGCAGGACCGGCAGATTGTGCTGCACTGCAAGAGCGGCGCCCGCAGCGCTGAGTGCCTCGCCGTGGTGAAGAACGCCGGGTTCTCCGACGCGGTACACCTTGGCGGCGGCGTTCTCGCCTGGGTCAATCAGATCGATTCGTCACTGCCTGTTTACTGAGCGCTGATATCTGGCGCGCCGCGCCAGAGCAGGCCGTAGCATTTCCCCTGTGGTGGCGATGCGAGTGCGGTGGCAGCTCAGCGTGGCACTGGTGGCACTCGTGGCCGGGCTGATCGGGCTGGCCGCCGCGGCGGCCGGCGTAGCGGGCCAGGTGCTGCCGCGCAAGTTCAGCAGCGCACAGCAGCAGCAGATCATGGCCTGGGAAGCCAGCAGGCGCTGGCTGACCAGGCCGGCCGGGAAGATCTTCCCGGCGACGGTCAGGTACCAGTTGCCCGGGTACTCGCTGGCCTCAGGTTCCGGGCTGGGGCTGACCGCCCGGCGGATCGGCATCGCCAGGCAGGCGACCTGCGGGGCGGGGACCGACCCGTCGGCCGCCCGGGTACTGGCCCGGCTGGGCTGCTCGGCGCTGCTGCGCGCCAGCTACCTCGACTCGACCGGCAGCATGGTGGTCACCGTCGGGATCGCGGTGCTGCCCACCGCGGCCGACGCCAGCGCCGCCACAGGGAAGATGTCGCACGGTGACCAGCGTGGCGCGGCAGTACGCGCGGTGGCGTTCCCCGGCACGCTCGCGGCCTCGTTCGGCGACTCGCAGCGCCAGCTGTCCCTGGCCGGGAACGTCGGCCCTTACCTGGTCATATCGACCGCTGGCTACACCGACGGGATGCCGCACGTGTCACTGTCCTCCGACAGCTACGCTGCCCAGGAGATGAACAGCGTCGCGAACGGGGTCGCCGACGCGGTGGTGCTGCCGCTGGGCGCGCAGCCGCCCACCCCGCACTGTCCTGGAGCACCTGGATGCTGAGCCCGAGAGCAGCGCGGGTCCGCAACTGGCTGGCGTTCTTCCCGGTAGTGACCTGCGCGGTCACGGCGTCGCTGGTCAGCCAGGCCGGGCCGGCCGGCGCGGACACGGTGCGCGATGACCAGCTGTGGGTGCTGGACGCGCTGAAGGCGCCGCAGGCCTGGCCGGTGACCAAGGGCGCGGGCGTGACCGTCGCGGTGATCGACAGCGGCGTCAGCCCCGGCGTGTCCGACCTGGCCGGATCGGTGAGTTCCGGCCCGGACCTGACCGGCGTCGGCACCCCGCCGTCCGACCCCAACTGGGGGATGCACGGCACCTGGATGGCCTCGCTGATCGCCGGCCACGGCCACGACGGCGGCGGCAGCGGCATCATCGGCGTCGCGCCGCAGGCGCACGTCCTGTCGGTCCGGGTGATCACCGACCGGCAGGACCCCGGGTACGCGCGCTACCAGCGCGAGTCGCAGCAGCGGGTGCAGCGCGAGCTGGCCGGGGCGATCAGGTACGCCGTCGCGCACCACGCCAAGGTGATCAGCATGTCGCTTGGCTACGGGCGGCCCAGCCGGCCGGTGCGCAAGGCGCTGCAGGACGCCTACAACCACGACGTCGTCGTCGTCGCGTCGTCGGGCAACTCCGGCGCATCCGCGGCCGCGCACGGGAAGAACGCGCCGTACTCGTTCCCGGCTGACTACCCGGGCGTGCTCGGGGTCGGCGCGGTCAAGCGGGATGGCTCGCCGGCCGGCTTTTCCAGCGACAACCTGTCGGTGCAGATCGCCGCGCCCGGAGTCCGGGTCCCCGCCCAGGGTTCCGACGGCCGGTACTGGCTGGTCAGCGGGACGAGCCCGGCGTGCGCACTGACCGCCGGCGTCGCCGCCCTGATCAAGTCCAGTTACCCCGGCCTGTCCCCGTCGCTGGTCCGGGAGGCGATCACCACCACCGCGGCCGACTCGCCGCACGGCGGCTATGACGCCGCGGTCGGGTTCGGCACCGTGGATGCCCCGGCGGCACTGGCGGCCGCGGGCCGGCTATCCGCCCAGGCTGGCCGGGCCGGGGGCCGGCTGCCCCGGCACGCGGTGCAGCCGGGCGGCTTCTTCGGCGGCGGCCCGTCAGCCGTTCCCGCCGCCCCCGTGCAGCCGCGCGGCAGCCGTCCGCTGGTGCTGTTCAGCCTGCTCGGGCTGGCGTGCCTGGCGATGGTCGTTTTCGCGACCAGCCGGCTGGCCACGCTGCGCCGCCAGCCGCCGGCCGGGCAGCTGCCATGGACCCACCCGCCCGGGGCCCCGTCACCGGACGCCATGTCGCCTGGGGATACGGCGCCCGGGTTCCTGTCGCCCGGGGCTCAGCAGCCTGCCGCGGACATGATGGCCGGCGCCGGCCCGCAGTTCTGGGGACCGGCCTCCGATACGGACCCGCCAGCCGGGGCGCAGTTCTGGGGACCGCCTGCCGATGGGGACCCGCCAGCCGGTCCGCAGTTCTGGGGGCCGCCCGGCGAGCCGCTGCCAGCCGACGAGCCGCCGGCATGGAACTCGCTTCCTGCTGCGGACGGGGCCGGAACCTCGTCTCCTGCCAGCCCGCGGTCGCCCGCCGCGCCGCCGTCGGCTCCGTCGTCGTGGGCGCCGTTGCCTGGTCCGGACCGGGCAGCCGGGTCAGCCGCGGGCGGCGGGTCTCGGCTCGCCGGTGGTGCGGAGGACCAGACCGCGACCCAGGAATTCGCCGCGGTGGACCCCCAGGCACCGGCCCCGCCGCCACGGGACGCCTCCCCGCTTACCTCGCTGCCCTCCCAGGATGACCGGCGGGCCGCGATGCAGCAGAAGGACGGCGACCGACCGGACAAGCCGCCGCCAGAAGCGAGCCAGCTGACCGAACTGCCGCCAGAGCCCGCCGACCCAGCCGCACCGCCCGCCCCGTCATGGCCGCCTGGTCACGGCGGACGGCACGCCGCCGCACCGCGCAGGCACAGCATCGCCTGGCCGCCAGAATGACGCGCGGCCCGGCCGGGTCCGGACGGCCGGACCTGGACGACTACACCAGCCGGGTGCTCGACGTGGCCGAGGCGATCCCGCCCGGGCGGGTCATGTCCTACGGTGACGTCGCCGAGTACCTCGGCGAAGGCGGCCCGCGCCAGGTTGGCCGGGTGATGTCGCTGTGGGGCGGCGGGGTTGCGTGGTGGCGGGTTGTGCACGCGGACGGCTCGCTGCTGGCCGGCCACGAGCAGACCGCCCTGTCGCACTACCTGGATGAAGGCACCCCGCTCCGCCGTGCACCAGACGGCCGCCCTGGCCGCATCAACATGCGCGAGGCCCGCTGGAGCGGCACCTGACCAAGCCAGCCCGGACCGGCCGGAAGCCGAATGAAATGTGCCCCTGACCCATTTCCTTCCATTTATCCGGAATAGCCGTTCCTGAGTGCCCCGGGCCGGGCAGTGCCCCTGCGGCCGGGCTGTCCGGAGAGCGGAACCGGCCCAGGATGAAGTCGGCCTTCCATGATCTGTGGTCGTTAGCCCGCAAATGGCGCTGACCAACCACCACGATCAAGAAATTCACCACCCAGCGAGTTCCCGGGCGGATCGGATCGGCGTGGATTCCCGCGGACTGTCGGGGGCGGGTGCTAGAGCTAGTGATGTGCCCAGTGGATGCCCGCGGACGGATCTCGACGCCGTGCCCGGGCGGTTCTGAGATGGAACGGCAGTCGCTGCCCTACCGGCTGGTCCGCCGGGCCGCCGTCGCCGCGGCGCCGCCCAGTCTGGACGAGGCGCAGCGCCAGGTGGTCGGGCACGCCGGAGGTCCGCTGCTGGTGCTGGCCGGCCCGGGCACCGGTAAGACCACGACGATCGTCGAGTCGGTCGTCGACCGGGTCGCCCGGCGCGGGATGGACCCGGCCCGGCTGCTGGTGCTCACCTTCAGCCGCAAGGCGGCCGAGGAACTGCGCGAGCGGATCACCGTGCGGCTGGGCCGCACCACCCGCGAGCCGCTGGCGCTGACCTTCCATAGTTATGCGTATGCGCTGGTCCGGCGGGAGTACGTGCTCGCCGGGGACGAGCCGCCCAGGCTGCTGCCCGGGCCCGAGCAGCTGCTCGAGGTGCGGCGGCTGCTGCGCGGCGAGGCCGAGGACGGCGCGGCCAGCTGGCCGGAGCGGCTCCGGCCGACCCTCGGCACCCGGGGGTTCGCCACCGAGTTGCGGGACTTCCTGCTGCGGGCGGCCGAGCGCGGGCTGGACGGGCGCGGCCTGGCCCGGCTTGGCGCACGCCGGGACCGCGACGACTGGGTGGCTGCGGGCCGGTTCCTCGACTCCTACGCGGCCCGGTTCGACCTGGCACCGGTCCCCGCCTACGACTACGCGGAGATCATCCGGATCGCGGGCGCGCTGCTCAGCCGGGGGGCGACCAGGGACCGGGAACGGCAGGCGTATGACGCCGTGCTCGTCGATGAGTACCAGGACACCGACCCGGCGCAGGAGTCGCTGCTGCGCGCCCTGGCCGGAGACGGCCGCGAGCTGATCGCGGTCGGTGACCCGGACCAGTCCATCTACGGGTTCCGCGGCGCCGACGTGGGCGCGCTGCGCCGGTTCCCCGACAGCTTCCGGGCGCCCGACGGCAGCCCGGCTCAGGTGGTCGCGCTGCGCACCTGCCGCCGCAGCGGTCCGGTGCCGCTGGCGGCGTCCCGGCGGGTCGCCAGCAGGCTGCCCGCCGCGATAGAGGCAGGCACCCTTGGGGCCCAACGCGATCACCGAGCGCTGGTCCCGCTGCCAGAGGCTGATCCCGGCACCGCGCGGATCATCATCGCCGCGAGCGTGACCCAGGAAGCCGCGGTGATCGCCGACACGCTGCGCCGGGCGCACCTGATCGACGGGGTGAGCTGGTCGTCGATGGCGGTCCTGGTGCGTTCGGCTACCCGGCAGATGCCGGTGCTGCAGCGGGCGCTTGCCTCAGCCGGGGTGCCTGCCGCGGTGGCCGGGGACGAGCTGCCACTCGCCGCCGAGCCGGGCACCCGGCCGCTGCTGATGCTGCTGAACTGCGCGCTGCGGCCGGGCGCGCTCGATGAGGAAACCGCGGCCGAGCTGCTGACGGGCCCGTTCGGCGGGACCGACGCCCTTGGCCTGCGGCGGCTGCGGCGGGTCCTGCGGGCCGCGGCGCAGGCGGCCGGAGAGCTGCCGCCGGCCGACCCGCTGGCCCGGGTGCTGCGGGACCCGCGCGAACTGTCGTTCGCCGGCTGGCCAGCCGAACCCGTCCGGCCCGCCGCCGCTGCGGCCGGGTCCGTGGCCGCCAAGGGTGGAGTTGGCCAGGTCGCAGAGGCGGTGTCGGCAGAGGCGGGGCACGCGGCAGGGGAGTCTGCGGAGGGTGTGACCGGCGGGGGTGAGGCCGGGGTCGGCGGGGCTGGAGCTGGCGGGGCTGGAGCTGGCGGGGCTTCGGAGGGGGGGACTGGGCTGGTTGAGGGCGGATCTGCTGGGGGTGGTGAGGGCGGGTCTGCTGGGGGTGGCGGGGGCAGGGCGGGGGAGCGGGTTTTGCTGGCGGGGATGGGGCCGGGCGGGCCGGAGGGGTCGGTGCTGTCGGCGGTCGGCGCGGCGCGGCGGGTGGCCGGGCTGCTAGAGCTAGCCAGGCGGACCGCGGAGAACGGGACCGTGCACGAGGTGCTCTGGGCGGTGTGGGACGCGTCTGGCCTGGCGGAGCAGTGGGCGCGGGCGAGCGCCGCCGGAGGCAGCCTGGGCGCGGCCGCCGACGCTGACCTGGACGCGATGGTGGCGCTGTTCGACGCGGCGGCGGGGTTCACCGCCCGGCTGCCGCACGGGTCGCCGCGGCTGTTCCTGGACAGCCTGGCCGGCCAGGAGATCGCCGGGAACAGCCTGGCCCAGCGGGCCGCGCACCCCGAGGCCGTGGCCGTGCTCACCGCGCACCGGGCCAAGGGCCTGGAATGGGATCTCGTGCTGGTCGCCGGGGTGCAGGAAGGCGCCTGGCCCGACATCCGGGTGCGCGGGTCGCTGCTCGGGATGGACGAGCTGGTCGACGCGGCGGCCGGGCGGGACCTGCGCCCGCGGTCCAGCGCGGCTGATGACCGGCCCGGCGGCCGGGCGGGCGGGCCGGTGGCTGGCCCGGACGCGGCGGCGGTCGCGCTGGCCTCGAAACTGCTGGACGAGGAGCGCAGGCTGTTCTACGTCGCGGTGACCCGGGCCAGGCGGTACCTCATCGTCACCGCGGTCGGCGGCGAGGACAGCGAGGACCGGCCGTCTAGGTTCCTGGCCGAGCTGGCCGGCGACGAGATCACGACCGAGCACGCTGCCGCCGGGCAGCGCTGGCTGTCCCTGCCCGCCCTCACCGCGGACCTGCGCCGCGCGGCCGCCGACACCAGCAAGCCGCCGCGGGTGCGCCGGGCCGCCGCGGCCCAGCTGGCCAGGCTCACCGCCGCCGGGGTACGCGGAGCCAGCCCCCGGCACTGGTACGCGCTCACCGAGATGTCGGGCCCCGGGCCGGTGTTCGACGCGCAGGTCCGGCTGTCCCCGTCCCAGGTCGAGACGTTCACCAAGTGCGGGCTGCGCTGGCTGCTCGAATCGGCCGCGGGGGTGAGCTCGCCGACCACGGCGCGCCACTTCGGGATCGTGATCCACGCCGCGGCGGTGCTGGCCGCCGAGGGCGCCGACGACAACGACATCGCCAAGCGGATCGACGAGATCTGGCACCACCTGGACTTCGGCAGCCCGTGGTACGCGGCCAAGCAGCGGGACCAGGCCGAGCAGATGGTCAGGAAGTTCCTCGACTGGCACCACTCGAACGCCCGCCAGCTGGTCGCGGTCGAGGAGGCGCTCCAGGTCACCGTCGGGAACGTGCAGATCACCGGGCGGGTGGACCGGCTGGAACGGGACGAGGCCGGGGCCGGCATCGTGGTCGACCTCAAGACCGGTTCCAGCCGGCCGCGCGACGACGAGCTGGACCGCAACCCGCAGCTGGGCGTCTACCAGCTCGCGGTGCTGCTGGGCGCGTTCGAGCAGCTCGGGCTGACCGAGCCGGGCGGGGCCGAGCTGGTCCAGGTCGGCCGGGCCGGGCTCGCGGCACGGGCCAGGATCCAGCGCCAGCGGGGGCTGCCCGCCGACCCCGACCCCGGCTGGGCCCAGGAGCTGGTGCAGACCGTGGCGACCGGGATGGCCGGGCCGGTGTTCCAGGCCAGGGCCAACCCGGGCTGCCGGGTCTGCCCGGTCGCGTCCAGCTGCCCGGTGCACGAGCGCGGCGGCCAGGTGGCGCCGTGACCGGCGACCGCCGCTACACCCCCGGGCAGCTGGCCCGGCTGCTCGGCGCGGCCGAGCCGACCGCCGAGCAGGCCGCGGTGATCGGCGCGCCGCTGCGGCCGATGGCGGTGATCGCCGGAGCCGGGTCGGGCAAGAGCGAGACGATGGCTGCCCGGCTGGTCTGGCTGGTCGCGACCGGACAGGTCCGGCCGGAGCGGGTGCTCGGGCTGACGTTCACCAGGAAGGCCGCGGCCGAGCTGGCCGAGCGGGTCCGCGGGCGGCTGGACCGGCTGCGCCGGGCTGGGATCGGCCAGCCCGACGGGGAGGATCAGCTAGGGGATCCCGTTATCGGTACTTATCACTCCTACGCTGGCAGGCTGGTGGCTGACCATGCGCTGCGGGAGGCGCTGGAGCCGTCGCTGCGGCTGATCACCCCGGCCGTGTCCTGGCAGCTCGCCGCCCGGGTGGTGGCCGCCTACGACGGGCCGATGGACGCGGTCGGCTGGGCGCCGGCCACCGTCACCGCTGCCGTGCTCGACCTGGCCGGCGAGCTCGCCGAGCACCTGCGCGGGCCCGGTGACATCACCGAGGCGGGGGAATGGCTGGCGCAGCGGTTCGCCGAGCTGCCCGGCCGCCCGCCCGCGCAGGCGGTCAAGATCCTCAAGTGCCAGCGGGCCAGGGAACAGCTGCTCCCGCTGGTGTCGGCGTACGTGGCGGCCAAGTCGGCCAGGGAAGTGATCGACTACGGGGACCAGATGGCGCTGGCCGCGCGGATCGCGGAGCGTCACCCCGAGGTCGGTGCCGCGGAACGGGCCCGCTACCAGGTCGTCTTGCTGGATGAGTACCAGGACACCAGCCATGCGCAGCTGGTGCTGCTGCGGTCGCTGTTCGGCGGCGGGCATCCGGTCACCGCGGTCGGTGACCCGTGCCAGTCGATTTACGGCTGGCGCGGCGCGAGCGCGGGCAACCTGCGCCGCTTCAGCACTGACTTCCCGGCCAGGAACGGCCCGGCGCGCGGCACGGCGCTGTCCACCAGCTTCCGCAACACCGGCCGGGTGCTCGATGCCGCCGCCGCGCTGCAGGAAGGGCTGCGGGCCGCGGCGCCGGAAGTGCCGCGGCTGACCGCGCCGCCGGCGCGGGCCCAGCGCGGCGAGGTGACCTGCGCGCTGCTGGACACCGCCGCGGCCGAGGCGGACTGGGTGGCCGGCCAGATCGCCCGGCTGCTCAGCCTGCCGCCGGGAACCGCGCCCGACGGCGGCCGGTGGCCGGACGGGTCGGACGGCCAGGTCCGCCCGTCCGACATCGCGGTGCTGTGCCGCAAACGGGCCCAGTTCCCGGCGCTTCGGGCCGCGCTGGAAGCCCGCGGCATCCCGGTCGAGGTGGTCGGGCTGGGCGGGCTGCTGACCGTGCCCGAGGTGGCCGACATTATCGCCACGCTGCGGGTGATGCACGACCCGGCCGCGGCCGACGCGCTGGCCCGGCTGCTGACCTCGCCGCGGTGGCGGATCGGCCCGCGCGACCTGGTGGCGCTCGGCCGCCGGTCCCGCGCGCTGGCCCGCAGCGCGGACCGGCCGTCCGCCCCGGCGGCCGGCCGTCCGGCCCCGGGCGCCGACGACGTGATGACCCGCGCCATCACCGACCTGACCGCCGACCCGGGCAGCCTGGTCGAGGCGCTCGATGACCTCGGCGACCCGGCTGCCTACTCGGCCGCGGGCTACCAGCGGTTCGCCGCGCTGGCCGGGGAGCTGCGCACGCTGCGGCTGCACGCCAGCCGGCCGCTGCCCGAGCTGGCCGGCGAGGTCGAGCGCGCGCTCGGGCTGGACATCGAGGTAGCGGCGCGGCCCGGGCTGGACCCGGCCAGCGCCCGGGCTGACCTGGACGCGTTCACCGACGCGGCGGCCGCGTTCGCCGGTGACCAGGAAGAGCCCACGCTCGGCGCGTTCCTCGCCTACCTGACCGCAGCCGAGGCGGAAGAGTTCGGGCTGGAGGCGGGCCGGGTGGGGGACAGCGACTCGGTCAAGCTGGCCACCGTGCACGCCGCCAAGGGGCTGCAGTGGGCGGCGGTCATCGTGCCCGGCCTGGCCGGCGGCCGTCACGGGCACATCTTCCCGGCCAAGCCGAAGCTGACCACCCGGTGGACCGAGAACCCGCGGCTGCTCCCGTTCGGCCTCCGCGGCGATGCCGGTGACCTGCCGGCCATCGCCGGGCTGGACACCGAGGCGCTGGCTGACTTCACCGACGCGTGCGCCGGGCGGGAACTGGCCGAGGAACGGCGGCTGGCCTACGTCGCCGCGACCAGGGCCGCGTTCTGGCTCGGCTGCACCGGCTACTGGTGGGGCGATGGCACGTCCAGGCTCGGCCCGTCGGAGTTCCTGACCGAGGTCCGGGCCGCGTGCGAGGCCGGCGCGGGCAGCGTCGGGCCGTGGGCGGCCGAGCCGGACGAGGACGCGGTGAACCCGCTGCTGGCCGAGCCGGCTACCGCATCCTGGCCGGTCCCCGCGGCCGGCTCGCGGCACGCGGCCGTGGCCGGGGCGGCCGCGCTGGTGCGAGCCGAGCTGGCCGGCGAGGGCCGCGACCCGCAGGACGCGCCCGGGCTGGGCCCGGCCGACCAGGCGCTGATCGATGGCTGGGCGCGTGACACCGACCTGCTGCTGGCCGAGCGGGCGCAGCGCCGCGCCGAGCACGCGACCGCTGTCTGGATGCCGGGCCGGATCCCGGTCTCCTCCCTGGTGGCGATCGCCAGGGACCCGGCCCAGTTCGCCGCGCAGGTGCGGCGGCCGATGCCGCAGCCGCCAGCGCCGCAGGCGCGCCGGGGCACCGAGTTCCACCGCTGGCTGGAGCAGCGGTTCGGGCCGCGGCCGCTGATCGAGCCCGAGGAACTGCTCGGGGCGGCCGACTCCGACGACCCGGGCGCCGGCTCGCCGGCTGACCTGGCAGAGCTGAAGGCGCACTTCGAGGCCAGCGAGTGGGCGGACAGGTGGCCGGCTGAGGTCGAGGTCTCGTTCGAGACGCTGATCGGTGACCGGCTGGTCCGGGGCCGGATCGACGCGGTCTTCGCGGACGCGCCCGGCGGCGGGTACGACATCGTGGACTGGAAGACCGGCCGCGTGCCCAGTTCGCCGGACGAGAGCCGGGCGGTCGCCGTGCAGCTGGCCGCCTACCGGCTGGCGTGGGCGGCGCTCACCGGGGTGCCGGTCGGCCGGGTGCGGGCGGCGTTCTACTACGCGCGCGGCCAGCAGACGGTGCGGCCGGCGGACCTGCTCGACGAGGCGGGCCTGACCGCGCTGATCGAGAGCGTTCCGCTGGCCCCGGCGCCCGGCTAGGTCCCGCCTCCGGCTAGCCTGCCGTGCCCGATGAGGCCCGTGGCGCCCGGCGGGTCAGGCCTGCAGGTACTGCTCCACGCTGGCCACCTTCGCGTCCAGTGCCCCGGTCACGCCCGGCCGGATGTCAGCCTTGAGGGTGACGCTCACCCGGGGAGCCCGCGCCGCCACCGCCTCGACCGCGCGCCTGACCACGTCCATCACCTCGTCCCAGTCACCCTCGACCGTGGTGAACATGGCGTCCGTCCGGTTGCTCAGCCCGCTCTCGCGCACCACCCGGACTGCGTCGGCGACGTACTCCGCGACGGCCTCGCCCACCCCGAGCGGGGTCACCGAGAACGCAACCAGCATCACGACCTCGCTTCCTCCGGCCACCAGGCCGGGGCGCTGGACGGCTGACAGATTCCTCCCCATCATCGCGGCACAGGTCCCCGCCCGGACGCGCCCGCCCGGGGGCGGATCGTGCTTACCAGGCCTCTCGCGCGCCCGGGGCGGCCGGAGCCCGGCTCCAGGATGCGAGGATACGATCATGGACATTCGTGATTACATCCGCGCGAACGCACCGGAATTCTTCCACGCGCTCAAGCAGTGGCTGGCGATCCCCTCGGTGTCGGCTGACCCGGCCCATCACGCCGACGTGGCGCGCTCGGCCAGCTGGCTCGCCGGGCAGCTGCGCGATACCGGGTTCCCGGTCGCGGAGGTCTGGGAGACCGGCAGCGCGGAAAGTCCCGGGCTGCCCGCGGTGTTCGCGCACTGGCCGGCCGACGACCCGGCCGCGCCGGTGGTCCTTGTCTACGGCCATCACGACGTGCAGCCGGCCGACCCGCTGCAGGAGTGGGACTCGCCGCCGTTCGAGCCGATTGAGCGGGACGGGCAGCTCCTCGCGCGCGGCGCGTCCGACGACAAGGGCCAGGTGCTGTTCCACACGCTGGGGGTCGCCGCCAGCCTGGCGGCCAGCGGGGCGCAGGCGCCGCCGGTCACGCTGAAGCTGCTGATCGAGGGTGAGGAGGAGTCCGGCTCGGCCAGCCTGGCCGCGCTGCTGGCCGCCCGGCGGGAGGAACTGCGCTGCGACCTCATCGTCGTCTCCGACACCTCGATGTGGTCCGCCGACGTGCCCTCGATCTGCACCGGGATGCGCGGGGTCGTGGAGGCGGAGCTCGACGTGACCGGGCCGGACCAGGACCTGCATTCGGGCTCGTTCGGCGGCGCGGTGCCCAACCCGCTGCACGCGCTGGCCGCGCTGCTCGCCGGACTGCACGACACGGACGGCCGGGTTACCCTGCCGGGGTTCTACGACCAGGTCGAGCCGGTTTCGGCGGCGGAACGGGAGATGTTCGGGCGGCTGCCGTTCGACGAGAAGGCGTGGCTGGCCCAGGCGGGTAACAGCGGCGCAGCCGCGGGCGAGGCCGGGTTCAGCACGCTGGAGCGGATCTGGGCGCGGCCGACCGCGGAGGTCAACGGCATGTGGGGCGGGTACACCGGCCCCGGCGGCAAGACCATCGTGCCGGCCAGCGCGCACGCCAAGCTGTCGTTCCGGCTGGTGGCGCGGCAGGACCCGGACGCGGTCGCCGCCTCGCTGCGGGAGTACGTGGCGGCCAGGACACCGCCCGGCATCCGGGCGAGCGTCACCTCGGAGGTGAGCGGCGTGCGGCCCGCGTTCTCCCCGGCGGACTCGCCCGGCGTGGCGGCGGTGCGACGAGCCATGGAACTCGCGTTCGGCAAAGAAGTTCTCTTTACCCGGGTCGGCGGCAGCGGCCCGGAAGCCGACCTCGCCGAAATCCTCGCCGCGCCGCTGGTGTTCCTCGGCGTCGGCCTGAACGAGGACCGGGTGCACGCGCCGAACGAGAAGGTGGACATGGCGCTGCTGCTCAAGGGGGCCGAGGCGGCGGCGTACCTGTGGGACGAGCTCGCCGTGGCCGGCCAGGCGCTGACGGCGGCGCGGTGAGCGCCGGGCCGGGGCGCGCGGACGGGGCCGGCGGCGCGGACGGGGCCGGCGGGGCGGGCGGCCCGGAGCCTGGCGGGCTGGCGCCGCTGGCTGACCTGGCGCTGTCGCGCGGCGAGGTGGACCGGGCCACGATGCTCCGCGACGACGCCGCCTGGCTGGCCGCCGCCTGGGACGACCCGCGCAGCCGGGTCCTGGCCGTCCACGACGAGCGGGCCGCGGTGCGCGACGGCGCCGCCGGGCCCGAGCTGGTCCTGGTATCGCCGGACCAGGCGCCGGACGGGATCAGGATCCTGCTCGGCACCGGCGCGGACGGGACGGCGTACTTCGCCATCGCGGTGCCCGGCGGCGACCGGCCGTCGGCGCCCGCCGGGCAGGACGCGCGGTGGGCCGCGCTGCGCCAGGTCGGGGCGCTGCTGCCGGCCCGGGACGCGGGGCTGATGACGCACGCGGTCGCGCTGGCCAACTGGCACGCCGTCGCCGGGCACTGCCCGCGCTGCGGGTCGGTCACCGAGCCGGTCTCGGCGGGCAGCAGCAGGCGGTGCGTGAACGACGGGTCCGAGCATTTCCCGCGCAGCGACCCGGCGGTCATCATGCTGGTGACCGACCCGGATGACCGGGCCCTGCTCGCCAGGAACGCGCAGTGGCCGGCCCGGCGGGTTTCGATCCTGGCCGGGTTCGTGGAGGCGGGCGAGTCAGCCGAGCGGGCGGTCGTCCGCGAGGTGCTGGAGGAAACCGGGCTGGCGGTCGGGCAGGTCCGGTACATCGGCAGCCAGCCGTGGCCGATGCCGCACAGCCTGATGCTCGGGTTCCGGGCCCGGGCCGAGGCCGGGCAGCAGATCAAGGTCGACGCGAAGGAGATCGCCGAGGCGCACTGGTTCGGCCGGGCGCAACTGCGGGACGCGGTCAGGCAGGGCGAGGTGCTGCTGCCGCCGCCGGTTTCGATCGCGCACCGGATCATCGCGTCCTGGTACGGCGGTGACCTGACCGCAGGCTGGTGAGGCTGGCTGGCCCACGGCTGGCCGGGCGTGCCTGCTGGCGGGGCGGGTGAGATCAGGCGGGCGCGAGCTTGCGGACCGACTCCACCACGTTCGCGTCCGGGGTCGGGATCACCGACAGAACCGGGGTGTCCAGGCCGGCGGCCTGGTACTGACCGACGCGTTCCCGGCACGTATCGACCGGGCCGTGCACGACGAGGTCGTCCACGAGCTCGTCCGGAATGGCCGCGAGCGCGCCCTTGCGGTCGCCGCCGCGCCAGGCCGCGAGCATCGGCGCCAGCATCTCCTCCCGGCCGAGCCACGCGTGGAACGCCGCGTACGCCGGAACGGTCAGGTACGCCGCGACCAGCCGGCGGCCGACCGTGCGGGCCAGCCCGGCGTCCTCGGTCGGGCAGACGAAGATCCTGGCGATCAGCTCACACGCCGGGCCGGCCACCGCGCGCACCTTCGGCACGTCGTGCGGCGCCAGCCAGTTCGTGATCACCGCGTCGGATTCGGCCGCGCCCAGGGCGATCATCTGCGGCCGCAGCGCGGCCAGTGCCAGTCCCGGCGCCGCGGCGGGCGGGTTGTCGAGCCGGAATCCGTCCACGCTGAACGTCTCGAACTGCTCAGTCACCTTCTGCCCGGCCAGCGCCTGGCGCAAGAACCGGAGCATGTCCCTGGACCGCTGGTACGGCTTGACGAACTCGATGTCGTTCCACTGGTCCACCACGACCGGGGTCGAGGTGCCGATGCCCAGCACGAACCGGCCTGGGGCCAGGTGCGCGATGGTTGCCGCGTTCATCGCGAGCAGCGCCGGGCCGCGGGTGTAGATGCTGGCGATGGCGGTGCCCAGCCGCAACTCGTCCGACCACTGGCTGGCCAGGGCCAGCGGGGTGAACGCGTCGATCCCGTTGAGCTCGGCCGACCAGGCGTCGGTATAGCCGAGGCCGGGGAGCTCGGCGACGATGTCGCGCTGCTCGGCCAGGCCCAGGCCCGGCAGCGGAAGCGTCATTCCCCAGCGTGGCTTGAACTTCATCAGCTGTCCTCCCGGCTGCGGGTCGCTGGCCGTGCCCCGGTCCTGGCTCGCCGCCAGGCGGGGCGGTTTCGCCTCCTGGCGGACGGGCGGGCCGTGCCGCTGCGCTGTTCGACGGATATCACAGCCCGGCGAAACCGCGCCATCTGGGGCCGGCCGGGTTGCGGGCGCTGGCAGCGCCCGGCCTGCGCCGGCGGCGGCTCGTGCTGGTGGGCTGGTCGTGGTGGTGGGCGGCTCGTGCTGGTGGGCTGGCCGGCGTGGCTGGGAACATTGCGGGTAGCGGGGACACAGCTCACCCGGTACCGGGAGCGCCCCGCTCGCGGCCCGCAACTCACCAGGGAGACGTGATGACCGACAACCCCGGCGGCTCCGACGGCTCCGGCGGCCCCGCCGCGCCGCGTTATGTTCGGGCTGGCCTGGCGACACGCTCGGCCAACGACCTGGTCAGCTGGCTGACCAGGCGCGGGGTCAGCCTGCGCGGCAGCCGCGTGCTCGCGGTGCGCGGCCGCACCAGCGGCGAGTGGCGGACTACCCCGGTGAACCCGCTCAGCCTGGGCGGGCGCCGGTACCTGGTCGCGCCGCGCGGGCACACCCAGTGGGTGCGTAACCTGCGCGCGGCTGGCGGCGGCGAACTGCGGATCGGCCGCCGGGCGGAGCGGTTCACCGCGACCGAACTGGCCGACGTGGAGAAGCCGGACGTGCTGCGCGGTTACCTGCGCCAGTGGCGATTCGAGACCGGGGTGTTCTTCCAGGGAGTCGGGCCGGACGCCAGCGACGAGCAACTGCTCGCGATCGCCCCGGGTTACCCGGTCTTCCTGATCACCCCGGTGCGCGCCTAGCCCCTCGTGGGTCGCGATGATCGTGGTGATTCGTCAGTAGATAGCGCTGACGACTAACCACGATCAGGAACCGTCGCGGGCGGAGCGGCCGGACTGCGGCTCGGTGGCTGGTTCCGCGACGCCTGGTCCCGCGACGCTGGGGTCAGCCGCCCTGGTGGCGGCGTCGCATGACGATCTGAACCGGGTTCCCGTCCGGATCGGCGACCCAGGCGGCGCGCAGTGAGCCGAGGAAGTCGTGCGGTGCGCTCAGCGTGTGAACGTTCCTCGCCGCCAGGCCCGCGTAGGCCTGATCGACGTCGTCGGTCCACAGCACCACCTCGGCCCGCGGCGGCCCCGACCCTGCTGTCACCCCGTGATCCTCGCTCAGCGCGTCGATCGCCGCCAGGCCGAGCACGAACTCGCCGATGCGCAGTTCGGCGTGGCGCGGCCGGCCGTGGTCCGGCGTGCGGAACGTCTCGGTGAAACCGAACGAGTCACGGTAGAACCGCGCCGACGCCTCCACATCCTGCACGTAGAAATTGACCTGCGGGCTCGCGAACATACAGCCGAGACTAGACCCGCGATGCACAGGAACCGGCCCGCTTAAGCTAGCGCTGACCCGCTGCTGCTGCTGTATGCGCAGCAGGGGCCAGCGCATCCGCGGGCGGGCAGCCGACAGCAGGCCCGGGAGTCAGGCCGTCAGGGCCAGGGTGGCGCCAGCGGGGTCGAGCAGGCGGTGGCAGCCCGGTGCCGGAGGGAACCGCGCGAGCGGGCCGCGCACCAGGGCGAACGGGCCGTCCGGGCCGGCCAGGACGGTGCCGTCGGCGCCGGCCGCGACGAGCTCGCCGTCCGACCGCAGCAGCACCGGGCCGTCCCTGGTGGCCGAGACGGCGGTGCGGCCCGCGCGCAGCGCCGCCAGCAGCGCGTCCGGGTCGGCCGACTCGGTTTCCAGCCAGGTGGTGGGCGAGCCTGGCGGCGCGTCCGCGCCGGGCCGGTGCCAGTCGCTGCCGCCAACCGGGACCGCGCCCGGATCCCAGGCCAGCCACCAGGACAGCGAGTTGGTCCAGCGCAGGTCGAGCCAGCTCCAGTGCCAGACTTCCAGCAGCGGCGGCCGCCCGGTCATCGGCTTGGTCCAGCTGACGTGCCCGCCGATCGGATGGTTGATCGACAACAGCCCGCCGCGCTGCTCGCTGGCCGCCAGCCAGGCGTCGGCCGGCTCGCGGAAATCGATCCAGCCGATGTCGCCCAGCGCCCCGGCGTGACCGTCGGCCGTGGTGACCTGCCTGGCCGGGCAGCAGGCTGATCTGGTGCGCCGCGGCGGCCTCGGGCAGCTCGGAGTGATGACTGATCGTGTTGTGGTCGGTGATCGCGATGAAGTCCAGGCCCTGCCCGGCCGCGAACCTGGCCAGCTCCGGCACGGTCATCGCCCCGTCGGAGTGAACCGTGTGGGTGTGCAGGTCGCCGGCCAGCCACTGGCGGCCGGCCGTAGCCGGCAGCTCGCGCCGCGGCGGCCGCTGCGCCAGCGGCGGCAGCGGGTCGGGCCGCGGCTCGGGAGTGAGCCCCCCGGCCGGCCCGGCCACCTCCGCGGTCAGCCGGTAGTCGATCCCGCCGGCCGGCACCTGGTGCAAGCCGATCATCACCTGCCAGGTGCCCGGCTCCAGCGGCCCGGCCAGGTACCCGGGGGTGGCCTGCCCGGGCGTGATCACGAACGACCGGCGGGCGCCGCCGGACCAGCCGCGGAACCCGCCCGGCCCCAGGCACCCCAGGTCCAGCGTCGCCTGCGTCCGGTCGTATTCGAGCTCGGCCCTTAACCCGGTCGCGCCAGCGGGGACGTCCACTGGCAGGTACTGCCAGGCCGAGCCGAACCGGTCCTGCAGGGTCCACCGACCGCGGTGCCGTGTGCTCGCCATGCGTCCATCCGATCAGATCAGCGCTGGTCGCGCACTTCAGAGCGAGACGACATGATCACCCGATCGTGATCGCGGCGAGACAGCCGGCGGTCATGCTGGGGGCATGCCAGGCGCCCGGGTCCGGCGCGCCGCTGTCGGGGCTGCGCTGCTGATGGCGGCGGTGGCGGGCTGCTCGGCGTCGTCGCCGCCGCCCCGTCACGGGGCCAGGCTGGCGGGGCTGCATGACCTCCGCCCGTGCCCGCAGGCGCCAGGATTCAGTTGCGGAACGCTATTCACACCGCTGGACCCGGCCGCGAAAGCGGGCCATCGTCTCGCCCTGAACGTGGCGGTCTCCGATGCCACCACCGCACCACGCGGCATCCTGCTGCTGCTCACCGGGGGACCTGGTCAGCCCGGAGTCCCGTTCGTGCCGCGGCTGGTCAGCCGCCTCGGGCCGGCCCTGACCGGATACCGGCTGGTCATGCTCGATCAGCGGGGCACCGGCAGCGCGGCGCTGAACTGCCCGGCGCTGCAGCGGCAGATGGGCGGCTCCGACCTGGCCAGGCCGACACCGGCCGCGGTGACGGCGTGCGCCGCGGCGATCGGCCCGGACCGGCGGTTCTACGCCACCGCCGACACCGTGGCCGACATCGACGCGCTGCGCGCGGCGCTCGGAGTGCCCAGGCTCACCCTGGACGGGGTGTCGTACGGGTCCTATGTCGCCGAGCGGTACGCGCTGGCGCACCCGGACCGGGTCAGCCGCCTGGTGCTCGACTCGGTGGTGCCCAGCTGGAACGTGGACCCGCTGCAGCTGGCCACCATGCGCCGGACCGCGACGGTGCTGCGGGCGCTGTGCTCGGCCGCGCACTGCGGCTTCGACCCGGCCGCTGACCTGGCCGCCGATGTCCGCCGGTATCACGACGGCCCGGCGCTGCTTGACGCGCTGGTGACGCTGAGCGTCGGCGCGCCGCAGTTCCCCGGGGTGCTGACCGCGCTGCACACCGCCGCGACCGGTCAGCCGGGCCAGCTCACCGCGCTGATCGCGCAGGCACACGCGGGGGACGCGGCGACCGCCCCCGAGCTGAGCCAGGGCCTGCACGCCAGCACGCTGTGCGCGGACATGGAAATGCCGTGGGGCGGGCCAGGCACCCCGCTGGCCAGCCGGGCTGCCGCGCTGGACCGGGTGGTGGCCCGGCTGCGGCCCGCCCAGTTCTGGCCGTTCGACCGGGCCACCGTGTCCGGCAACGGGTTCGTCCAGACCTGCCGCTACTGGCCGGCCGAGCAGGTCCGGCCGGACCCGGCGGCCGCCGCCCGGCCAGTCAGCCTGCCCGGCGTCCCGGTACTGCTGCTGGCCGGGACCTACGACCTGTCCACCCCGCTGCCCGAAGCGGCGGCACAGGCCGCCTGGGCGCCTGACCGGCGGCTGGTCACCTTCCCGGCCGCCGGACACTCGGTGCAGAGCCGCGCCGACGGCAACCCGGCCCAGCCGGTACTCCAGCACTTCCTGCAAGCCGGCTGACCCCGACCGACCGGCGCCCCCAGGCCGGTGTAGCAGCAAGCGCGAGCGCGCGCCGTGACCGCGTCCAGCGCGCCGCTAAACCGACATATGTCGAGTTAGGGCGAGGTGCCGGCTGGCTATGGCGGCGCTGGCCCGGAGCTGCTGTTGTATCCGCAGCTGAGGGCCAGTGCATCCGTTGGCGGCGGGCGAGGTCCGCGCGGGACTGGTTTGAGCTGACTGGGTTGGCCCTGGCTGGAGTTGGGCGGGCCAGGTGGGCGGGGCTGTGGATTGGCGGGCCTGGATTGGCCGGGTGGCTGGCTGGGGTGGCCGGCGGGTGGTGCTGGGTTCGGTTGACCGGGGAAATTCAACGGGCGTAGAATTCATCGGGTGTTGAATAACGGGATGCCGGGCGGATCGAGGTGGGTGCGATGTGGGCGATGATCGTGAAGGAGTTCCGGCAGTTGCGCCGGGACCGGCGGACGCTCGCGATGATGATCGTGATGCCGGTGCTGCTGCTGGTAGTGCTCGGCTACGCGGCCAGCTTCGACGTCAAGAGCATCCCGGTGGCGGCGGCCGGGCCGCAGGCCGGGTCGGTCAGCCGGGTGCTGCACCGGCCGTTTGAGGTGGTGACCGCGCAGCCGGGGCAGGGCAGCAGCTGGGCGGCGGATGAGCTGCGCGACGGCAGGGCGGACGTCGCCGTGGTGACCGGCGGTGCCAGGCCGCTGGTGCTGATCGACGGCAGCCAGTTGTTCGCGGCCCGGGCGGCGCTGGCCACGCTGGCCAGTTCGGCCCGGACCGGCGCGGGCGGTTCGGGTGGGGACGTGGCGGGCGCGGGCGGTCCAGGCGCGGGCAGTCAGGGCCTGGCGGGTGCTGCTGGCCTGGCGGGTGCTGCTGGTCCGGCGGGTGCTGCTGGGCCTGGGGGCGGTGGTGCGCTGGGTGGGGCGCCGCGGGTGCGGGTGCTGTACAACCCGGGGCTGAAGACGTCCGACATCATGATCCCCGGGCTGGCCGGGGTCATCCTGGTGTTCATCGGCACAATCATCACCAGCCTCGGCGTGGTCAGGGAACGGCAGTCCGGCACGCTGGAGCAGCTCGCCGTGATGCCGCTGCGGCCCAGGGACGTCTACCTCGGCAAGATCGTCCCGTACTTCGCGGTCGCGGCGGTCGACCTGGCGATCGTGATTGCTGTCGGGGTGGCGATCTTCGGAGTGCCGTTCCGCGGGTCGCCGCTGGTGTTCGCGCTGGGGGCGCTTGAGTTCCTGTTCGTCACGCTCGGGCTCGGCATCCTGATCTCCAGCGTGTCGCAGAATCAGGGCCAGGCGATCCAGCTGGCGGTGATGACGCTGTTGCCGCAGGTGCTGTTGTCTGGGCTGATCTTCCCGCTGGCCTCGATCGTGGCCGGGGTCCGGTGGATCGCTTACCTGCTGCCGCTGACGTACTTCAACGAGATTTCCCGCGGGGTCATGCTCAAGGCTGAGCCGATCAGCGCGCTGTGGCCCTCGTTCGGCTACCTGGCCGTGCTCGGCGCGGTGATCGTGACACTGGCGACGCTGCGGTTCCGGGCCTTCCTCGCGCCGGCCCCTTCCGCCCGGCGGAGCCGTCCGCCGGGGCCCGACCCGCATCGCCCGGCACTGGCCGCGGCCGGGCAGGGGGAACCGGCATGAGCGGGACCAGACAGTGGGGGCTGCGCGAAGTATCGGTCTGGTACGGCTCCGGGCTGGCGCTGGACCGGGTGTCGCTGGCGGTGCCGGCCGGCCAGGTCACCGCCGTCGTCGGCGGGGACGGGGCGGGCAAGACGACGCTGCTGCGCTGCCTGGCCGGGGCGCAGGCGCCGGGCAGCGGCCAGGTCAGCCGGCCGGACCGGGCGCAGACCGGGTACCTGCCCGCGACCTCGGGGGTCTACCCTGACCTGACCGTCGCGGAGAACCTGGCTTTCCGCGCTGCCGTCTACGGGCTGACCGCAGCACAGGCCAGGACCCGGGCGGGTGAGTACCTGGAGCGGGCCGGCCTGGCCGCCGCGGCGAACCGCCCGGCCAGCCAGCTGTCGGGCGGGATGCGGCAGAAGCTCGGGATGATCGCCGCGATGGTGCACCAGCCGCGGCTGCTGGTCCTGGATGAGCCGACCACCGGTGTCGACCCGGTCAGCCGGTCGGACCTGTGGTGGCTGGTGGCGCGGGCGGCCGCGGCCGGGGCGGCGGTGGTGCTCGCGACCACCTACCTGGACGAGGCCGAGCGGGCCGAGATGGTGCTGGCGCTGGACGACGGGCGGCAGCTGGCCGCCGGGGCGCCCGGCGAGATCGTCGCCGGGATGCCGGGCACGCTGCGCGCGGCACGGCGGCGGCCTGACGGCGCGGACCGCGGCCGGGCCTGGCGGCGCGACGGAAGATGGCGGGTCTGGGACCCCGGCGGCCCGGTCAGCCCGGTCGCCCCTCGCGGCTCAGTTCCGGGCCGCTCGGTCCTGGGCGGCTCCGAGCCGGCCGGCTCGGTCTCGGGCGGCTCAGGGCCGGCCGCGGGCGAGGGCGGGGTGGTGCGGCCGGATCTGCAGGACGCGGTCACTGTCGCGGCGCTGGCTCGCGAGCTTCAGTATGCCGGGAGGGCGGCATGACCAGTCTGGCCCCGCTCGCCGAGTGCGCGTCGGTGACCCGCCGGTTCGGCCGGTTCACCGCTGTCGATCAGGTCAGCCTGCGGGTCGGCGCGGGCGAGATCGTGGGCTTGCTGGGTGCGAACGGGGCCGGCAAGACGACGCTGATCCGGCTGCTGCTGGGACTGCTGCACCCCAGTGCGGGCCGGGTCGCGCTGCTGGGCTCGCCGCCTTCGCGGGACACCCGCCGCCGGATCGGCTACGTGCCGCAGGGCCTCGGCCTGTACGACGACATGACCCCGGCGGAGAACCTGAACTTCGCCGCGCGGGTGTTCGGCACCGGGCGCGGGGCCGGTGAGCACCGGCCCGGTGAGCACTGGGCCGGTGAGCACTGGGCCGGTGAGCACTGGGCCGGGCGCGCGGTGGTCGGCGCGCTGCCGCTGGGCGTCCAGCGGCGGGTCGCGTTCGAGCAGGCGCTGGCGCACCGGCCGGACCTGCTGATCCTGGACGAGCCCACCTCAGGCGTCGACCCGCTGGGCCGGGCGCGATTGTGGGACACCATCACCAGCGCCGCCGACGACGGGGCCGGGGTGCTGGTGACCACCCACCACCTGGATGAGGCGGGGGAGTGCAGCAGACTAGTGATCATGGCAGGCGGACGTGTGGTGGCCGAAGGCAGCGCCGCGGAGATCATCGGGTCAGCCCGGGTCACGGTGGTGACCGCGCGATCATGGCCGGACGCGTTCACCGCGCTAGAACGGGCCGGGCTGCCGGTGGCGCTGGCGGGCCGGTCGCTGCGGGTGCCCGGCGCGGCGCCTGACCAGGTCGCCGCCGCGCTCGGCGGGGTCGAGGCCCGGCTGGACGAAGCGGCGGCCACGCTGGAGGAACGGTTCTTCCAGCTGGCGGCGGCCGGGGCCGGGACGGGTGCCGCTCAGTGACGCGGCCGGGCGATTCCCAGCCCAGGCGCGCCGCCGGCCGCCGGGCCGGGGACAGCGGCACCAGGGCGGCGATCCTGGACGCGGCCAGGGCCTGCTTCGCCGACCGCGGCTACGACGGCGCGACGATCCGGGCGATCGCGGCCGATGCGGGCGTGGACCCGGCCCTGGTGCACCACTTCTACGGGACCAAGGAACGATTGTTCGCCGCCGCTATGCGGCTGCCGGTGGTGCCGAGCGAGATCCTGACCGCCGCGCTGGCCACGCCGGGCCCCGGGCAGAGCGCGGGCCTGGGTGACCAGCTCATCCGGGCGGCGCTGCGAGCCTGGGACGACGACGAGGTCCGTGCCACCTTCGTCGGCCTGCTGCGATCCGCGCTGACCAGCGAGCAGGCGGCGGCGATGATGCGGCAGTTCATCTCCGAGGCGATCCTCGGCCCGGTCGCCAGGGCGGCGATGGCCGCCGCCCCTGATACGGACCCGGCCGACCCGCACGACGCCGAGTACCGGGCCGCGATCGTCGCCAGTCAGATGGTCGGGCTGCTGGTCACCCGGTACCTGCTCGCGCTCGGGCCGGTCGCCGCGGCCAGCGGGGAAGACCTGGCCGCGACCGTCGGCCCGACCCTGCAGCGGTACCTGGTCGGCCCGATCCGGCCGGCCGGCCAGGACCAGCCTGCCCCGGGCGGCCCGCCGCCCGGCAGCCCGCCGGCGCCGGCCGGTCAGCCGGGGGGCGGTCATCCGGGGGGTGGGCGGCGCGGGGCGGGCTGAGCAGGGCGCGGGCTACCATCGCGGGCATGGACGCCAGGCTCGGACCGTGCACGCTCGACCGGCTCACCCGGCGCACCAGCGTCAAGTGGCGGACCTATCCGGCCGACGTGCTGCCCGCCTTCGTCGCCGAGATGGACTTCGACCTTGCCGCGGCGGTGACGGAGGCGGTCAGCGCCGCGCTGGCCCTCGGCGACTGCGGTTACGGGCACAAGGGCGAACTGGGTGAGGCGTTCGCGGGCTTCGCTCGCGAGCGGCTCGGCTGGGCGGCCGACCCGGACCGGGTGTTCGCGATCCCGGACGTGATGACCGGGATCGCCGAGCTGGTCCAGGCGGTCACCCCACCCGGCTCGGGAATCGTCATCAACCCGCCGGTCTACCCGCCGTTCTTCTTCCGGCTGGCCTTCACCGGGCGGCGGCTGATCGAGGCGCCGCTGCGCCGGGACCACAGCGGCCGGTACGACCTCGACCCGGACGCGCTGGACGCGGCGCTGGCCGCCGAGGGCGCCAGCGCCTACCTGCTGTGCAGCCCGCACAACCCGACCGGCCGGGTCTGGTCCGGGCAGCAGCTGATGACCGTGGCTGACCTGTGCCAGCGGCACGACGTGCTGCTGATCGCCGACGAGATCCACGCGCCGCTGGTGCTGCCGGGCGCCCGGCATGTCCCGGTGCAGTCCCTGGACCACGAGCACGCCCGCCGCGCGGTGACGTTCACCTCCGCGTCCAAGGGGTGGAACATCCCCGGGCTGAAATGCGGCCTGGCGGTAGCCGGGTCGCAGCGGCACGCCGCCGTGCTGGCCGAACGCTGGGAGGCGCTGGTGCCCGCCAGCGTCGGCGTGCTCGCGTCGGTGGCCGCGTTCACCGCGGGACTGCCCTGGCTGGACGCGGTGACCAGCCAGCTCGACCGCAACCGCGAGCTGCTGGCGGGGCTGCTGGCCCGGCGGCTGCCCGGCGTCGGCTACCTGCCCCCGGAAGCGAGCTTCCTGGCCTGGCTGGACTGCCGCGCGCTCGGCCTCGGCGACGACCCGGCGGCGCGGTTCCTGGCCCGCGGCCGGGTCGCGCTCAGCCCCGGTCCCGATTTCGGCCGCCAGGGCGCCGGGTTCGCCCGGCTCAACATCGGCACCTCGCCGGAACTGATCGAGGCCGCCGTGGACCGGATGGCGGCGAGCGTTCAGCCCGCGGCCGGCTGACCGGCGGTCAGCTTGCCCGGAAACCTTGCCGCGGGCTGGCCGCTGCTGTCACGATCAGCATCTGATTTTCCGTTACCCCGGAATTTTCCTTGCGCCTGGGCGATCTCAGGCTCCGTCGGATTGAGGGCTTCGATGGGTGCTGTGACCATTGCGACCATTGCGCTGACGACTGAACCCGGCCGCCCTGGCGGCGCCGGGCGCCGGGCCCGCGGCCGGCCCGCGGCGGCGGCGGCGATCGCGGCCGCCGCCGCGCTGCTGCTGGCCGGCTGCTCGGGCGGCGGGTCGAGCCCGCCGTCGGCCACCGCGGTGGCCAGCACCAGCCCGTCCGGCGCGGGCCACGCCAAGGCGTCCAGGGCCAGGCCGCCGGGCATCGCGGCGGTCAGCACGCACGGCGCGCTGGTGCTGCTCAACCCGGTGACCGGGGCGGTGAGCAAGACCCTGGTGCCCAGCGGGGTAGTGGGCGACGAGATTTCGGCGGCCCCGGACGGCAGTGCCATTTTTTATACAACGCATACCGCCGACTGCACCGATCAGGTCAAGTCGGCCCCGGTCTCCGGGGGCGGCACGGTCACGATCGCCAACGGGCTGCTGCCGGCGGTCAGCCCGGACGGGACCAAGCTCGCGCTCGCCCGCGAGCCCACCGCCAGCCCGGGCTGCACCCCCAGCGCGCAGAACCTGACCTCGCAGTACCAGGTCGTGGTCCACACGCTGAGCAGCGGGGCGGAGAAGGTGCTGCCGATGCTGCCCGCGGCCCAGTCCAGCGGCCTGCCGGCCCCGATCTCGCACCTGTCCTGGGCCGCCGACAACACCAGGCTCGCGGTGTCGATCTCCTCGGTGCAGGACAACGAGGGCTGGAACCTGGTGATCGTGAACACCGCGCAGGCCAGCGCCTACGAGGACGGCCCTGGTACCAGCTCGGTGCCGGTCACCGGCTCCCCGAAAGCCAGGGACAGCTATTACCGGGAAGGGGTGTTCATGCCAGGCGGCGGGCTGTTCGTCAGCCGCGCCTGCTGCGCTGGCGAGCCAGTCAAGAACATCTCCCGGCTGATGTGGGAAGTGAACACCTCCGGCACGCTGACCCATCAGGTGGCGCTCGGCTTCGCCAGCCTGGAGCACACCAGCCTCGCGGTGACCAAATCCGGCAAGTGGCTGCTCTACCTGGCCGGGCACGACCTTTACGTATCCCACAATGGCGCGATGCCGGTCAAGGTGACCTCCGGGCTGATCGCGGCGACCTGGCGGTAGCGGGCCCAATATTGAATAACGGGCCGGCTAAATCCCGTGTGGCCTGGGCAATTACGGTCGGTCCTGGCTGCGCGCCGGCAATTGTCAGCTTACGATTGCCGCACTTACCAGATGAGGCGGTCGCGCAGTGGACTACCGCATCCTCGGTTCCGTCGAGGTCGCTGACGGCGGAACCCCGAGGGAGCTCGGCGGGCTGCGTGAGCGCACCCTGCTGGCCCGGCTGCTGCTGGCCGGCGGCCATGTGGTTTCCGCCGACCGGCTCGCCGACGACCTGTGGTCGGGCAACCCGCCGCCGCAGTGCATGGCGACGCTGCGGGTCTACATCTCCCGGCTGCGCCGCGCGCTGGGACCAGGCGCAGGCGCGCTGCTCACCCAGCCGCCCGGCTACCGCCTGGTGGTGGCGCCCGGTGAGCTCGACGCCGACCGGTTCGAGCAGCAGGTCAGCACGGGCGGGGAGGAGCTGGCGGCGGGACGGCCGGCCGCCGCGGCCGCGACGCTGCGCGCGGCTCTCGCGCTCTGGCGCGGTTCCGCGCTGTCGGACATCGCCGACTTCGCGTTCGCCCAGGCCGAGGTGGCCAGGCTGGAGGAGGCCAGGCTCGCCGCGACCGAGGACCTGGTCGACGCCGACCTGGCCTGCGGCCGGCACGCGGCGCTGACCAGCCGGCTGGAGAGCCTGGTCGCCGCGCACCCGATGCGCGAGCGGCTGTGCGGGCAGCAGATGCTCGCGCTGTACCGGTGCGGGCGCCAGGCCGAGGCGCTGCAGGCGTATCAGGACCTGCGGGCCAGGCTCGCCGACGAGCTGGGCATCGACCCCAGCCCGGCGCTGTGCCGGCTGCAGGAGGCGATCTTGCGGCAGGAGCCGCGGCTGGACTGGACCGCCGCCGATGAGCCCGCGCCGCCCGGCTCGCCCGGGCGGGCCGGCCAGGCCGCGGCCGTGCCGGGCACTGCCGGGCCAGGCACCGCCGTGCCGGGCACCGCGGGGCCGGGCACTAGCGGTCCTGGCGGCCAGGACCGGGCGGCAGGACCAGCTGCCGGGGGAGCAGGGCCGGGCGGCCGGGCGGCCGGAGCGGATGGCCAGCAGCCGGGGACCAGGCTGCCGGCCGAGACGACCTCGTTCATCGGGCGCGAATCTGAGCTGGCCACGATCGAGGAACTGCTGCAGCTGACCAGGCTGCTCTCCCTGACCGGGCCGAGCGGGTCGGGCAAGACCCGGCTCGCGCTGCGGGCCGGGGCGCTGCTGGCACCGGCCTGGCGCGACGGCGTCTGGCTGGTCGAGCTGGCGCCGGTGGCCAGCCAGGACCTGGTGCCCGTGGTGGCAGCGTCGGCGCTGTCGGTGCGGGAGGAACCCGGCCGGGCGCTCACCGAGAGCATCACCGCCCAGCTGGCCGACAGCGAGGCGCTGCTCATCATCGACAACTGCGAGCACGTGCTGGACGCGGCCGGGGAGCTGATCGCCGCGCTGCTGCGCGGCTGCCCGCGGCTGCGGGTGCTGGCCACCAGCCAGAGCAGGCTCGGCCTGTCCGGCGAGGCCAGCTGGCCGGTGCCGCCGCTGATCCTGCCCGACCCGGCCGCGACCGACCCGCGGGTCGTGGCCGAGGCCGAGGCGGTCAGGCTGCTGCGCGACCGGGCCGCGCTGGCCCGGCCCGGGTTCACCCTCACCGCGCAGAACATCGCCGCGGTCAGCGAGATCTGCCGCAGGCTCGACGGGATCCCGCTGGCGCTGGAGCTGGCCGCGGCCCGGCTCAACGCGCTGTCACCCCGGCAGCTCGCCGCGCGGATCGACGACAGGTTCGCGCTGCTGGCCGGCCGCGGCCGGGGCGGCCTGCCCCGGCACCGGACCCTGCAGGCCGCGATCGAGTGGAGTCACGACCTGCTCAGCGAGACCGAGCAGGTGTGCTTCCGGCGGCTGGCGGTGTTCTCCGGCGGCTGCACGCTGGAGGCGGCCGAGGCGGTCTGCCCGGACGGCACGCTCAGCGCCGCGGACATCTTCCAGACCGTGACCGCGCTGGTCGACCGGTCGCTGCTGACCGCCGAGGAGCGCAGCGGCAGCATGCGCTACGGGATGCTGGAATCCATCCACCAGTTCGCCCGCCGCACGCTCGAGCAGGCCGGCGAGCCGGCCGAGCTGAGCCGGCGCCACCTGGGCTGGCTGCTGGACTACGCCCGGCAGGCGGACCTGGAAGGCCCCGACCAGGGCGCCTGGCTGGACCTGCTGGAATCGGACCTGGAGAACTTCCGGGCCGGCCTGGAGGGGACCGACCCTGGGGGCGCGCAGCAGCGGCTGGAGCTAGCCGGGCTGCTGGCGCCGTTCTGGATGGTCCGCGGGCATGCGGGCCTGGGCCGCCGCTGGCTGGAGGAGGCGCTGACCGCGGCCGGGCCGGACGCCGAGCCGCGGCTGCGGGCAGCCGCGCTCGACGGGATCGGCCACCTCGCCGCGGTGCAGGCCGACTACCCGGCGCAGCGCCGCTGTCAGCAGGAGAGCCTGGCCATCTGGCGGGACCTTGGCGACGACGCGCGGGTCGCCAGGTGCCTGGGAGATCTCGGCTCGGCCGCGCACGTCCGGGGCGACTACCAGGACTCGCTGGAGATGTACTCCGAGGCGCTGGCGCTGGCCGGCCGGGCCGGCGACGGGGCGCTGATGGGGCGCTGCCTGAGCGGGCTGGGCACGCTGGCCCTGCGCCAGGGCAGCCTGGAACAGGCAACCGCCTACTACACCGAGAGCATGCAGCAGTTCAGCCGGATCGGGGACCTGCGCCGGGTCACGCTGATCCTGGGCAACCTCGGCGTGGTCGCGCTGAACACCGGCGAGTTCGAGCTGGCCAGGGCGCGGTTCGAGGAGCACCTGGGCAACGTGCGCAAGCTCGGTGACCGCAAGCTGATCGGCGGCGCGCTGACGAACCTCGGGATGGTCGCGCTCAACCTCGGCGACCTGGACCGCGCCGCCCGGCTGCACGCCGAGGGGCTGGCCCTGAGCGAGCACATCGGCGACCAGCGGCTGGCCACCGTCGCGCTGATCAACCTGGGCCTGGTCGAGCTGGCCCGGGGCGACTACCCCGCGGCCCGCGGGTACCTGCTGCGCGGCCTGGACCTGGCCGAGGCGATCGGTGAGCCGCTCGCGGTCGCCGAGGCCCTGGCCGAACTCGCGGTGGTGGACGCGGCGGCGGGGGAGACCGAGCGGGCGGCGGTCACGTTCGGCGCGGCGCAGGCGCTGCGGGCGCAGATCGGGGCGCCGGTCCCGGCGCCGGACCTGGCCAGGATCAGCGATGCCGTGGCGGCGGTCCGGCTGGCGCTTGGCGACGCGCGGTTCGGCGCGGCGCAGGCCCGCGGGGCGGCCATGACGCCGGCCGAGGCCGCCGCCCTGGCCAGGTCCGGGGCGGGCGGTCCGCTGCCCGCGGTCGCCGGCCAGGAGCCGGAGCAGCAGGCACCAGCGGCGGCCGGGGCCAGCTGACGGCACGCCTAGGGTGGAGCGCGAGGAGGCAGCCATGTCAGCCACTGACGCAGCCAGCCGCGGTGCCAGCCCTGCGGACTTCGAGACCTTCGGTGACTACGGGGACTACCTGCGCAAGAGCGAGCGCGCGAACCCCGGGGCGCGCGCGCAGCCGCGCCAGGACGGTGAGTTCGTCCGGCCCCGGTACCGGTTCCAGGGCCGGATAACCGCCGACGGGTCGAGCGGCTACCGGGCCGAGCCAGGCCGGTATCACCTGTACATCTCCTGGGCCTGCCCGTGGGCGCAGCGCACCGCGATCGTGCGCAAGCTGACCGGCCTGGAAGAGGTCGTCTCGCTGTCCGCGGTGGACCCGGTGCGCGACGGCCGCGGCTGGGCGTTCCGGGAGGGGGCTGGACACGGCCTGGACCCGGTGAACTCGTTCGCGCTGCTGCGCGAGGCCTACGAGGCGACCGAGCCCGGCTACGACGGCCACGTCTCGGTGCCGGTGCTGTGGGACCGGCAGGAGCACCGCATCGTCAGCAACAACTTCCCCGACATCACCATCGACCTGGCCACCCAGTTCGGCGACCTGGCCAGCGGCGGCGCCGGCCTGTACCCCGAGGCGCTGCGGCCATCGATCGACGCGATCAACGCGATGGTCTACCAGAACGTGAACAACGGCGTGTACCGGGCCGGATTCGCCGGGAACCAGGTCGCCTACCACGAGGCGGTCGGCGCGCTGTTCGCCACGCTGGACGAGCTGGAACGGCACCTGGAAGACCGGCGGTACCTGCTCGGCGGCTCGGTCACCGAGGCCGACGTCCGGCTGTGGGTCACCCTGGCCCGGTTCGACCTGGTCTACTACTCCCACTTCAAGGCCAGCATTCGCCGGCTGACCGACTACCCGAACCTGTGGGGCTACGCGCGCGACCTGTACACGCTGCCCGCCTTCCGCGAGACCACCAACTTCGACCACATCAAGCGGCACTACTTCATGACCCACCCGCACCTCAACCCGAGCCGCATCGTGCCCGAGGGCCCGCAGCTGGGCTGGGACGGGCCGCACGACCGGGCGCGGCTCGCCAGCCGCCGCTGAGCCAGGCCGGCACGCTGGCCGGCAACCCAGTTGTAACGCCCTTGCAACGCGGTCAGGCAACTCTCAGGCTTACGCGTCCTGGCCGGTTACGTCGTGTCGTGCTGCGGCGGCCAGCCGCGTCTACGAGGGAGGCATGACATGACACAGTTTCGGATGCGCCCGCTGGTCACCGCGGCCGTGGTCGCATCGGCAGCCGCCTGCGTGCTGCTCAGCGCCTGCTCGGGCGGGTCGATCAGCCCGTCAGCGGGCGGGCCGGCGGCGTCCGCGGCGGGGGGCGGCGCGGCGACCGCGGGCTCCCAGGCCGGGTCGTCCGGTCCGGCTGGATCCTCAGGCGGGTCCGCATCCGGGTCGTCCGGGTCGGCCACCAGCTCGCCGGCTAGCTCACCGGCGGGCGGGTTCGGGGGGGTAGACACCTCCGGGCTCACCGGCAACTTCTGCACCGACTTCAGCCACATGAGCGAGAGCCTGAGCGCCCTGCCGACCCCGCGGGCCAACGGGAACCTGGCCGACGAGGAAGCCACCGCCCGCAAGGACCTGGCCATCGCCGGCGCGAAGTTCAACGGCCTGGCGACCGAGGCGCCGCCGAATGTCGCCGCCGCGATCCACAACGTCACCGCGCTGTACCAGACGTTCGAGAACGACATGTCCGGGGTCGGCTCGCTGAGTGACCTGAGGGCGCACGAGAAGTCTTTCCTCAGCGACGGCAAGTACCTGTCCTCGGTCAGGGTGCTGGTCAGCTACACCTCCAGCAAGTGCGACTGAGCTCCCGGGCCGGGCGGCCGTGAGGCCATCGCGCGGCCGGCTCGCCGGTCGCGCGATGGTGGTCACCGGGTGCGTTCCGTGCGATGGTGGGGCCATAGAGCGGCCTGCCAGCGCAGGGAGGGCCTGATGGGCAGGGACGTCCCGGCTATCAAGATCAGCCAGGCGGACCGGCGCGCTTACCGGGAGAAAGTGCGCCAGTGCCTGGACGTGTTCGCGCGGATGCTCGCCGAGTCGAGGTTCGAGGCCGACCCGCAGCGGGTCGGGCTGGAAATCGAGCTCAACCTGGTGGACGACACGGGCCGGCCGTCGATGCAGAGCACCGAGGTGCTCGGCGCCCTCGCCGACCCGAAGTGGGCCACCGAGCTCGGCCAGTTCAACCTGGAGATCAATATCCCGCCCCGGCTGCTGGCCGGGGACGCGCTCAGCCAGCTCGAATCCGAGGTGCGCCGCAGCCTCAACCACGCCGACGAGCAGGCCACCAGGGCCGGCAGCAGGCTGGTGATGATCGGGATCCTGCCGACGCTGGGCGAGCACGACGTCGGCGAGCACGCGATGTCGCTCAACCCCCGGTACAAGCTGCTGAACGAGCAGATCTTCGCTGCCCGCGGCGAGGACATGCAGATCGCCATCGACGGGGTCGAGCGGCTGCTCACCCACGTGGACAACATCACCCCGGAAGCGGCCTGCACCAGCGTGCAGTTCCACCTGCAGGTGAGCCCGGAGGCGTTCGCCAGCTACTGGAACGCGGCCCAGGCGATCGCCGGGGTGCAGGTGGCGCTGGCCGCCAACTCCCCGTTCCTGTTCGGCAGGGAACTGTGGCGGGAAACCAGGATCACCCTGTTCGAGCAGGTGACCGACACCAGGCCGGACGAGCTGAAGCTGCAGGGCGTCCGGCCCCGGGTGTGGTTCGGTGAGCGCTGGATCACCTCGGTGTTCGACCTGTTCGAGGAGAACCTGCGGTACTTCCCCTCGCTGCTGCCGCTGCGCGAGGACGAGGATCCCGGCGCCGCGCTGGACCGGGGCGAGGCACCGCAGCTGGCCGAGCTCACCCTGCACAACGGGACCATCTACCGGTGGAACCGGCCGGTGTACGCGGTGGTGGAGGGCAAGCCGCACCTGCGGGTGGAGAACCGGGTGCTGCCGGCCGGCCCGACCGTGCTGGACACCATCGCGAACGCCGCGTTCTACTACGGCCTGGTCCGCGCCCTGGTGGACGCCGACCGGCCGGTCTGGACCCAGATGTCGTTCGCGGTGGCCGCCGACAACCTGATGGAGGGCGCCCGCAACGGCATCGACGCGCTGCTGTACTGGCCGGGCCTGGGCGAGGTGCCGGTGACCGAGCTGGTGCTGCGCCGCCTGCTGCCGCTGGCGGCCAGCGGGCTCAGCCGGTGGGGGGTGGACGCCGCGGACGCCGGGCGGCTGCTGGGCATCATCGAGCAGCGCTGCCTGACCGGGCGGACCGGCGCGACCTGGCAGGCCGAGGTGGTGCAGGCCGGCCGGAGCCAGGCCGGGGCGGACCGGGCCGAGGCGCTGCGGCTGATGACCCAGCGATACATCGAGCTGATGCACACCAACGAGCCGGCGCATTCCTGGCCGGTCGGCTGACCCCGGCGGACGCGGGCCCGGCGGGCGGCGGGCTCAGCCCGGCTGCGCCTCGATCCGGACGAACCCGGCGAGCCTGACCGCGGCGGTGATGGCGAACCCGGGCGGCAGCAGCGGCCAGGGCAGCGTGCCGCTGGGCTTGCGCGACCCGTTGCCGTGCGGGATGTAGGCGATCACCTGGTCGACGAGCCCGGCGGCCAGGAACGGCGCGGCCACGTCGAGGCCGCCGCCGAGCAGCAGCCGCCGGACCCCGCCCTGGTAAGCGGCGGCCGCGATGGCGGCCGGGTCGGCGCCGGCCAGCTCGCCGGGCAGGCCGAGCACGCCGTTGCCGTGGCTGCCGGGAATGGCCTCGGTCATCCGGCCGTCCGGGCGCAGCACCGCGTCCGCGGTCAGCCGCAGCAGCCTGGCGTTGTCGGTGCCGTTCGGTACCGCCACGACGCCGTGGCCGGCGATCAGGTACGGCCAGGTGATCACCGGGCGGCCGGCCCGGCGTGAGCCCAGCCACCCGCCGAGCACGACCGCGGCCTCCGCCGCGAGCACGCCGGCCTCCACGTCCAGGCCGGCGGCCCGCAGCATGGCGCTGCCGCCTGGCCCGGCCGGCGCCGGGTCGGACACCGCGATGAGGACCCGGCTGACCCCGGCCCCGATGAGCGCCTGGCTGCAGCCCGGCGCGCCGCCATCACCGGTACACGGCTCCAGGGTGAGCACCGCGACCGGGCCGGCCGGCAGCGGGCCGGCCGCCGTCAGCGCCTGCGCCACCGCGTGCGGCTCGCCCTTGCGCTCGTGATATCCCTCGCCGAGCAGCACTCCGCCGGGCCCCAGCAGCACGCAGCCGGCCGGCGGATCCGGGCTGGTCGTGCCCAGCCCGGCGGCAGAGACGGCGATGGCCCGCCGCATCGCGGCGACCTCGGCGGGCGCCGCCGTCACCGGGCCCGGCCAGCGGCTGGCGGCAGCGGCCCGCGGTGGCGCCCGCACCGGCCCGCGAGGGCACCGGACCCGTTGCCGCCTTCGCTCATAATGCGTGACCTATCGCCGCGTGACTGCCTGCCCGGGTCGCCCGGCGGGCCGGGTGACCCCTTTTCAGGGTACTCGTCCGGGTTGTGCTCCGCTGTGGCCACAGTGTTCTGGCTGGTACGTGAGGCTCTTGACGGCGCCCGGGCCCCGGCATCAAATGGAGACCGATGCAGCGCAGCACGCCGGGACGGTGGTGGCAGGGTGCCGTGCTGTACCAGCTCTACGTCCGGTCCTGGCGGGACACCGACGGCGACGGGTACGGCGACCTGGCCGGCGTCATCGCCGGCCTGGACTACCTGTCCTGGCTGGGTGTTGACGGCGTCTGGCTGTCCCCGACGATGCCCTCGCCCGACGACGACTGGGGCTATGACGTCAGCGACTACCGCGGGGTGCACCCTGAGCTGGGCACCATGGCCGTGCTGGACCGGCTCATCGCCGAGGCGGGCCGGCGCGGCCTGCGGGTGCTGCTCGACCTGGTGCCCAACCACACCAGCTCGGCACACCCGTGGTTCATCGCCGCGGCCGCCGATCCGGGCAGCCGCTACCGGGACTACTACGTGTGGGCGGACCCGGCGCCCGGCGGCGGGCCGCCGAACAACTGGCGGGACGCGACCGGCGGGCCAGCCTGGCAGCCCGATGACCGCAGCGGCCAGTACTACCTGCACAACTTCCTGCCCAGCCAGCCCGACCTGAACTGGTGGAACCCGGCACTGCACCAGGAGTTCGAGCAGATCCTGCGGTTCTGGTTCGACCGCGGCGTCGCGGGCCTGCGCATCGACGTGGCACACGGCCTGTACAAGGACGCCCGGCTGCGGGACAACCCGCCCGGGCCGGCCGGCGACCCGATGACCGGCCGCTCCGGCCAGCTCGCGGTCTACAGCGCGAACCGGCCGCAGACCCACGGGGTATACCGGCGGTGGCGGCAGATCGCCGGGTCCTACCCGGTGCCGAGGCTGCTGCTGGGCGAGACCTGGGTGGCTGACCCCGGCCGGCTGGCCGCCTACTACGGCGCGGACGACGAGCTGCAGCTGGCGTTCAATTTCCGGTTCGTGTTCAGCGAGTTCACCGCCGCCGCGCTGGCCGGCACGGTCGCGGAAACGCTGGCCGCGCTGCCGGCCGGCGCCTGCCCGGTGTGGACCGCCTCCAACCACGACGTGGGCCGGTTCCCGACCCGGTGGTGCGGCGGGGACGAGCGGAAGGTGCGGCTCGCGCTGCTGATCCTGGCGACGCTGCCGGGGACGACCGTGCTGTACTACGGCGACGAGACCGGGATGACCGACGCGGACGTGCCGCCGGGCCTGCGCCGGGACAAGATGACCCGGGACAGCGGGCGGCCGGAGGACAGCAGGGACCGGGCCAGGACGCCGGTGCGCTGGGACGGCTCGCCGGGCGGCGGCTTCACCGCGGCCGGGGTCAGCCGTGGCTGCCGCTGGCGCCCGGATCCGGGGTGGCCGCCCAGCAGGCTGACCGCGGCTCGGTGCTGTGGCTGTGCCGCGACCTGATCCGGCTGCGCCGGGCCTGGCTGGGCGGGCAGGCCGCCGGGTACCAGCAGGTGGCCGCCCCGGCCGGGCTGTGGGCGTACCGGGCCGGGCCGCTGCTGGTCGCGGTCAACCTGTCCGGCGAGCGGGCCCCGTGCCCACGGCCGGCCGGCCCGGTGCTGCTGACCACGGCGGGCCCGGCGGCCGGCGCCGGGGCGGCTGGCGAAGGCGGCCTGACGCTGGCACCGTGGGAGGGCGTCGTGGCCGGTCAGTAGGCTGCGGTGCTATGAGCCGCATCGCCCATCCCGCGGGCCCGCGCCACGCCGAGGTGCTGCCGCCCGATCACCCGCCCGCGCCGCCTGACGACGTCAACGCGATCGACCCGGCGCTGTGGCCGCGCTCCGCGCGCCGGTCCGGCGGGGCGCTGGTCATCGGCGGCATCGACGTGCGCGAGCTGGCCGCCAGGTACGGCACCCCGGTCATGGCCTGCGACGAGGAGGATTTCCGCGGCCGGTGCCGGGAGTTCCATCAGGCGTTCGGCCCCGGCGCGGTGGTGAGCTACGCGGCCAAGGCGTTCTGCTGCCGCGGCGTGCTGCGCTGGGTGGTGGAGGAAGGCCTGGGCGTCGACGTGTGCACCGGCGGTGAGCTGGAAGTGGCGCTGCAGGCCGGGGTGCCGCCCGGGCTGATCACCATGCACGGCAGCAACAAGCTGCCCGCCGAGCTGGAGCGCGCGGTGGCCGCCGGGGCCGGCCGGATCGTGGTGGACTCGCTGACCGAGATCAGCGCGCTGGCCCGGCTGGCCGGCCGGGCCGGGGCCAGGCCGCAGGTGCTGGTCCGGGTCACCACCGGGGTGGAGGCGGCCGCGCACGAGTTCGTCGCCACCGCGCACGACGACCAGAAGTTCGGCTTCTCGCTGGCCTCGGGAGCGGCCAGGGAAGCGGTCCGCCAGGTGCTGGCCAGCCCGGACCTGGAGCTGGCCGGGCTGCACTCGCACATCGGGTCGCAGATCTACGACACCGCCGGGTTCGAGGTGGCCGCGCACCGGGTGCTCGGGCTGGCCGCGCAGATCCGCGACGAGCACGGGGTCGAGATCGGCGAGCTCAACCTCGGCGGCGGGTTCGGCATCGCCTACACCCCGGCCGACGACCCGCAGGACGTCAAGGGCATCGCCGACAGCCTGCGGCAGATCCTGGACACCCAGTGCCGGGCGGCCGGGCTGGCCCGGCCGCGGCTGACCGTCGAGCCGGGCCGGGCGATCGCCGGCCCTGGCACCGTGACCGTGTACGAGGTCGGCACCGTCAAGGACGTCGACGGGCTGCGCAGCTACGTCAGCGTGGACGGCGGGATGAGCGACAACATCCGCACCGCGCTGTACGACGCGGACTACACCTGCGTGCTGGCCTCCAGGGAGTCGGCGCAGCGGCCGCTGCTGTGCCGGCTGGTCGGCCGGCACTGCGAGAGCGGCGACATCGTGGTCCGCGACACCTACCTGCCCGCCGACATCCGGCCCGGCGACCTGGTCGCGGTCGCCGCGACCGGCGCGTACTGCCGGTCGATGGCCAGCAACTACAACCACGTGCCGCGCCCGGCGGTGGTGGCGGTGGCCGGCGGGCAGGCCCGGCCGCTGCTGCGCCGCGAGACCATGGCCGACCTGCTCGCGCTGGACGCCGGATGAGGGCCGGCGCCGGCCTGGCCGGGCGCCCGGCCAGCCAGCACGACCGCGCGCCCGCGGCAGGCGGCAGGCCGCCGCTGCGGCTGGCGCTGCTGGGCTGCGGCGCGGTCGGCGCCGAGGTGTTCCGGCAGCTGCGCGAGCAGCAGGCCGACCTGGCCGCCAGGATCGGGGCGCCGCTGGAGATCGCCGGGGTCGCGGTCCGCGACGTCAGCAAGCCGCGCGGCGCCGCCGCCGCGGCGCGCGAGCTGCTGACCACCGACGCGATGGCCCTGGCCAGCAGGCCCGACGTCGACATCGTGGTCGAGGTGATCGGCGGCACCGAGCCGGCCCGCGCGCTGCTGCTGGCGGCGCTGCGGGCGGGCAAGTCGGTGGTCACCGCCAACAAGGCGCTGCTGGCCGCGCACAGCGCCCAGCTGCACGCCGCCGCCCGGCAGGCCGGCGCGGACCTGTACTACGAGGCGTCGGTGGCCGGCGCGATCCCGCTGCTGCGGCCGCTGCGCGAGTCGCTGGCCGGCGACGCGGTGCACCGGGTGCTCGGGATCGTGAACGGTACCACCAACTTCATCCTCGACCGGATGGACTCAGCTGGCACCGGGTTCGCTGACGCGCTGGCGCAGGCCCAGGCGCTCGGCTACGCGGAAGCCGACCCCAGCGCGGACGTGCACGGCGCCGACGCCGCCGCCAAGGCCGCCATCCTGGCCAGCATCGCGTTCCACACCCAGGTCAGCATCGACGAGGTGTACCGCGAGGGGATCACCCAGATCACCGCCGAGGACATCGCCAGCGCCCGCGCGCTCGGCTGCGTGATCAAGCTGCTGGCGATCTGCGAGCGGTGCGACGGCGGCATCTCGGCCCGGGTTCACCCGGCGATGATCCCCCGGGTACACCCGCTGGCCGCGGTGCGTGAGGCCTACAACGCGGTGTTCGTGGAGGCCGACTCGGCGGGGCGGCTGATGTTCTACGGCGCGGGGGCGGGCGGCGGGCCCACCGCCAGCGCGGTGCTCGGCGACATCGTCACCGTCGGGCGCAACCGGCTGGCCGGGACCAGGGGGCCGGACGCGTCCACCTACGCCGCGCTGCCGGTGCTGCCCATCTCCGGCGCGCTCACCCGGTACTGCGTCGCGCTCGACGTCGCGGACCGGCCCGGGGTGCTGGCCCCGGTCGCGGAGGCGTTCGCCCGGCACGGGGTGTCGATCAAGGCGGTGCGCCAGGAGGGCAGGGGGCCCGACGCCAGCCTGGTGATCGTGACCCACACCGCCAGGGAGGCCGAGCTGGCCGCGACCGTCGCCGACCTGTGCACGATGGAGGCGGTCCGCGCGGTGGACAGCGTGCTGCGGGTCGAGGGCGAGGAGGACGAGTGAGCCGCCAGTGGCGGGGCGTGATCGAGCACTACCGGGACCTGCTCCCGGTGACCGCCGCGACCCCGGTGGTCACCCTGGGGGAGGGCGGCACGCCGCTGCTGCCCGCGCCGGTGCTGTCCGCCCGGACCGGGTGCGAGGTCTACCTCAAGGTCGAGGGCGCCAACCCGACCGGGTCGTTCAAGGACCGGGGGATGACGGTCGCGGTCAGCCTCGCCGCCGGGCACGGCGCGGCCACCGTCATCTGCGCCTCCACCGGCAACACCAGCGCCAGCGCCGCGGCGTACGCGGCCAGGGCGGGCCTGCGCTGCGGCGTGCTGGTGCCGCGCGGCGCGATCGCGCTCGGCAAGCTGGCCCAGGCGCTGCTGCACGGCGCCCGGCTGCTGCAGGTGGAGGGCAGCTTCGACGACTGCCTGGAACTGGCCCGCAAGCTCGCCGCGCAGTACCCGGTGACGCTGGTCAACTCCGTCAACCCGGACCGGCTGCAGGGCCAGAAGACGGCCGCGTTCGAGGTCGCCGACGAGCTCGGGGACGCTCCGGACGTGCACTGCCTGCCGGTCGGTAACGCCGGCAACATCAGCGCCTGCTGGCTGGGCTACCGCGAGTACCTGGCCGCCGGGCGGATCAGCGCCACCCCGCGGATGCTCGGCTTCCAGGCGGCCGGCGCGGCGCCGATCGTGACCGGCCAGCCGGTGGCCGCGCCGGAGACGATCGCGACCGCGATCCGGATCGGGAACCCGGCGTCCTGGCGGCTGGCCGAGCAGGCCCGCGACGCATCCGGCGGCCTGATCGACGCGGTCACCGACGACCAGATCCTGGCCGCCTACCAGCTGCTGGCCGGCCGCGAGGGGGTGTTCGGCGAGCTGGCGTCGGCGGCCAGCGTGGCCGGGCTGCTGCAGGCTGTCCAGAACGGCCAGGTGGCCGCGGGCTCGCGGGTGGTGTGCACGATCACCGGCAACGGGCTGAAGGACCCGGACGCGGCGGTGTCGGCCGCGCCGTCCCCGGCGGTGATCCCGGCGCGATGCGACGCCGCCGCGGCGGCACTCGGGCTGGCCTGAGCCAGGGCCCGCACGCTAGTTGGAGAAGTCCTGGGTCATCCAGACCGTGCCGGAGCTGTCGATCAGCACCGAGATGCCGGCGTGGCGGAACGAGCTGCTCAGGATGTTCAGCCGGTGGCCGTCGTCGGGCGGCTTCTCGTTGAGCATGTCCTGGGTGAGGCCGACGGCGGCCTGGGCGATCGCGCCGGAGGTGCGGGCGATCGGGCCGGCCTCGCCGATGTTCTCCCCGGCCGAGGTCCAGTGCACGCCCGCGTTGGTCTCCCTGGTGCCCAGCGGCGGCTCGCCCGGGCACTGGTGGGACAGCCCGCAGCCGCCGGCCATCACCTGGGTGTGCCCGGACGCGCTGGTGACCAGCCCGGAGCTGCTCGTGTAGGCGGGCAGCCCCTGCTGCGCGCGGGCCTGGTTGATCAGCGCCAGCACCTGCGCCTCGGCCTGGCCGTACAGGCCGGACTGGGACGGCGGCGGGGAGTGCGGCGCGGGCGGGGCCGTCGGCGATGCCCCGGCGGCCGGCGACGACGGGTGCGCGCTGTGGTGACGGCGGGCCGGGTGCTTCTTCCTGGCCGGGGAGCGGCTCGGGCTGGGGGTGGCCGGCGGCGGAGGGCTGGCCGGCGGCGATGACCGCGGGCAGCCCGAGGCCTGCCCGCCGGGCGTGACGGGCATCCCGGGCAGGTCCGTGACCTGCCCCGTCCCCGCGCCGGAGCAGGCGCCCCCGGTCAGCGCGGTGTTGCTGGCCCCGGTGACCAGCCCGGGATCAGAGGCGAGCGTGCCGGCCAGGTAGAGCCCGCCGACCGCCAGCGCCGCGACGGCGACCGCGCCCCACAGCACGTGCATCACGCTGAGCCTGCGGCGGGCCTGGTGCCGTGCGGGCCTCGGGGCTGGCATCTGCGGACCTCGTCTCACCGGGACAGCGGGATGGCTGCGGCAGCCGCCTGACCACCTTAGGGCCGGCCAGGCCCGGATACCGGTTATTGGCGCAGAAAGGGGGCGAATACCGTTAAGGCAACGCGGGCGCGTGCCCGCGCCCGGCGAGCAGAGGGGAGCGACCCCGCCGCGATGACGACCCGACCGCGTGCCCCCGTGATCGCCGGGCTGGGCCTGACCGAGCTCGGCCGGGTGCATGGCCGCACCGCCGCCCAGTTCGCGGCCGAGGCGGTCCGGCTGGCCGCCGCCGACGCCGGGCTGGCGCTCACCGACGTGGACGGCCTGCTGGTCGGTTCCGGCTCCACCGGCGGCGTGCACCTGAGCCTGCAGCGCGACCTCGGGCTGGCCGGGCTGCGGCTGGCCGCCCAGCTGCAGGCGTACGGCTCGACCGCCGGCGCGATGGTGCAGTTCGCCGCGCTCGCGGTGCAGGCCGGGATGGCCAGCGTCGTCGCCTGCGCGTGGGCGGACGACCCGTTGCGGCCGGGCCGCGGCGCCGCGGCGGCCTACAGCCGGGCCAGGGCGCCGGCCGGCTGGGCCGGCCTGCACGGCGCGGCGGGGCTGACCGGCGCCAACCAGCTGTACGCGCTGGCCGCCCGCCGCCACATGCACGCCTACGGCACCACCAGCGAGCAGCTGGGCGCGATCGCGATCGCCCAGCGGGACTGGGCGGCGCGCAACCCGCTGGCCCAGCAGCGGGAGCCGATCACGATGACCGACTACCTGTCGTCGCGGTGGATCGCCGAGCCATTCCGGAAGCTCGACTGCTGCCTGGTGACCAACGGGGGAGCAGCGTTCATCGTCACCACCGCCGACCGCGCGGCCGGGCTGGCCCAGCCCCCGGTGCGGGTGCTCGGCTGGGCGCAGTGCCACCCGGGCTACTCGATGCGCCGCGACGACAATTTCGGCCTGGTCAGCGGCGCGGCGCAGGCCGGGCCCGCGGCGCTCGCGATGGCCGGGGTGGGCCTGGCCGACATCGACGTGCTGCAGCTCTACGACTGCTACACCTACACGGTGCTGCTCACGCTGGAGGACTACGGGTTCTGCGGCAAGGGCGAGGGCGGCCCGTTCGCCGCGTCCGGTGCGCTGGGCCCGGGCGGGACGCTGATGCTGAACACCGGCGGCGGGCAGCTGTCGGGGTACTACCTGTGGGGCATGACGCCGCTGTCGGAGGCGATCATCCAGATTCGCGGCCAGGGCGGCGAACGCCAGGCCGGCCGGGCGGACCTGGTGCTGGTCAGCGGCAACGGCGGGGTGCTCGACCATCACTGCACGCTGGTGCTCGGGGCGTCCCGGTGAGCGTCGGCCCGGTGTCCAGGGACGAGCAGACCGCGGTGTTCTTCGACGGCACCGCGGCCGGGGAGTTCCGGCTGCGCCGCTGCGCCCGCTGCCGCGGCTGGTGCGCCCCGCAGGCGGTGCAGTGCGAGCACTGCGGGGCGGCCGAGCTGGACTGGCAGGCGGCCGGCGGCGGCGCCACCCTGGTCAGCTGGACGGTCGCGCACTCCAGGCCGGCGGAGGACGGCACCACGCAGCCCGTCGTGCTGGTCATCGGGCAGCTGGACGAGGGCCCGTGGTGGTGGAGCCAGCTGACCGGGGCCAGCCCGGACCAGCTCAGCGTCGGGGCCCGGCTGCGGATCCGCTACCAGCGCGGCGGCCCCGACGCCGAGGCGGTGCCGGTGTTCGCGCTGGCAGCGGGGCCCGGGCGGCACCCGGCGAGTTGAGCAAAGACGATCAGGCGAAGCGTCCGCCGCTGCGCCAGGATCGTTCATGTGACCAGCACAGACCGCTTCGCCTCGATCCTCGGGGTCGTCGAGGACAGCCTGGACGAGCCTGACTTCAGCGGCGAGGATCTCGCCGCCCGGGCCTACCTTTCCCGCTACCACTTCGACCGCCTGGCCGCGGCGGCGCTGGGCGAGCCGCCGGGGGCGTTCCGGCGCCGGCTGCTGCTTGAGCGTGCCGCGCACCGGCTGACCAGCACGGCCGACCCGGTGATCGAGGTCGCGCTGGGCGCCGGGTACGGCTCGCCGGAAGCCTTCACCCGGGCCTTCGGCCGGGCCTACGGATCCGCGCCGTCGGCCTACCGGCGGCGCGTCAGCGGCCCGCTGACCGGGATGGGGCGCTGGCCGCACGACCTGCCCGCCACGAGCGGGGTGCACTTCCAGCCGCCGGGCAGCCTCCGGCTGCCGGCACCCGAGAGGAGAACCGTCATGGACGTACTGGACCGGATGCTTGACCATCACCTCTGGCTGGTCGGCGAGATCGTCGACCGCACCGCCCAGGTGGGCACCGACGTGCTCGACCGGCCGATCGAGCTGTCGGTCGAGGGCATCGACGCGAACCCGACCCTGCGCAGCGTCACCGACCGGCTGGTCAGCCAGCTGGAGATGTGGATCTCGACGCTGCAGGGCGGGACGGCGATGCCGGCGACCGGCGACACCACGCCGCAGGGCTGGCGGAGCCGGCTGGCGGCCGCGGGCCCGCGGTTCCGTGACCTGGTGCTGACGCCGGTCCGCGAAGGCCGCGCGGATGACACGTTCATCGACGCGATGTGCGACCCGCCGCAGACCTTCACCTACGGCGGCGTGCTGGCGCACGTGCTGAACTTCTCCGCGGTCCGCCGGACCATGGCGATCGGCGCGCTGGACAGCGCGGGCGTCACGGACCTGGGATCGGGCGACCCGATGCGGTTCGTCGGCGGCACCGGCACCGACGCCTCGCAGGTCAAGCGGAACAGGGACTGACCCGCGCCGCCGCCGGGCCGGGGCCCGCGGGCCCCGGCCCGGCGGCGGCGCGGGTCAGTCCCTGTTCCGCTTGACCTGCGAGGCGT
>DATBGO010000315.1:0-17535 GCA_036558005.1 Streptosporangiaceae bacterium | reverse complement strand
CGGGTGTGCGTTCGTCAATGCGCTGCCGGTGTTCATCGCCTCCGACCCGCAGTGGGCGGCGCGGTTCGAGGCCGCCGGGTTGCCGATCATCGGCGACGACATCAAGAGCCAGGTCGGCGCGACGATCACGCACCGGGTGCTGGCCAAGCTGTTCGAGGACCGCGGGGTCGAGCTGCTGCGTACCTACCAGCTCAACTTCGGCGGCAACATGGACTTCATGAACATGCTGGAGCGCAAGCGTCTCCAGTCGAAGAAGATCTCCAAGACCCAGTCGGTCACTTCGCAGATCCCGCACGAGATGGAGAAGGCCGCGGTCCACATCGGCCCGTCCGACCACGTGCCCTGGCTCGATGACCGGAAGTTCGCCTACGTGCGGCTGGAGGGCCGGTCCTTCGGTGACGTGCCGCTGAGCCTGGAGTACAAGCTGGAGGTTTGGGACTCGCCGAACTCAGCGGGCGTCATCATCGACGCGATCCGCGCCGCCAAGATCGCCAAGGACCGTGGTGTCGGCGGGCCTGTCCTCTCGGCCGCCTCGTACTTCATGAAGTCGCCGCCGGTGCAGTACAGCGACGACACCGCCCGCGACCTGGTGGACAAGTTCATCCGCGGCGAGGTAGAGCGCTGACCCGCCCCCGGTGACCATGCCCGGGCCGGCGGCTGCTGGGTGCCGCCGGCCCGGGCATGCCAGGGCGGGCATGGCCTGGGCGGGCAGCCGTACCCTGAGTGAGTGCGTAACGAGCCGAAGCGCCGCCTGGGGCTGGCGGCGGCGTCATCGTTCGCCGCCGACCTGCGCAGCGTCCTTGCCGAACGCGATTTCCGCCGGCTCTTCGCGACCCGGCTGATCTCGCAGACCGGGGACGGCGTCTTCAACGCGGGCTTCGCCGCTTACGCGTTCTTCTCGGCCCAGAGTTTCCCTGACCCGGCGGCAGCCGTCGCCGCGTTCGCCGTGCTGTACCTGCCTTACTCGCTGATCGGCCCGTTCGCCGGCGTGTTCATCGACCGCTGGTCGCGCCGCCAGATCCTGGCCTACTCGGCGCTGATCCGGGCCGCGATGGTCGTCGTGACCGCGCTGATCGTGGGCGCGGGCAGGCTCGGCCTGCCGCTGTACGTCGCCGCGCTGGCGGTGCTCGGGGTCAACCGGTTCTTCCTGGCCGCGCTCGGCGCGGCGCTGCCGCACGTGGTGCGCGAGGACAAGCTGCTGATGGCCAACTCGGTGGCCCCGACCTCGGGGACGATCGTGAGCTTCATCGGCGGCATCACCGGGCTGGGCGTGCACTACGCCACCGGCGGGGGGCTCGCCGGGTCCGCGGTGACCCTGCTGGTCGGCGGGGCCTGCTACCTGATCTCCGGGCTGACCGCGACCACCATGCGCAGGGACCTGCTCGGCCCGGACCGCGGCCAGGCCGCCACGCAGTGGCGCGGGCTGCTGGCCGACCTGGCCGAGGCGGCCAGGAGACTGGCCGCCGGCGCCTCGTACCTGGCCAGGCAGCGCGACGCCGCCTGTGCCCTCGGCGTCATCGCCGCGACCCGGTTCCTTTACGGGATCTTGCTGGTGATGACGATCCTGCTGTACCGCAACTACTTCTATCCGTCACATGACGCGAACGCGGCGCTCGGCCACCTCACCCTGGTCGTGATCACTTCCGCGGCCGGCTACTTCATCGCGGCCGTCATCACCCCGCCGGTGACCAGGCACCTGAGCAAGCGGGCCTGGATCACCTGCCTGCTGGCCGCCGCCGGGCTGAGCACCGGCCTGCTCGGCTCGACCTTCAGCCAGGTGCCGTTCCTGCTGGCCGGGTTCGCCCTGGGGGTCACCGCGCAGGGCGTGAAGATCTGCGTGGACACCACCGTCCAGCAGCAGGTTGATGATGCCTACCTGGGCCGGGTGTTCTCCATCTACGACATGCTGTTCAACGCGGGGCTGGTGGCCGGGGCGGGCATCGCGGCACCGTTCCTGCCGGTCACCGGCAAGTCATACCCGCTGATCGCGGTGGTGGCCGCCGGGTACCTGGCCGCCGCGGCCTGTTACCTGCTGCTGACCGGTCAGCTGCGCGGCCGGTGGGGCTCCGGCCGGCCGGCCGGAGCCGGCGAGTCCGCGGCCGGGCCGGCTAGTCCCTCGCCCTCGGCCCACCGCAGCAACTCGTGAGTGGCCCGCGCGGCGCCCAGCGGGCCGTGCTCGAGCCGCAATTCCAGCAGGTGCGCGTAGGCCTTGCCGACCAGCGGGCCGGGCTGGATGGCCAGGATCCGCATGATCTGGTTGCCGTCCAGGTCGGGCCGGATCCGGGCCAGTTCCTCCCGCTGCGCCAGCACGGTGATCCGGTCCTCCAGGCTGTCGTAGGAGCGGGCCAGCCGCTGCGCCTTCGCCTGGTTCCTGGTCGTGCAGTCTGCCCTGGTCAGCGCGTGCAGCCTGGGCAGTAGCGGCCCCGCGTCACGGACGTAGCGCCGGACCGCTGAGTCGGTCCACTCGCCGGTCCCGTAGCCGTGGAACCGCAAGTGCAGCTCGACCAGCCGGGATACATCGGACACCACATCGGAGGGAAAGCGCAGCGCGGACAGCCGCTTGGCCGCCAGCTTCGCCCCGACCACCTCGTGGTGATGGAACGCGACCCGCCCGCCGGGCAGCCGGGACCGGGTCTGCGGCTTGCCGATGTCGTGCAGCAGCGCGGCCAGCCGCAGCACCAGATCCCGCTCCAGGCCATAACGCGGCTCCAGGCTGATCGCCTGCTCCAGCACGGTCAGCGAGTGCTGGTAGACGTCCTTGTGCCGGAAATGCTCGTCGCGCTCCAGCCGCAGCCTGGGCACCTCGGGCAGCACCTGGTCGGCGACCTGGGTGTCCACCATCAGGGCGATGCCGCGGGAGGGCCCGCGCGGGTCGGCGGCCAGCATCAGCTTGGCCAGCTCGGCGGAGATCCGCTCGGCTGAGACGATCTGCTGGGACGGGGCCAGCTTCGGGGCCAGCCGGGTCATCGCCGCGCTCAGCTCGGGGGTGACGGCGAAGCCGAGCTGGGCGGAGAACCTGGCCGCGCGCAGGATCCGCAGCGGGTCGTCGGTCAGCGACGTCTCCGGGCTGCCGGGGGTCCGCAGCACACTGGCCCTGAGGTCGCGCAGGCCGCCGTAGGGGTCGACGAATTCGTACCCGGGCAGCCGCGCAGCCATCGCGTTGACGGTGAAGTCGCGGCGTGACAGGTCCTCGTCCAGTGACCGGCCATAGCTGACGTCGGGCTTGCGCGACTTGGGCGAGTACCGCTCGCTGCGGTAGGTGGTGATCTCGAAGATCGTGCTGCCCTTGCGCATCCCGACGGTGCCGAAGTCGATGCCGATCGTCCACACCTGGTCCGGCCAGCCGGCCGTGATCTCCAGGATGCGCTGCGGCGGCGCGTCGGTGGTGAGGTCGAGGTCGCCGGACAGGCGGCCGAGGAACGCGTCCCTGACCGGGCCGCCGACAAGCGCGAGCTCGTGACCGTGCCGCGCGAAGATCTCGCCGAGCTCAGCGGCCAGCGGCGACGCGCCCGCGAGCAGCGCGGCCGCGGCGGCCTGCTGGCCCTGGGTCAGTGGCGTGGAATCCGGCACGGGCATTGAGGGTAGGTGCTGCACGTAAGCTTGGGAAACCCGGGGAGCCCGGAGGGAGCTTATGGTGCACGTTCTCACCGCGCGGTACCGTGCGCGGCCGGGCAGCCGCCCCGGGCGGTCCCGGATGGCGCACCTGGCCGGCCGGGTCACTATATCCGGCCAACGGCAATAACATTTCCCGCATGCCGCCACCGCCACCCGCTCAGCCCCGCCGGCCCGGCCGGCCAGTCAGGCTGGCCCGGGCCCTGCTCGCGGCGGCCGCGGCGGGCGGCCTGGCGGCGGCGATCCCGCTGGCCGTCCCGGCGGCCGGGGCCGCGGCGGGCAGCCAGGCAGCTGACACCCCGCCGGTCTCGGTGGTGATCGACTCGATCAGCCCCGGCTACGCGCGGCCAGGGCAGACGGTGACGGTCACCGGGACGGTCACCAACGCCTCCGCCGCCAGTGTCTCCGCGCTGACGATCCAGCTCACCTCCTCCCGGTCGGCGTTCAGCAACCGGGACTCACTGCAGGACTACGCCACCAGCACCAGCACCGGCCCGGCGCTGGCCGCGGTGCCGGGCGCGAGCACCGCGATCGGCTCGCTGGCGCCGAAGGCGATGGCCCCGTGGTCGATCCGGCTGCCAGCGAGCAAGCTGCGGGTGTCCGCGTTCGGCGTGTATCCCCTGGCCGCGCAGGCGGAGAACTCGGTCGGCGCGACCCTGGACGCCAGCCGCACGTTCCTGCCGTTCTGGCCGGGAAAACGCGCGCTTGACCCGGTTCGCGAGCAGATCGCCTGGGTCTGGCCGCTGGTCGACCAGCCGCGCCAGTCCCCCTGCGGCGGGCTGACCAGCAGCGGCCTCGCCGCCAGCGTGTCCGGTGACGGCAGGCTGGCCGGGCTGCTCGAGGCAGCCGCGGCTTATACCAGCCGGGCGCACCTGACCTGGGCGATCGACCCGGCGCTGCTGTCCGACGCGGACACCATGACCCGGCCCTACGGCGTCAGCGGCAGCAAGCTGTGCACCAGCACGGCCGAGCCGCCGAGCCGGGCCGCCCGCGACTGGCTCAGCGAGCTCAAGTCCGCGACCGCCAGGCAGCCGGTGTTCGTCACCCCGTACGCCGACGTTGATGACATCGCGCTGGTGCGGCGGGGCATGAACGGCGATCTGGCCAGGGCGTTCACCGAGGGCAGGGAGGTGGCGGGCCAGATCCTGCACCGGGACTTCAGCCCGGCCCAGGCCTCCGGCGGCCCGGCGACGCTGCGCGGCATGGCCTGGCCGCCAGGCGGCGTGGCCGACTACCCCACCTTGCAGAGCCTGGCCGGCGTCAACGGGATCAGCGCGGTCGTGCTGGACAGCGCGACCATGCTGCCGCTGAGCAGCTTCCCGCCGACTCCCAGCGCGCAGGCGGTAACCCCGGACGGGGAAGGACCGGACTTGCGGGTGCTGGTCAGCGACCACGAGATCACCTCGATCCTCGGCGCGGCGGGGACCTCGTCCGCCGTGCCCGGCGGCGGGCTGGCGGCCAGGCAGCTCTACCTGGCACAGACCGCGATGATCGCGGCCGAGGCGCCCGACCTCGGCCGGTCGGTGGTGGTCGCGCCACCGAGCCGGTGGGACCCCAGCCCGAGGCTGGCCCGCGACCTGCTGGCCAGCACGGTCAGCGCGCCGTGGCTGCGGCCGGTGAGCGCCGCCGCGCTGCTGTCGGGCCGGCCGGCGGCCGGGCAGGTGCCGCGCCGGCTAGAGCTGCCGCTAGGAGCGAGCTCGGGCATGCTCGGCCGGACCCTGCTGTTGCACGTGCACCAGCTGGACCGCAAGGCGGCGGTGCTGCAGAGCATCAGGCCGCAGCCGGACACCGCGCTCAGCCGCGCCGCGCTCGCGACCGAGTCGTCGGCCTGGCGCGGCCGCGGGCCGGCCGCCAGGACCGGCAGGCAGCTGCTGCGCCAGGTGGCTGGCTTCGTCGCCGCCCAGCAGCGCAAGGTGACGCTGCTGGCCCAGCCGAGGGTCACCCTCGGCGGGCTGAAGGGAACGGTCCCGGTATCGATCGCCAACCATCTCGGCTACCCGGTGAAGGTCCGGTTGCGGGTGAGCGTGCCGGCCGGGGGGTCGATCACGGTCCGGAGCCAGCGCGGCCTGCTGACGGTGCCGGCCGGGAACGTGATAACGATCAAGCTCGGGGTGAACACCGCGGCGGTCAGCTCCACCACCCTCCAGCTCAGCCTGCTTACCCCGGGCGGCACGCCGCTGCCTGGCGGGCCGGTGGCGATGACCATCCAGGCCACTCACTACGGCACGCTGGCGCTGGTGATCATCGCCGCGGCACTCGGCGTGTTCATGCTCACCTCGGCGACCAAGGCGGTGCGGCGCGGCCGGGGCGGTGCCAGCCGGGACGATGCCAGCCGGGACGGCGGCCCTGACGGCCCGGGCGGATCCGGCGGGGCAGGCGGGGCAGGCGGGCCGGCCAAGGACGACCCGGCCGATGCCAGGCCAGCCGATGCCAGGCCAGCCGATGCCAGGCCAGCCGGGTCCGGGGCGGCGGGGTCCGGGGTGGCCGAGCCTGACCAGGAACACGCCGGCCAGGAACACGCCGGCCAGGGATATGCCGGCCAGGGAGGGTCACCAGCCCGCGACCAGGACGCGTCAGCCAAGCACGGCAGGGGCGGGCACGCGCCCTGGCCGGGAGCAGCCAACCCCGAGGCGGCGCAGTCCGAACCAGCCCAGCACGGGACGGACGTTCGCACACCCTGGCCGGGAGCAGCCCAGCCAACGGGACAGCCGCCTGCCGGTCAGCTCTCTACGGGACAGCCGCCTGCCGCGGACCCGGGGGCTACCCGGCCGCCCGCCATGCCACTGCCTGCCAGGCGGCCGCGCTCGGCGGCCGGCCAGCCGCCGCCGCTGCCCCCGGATCCGGATCACCCCTCGCAGCCGAGTGCTGACCAGCAACAATGGCCCGGAAGCATGCCTCGCCCGACCGCCAGGTCAGGCAGAGCCGATACCGTCGAGTCTGGCCCCGCGAACGCGCGTGCCGGGGCCGGCGCTGATGACCTGGAGGACGCTGATGAGTACGCCCGGACACCAGGCCGGGCCGACCGCGATGCGGGTTGGTCCCGTCCCGGATGAAGCCGGCGCGGAAGCACTAACTGACGCGGAGGCCACCCCGTCCACCGCGGACGACGCCAGCCTGGTCCGGTCCAGCGGCATCATGGCGATCGGCACGATCGCCTCGCGGGTGACCGGATTCCTGCGCACCGCCGTGCTGATCTACGCGGTCGGCACCCACGACCTCGGCAACGCCTACAACATCGCCAACACGCTGCCGAACGCGGTCTACAACCTGATGCTCGGCGGCATCCTCACCAGCGTGGTGGTGCCGCTGCTGGTCAGCGCCGCGAAACGGGAAGGTGACCGGGGCGAGGCCTACGACCAGCGGATCTTCACCCTCGGGGTGATCGCGCTCGGCGTGATCACGGTGGCCGCGACGATCGCGGCTGGCCCGCTGGCCGACCTGTACGGGCTGCATGTCGCCAACGCGGCGACCCGGCACCTGACGATGATCTTCGCCTATTTCTTCATCCCGCAGATCTTCTTCTACGGGGTGTGCTCGCTGGCGGGCGCGATCCTGAACGCCCGCGGCCGGTTCGGCGCGCCGATGTGGACCCCGGTGGTCAACAACGTGGTGGTGATACTGGTCGGCCTGGCCTTCATGGCCATCGCGGGCCTGAACCAGACCCCGGCGAGCATCTCCGCGGGCGAGATCCAGCTGCTGGGCCTGGGCACCACGATCGGCATCGTGGCGCAGACCGTCGCGCTGGTGCCATCGCTGCGGGCGGTGGGGTTCCGCTGGCGTCCCCGGTTCGACTTCCGGCGGGCTGAGGTGGGCGAGATCGGCCGGATGGGCGGGTGGATGTTCGGCTACGTGGTCACCACCCAGGTCGCCTTCCTGGTGACCACCGTGGTGGCCAACGCGGCGGGCTCGCGGGTTTCCCAGGCTGATGCCGGGGCCGGCTTCTCCGCCTACAGCAACGCCTGGCAGCTGTTCCAGTTGCCGTACGCGATCGTCGGCATATCGGTGATCACCGCGATGCTGCCCCGGATGAGCGCGCACGCTGCCGAGCGCCGGTACCGGCTGGTGGCGGGCGATTTCTCCACCGCGGCCCGGCTGGCGTCGGTGATCGTGGCGCCATCCGCCCTGGTGCTGGCCGTGCTCGGGCCGCCGATGGCGATCGCGCTGTTCGGCTACGGCAGCACCTCGCCCGCGGACGCCAGGTACCTGGGCGAGGTGTTCGCGGTGTTCTCCCTGGGCCTGCTGCCGTACATGCTCTTCCAGCTGCTGCTGCGGGTGTTCTACTCGCTGCACGACAGCCGCACCCCGGCCATCATCGGGGTGCTCACCATGCTGGCCAACATCGGCGCTAACCTGGCCGCGCTTGAGGTGCTGCCGGCCCGGCAGGTGGTGGCGGGCCTGGGGGCCGGCTTCGGGCTGGCGAACCTGGTCGGCACGGTCGCGGCCTGGTGGGTGCTCAGCCGCCGGATCGGCGGCCTGGACGGGCCCGCGATCTCCAGCAGCCTGATCAGGATGCACGTCGCGGCGATTCCCGCGGTGCTGTTCGCGGTGGCCGTGTCGGTCATGATCAACGCCGTGGTCCCGGCTGGCGGCACCATCTCGGCGATCATCACCGTCACCCTGGCCGGCGGCGGCGCACTGCTGATGTACGTGCTGTTCGCCAAGGCATCCGGGATCGCCGAGGTCACCGACCTGACCGCCAGCGTAACGGCCAGGCTGCGCCGCTGACCACTGGCCGCCCCGGGCTGGGAAATCGGCAAAGCCGGGCCTCCCCGGTCCGTCAGCCACCCCGGTTGACCAGCGGCAACTTCCCTCAGCAATGTCTCTTGGTGGTAACGGTTTGCGAAGGGGCGGGTTCGAACCTCTCGGGGGTGCCATGCGCGGCCTAGCATGTTGTGCAGCATGATGGTGTAGTCGTGCGCTGTTAGCTTGTTACGGGGCCGGAGGGAGAGTGGAGAGTTGCCCGCTCCTGCGTGAAGGCCTATGAGCACCTATACCTCGGAACCGGGTACCCGCCTCGGCGGGCGATACCGGCTTGAGGACAGGGTGGCCAGCGCGGCGGGCTGGGCCGCCTGGAAGGCCATCGACGAGACGCTCGCCCGCGCCGTCACCGTCTTCACTTTCGCCCCTGGATTCCCGCGGATCCGTGAGGTGGTCACCGCCGCGCGCGCCGCCAGCAGGCTGAATGACTCCAGGCTCGCTCAGGTTTTCGACGTCGAGGATGACTGGGACCGCGCCTACATCGTGATGGAGTGGGCGGACGGCGACACCCTCGACGACCTGCTGACGGCCGGCCCGCTCGACCCCGCGAGCGGCGCCGGGATCGTCGCCGAGGCGGCCGGCGCGCTGGCGGTCGCGCACGCGGCCGGGCTGGCGCACCTGTGCCTGACCCCGCAGTCGCTGCGGTGGACGCAAGGCGGCGGCGTCAAGATCGTGGGCCTGGGCATCGGCGCGGCGCTGACCGGGGCCACCGCCGACGACCCGGCCCTGACCGACACCCGAGGGCTGGGCTGCCTGCTGTACGCCGCCCTCACCGGCCACTGGCCGGGCCCGGAATACCCCGGACTGCCCGCGGCGCCGCTGGCCGCCGGGATCCCCTGCAGCCCGCGGCAGGTGCGGGCCGGAGTGCCCGCCGCCCTGGACGAGATCACCTGCCAGGCCATGCTGCTGCGCGACCGCGGGAACGGGCCGGTGCTGACCACGCCGGCCCAGCTGTCGGCGGCGTTGTCCGCCGCGATCCCGCCTGCCCCGCCGCCGCTGCTGCCCGCGGCGCCGCGAGGCCGGGGTGATAGCACGCGGGGCGGCCACCAGCCACCCGACGAGGACGACTACTGGTCGGGCGAGCAGTACGAGACGCCGGCCCGGCGAAACGGCCGCCGGCCCGCGCGCCGCCCGCCCAGGCAGGGCACGCGTACCCGGGCCGGGCTGGTCGGCCTGGTGGTGCTGGTGGTCATGGCCGGGGTCGTGGCCGCGGCCTTCCAGCTCAGGAAGCATCCGGGGCACACCACCGGCCCTCTCTCGCCGTCGTCCAAGTCGGCCGCCGCGACCGGCGCGCTGCTAGCGCCGGTGGGCGCGTCCGGCTTTGACGCCTATAACCTCGGCGACGCCGGCGACGAGAACAGCAAGGACGCCGGGCTGGCCATCGACGGCAAGCCGGCCACCAAGTGGACCTCGCAGTTCTACCTCAGCCCGGTATTCGGCGGCCTCAAGCCGGGCAGCGGCCTGATGATCGACATGGGCAAGCCGGTCCGCCTGGACTGGCTGCAGATCCAGTTCGGCCCGACCCAGGGCGCGGACATGCGGATCGAGATCGGGAACTCCAACGCACGCGATCCGGCCACGGTCCAGTCGATGACCACCCTGGCCAGCGCCACTGACGTTGGCGGGGCTCAGCGGTTCACCGTGCACAGCAGCGCGAGCGGCCGGTACGTGCTGATCTGGTTCACTAAGCTGCCCGCAATGCCCGGAAGCGGCAGCAAGTACATGGCCGAGATCAACAACGTCGTCCTGCACGGAACCGACTAGGCCGGACGGCTCTCCAAGCAGGCGAGGGCGCGTGACCGTCCCGCCGCCGCGACGGGAGGACCGCAACGGAACAGCACCAGCCCGACGGCGCCGGTGCCGGGCGTCCGCTGCCTGAACCGGGGGCACCCGCGGACCTCCAGCCATCCGACGCCCACCTGCTCCGCCGTCATGTCGAGGGTGACCCGGACGCGTTCGGCGAGCTTTTCCTCCGCCACCGGGACCGGCTGTGGGCGGTGGCGGTCCGAACCCTCGGCGACCCTGAAGAAGCCGCTGACGCGCTCCAGGACGCGATGATCTCCGCGTTCCGCCGGGCCGGCAGCTTCCGCGGCGACTCGGCGGTCACGACCTGGCTGCACCGGATTGTGATCAACGCCAGCCTGGACCGGCTCCGCCGCCGGGCGGCCCGGCCGGTGACCAGCACGCCGGACGAGCGGGTGCTGGACGGCCTGGCCGGCTCGCGGGCACAGCATGACCCCTCAGCCGACAGCGATGTCGCCATCGACGTGACCGCGGAACTGCGCAGGCTGCCGCATGACCAGCAGGCGGCGCTGGTGCTGGTGGACATGCTCGGCTACCCGGTGGCGGCCGCCGCCGACATCCTCGGGGTGTCCCAGGGCACGGTCAAGAGCCGGTGCGCGCGGGGGCGGGCCAGGCTGCTGCCGCGGCTGGCCTACCTGCGTCCGGGCGGCAAGGCGGGCCGCGGCGAGTGGAACCAGGCCCCATCCCAGCGGAACCAATCGGCGGCCGGAAACGTCCTACCTGCGCAGGAGGGGGGTGATCAGGCATGATCGGACGGCACGTCAGCCCCGAGGCCATCGCCAGGTACGGCGAAGGCGACGTGAGCGGCCGCCGGGCGGCTCGGATCGGCGCGCACCTGGCCGGCTGCGCGCACTGCACCGCGGTCCGCGACGACCTGGACCGGGTACCGGTGCTCCTGGCCCAGACCCAGATCCCCCCGATGCCTGATCACCTTGCTGACCGGATCCAGACCGCGCTGATGACCGAGTCAGCCCGCCGGAACCGGCAGCCCGCCGGGACCGCCAGCACCGGGTCCTGGCAGGGCCTGGAGGCGCCATCCGGGTCACCGGGCGGGCCGCCGCGCAGAGCACCCTGGACCGGGTTGTCGTCCTGGCCGGCCGGGCGGGTGGCCGGACTGGCCGCCGCCGCCGCGGCAGCCGTGCTGGTGATCGGCGGCGGCTCCTACCTGATTGCCGAGCACGGCGGCGGCAGCACGGGCAGCAGCAGTTCGGCAGGCGCGGCCGCGTCGGCCGGGCCCGCGCAGAGCCGGCTCAGCGAGCCCGCCGCGCCGCAGCAGCGGGTAGCCGGCCCTGCGGTGCCGTTTGAGCACGCCGGCCGGCCGGGCAGCTTCATCCCGGTGGCCAGCCGGGTAGCCATCAAGGCCGGCTCGCTGAAGCCGCAGGCTCAGGCTCTGCTGGCCGACTACCGCAAAACGGCCGGATTCCCGCTGCGGACGTCAGGAGCGGGCCACCCCGCAGCCAGCCCGGGCGAGAATGCGAACACCGGCACGGCTGCCAGCATGGGCGGCTTCCGGCTGAGCGCGCTGGCCGGATGCGTGGCCAAGATCGTCGCAGCGGACCAGATCATCCTGGTGGAAACCGTGACCTATCAGGCGTCCCCCGCGGTGGTGATTATCGCGGCGGCCAGCAAGCAGAGCCCTGAGCACGTCTGGCTCGCGGGACCCGGCTGCTCGGCCGCGGCGGGCGATATTCTCGCCCAGGCCACCCTTCCCCCGGGCAGCTGACGCAGCGCCGGAAACGGGAATCTCCGGGCCCTAGGATCGGTTGACGTGCAGGCAACTGAAAGAAGGGCAACCTCAGTGAGCGAGATTCGGGACGTCGTCATCATCGGGTCTGGCCCGGCCGGATATACCGCGGCGTTGTACGCGGCCCGGGCGCGGCTTAATCCGCTGATTCTCGAGGGCTCGGTGACCTCGGGTGGCGCCTTGATGAACACCACGGACGTGGAGAACTTTCCGGGGTTTCCCGATGGCGTGCTCGGCCCGGACCTGATGGACGCGATCCGCAAGCAGGCGGAGCGGTTCGGGGCCGACCTGAGGCCCGAGGACGTCGTCGAGGTCGACCTCGCGGCGACGCCGAAAGTGGTCACCACCGACGCCGACAGCTACCTGGCCAGGACCGTGATCATCGCCACCGGGTCGGGCTACCGGGAGCTGGGCGTGCCCGGCGAGAAGCGGCTGTCAGGACATGGCGTGTCCTGGTGCGCCACCTGTGACGGCTTCTTCTTCCGGGACCAGGACATCGCGGTGGTCGGCGGCGGCGACTCGGCGATGGAGGAGGCCACGTTCCTGACCCGGTTCGCCAGCTCGGTGACCGTGATCCACCGCAGGGACGCGCTGCGGGCCTCCAAGATCATGGCTGAGCGGGCGGTGTCCAACCCGAAGATCCGGTTCGCCTTCGACACCGAGGTGGCCGAGGTGCTCGGGGAGGACCGGGTGAGCGGTGTCCGGCTCAAGAACACCAAGACCGGCGGGGAGTCCGTGCTCCCGGTCACCGGGCTGTTCATCGCCATCGGCCACGACCCGCGCAGCGAGCTGTTCACCGGTCAGCTCGCCGCCGACCCCGACGGCTACCTGCTGGTCGACCAGCCGTCCACCCGGACCCGGATCGACGGGGTGTTCGCGGCCGGCGACGTGGTCGACCGCACTTACCGGCAGGCCGTCACCGCCGCGGGCACGGGCTGCGCCGCGGCACTGGACGCTGAGCGGTGGCTGGCAGAGCAGCACGGCTGACCAGGCCAGGCCGCGACGGAATCCGGACCGCGACCGCAGTCATCTGAGAAAACGGAAGGAAGTCCCCACCGTGGGTGCAACCAAGACAGTAACCGACGCGACTTTCGAGACTGACGTGCTCAAGAGCGACAAGCCGGTCCTCGTGGACTACTGGGCGGAGTGGTGCGGCCCCTGCCGCCAGGTCGCCCCGGTCCTGGAGGAGATCGCCGCGGAGTACGCCAGCAAGATCGACGTGGTCAAGCTCAACGTGGACGACAACCCGCTCGTGACGCAGCGGTACGGCATCCTCAACATCCCGACGCTCGGCGTCTTCAAGGACGGCGAGGTCGTGAAGGAGATCGTCGGCGCCCGGCCGAAGTCAGCGCTGCTGCACGATCTCGCTGAGTTCATCTGAGCTGGCGCGGCCCGGCCGCCGGCTCGCTGACCTCAAGGGCAGGTACCCGTCATAGCGGGTGCCTGCCCTTTTTCGATGCTGATATCGGGAAGATACCGTTCAGCCCGATGCTATAGAAAGCTCTTTCAGTTCAGCCACCCCCGGCCGTGGCCGGGATCAGGCCAGCCGCAGTGACCGCTCCGGTGTCATCGAGCCGAGCAGCCGCTCCAGCGCCACCTCGACGTCCTCGCGCCAGGACAGGGCCGTCTTCAGTTCCAGCCGCAGCCGCGGGTAGCGCAGGTGCTGCCGGACGGTCTTGAACCCGACCGCGAGCAGGTAGTCGGCGGGCACCACGCAGGCGGGCCCCTTCCACTTCAGGTCGCCGAACGCCTCGATGGCCTTCACGCCGCGCCGGGTCATGTCCTTGGCCGCGCCCTGGACCAGCATCCGGCCCAGCCCGCCGCCGGCGAACTCGCCGAGCACGTGGGCGGTCATCAGCAGCACCGCGTCGGCGCTCACCGGGCTGGTCGGGAAGGCGACCGACCTGGGCACCAGGTGCGGCGGCGCGTACAGGATGTAGCCCGCCGCGACCCCGTCCACATAGGCGATCTTCCCGCAGCTGCCCCACTCCAGCAGTACCGAGGAGATCCAGGACTCCTTCTCCAGCCGCGGGTCGCCTTCCTCGGTCGCCCGGGCATAGCTGACAGGATCCAGCTCCCAGAACACGCAGCGACGGCAGCGGTTTGGAAGATCATCAAGGTTATCCAGCGTGATGCTCGCAAGACGGCGCGACAACTAGCACCTCTGAGATCGCTAGGGTTACGTTCCCGCCACAGCCCCGGCCCGGATGCCCGCGATCCCCCCAGCGCGCGGTCACGTCGTGGCCTGAGGACATCGTACCGAGGATTCGCCGGGTATGCCGGGCCCTGCCGCACCTGCGGTCGCAACTGCTCGCGAACCGGTAGCTAGGCTCATCCCGCCGCTTCCATCCGAAGGAGAGAACCAGGTGAGTCCAACTCGCAAGAGCTTCGGCAGCGACAACCACGCTGGCGCCCACCCGGCGGTGCTGCGGGCGCTGAGTCAGGCCAACGCCGGCGACGCGGTGGCCTACGGCGACGACCCGCTGAGCCAGCGGGTGGCCGCCAGGATCGCCAGCCTGCTCGGCGCCGCCGGAGGGGTCCACTTCGTGTTCAACGGCACCGCGGCCAACGTGCTGGGCCTGAGCCTGATGCTGCGCCCGCATCAGGCGGTCGTCTGCCCGGACGGCGCGCACATCAACGTCGACGAGTGCGGCGCGGCCGAGCGGGTGCTCGGCAGCAAGCTGCTGCCGGTGGTCACGGCGAATGGCAAGCTGACCCCTGAGCTCATCGCTCCCCGGCTGGATGACCGCGGGGACTCACACCGGGCCCAGCCCCGGGTCGTGGCCATCTCCCAGGTGACCGAGTTCGGCACCTGCTACACGCTGGCCGAACTGGCCGCACTGCGCGAGTTCTGCGACGCGAACGATCTGCTGCTGTTCATCGACGGCGCCCGGCTGGCCAACGCGGCGGCCGCGCTGGACTGCGAGCTGGCGGCGCTGGCCGCCACCGCGGACGTGCTCACCTTCGGCGGCACCAAGAACGGCGCGGTCGGCGCGGAGGCAGTGGCGGTGATGCGGCCGGGACTCAGCGCGGACCTGCCGTACCTGCGCAAGCAGCAGATGCAGCTCGCCTCCAAGATGCGCTACCTGGCGGCACAGTTCGGCGCGCTGCTGGACGGGGGGCTGTGGCTGAGCAACGCCCGGCACGCCAATCAGATGGCCCGCCGCCTGGCCGACGGCGTCACCGGGGCGCCCGGGCTCGGGCTGTACCAGCCGGTCGAGTCCAACGCCGTCTTCGCGGTGCTTCCGCCGGATCTGATCACGGCTCTGCAGCGGGACTGGACCTTCCAGAAATGGCCCGCCGGCCGGAATGTGGTCCGGTGGATGACGGCGTTCGACACCACGGCCGGCCAGGTGGACGAGTTCGCCGCCAGCGTCCGCGAGCGGGCTGGCGCGATGGCCGGCTGAGCCGCCAGGCACGGTCACCTGGCGCGGGTTTCACGTGAAACACGGCGGCCCTGGGAGACGGCGGTTTCGGGGCCGGTTTCACGTGAAACATGGCTCAGCGTGTGCCAGGCGGACGAGGGCCGGCCCGGCGGCCGCCGGGCCGCGGGCCGGGCCCGGTGCCAGGGGACGCGGGTTACCCTCGGGCAGAGCGGGCGGCGTCCGGTGACATCGCTGACACGATCCGCTCCAGGTCCTCCAGCGAGGCGAACTCCACCACGATCTTGCCCTTGCGCTGACCGAGCTCCACCTTTACCCGGGTGTCGAACGCGTCCGACAGCCGGTCGGCGAGCTCCTTGAGCCCGGGCGCCACCGGCTTGTTCCTGGCGGCCTGCGGCCGGCTCGCCTTGGCCGGCTGCACCCCCATCGCGACGATCTCCTCGACCGCCCGCACCGACAGGCCCTCCGCCACGATCCGGTGCGCCAGGTGCTCCTGCGCGGCCACTTCCGTCACCGTCAGAAGCGCCCTGGCGTGACCGGCGCTCAGCACCCCGGCGGCGACCCGCTTCTGTACCCCGGCCGGCAGGTTCAGCAGCCGGATGGTGTTGGAGATGTGCGGCCGTGACCGGCCCACCCGCCGGGCCAGCTCGTCATGGGTGGCCGAGAAGTCATCCAGCAGCTGCTGGTAGGCGGCCGCCTCCTCCAGCGGGTTGAGCTGCTCGCGGTGCAGGTTCTCGATCAGCGCGTCCCGGAGCAGGTCGTCATCGGAGGTCTCCCTGACGATCGCCGGGATGAACTCCAGCCCGGCCTGCTGGCAGGCCCGCCAGCGCCGCTCGCCCATCACGATCTCGTAGTGGCCCGGCATGATCGCGCGGACCACCACCGGCTGCAGCAAGCCGACCACCCGGATGCTGGCGGCGAGTTCTTCGAGTGCCTCGGGATCGAAGACCTGCCGGGGCTGGCGCGGGTTGGGCGTCAGGGTGCCGACCGGGATCTCGTCGAAGTAGGCCCCGGCACCAGCCGCCTCCCCGCCGCCCGCGCGCGGGCCCGGCACTGCCTGATGATCGGGAGATGACGGTGCCGTCGGGATGAGCGCGCCCAGGCCCTTGCCCAGGCCCCGCTTCTGCTGAGGCATCGCCTCTCCTCGCTGTGCACTGGCTGACTCGGCTACTGACCTTATCCTTTTCGCCAGGCCAGCAGGCTAGCGCGGAGCAAAGAGCAAGCTGATGAGGATAAATCAAACATATATTTGAACGATGTCTCCCACCTGGACGGCGCGCTCGGGCCGGCCAGCCCCGGCGGGAACCAGCCCGGCAGCTCAGCGGGCGGCTCAGCCGGGCTGGTTCGAGCGGACGTTGCGGTGGGCCATCTCCCTGGCCGCCTCCATGTAGGACACCGCGCCGCTCGACCCGGGGTCATAGGTCATCACCGACTGGCCGTAGCTGGGCGCCTCCGACACCCGGACGCTGCGCGGGATCACCGAGCCGAGCACGATGTCGCCGAAGTGCCCGCGTACCTCGTCGGCCACCTGCGAGGCCAGCCGGGTGCGGCCGTCGTACATGGTCAGCAGGATGGTGGTGACCTTCAGTTCCGGGTTGAGGTGGCTGCGGACCAGGTCCACCGTCCGCAGCAGCTGCTCCAGGCCCTCCAGCGCGTAGTACTCGCACTGGATCGGGATGAGCACCTCGGGCGCGGCGACCAGGGCGTTCACCGTCAGCAGGCCCAGCGAGGGCGGGCAGTCGATGAAGATGTAGTCCAGGTTCGACGCGTCATAGCTGGCGACCGCCCTGGCCAGCCGGGATTCCCTGGCCACCAGCGGGACCAGCTCGATTTCCGCGCCGGCCAGGTCGATGGTCGCGGGCGCGCAGTACAACTGCGCGATGCCGTCGACCGGCTGGATGATGGCTGACAGCGGCTGCCCGTCGACCAGGACGTTGTAGATGGACACGACCCCGGTGCGGTGATCAACGTCCAGCGCGGTGGAGGCGTTGCCCTGCGGGTCCAGGTCCACCACCAGCACCCGGGAGCCGTGCAGCGCCAGGCCGGCGGCCAGGTTGACCGCCGTCGTGGTCTTGCCGACGCCGCCCTTCTGGTTCGCGATCGTGATGATCCGGCACGAGCGGGGCCGGGGCCAGGCAGCCCCGCCGCGAGCGGCCACGGCCGCCCGGGCGGCCCGGGCGATCGGCGTATCCAGCGCCGGCCCGGGACCGCCCGGCCCCGCTGGCCCGCCGCCCT
>DATBGO010000314.1:0-4212 GCA_036558005.1 Streptosporangiaceae bacterium | reverse complement strand
AACCTGGCGCTGCTGTGCCTGGAAGTGGCCATCGCGATCGCGGTCCTGAAGTACCGGCTGTATGAGATCGACCGGGTCATCTCCCGGACGCTGTCCTATGCGATCGTGACCGGGCTGCTGGTGGGGGTGTATGCGGGCCTGGTGCTGCTGGCCACCGAGGTGCTCACGCTCAAGTCGCCGGTGGCCGTGGCCGGGTCCACGCTGGTGTCCGCGGCCTTTTTCAGCCCGCTGCGGTCGCGGGTGCAGCGGGCGGTAGACCGCAGGTTCAACCGGGCCTGCTATGACGCCGATCAGATGGTGGCCGCGTTCGCCGCCCGGCTGAAGGACGCCGTCGACCTGGACGCCGTGCAAGCTGACCTGGCCAGCGCCGTCCAGCAGGCGCTGGAGCCCGTTCATGTCTCCATGTGGAGGAACACCCGCGGGTAACGTGCCAGGTGATCGTATCCGGGTGCGGAGGCCTACCCTGTTTCCGGCCAGGATCAGGCCGCAGGCCGGTCCGTGTGCGCTGGCGGAGGCGCACCATGGTCCAAGTCACATCACGCCACCGCGACCACATCCACGAGGCGCAGTGGGTTCGGGGCTCTATGACATCCGGCGCGCCGGTTAGGCGCCTGGCGGCTGGTAGCCCATCCCTCGCGCCCGTTCGGCGATCGCGGTCAGATCGCTGGACTCGATCAGCTCGTGCGTCTCGAAACGCGTGAAGGCACCCGAACTGCCGGCCGCCAGGCTCACCGCGGCCATGGTGCGCGAGTCAGGCAGCACGAAGACGCCCGCACCGTCGTACTGACCGAACATCCAGTAGTACGACTCGAGGCTCCCCCCGGCCGACTCCGCCAGCTGCTGGACGACAGCTGCCCGGTCGGAGGGCTTGGCGACGAACCGTTTCATCGTCTCGCCGGTGAGGCCGAACAGAACCAGGTACTTTGTCATCACTACCACCCCCACGTGCACAAACGCACATCAGGCCTGCGGATCAGTATCTCGCCCACTGTCTCCGGCTTCAACCCACAGCATGTCACGCGTAGCGGATTTCAAGATCTCCCAGTGCTCCGCCGTTGCCTGAGGCGGATGGGCACTTCCAGACTCTGGCCTGGCTAGTGATTTGGTGTGAGGTCTTTGCTGGGTCCAGCTCGGCTCGGGGGTGACCATGGAAGCGTTCGGCATGGACAGCATCGGGCCCGTTGCGTCCGGCTCAGGACCGTCGTCACACCACGCCTTGCTGTGGCCAGTGGGCGGTGCCGGGTGGGGGCGGGGCAGGTCAGCGGGCCAGGGCGCCGGCCTGGCGGGCGGTGACCAGGCCGCGTGCGGCCAGCCAGCGCACCGTGTCGGCTAGCGTCTCGCGCAACTCACGGCGCTCGATGGCGAGCTCCTGACGGGTGGCGGAGTCGTCCACGACGGCGCCGGCCGGGATGCTGAGGGGCAGTGCCACCTGTTCCGCGCTGACGGGCAGCCGCACCGGCAGCAGCCGCTGAGCGCAGTCGGCCAGGCGGCCGCCGCGCCGCAGCGCCCAGTCCGGGGCGGTCCGGTGCGGCAGCCGACGCCCGGTGAGATCGCCCAGCACTGCCGCGACCTCAGTGATCGGCACCGCCGGGCCGCCCAGCAGGTAGCGCCGCGCGCCCCGGCCCGGGCGCAACACCGCCGCGTGCAGGGCGGCCACGTCACGCACGTCGACGAAGCTCAGGTGCCCCCGCGGCAGCACCGGCAGCCGCCCGCGCAGCAGGTCACGGACGAACCGGACCGAATCACCCAGGTGCGGGTCGTGCGGCCCCTGGATCACGGCCGGGTAGGTGATCACCACCGGGGCGCCTGCCTGCTGGGCGCCGCGCGCCACCAGCTCGGCCGCGATCTTGGAGCCGGTGTACGGGCCGATCCCGGCGCCGAGCGGCGTCCCGGCGTCCAGCCTCGCGGTGGTGACCGGCACGAACACCCCCATGGTCGACACGTATACGACCGGGTCCAGCCCGTGGCGCCGCGCCGCCCCCAGGACCGTGTCGGCGGCGGCCGGATTGGCCCGCTGCATGACGGCGGCCCGCCGCGGATCCAGCGAGAACACCGAGGCGACGTGCACCACCGCGTCGCAGCCGGGCACCGCCTGCTCGACCGCCGCGGCGCTGGTCACATCCCCGACCACGACGTCGGCCCCGGCCACCCCCAGCGGATCAAGGGCGGGCGCGACCCGGTCCCGGGCCCGCACCAGCAGCCGGACCTGATGACCCTGCCCGGCCAGCGCGGCCACCGTATGACAGCCGACATACCCGGTCCCGCCAGTAACCAGCACCCGCATCGACAGCTCCCCCCAGCGGCAAGTGCCGAGCATACTGCCGTACCGCCCGGCGGCCAAGGGGCCGGGCCCGCGCCGAACCGGCGCCCCGGCCGAGGTCCTAATTGCCGGCGCGGCCGCTGGCGGGAGCGCGACCGCACCTGGTTGCCGTGGCTGGGATCGTGACCACGAGGACCTGTGGCAGCTGTGCCGCGAGGAACTCACTGGTGTCGACGTCCGCGTCGATGGCTGGGATATCCGTGGCCGCTGGTTCGGCGCCGCGGCCACGCATCAGCCCAGGCAGCAGGCCGGACCAGGCCCGGCGGCGGCACCCAGCGCCCCGCATGCCGGCGCCGCCTATGCGTGCCGGGTATGCAGCGGGTCAACCAGGAATGCTGCCTTCCGCGCTGCCGCCGCAGCGCGGGGTCGCGCCCTGGCGGTGTGGCCGTCGGAGTTGACCCGGGATAAGCGTTGCCCGGCATGCCGAGGCCGTCGGGCGCCGCAGTGAGGCCTGCTCTGCGGCCACGGTCCTGGCTCCGGGTCCTGGGCCTGGTCGCCGGCGTGGAGCTGGGAGGGCGGCGGGCGCCGCCGGGGCGCGGCCGGGTGCGCAGGGCTGGCCAGGGGGTGCCGGGCCTGGTCATACCGCCGGGTGGCAGCCGGGCCGAGCTGCAGTGGGCCACTGCCCAGGCCGCGGAGCGATTCGCTGGCCTGGAGGTACAGCGTGGTGAAGGAGCGCCGGATCATGCGCGGCCCCAGGCGTCTGGCCTGGTCGGCGGGCAGGCCCGCCCGGGCGGCGATGCGGCTTACGGCCTGCCGCACGTCGGCGTCGAACAGCCGTCTGCCGGTCCGGGTGGCGAACAGCGCCTGGACGCCGGCCTGGCCGGCCCGGCCGACCAGGTAGGCGTCGATCCGGGATGCGGCCGGGCCGACCAGCGGCAGGCCCTGGCGCCGGCCGTTGCCGCGGGTGACCCAGAGCACCCGGCGCCCGCCGCTGGTGCCGAGGTCGGCGACGTCGGCGCCGGTCACCTCGCTGAGCCGGGCGCCGGTGTAGAGCAGGACGGCGATCAGCGCCGCGGTGCGGGCGCGCTGCGGGCCGGGCGCGGTGTCGGCGGCGTGCATGAGCGCGAGGGCCTGGTCTGGCGTGAGGGCCGGGGCGGGCGGAGTGCGCGGGCCGGGGCGGGGCCTGGCGAGGCCGACGGCTGGGCTGGCGGCGATGTGCCCGCGCCGGGCCAGCCAGTCGTACCAGCTCGAGATGGCGGCTAGCTTGCGGGCCGCGCTGGCCGGGGACAGTCCCGCGTCGTCCAGGTGCCGGGCGTACTGGGTTACGTGCAGTCCGGTGACGCCGGTGACCGGGTGCACCTCGTGCTGCCGGCACCAGGTGAGCCAAGACGGCGCGCGGCCGGGCCGGCGCTGCGGCGTGGTGCCGATGTCGCGGGCGTAGGCGGCGCGGGTGTTCTCTGACCGCCTGGCGGAAAGCCAGGCGGTCACGAGCAGGGTCACCGGATCGGCATCGGCCACCGCGGCCACTAGCGCGGGTCCCAGGGGCTGGCTGCTGCTCATGGGCTAGATCCTGTCCCGAATAATCCTTGGTAATCATAATTATCGAGGATTTATGGCCTCTGGTTGACAGAGTTCGCGGTGAGTTCGGCCGTATCCGTTGCCCGGTCCCATTCAGCGTTGTACGGTGGTGGCCGAACAGTACGTCCTTTTGTGGACGGATCCCGATGTCCGATTCCGGGTGACCGAGGCGAGATAGGCCTGAAATAAGTGGGGTTCCGCGTGTTTCGGGCCGCTGATGATGGGCACGAGGAGTCGGGTCTGGTCTGTCCCGGTGGTGCGGGAGCTGCTGATGCTGCAGCCGGTCTTGCGACATGTCGCTCGTCGAGCGGTGCAAGTCGCGATCGTTGCTGCCGGGATACTGGTCGTCCTGCTGGTGTTCTCCCGGCAGGCGC
>DATBGO010000313.1:0-2865 GCA_036558005.1 Streptosporangiaceae bacterium | reverse complement strand
CGGATCGATCCGGTTGACGATCGTTCCCAGGTCCTGCCCGGTCCGAGCCGTCACGGTCAGCACCGCCGCGGCGCCCGTTTGCGCCGTGGCGACCCGGTTGACGTTGCGCTGATCCACGGAGAAGGCCGCGATCGCGAACGTGGCCAGCGCGAAGGCGGCCGTGAGGACAATGGTGGTTCGCGTCCCGCCGGGACGGCGGGCGATGTGCCGCACGGCGAGGAACAGCCCGGTCCCGCCGCGCCGGCGCGTGCCGGCGAATGCGAGCCCGCAGGCGACCGGAAGCAGTCTCGAGGCGACCACGGCCGCCGCGAGGCCCAGCAGCCCGGGCACGAGCAACCCCAGCGAGCCCGACTTCGCCGACGTCACGCCCCCGGCGAGGATCAGTTCGGCCAGCCCGGCCAGCGCCAAGGTGAGCAGCACCGCGTCGAGCACCCAGCCCCGGTCCGCAGCGCGGGCCGTGCGCCGCCATTGCTCGGTGACCGGGCGGACCAGGGCGCGCCGGGCAGCGAGCACGGTCGCCACCAGGCCGCCGAGCGTGGCGGCCGCGGCGGCGGCGATCGCGAGCGCCGGCAGTCCGGAGTGCGTACCGGGCCGCAGCAGGATCCGGGCCAGGCCCGCGGCGGCCGCCCAGCCCGCGAGCAGGCCGGCCGGAAGTCCGATAGCGAGCAGCAGGACCGGCTCGGACAGGCCGAACGTCACGGTGCTCAGGCGGCCGTGACCGCGCAGTTTCGCCAGTGCGACCTCCCCGCCGCGCGCTTCGGCCGCCTCCGTCACGATGAGGTAGAGCAGGAGCCAGGTGAGCAGCAGCAGCTGACAGGTGATCAGGAAGACCGGTACGTCCAGCAGCCGCCAGCCAGCGCCGATCTGGTCGATCAGCTGCGGGATGGAGCTGGTCGGGCTCGCGTTGAGTTCTTGGAGGCTCGGGTCGGTGAGCAGTTCGTTCACCGTCGCCTTGAGGGCCGGCAGGTCCGCCGGCCGCACGCTACCCGTCGCGAGTACGTCGAGGACGGTGGCGTTACCCTGCGCGCTGTCCGGCGCGCCAGCGAAGGTGGCGGCCGGCGTGAACATCGCGTCCCAGGGCGGAGGGTTCCTGAGGCACTTCTGGTTCTCGAAGATGAAGTCGGCGCACTCGGCGTTCAGCCAGTACGCGGTCTCGAGCTGCGGACCGGACGGGACCGCGTACTCCCCGGTGACCATGAGGCGGCCGTATCCGGACGCGGCGATCGTGTCGCCCGGCCGGACATGGCTGAGCCGGGCGTAAGAGGTGCTCACGAGCACCCGGCCTGCTCCACGGGGGCAGGATCCCGCGGTCAGCCGCAGGTGCGTGCACGCGCCGGTACGCCAGGTGAGCGGCGTGAGGTGGTTGCCCGTCGTCACCTGGGCCAAGATCGCCTCAACCGGAGGCTGGAAGAGCCGCGCCACGGTCGCGGGCCCGCCCAGCTGGCCCGCCAGGACGCTGGTCACCCGGGAATTGAGGCTGTCGGCGAGGCCGGCCACGGGCCCGCTGCCGTCAACCTCCACGGTCCGTGCAATGGGGGGCTGGTCGTGCAGGTTGTCCTGCAGGATGGACGCGCGGGCGGCCGCGTCGTAGGCCGGCCCAGCGGCCGCGGCGGCGGCGGCGACCGTCGCGACGAGCAGGATGCCGAGCGAGACCCCGGCCCGCCGCCACGCCCCGCGCAAGGTGCCCGCGACCAGGCTCACCGGCCCTCCCCCGCCGGGCCCGGCAGCCAGGCGGCCGGCTGGCCGGGCGCGGTCACGTCCTGCACCCGGCCGGAGCGCAGGTCGATCACCGTCCAGCCGTGCTGCAAGTTGTCAGCCTGGGTCAGGCCCCGCTCGGTCGCCTGGGCCGCATAGATGACCTGGCTTCCGTCCGGCGACCAGAGCAGCTGATTGCACGCCACGTCGTGGTGCCCGGGAAGCACGATCGTCCTGCTCCCCCGGCCCGGGGACCAGACGGTGACACTGGACGGGGTGCGAGGGCTGGCCCGGCAGAAGGCGATCCGCTGCCCGTCCGGTGACCACCGGCTGATGCTGCTGGCCGGCGGGAGAGGCATGTGCGACAGGATACGGCCGTCCCGGCTGATGACGACGACGGCCTGTCGCGGTGCTTGCTGCCCCGGCAGGGTGTCCACCGCGACGCGCACGGCCAGCCTGTTCCCACCGGGGTCCGGATCGGCTTGCAGGAGGACCGGCGTCGCCGGCGGCCAGCCCAGTACGCCTTTGAGCTCGGCGGCGGTGACGACGGTCCGGGCCGCGCGACCCGGCCCGCGCAACTCGATGGACTTGTCCGGCGCTGTCCGCAGACCGTAACACTGGTAGGCATAGGGTGCCGACGAGCTGACCGGCCCGGACACAATGGCCGCGGCGGATTTCGGGTCACCGGTCGCGTCGGTGGCCATGCCGAGCATGCGCCCCTTCCCGCCGGAGGCGGGGATGAGGTCCGCGACCCAGTACTGGCTTACCGGGCTCGCCAGGTTGCACGCGGTCGCGACCACATACCGGCCGCCGTCGGCAAACGAGACATCCGCCCAGCCGAGGCCAGATGCCTGGTTCGTGGCGTCCTGGCCCGCACTGTTCGCGAGGTCACTGACGGACGTAGGGCCCGCCGGGCCCATGGTTACCAGCTGCCCTTCGAGATTCACCAGGTGACGCCCGTCGTCGGCGGCGACCGGAAGGTCGGTGCCCTGCAGGGCGCCGACCTTCCTCAGCGTCACCAGGTGGCTTCCGTCCGGGGCCGCGGTGCCGAGCATTCCGCTGGGCTGTTGCTCGAACACCACCAGGCCGTCACGGTCGGCGAAGGGGGCCGGGGCCAGCCTGGATGCTGAGTGCGACGACGAAGGCCAGGTCAAGAACGCCGCAGCCACT
>DATBGO010000312.1:0-33243 GCA_036558005.1 Streptosporangiaceae bacterium | reverse complement strand
GGCAGACCTCTCCCGCAGTGCCTGCCCAGCCCCTATCCTGGCAGCAGCAGCCGCCCTGTTCTCATTTGTCAGCACAAACACATGATTCCGGGGCGGCTGCACTCACCTCACCAGAATCCCCAACCCCCGCGACCCCGCAGCCCAGGACCCAACTGGACGCTGCCGTACTAGTCGACATCGGCTGCCGTTGGCTTTCATGATCCCAGCGAAGCTAGCGCTGGACCGCCGACCGACTGTGGCCGCGGGCCTCGGTGAGAAGGGATAAGGAGCTATGCTGCTCACAGAAGCCGGCTGCGCTAGGGTGATGATCGGCGAGGCCGCCACGACGTCGCTGCTGGCCTGCCTGGGTGAGAGACCGGGCAGGCCAGCAGCTTGCGTTCCGGGCTTACCGCTCGGCAATGCCTAGGAAAGACTGGCGTTAATTAGTGCCGATGGCCCAAGATCCGCTCAGGCTGGTGAACTCGCCCGTATCGTCAGTAATAATGTCATAGACTTTCGGCGCATGCCCGTTCTTGATTTTTTTGACCGGGCTGCAGGCGGTGACATCGCCGACGAATCTGGGCGAGTTCCACAGATGTATATTCTTGCCACCGTCATACCATACAAGATCGATAGTCCAGGTAACGTCCGGTATCCCCCTGGTGACCACTGACCAGCATGTCTTCGCTGTTGTCCTGGTGACGAAGGCTGGCGTTTTCTGGTGCGCCGCGCCGACGCTGGTCTTGACGGACACCTTTCCGCTATGGCTCGCTGCGCTCGCGGCCATGGGAGCAAGTAAGGTGAGGACTGCCGCCATAACGGCCACCACGCCGAGTCGGCCATACCCTGCCTTATGACGCTTACCATTTAGGATCATGGTCTTCCTCTCTTTGGCCCGTCTGCGCTAGACGGAGGGCGAACGAGCCGCCAATGGCAAAGAGGATCGTAACATTCTCATATCCGACATGTCTACATCTATCCGATGAGCACCATATATGCCCTTTGGGAAGTCCGGCGCGACCTGCGCTGAGGGGCGCTGGAGCCGTTCCGGGCGCCGCGACGACGGTGCTGGTGGCGTTTGCTGGATGCCTCTGGCGTCGTCAGCTCGGCTGGAGGACGACCTTCCCCAGAAGGCCGCCGGCGTGTTTGGCCCCGAACGCTTCGGCCGCCCCGTCAGCCATCGGCACCAGCTTGGCGACGACCGGATGGATCTGCCCGCTGTCGACGAGCCGGGCCAGTTCGGTGAGCTGGGGTCGATCGGGCTCGACCACGAAGAACACGCTCCGCGTCCCGGCCGGGGCGCTGGGCTCGCTGTCGACCGCCGACACGACGGTCCCGCCAGCGTGGATCATCGCCGCACACCGGGCGGCCAGCTGCCCGCCGACGAGATCGACCAGCAGGTCGGCGTCCTTGACGCCGCTCGCCTCCGGGCCGGCGGCATCGACGAACTCGCTGGCACCCAGATCGTCCAGCCGATCGCGTGCCCAGCCGCGGGCCACCGCTACCACTCGTGCCCCGGCGTGGCGGGCAAGCTGGACGGCCAGCGTTCCCACGCCGCCGCTCGCGCCGGTGATGACCACGGTCTGACCGGGCTCGAGGCCGCCGTGGACAAACAGTGCCTGCCAGGCGGTGAGCCCGGCCAGCGGCAGTGACGCCGCCTGCGGGTGAGTGGCGGAGACCGGTTTGGCTGCCAGGTCGCGGGCCTCAACCGTCATGTACCCGGCGGTGGCGCCATCCCGGTACCAGTCGGTGAGGCCGTACACCGCATCGCCTACCGCCAGGCCGGTCGTCCCGTAACCGAGCGAGCGAACGGTACCTGACACCTCGTGCCCGGGAATCACCGGTGAGCGGTCCCGGCCGGCCCGGTCCACCCAGGTAGAAGGCCAGTCCAGCTCCGTCGGGGTGAAGCTCGCCGCGGCCACCTCGACCAGGACATCCCCGATACCGGGGCTGGGGTCGGGGGCCTGCTCGTAGCGGAACTGCCGCTGTTGCTGGCCGTGGACGCGCAGCGCATGCATCAGCGCTCGCCCTCCTTCCCGTATCCGCGCCGGACCTGGGGCGGTGAGCCCTTCCAGGCAGCGGCGATTGAGTCCGCCATCCCGCACGGCATCACGATGACCGATGCCCGGATGCGACCACACGAAACCGCGGCCGGGGTGGCACTGCCAGTGTGGAGCAATCCAGCCGAGCCGCGTCGCCTCACCGGCCGGCTACATGCTGGCCGACTTCCAGGTCAGGAACTGACCTCTGGGGCCCGGCCGCAGCCGCCGCACCAGCGGGCGCCAGGACTGGTGCGGCAGGCCAGCCCGATACGGCAGGCTCACTGGCGCAATAGCGTTAAGACTCAATCCGGTGCCGCCGGAGCGCGGTGACCTGGCCACGGAAGTTCACCGGAACGGGTCCGGAATGCAGCACGATCGTGGTGGCCGGCAGCTGAGCGACCTCGATCCGGTACCTGGTGCACATCAGCTGGCACAGCGCTACCAGCTGGGCAAGCGCAAGCCTGGCGCCAATGCAGGCCCGGGGTGACCAGCCGAAAGGCATGTAGCAGGCCCCGGTGGCCGGAGCACCTTCGGCTCCGGGCAGCCACCGGTCCGGGTCGAAGGTATCCGGGTCCTTCCAGTACCGGGTGTCGCGATGAAGCAGGTACGGGCTGAGCACATAGTCGTTGCGGGTGGTCAAGGAGGCCTGCGGCAGCCTGATCGGGGTCCGCACCGACCGCTCGACGAACGCCTGCGGTGTCCAGATCCGCAGGACCTCCTTGATGAACCGCCCGGTCAGCGGGATGGCCCGGGATGGCCCGGTGAGCTGCGCCGGGTCGAGGGGCGCGAGCTCGCGGGCCAGCCTGCGGGCCCACAGCGGATGGCGGGCCAGTTCGTACAGCAAGCCCGCGGCAGCGGCGCCAGGCGGGCCGCACAGCGCGGTGAGCAGGGCGAGCATGCTATCGACGGCCTGGTAACCGCCCAGCGACCTCAGCAGGTCACCGGCCAGCGGATCAAGCAGGTCGGCCCGCCGCGGGCGCCGGCCGGCTGCCCGGGCGCGCAGCTCACGGTGCACGATCGCCGCGACCGGCCAGTGGGTCGTCATCGTGCGCCAGGCCATCTGGTGCTGAGCGGGCGGTCCCGCCGGGGTCTGGGCTGTCGCGCGGATCGCGATGAAATCCATGACCCGCGAGGTGTCCCGCGGGCTCAAGCCGTCGATGGCGACCGGCAGCAGGGCGCGGGTCGATGCCTGCTGAGCGAGGTCGACAAAGTCGATGTCGGTGCCGAGAACCTCGTCGAACCGGCTGGCCATCCGGGCGCCGAGGGGGCGGACCAGGGCCGGATCACGTAACTGGGCCAGCCAGGCTGAGCGCACCGCGTTCCAGGTGACCTGCGGGTTTCGTCCCGGCCGCAACCACGCGGTCAGACGGTGCCCGGGCAGCGTCATGTCGGCGAAGTTGGTGGTACTGACCTGCTGCGCCAGGCGCGGGTTGAGGATGGCCAGCGTGCCCTTTTGCAGCCACATGACATCGCCCTCGGCGGCTATCCGCGCGGGCAATACCCGGGCCGGATGGTCCTCGCCAGCTGGCGGAGTTCCCGAGGGCTTGCGCCGCGGGGCCGCAGGGGAGCGGCTTTCCTCCCCTGCGGCCGGTGGCAGCGAGTTAAACACGCTTGTAGGCGAAGTACGGAATGCAGTGAATCTTCATGCCTATCTTCGCCGTTGCCCTCTTCAGAATCCTGGCCACCTGATTGCCTCCTGTCCTGCCCGACCTGCATCGGCTGGTTACCGGCTTTTGAGTTTTACCGCCAGCGTTAGCGCGTTGTTATCATCTGGCTATCGCGGGGCCGGCTAGCTGGGGCGGGGAGTGCCACATGGCGGCTGAGATGGAGTTCTGCCTGCTGGGATCGCTGGTGGTGCGCAATGGCGGGGTAGAGGTCCCGGTGCGGGCGGCACGGCAGCGCACGGTATTAGCGGCGCTGCTGCTGAAGGCGGGCAGGCCGGTGGGGCTGGATGAACTGGCCGAGGCGCTCTGGCGAGGCAGGCCGCCGCCTACGGCCCGGGTGACCGCGCAGAACTATGTGATGAGACTGCGCAACGCGCTTGGCGAGCCGGGCCGCCAGCGGATCTGCACGGTGCCGGGCGGATACATGATCAGCGTGACGGACGCGGAGCTGGACGTGACCCGGTTCGAGGCCCTGGTGGAGGCCGCGGACGCGGCCGCGAGGGAGCACTCGTGGGAGGTCTGCGCGGCGCGGGCGGATGAGGCCCTGGCGTTATGGAGAGGTGACCCGCTAGCGGAGGCGGAACTGGAAGTGCTGGCACCGCCGCAGGTGCCACGGCTGCTGGAGTTGCGGCTAGCGGCGGCGCAGGCACGGGCGGAGGCCCGGGTCCACCTTGGCCAGCACGCCGCGGTGATCGGTGAGGTCCGGCAGATGGCTGCCGAGCATCCGTTGCGCGAGCGGGTGCACGGCCTGCTGATGCTCGCCTTGTACCAGGACGGCCGGCAGGGTGAGGCGCTGGAGGCATACCAGCGGGCCCGGCGGATGCTGGTGGAAGAACTGGGCGCCGAGCCTGGTGCCGCGCTGCGCGCGCTGCATCAGCAGATCCTGGCCGGTGATCCGGCGCTGGACGGCGATCCCGTGCTGGCTGGCCGGGAACCGGCGGCAGCCGCGGCAGGCGGCGGGCCGACGGTGATACCGCGTCAGCTACCAGCCGGGGTACCGCATTTCACCGGCCGCGCGGCTGAGCTTGCCGCGCTGACCAGGCTGCTGGACCACGCCGGGAACGGCCGGGCAGGGACGCTGGTGATCTCGGCGATCGGCGGGACCGCGGGAGTGGGAAAGACGGCGCTAGCGGTGCACTGGGCGCACAAGGTCGCCGAGCACTTCCCTGACGGGCAGATGTACGTGAACCTGCGCGGCTATGCCCCAACCCGGCCGATGGCCCCGGCCGACGCCCTGGCCGGGTTCCTGCGGGCGCTCGGGATGCCAGGCGAGGGCATCCCCGCGGACACAGACGAGCGGGCCGCCCGGTACCGCAGCCTGCTGGCCGGCCGCCGGATGCTGGTCGTGCTGGACAACGCCGGGTCCGAGGAGCAGATCCGGCCGCTACTGCCCGGGTCGGCCGGCTCGGTGGTGGTCGCGACCAGCCGTGACCGGCTGGCCGGGCTGGTGGCCCGGGACGGCGCGACCCGCCTTGACCTGGACCTGCTGCCACCCGGTGACGCGGCCAGCCTGCTGACGGCGCTGATCGGCAGCCGGGCCCGGGCGGACCAGGCAACAGTCCAGACACTGGCCCGGCTGTGCTGCCGGCTGCCGCTGGCGCTCAGGGTCGCCGCGGAAATGGCTGTCTCACGCCCGGCGGCCTCCTTAGCGAGCCTGGCGGCGGACCTCGCCGACCAGCAGCGGCGGCTTGACCTGCTCGACGCCGGAGGAGACCCGAAGACCGCTGTCCGGGCGGTGTTCTCCTGGTCCTGCGCGCACCTGAGCCCGGACGCCGCGCGGGTCTTCCGGCTGGCGGGCCTGCATCCCGGGCCGAGCTTCGACGCATCCGCGGCGGCGGCGCTGACCCGCAGCACCGTCGCCGCGGCCGGGCAGCTGCTGGACCGGCTGGCCCGAGCGCACCTGATCGAGCTTGCGAAGGCGGGCCGCTACAGCCTGCATGACCTGCTGCGTGCCTACGCCCGCGAGCTCGCGCAAGCCCACGACAGCGACCAGGAGCGGCACGAGGCCGTCACCGGCCTGCTCGATCATTACCTGCGCTCCTGCGCCGCCGCGATGAAGACCCTCGACCCGGCCGGGAGCCATGGCCGGCCGGGCCTAGCGGCCTCGGCCGCCGGTTCGCTGACCGAGCCCGCTGCCGCGCGAGCCTGGCTGGATGCCGAACGGGCCACGCTGGCCGCCGCCGTGCCCGCCGCCGAACGTGAATGGCCGGGTTACGCCACCGAGTTCTCCGCGGTCCTGTACCACTATCTCGATACCGGCAGCCACAACGCCGAAGCCATCACGATCCACGGCTGTGCTCGCCGCGCCGCCCGCCGCACCGGTGACCGGGCCGCTGAAGCCGGGGCACTGACCAGGCTCGGCCGGGTGTCCTGGCGGCAGGGACATTACGAACAGGCGGCCACCCAGTTCGGGCAGGCCCTGGCCTTGTGCCGCCATCCTGGTGACCAGGTCACCGAGGCCCAGGCGCTGGCTGGCCTGGGCCGGGTGGACTGGCGGCAAGGCCGGTACGCGCAGGCGGCCGGCCGGCAGCAGCGTGCCCTGACCCTGTTCCGCCAGGCCGGTGACCGGGGCAACGAGGCATACGCCCTGGTCAACCTCGGCAGCGTCGTCTGGCGGCAGGGCCATGATCAGCAGGCCTGCACCCACTTCCGGCAGGCACTGGCCCTCTTCCGGCACTGCGGCGACCCGACCGGGGAAGCCTGCGCGAGAGGCTGCCTCGGCGACATGGACGCGCAGCAGGGCCGCCTCGAACAGGCCAGCATCCACATCGGCCAGGCCCTGGTCTTGTTCCGGCAGACCGGCAACCCGACCGGGGAAGCCTGCGCGATCGCCACCCTCGCGGGCATCGACATGCGGCAGGGCCGCCTCACCCGGGCCGCCACGCACTACCGCCAGGCCCTGGCCCTGTTCCGCCGGATCAGCAACCTGCCGAACGAGGCGCGGGCCCTCATCTGCCTCGGTGGCATCGACCTGCAGCAGGACAACCCCCGGCAGGCCACGGCCCGCTTCCGCGAGGGCCTGAGCCTGTTCCGCCAGGCCGGTGACCGGCCCGGGGAAGCCCTCGCGCTCAACAAGCTCGGCGAGGCACTGCTCGCTACTGGCCGGCCCGACCAGGCCCGCGCCCACCACGCCATGGCGCTCGACCTGGCCAGCCAGATCGACGACAGGCACCAGCAGGCCCTCGCCCACCATGACCTCGGCCGCGCCCACCAGGCCAGTGGCGGCAGCCGGCAGGCCGAGCACCACTGGCAGCGAGCCCTCAGCCTCTACACGGCCCTCGGCGCCCCCCAGGCCGACCAGGTCCGGGTGCTTCTGCGCAGTCTCGGTGCCGCCACCTCGTGACCAGCGGACATCGGGCTAGATCGACTAAGGGCTTTGCCCGGCGGGCTATGCTGTGCGGCGATGACTACCGGGACGGCCTTGCGCCATACACGGATTGGTGACCCGGTGCTCTCCTGAGCGCCGCGCGGGCCGGTGCGGGCCCGCTGTTCTATCGAGGATCTGGCGTTGCTGCCCGGGCTCCGCCCTCCGTCGTGTTGATCACTGGCTCGGCACATCAACCACGACAGGAGAATTCATGCCCGCCAAGACGCTGCAGATCCCCACCACGGACGGTCAGGTCGACGCTTTCGCCGCCTTCCCCGGTCGCGGCGAGCGGCACCCAGGGGTGCTGCTGTACCCGGATGCCTTCGGCCTGCGGCCCGAGCTGGAGGGGAAGGCCCGCGAACTGGCCGGGCACGGCTACTACGTGCTCGTCCCCAACCTCTACTACCGGCACGGCCCGGCACCGGTGACCGAACTTCCCGAGCACATCGCAGAAGAGACCCGGCCCGCGGTCATCGCCCGGCTGATGCCCTTGATCGAGGCGCACACCACCGAACGCGCCCTGCGCGACGCCGACGCCTATCTCAGGTTCCTCGCCAGCCAGGCCGAGGTCAGCACCGGACCGGCCGCCGTGATCGGCTACTGCATAGGCGCCGCCCTGGCGATGCGCACCGCGACAGCCCACCCCGGCCAGGTGGCCGCCGTCGCCGGATTCCACCCCAGCTTCCTGGTCACCGGCGCGCCCGACAGTCCCCACCGGCTCGTCCCCGAGCTCACCGCCCAAGTCCACCTCGGCCTCGCTGAAAATGACATGAGGCCCGAGGCCATCAGCGAGCTCAACCAGGCCCTGGACGCCGCAGGCGTCGGCTACAGCACCGAGATCTACCCCGGCACCATCCACGGCTTCACCATGTCCGACACCGACGCCTTCAACCCCTCCGCGCTGCAGCGCCACTGGGACCGCCTGCTTCCCCTCCTCGACCGGACCCTGGCCAGCAGCTGAGGCTCCTCCCAAACCCCGGCTGCCAATGTGCCCCATGACGAGAGAGCAGGGATACCGCGGGCTAGTCGGTGCGGATGTAGAACAGGGCGGCCACGGTCTCGCGGTTCACCGTGTCGCGCATCCGGTTGAAGAGCACCTTGGCCTGCCGGTGGCACTCGGCTAGCGCTGCTCGCTCCGGCGAGCGGACCGCGATCCGGGCCGGCCGGATCTGCCGCCGGCTTCGGTGCCGCGGCTGGTGCTGGCGCGCCCGGTAGTGCCGCGGGCGGCGATGGTGCCGTACGGGTCAATGCCCGGGTTCCGGCCCCGGCGCGGCGGCCGCGCCTGCCCTGACGGGGCTGGTCCTGACGGGGCTGGTCCTGAGGGGGACGGCCGCCGCGGCGGCCCGGAGCCCGGGGGCGGCTCCCGCATCCCGCTGCGGAACGACGCGACCAGCCGGGCGACCAGGGTCGCGAGAAACACCTGGCCGGACAGCGCCTCGATCACCGCCAGTGCCTGGCCACCGCTGCGGGCGGCGGTGTAGTCCCCGTAGCCGAGGGTCGTCAGCGTGGTGAAACTGAAGTACTGGAATGTCTGGGTGTTCCCGGCCCGGCCTCCGGCGAAGAAGTCACCGCCGCCCAGGTGCGACACCGCCGAGTAGCACGCCGCGAACATCAGCCCCAGGATCAGGTAGGCACTCACCGCGCCGAAAATGCTCTGCAAGGTCACCGCGCCCATCGTCAGCACGTTCCTGACGATCAGCACCACGGTGACCAGCAGCACCAGCGCAGCCCAGATGTTGGCGATCCCCTCGCCGATCTGACTGACCCGGCTCAGCGCCAGCCCGGCCATGATCACCGTCACGCCGAGCACGAAGCCAGTGATCAGCCGGATGTGCCGGTGCTGTGCGCCGGTACCGCCCAGGGTCACGATCGCGGCGACCGAGAACAGCACGACCTGGATCAGGCTCACCCAGGCACCGGTGGTGAACGCTGACAGCAGGTAGGTAAGGAGCAGCAGCATGAGCAGGAGCCCGTACCGGCGCTGCGGGGTCAGGCCGCCCGCGGGCACGGGGCGGCGCAGGCGACCGGTCATGCTCGCACCGCCGCCTCCTCATCGTCGCGCGAGCCGGGGCAGCCCCATGCCCGGCCCGCTGCCGCGGCTCCTGCGGGCTAGGGTGCTGGCCGCGGCCCGCGTACCGCATCACCCTGTGCGGATGACGCGCCAGGCTCGCGTTCGCCGCATTCTTGGGCTGCTGACGTGCGGTAACTCTGCCGTCGGCCAGTCATGCATTGGGCGAACAGGAGTGTTTGATGGCGCAGCAGGCGACAACGAAAGCAGCCAGCCGGACCAGTCGGCCAGCGACCCGGTCAGCGCGGTCCGCGGCGCCGGCCCGGCCACGGACGTCCCGGTCCGCGGCGGCACCGGCCCGGCGCCCGTCCCGGTCGGGGCAGCCCTCTAGCCGGGCCGGCCAGGCCAGCGCAGCCAGGCGTTCACTGGCCGCCGCGTCCCGCCCGGCCCGGAAGTCCACGGCCAGGCCAGCCAGTCCGGCCAGCGCGGCCAAGCGGGCGAGCACGAACGGACCGGCCAGCCAGGCCCGCCGCGCCGGGTCAGCCCGGCCGGCCAGCAGCCCCGCGACATCCAGGCCGAACGCCAGCACCACGGCGGCCCGCACCGCCCAGCCGGCCAGCACCGCGCGGGCAGCAACCCCGGCACGGAAGCCAGCCTCGCCGGCCAGCCCAGCCACGCCTCCCAAGAAGCCGGCCTCAGCCACCACCCGCAAGTCCGCGTCCGGCACCACCCGCAAGTCCGCGTCGAGCACCACCCGCAAGTCAGCCTCGAACACCGCCCGCAAGTCCGCGTCAGGCACCACCCGCAAGTCAGCCTCGAGCACAACCAGGAAGCCATCGTCCCGTCCGGCCAGCACGGACAGTTCGGCCAAGACGGCGCGCGGAGCCAGTTCGTCCGGGACGGGCAGTTCCACGGCGGCCAGGAGTTCGGGTGCCGCGCCGCGGGAGCGGTCGGCCGCGTCCGGCGGCCGGGCCCGGCCGGTACGGCGGGCCAAGCCCGCTCCCGCATCAGGCCTGATGACCCCGGCCGAGCGCAGCGCCCGCGGCAAGTCGGCCAGGGCCGCGGTGCCCAGGGAGGCGCATGCCAGCCTTGACCTGCCCGCCGACCGGCCCGACCCGATCGCGCTGCTGGAGAGCCAGGCGGTCACCCGGGTACCGGAACTGGTCCCGATCAGGTACGGCCGGATGCTGGCGTCACCGTTCGCCTACTTCCGCGGCGCGGCACTGCCGATGGCGGCAGACCTCTCGCACACCCCCGCCACCGGCATCGTCGTGCAGGCCTGCGGGGACGCGCACCTGTCCAACTTCGGCTTCTTCGGCTCGCCAGAGCGGCGCCTGGTCTTCGACGTCAACGACTTCGACGAGACGCTGCCCGGGCCGTGGGAGTGGGACATCAAGCGGCTCGCGGCCAGCCTGGAGATCGCCGGACGGGACAACGGGTTCACCGCCAAGCAGCGGCGCCAGGTCGTCCTGTCCGCGGCGGCGGGCTACCGCACCCAGATACGGGACTTCGCTGGCATGACGAACCTCGACGTCTGGTACGCCAGGGCTGACGTCGAAGATGCCCGCGCCGAGCTGGAGCTGCAGCTGGACAAGAACCGCCGCAAGATGTTCGCGAAGGGCATCGCCAAGGCGCGGCGGCATTCCAGCATGCAGGAGCTGGGCAAGCTGTGCGGCACGGTGGACGGCCGACCGCGGATCCTGGCCGACCCGCCGCTGATCGTGCCGCTGGCCGACCTGCTGCCGCAGCAGCTCGAAGGGACTGGCCTGGAAGGACAGCTCAGCACGCTGATCGGCCGGTACTCGCGGACCCTGGAGTACAGCCGCCGGATCCTGCTCCGGCAGTACACGCTGGCCGACATCGCCCGCAAGGTGGTCGGCGTCGGCAGCGTGGGCACCCGGTGCTGGATCGTGCTGATGTTCGGCCGGGACGAGAACGACCCGCTGTTCCTCCAGGTCAAGGAGGCGCAGCCATCCGTGCTGGCGGCGTACGCCGGGGCCAGCACGTTCGCCAATGAGGGCGAGCGGGTGGTCACCGGGCAGCGGCTGATGCAGGCGGTCAGCGACATCTTCCTCGGCTGGCAGCGGATCAGGGGCATCGACGGGAGGATGCGCGACTTCTACTTCCGCCAGCTGCGCGACTGGAAGCTGTCGATCGAGGTAGCCGACATGGTGCCGACCGGCGCGGCGGTCTACGGGCAGATCTGCGGCCGCACCCTGGCCCGGGCGCACGCCCGGTCCGGCGACCGGATCGCGATCGCCGCCTACCTCGGCGGCAAGGGCGTCTTCGACCAGGCCATCGCGGACTTCGCGGCCGCCTACGCGGACCAGAACGAGACCGACTACAAGGCCCTGGTCACGGCCAGGGACACCGGCCGGATCATCGCCGAGCGCGACGTGTGACCAGGCCGCAACCGGCAGCGCGGCCCCGCTGGCTAACCTGGCTGGCCAGGCCGGCCACGGCCTGTCCGACCGCGGCGCCGATGATCGAGCCAGCCACCGCGTCGCCGGGGTAGTGCACGCCGGTGTGCACCCGCGAGTAGGCGACCGCCCCGGCAAGGAAGCCCAGCGGCAGCGCCAGCAGCGGCACCTCGCGGCCGGCCGCCATCGTGAACGCGAAACCGGCAGCCGAGTGCCCGGACGGGAACGACCTCGATCCCGGCATCGGCACCTGACGCTCAACCGGCAGGCCTGCCTCACCGCGGTCTGGCCTGGGCCGGTTGTAGAGCGCCTTGATCCCGATGTTGACCACGGCCGAGCTGACGCCGACCGCGCTGACGCCGCGGGCCGCGGCCCGCCGCCCTGGGCGGCCGCCGACGGCGGCCATCCCGGCGGCGACCGACAGCCAGAGCACTGAGTGGTTCGCCGCCCGGGACAGCCGGCGCATCGCCTGGTCGAGTTCCGGGGTCGGAACCTGGGCGACCGCCTGGTAGATCGCGTGGTCGACCGCGTTGAACTCGGCCAGGAGCGCGTGCGCCTGATCGCGGGCGCGACCGCTGCCCGCTCCCCGTCTGGGCATCCGGCATGCTAGCACGCGCTCACTAGCGGGCCCGCAGCACGATCGCGGTGACTTTCGGGGTCGCTCAGCCCCAAAAATCGCCACGATCATGAACGGAACCGGCTAGGCGGGGGCCAGGCCGGGTGCTGGCGGGGGAGGCGGGTGACTGGAGGGGCCGCCGGGGCGGCTGGGCACTCAGTGACTAACCGCGGAGGCTGGGCTGCGCGGCGGGCTAACTAGGGCGCGGTAACGCGGGGCGCGGGTAGGCCAGATGGTGCCGTGGGTATGGATCAGGCACGGGACCTGGGGGAGGTCCCGACGACCGGGGGTAACGTGCACAGCCAGCTAACGCGCCCGACCGTGGCGGAGCGGCTGGCCGCCGTGGTGGCGCTGATCGCCGTCGCCGGGGCGGTGGCGCTGCTGCTGGCCGGCGTGGTGCGGCACTGGCAGACGGTGCTGATCGCGCTCGGCTGCCTGGCGGTGGGGGTGAGCGCCGGCTGGTACGCGGTGTCCCGGCGCGGGCTGATCCGGCTGACCGCGCTGGTGCTGCTGCCCGCCTCGCTGGCCGGCCTGGTCACCGCGATGATCTTCGCCAGCCTGTCGGTGGCCCGGCTGCTCGACGTGCTGGTACTCGGCGCGGCGTCGGTGGCCGCGGGCCGGCTCGCCCTCACCCGCAGCTCCAGGGAGCGGCACGGCGCGCGGGTCCAGCTGACGCCGGTGCCCAGGCCCGCCAGGCCGGTCCTGATCATGAACCCCAAGTCCGGAGGCGGCAAGGCGGTCAAGTTCGATCTGGAGCGCGAGTGCGCGCAGCGCCAGATCGAGCCCATCGTCCTGCACCCGGGCCAGGACCTGCTCAAGCTCGCCGAGGACGCGGTCGCGCGCGGCGCCGACGTGATCGGGATGGCCGGCGGCGACGGCTCGCAGGCGCTGGTGGCCTCGGTGGCGGCCAGGCACGGGATCCCGCACGTCTGCGTGCCGGCCGGGACCCGCAACCACTTCGCCCTCGACCTCGGCCTGAACCGGGCCGACGTGGTCGGCGCGCTGGACGCCTTCCGCGACGGGGTGGAGCGGCGGATCGACCTGGCCACGGTGAACGGCCGGATCTTCGTGAACAACGCCTCGCTCGGCCTGTACGCCAGGGTCGTCCAGGCACCCGAATACCGGGACGCGAAGGTCAGGACCGCCGGGGTGATGCTGCCCGAGCTGCTCGGGCCCGACGCCACCCCGCTGGACTTGCGCTACCGCGGCCCGGACGGGGTCAGCCACCCGAGCGCCCAGCTCATCCTGGTGTCCAACGACCCCTACCAGCTCGACCACATCGGCGGGCTGGGCACCAGGGAGCGGATCGACCTGGGCGTGCTGGGCATCGTCACCGCGCGGGTCGACAACGCCGGGGCGGCCCGCCAGCTCGCGCTGCTGCAGGCGGCCGGGCAGGTCCGCCGGTTCACCGGCTGGCTGGAGTGGTCCGCGCCGCGGTTCGAGGTCGGCTCGGCCGGGCCGGTCGACATCGGCGTCGACGGAGAGGCGCTGAAGATGGACCCGCCGCTGGTGTTCGAGTCGCTGCCGGGCGCGCTGCGAGTGCTGCTGCCGCGTAAGGGCCTGCGGATGTCGCCGGCCACCCGGGCGGTCCGGGTGCTCACCGGGTCGGCCATCGTCGCGCTCAGCCAGCTGGCGATTGGCCGTGAGCCGCCTCGTCACCGGCCCAGGCCCCGGGTGCGTACGGGTCGGTGACACCGATCTGCGCGACGGTGAAGGCGCGCTCCCTGCGGATGTCCCTGGTGAACGCCAGCCACCAGGTGATCAGCGCGCCGACCCGGTTGCGGAACCCGGTCAGGAACGCGATGTGGATGAACAGCCACACCACCCAGCCGGGGAACCCGCCGAACTGGAACCGGCCCGTGCTGACCACCGCCCGGCCGCGGGAGATATAGGCGGCGCTGCCCAGATCCCGGTACCGGAACTGGTGCATGGCCTGGTCGCCGGCGATCGCCCGGCGGACCTGGTGCCCGGCGTGCAGCCCGGATTGCATCGCCACCTCGGCCACCCCCGGCAGCTTCTCCAGGCTCATCAGGTCGCCGGCCACGAAGATCTCCGGGTGGCCGGGGATGGCCAGCTCGGGGGTGACCTGGATCCGGCCGGCCCGGTCCCGGCCCGCGCCGGTTGCCTTCGCGATCGCCCCGGCCAGCGGCGGCGCGATCACCCCGGCGGTCCACAGCACCGTCCCTGCCTCATGCCTGGCCTGGCTGCCGTCGTGCGCCCGGACCCGCAGCCCGGTGGCGTCCACGTCGGTGACGCGGCTGCCCATGTGCAGCTCGACGCCGAGCGCCCGCAGCTCGCGCGCGGCCAGGGCCGACAGCTTCGGGCCGAACGCGGCCAGCGGCTCGGAGCCGCCGTCGAACAGCAGCACCCGGGCGTCCTCCGGCCTGGCCCTGTGGTACTCCGACCGCAGCGTCTTGGTCGCCAGCTCGCGGATCTGCCCGGCCAGCTCGACCCCGGTCGGGCCGCCGCCGACCAGCGCGAAGGTCAGCCAGCGGCGCTGCTCGGCCGGGTCCGTCGCGGTCTCGGCGAGCTCGAAGGCCCCGAACACCCGGCGGCGGATGGTCAGCGCGTCCGCGATGGTCTTCATCCCCGGCGCCCACCGGGCGAACTCGTCGTGGCCGAAGTAGGACTGGCTGACCCCGGCCGCGACGATCAGGTAGTCATAGCCGAACTCCAGCTGGCCGCCGGCCGGGCGTCGGCAGATCACCCGCCGCCCCGCGGCATCCAGGTCCACCGCCTCGGCCATCACGCACTCGACGTTCTTGTGGCGGCGCAGCAGCTTCCGCAGCGGCGTGGTGATCTGCCCTTCCGACATGATGCCGGTGGCGCACTGGTAGAGCAGCGGCTGGAACAGGTGATGCTGCGCGCGGTCGATCAGGGTGACCGAGGCCGGCCCGCCGCGCAGCGCCCTGGCCGCGAACAGCCCGGCGAACCCGCCGCCGATGATCACGACCCGCGCGTTCTGCTGTGGCACTGGTCAGCCCTCCGGGTTGTGCCAGCTGTCGCGGTCAGGCAGCAGCCTGCTCGCCTCGGCCGGGCCCCAGCTGCCCTTGGCGTAGGGATGCACCGGCGTGACGTCACCGAGCACCGGGTCGACGACCTGCCAGGCGGCCTCGACGGTGTCCTGCCGGGCGAACAGCCACCGGTCGCCGTCCAGCGCCGCGCCGATCAGCCGGTCATAGGGCCGCATGTCCGCTCCGCCCTGCCCGGAGAACGCCAGCACCTCGGCCTGCGGCTCCAGCCCGGCACCGGGCTTCTTGCCCGCCAGGGTGAACCCGACCTCGGTCTCTGGCCAGACCCGGAACCGCAGCGAGTTGCCGACCGCGAACGGCTCGATGCCGAACACGTCGTGCGGCGGCCTGCGGAACTTGATCTCGACCTCGGTGGCGGTCACCGGCAGGCACTTGCCGGCCCGGATCAGGATCGGCACGTCCGCCCAGCGCCAGGTGTCGGCGGCCACCCGCACCGCGAAGAAGGTCTCCACCGTCGACTTCGGGTCAACCCCGTCCACCGCCAGGTACCCCTGGTACTGGCCGCGCACGGTGTCCTCGGGGCTGAGCGGCCGCAGCGCCGACACCACCCGGGACTTGGCGTCCCGCCAGAACTGCAGCCCCTGTCCGCCAGGCGGGTCAGCCAGCACGGTCGCCAGCACCTGGAGCAGGTGGTTCTGCAGCACGTCCCTGATCGCGCCGGTCCGGTCGTAGAACCGGCCCCGGTCCGAGACGTCGAACGCCTCGGCCATGGTGATCTGGATCCGCTCCACGTACACCCGGTTCAGCAGCGGCTCGAGCACCGAGTTTGCGAACCGGACAAACAGCACGTTCTCCACCGGGTCCAGGCCCAGCCAGTGGTCCACCCGGTAGATCGCGTCCTCCGGGAAGTACTTGTGCATGGTGTCGTTGAGCTGCTGCGCGCTCGCCAGGTCGCTGCCGAACGGCTTCTCCACCATCACCCGGGCTCCGGCGGTCCGGCCCGCGGTCGCGATCCCGGCCGCGATCCGGCCGAACAGCGGCGGCGGCACCTCCAGGTAATACAGCACCTTCCCGGCCGGCCCGAGCGCGTCCGACATCGCCTTGTAGGTCGCGTCGTCGTCCAGGTCCCCGTCGACGTACCGGAGCAGGCTGAGCATCTTCCTGGCGGCCGGGGTGCCGGGGTCCATGTGGTTGAGCCGCAGCGAGTCGGCCGCGTACTGGCGGAACCTGTCCGCGTCCCAGCCGCTCTTGGCCACGCCGATCACCGGCACGTCCAGCACGCCCCGGCTGACCAGCCCGACCAGGGCCGGGAAGGTCTCCAGTTTCGCCAGGTCCCCGGTCGCGCCGAAGATCACCAGCGCGCCGACTTGATCGGTTGTCATTCCTGCTCCCTACCCTCGGTGCGGAAATCAGACGTGCTGACCCGCCTGCGGAACACGTAGTACGTCCAGGCCTGGTAGGCGAGCACGACCGGCAGGAAGATCACCACCACGATCGTCATCACCCTCAGCGCGTAATCCCCGGACGCGGTATTGCTGATCGTCAGGCTGAACGCCGGGCTGGTGCTGGACACCAGCACCCGCGGGTACAACTCGGTGAACACCGACGCGACCGGGCCGGCCATCGCCACCGTAGTCGCGGCGAACGCGCCGCCGTCGCGGCCGGCCCGGCTGAGCCACCCGGCCGCGATCACCGCGAGCACCGCGGCCACCTCGATCACGTTCGGCAGCACACCCTTGCCCGCGCTGGCGTGCGTCCACACCGCGAACCCGGCCGCCAGCGCCGCGACGGGCGGCGCGGCCCGCCGGGCCAGCAGCCCGGCCCTGGCCTGCAGTGCCCCGGCCGTCTTCAGCGCCAGGAACGTCGCGCCGTGCAGCACGCACAGCGCGGCCAGCGTGCAGCCGGCGTAGATCGCGTACGGCTGCAGCAGGTCGGCCAGCGAGCCGGTGTATTCCTGCCTGGAGTCGACCGGCAGCCCGTGCAGCAGGTCGCCCAGCGCCAGCCCGAGCAGCAGCGGCGCGGCCACGCTGCCCGCGGTCATCAGCCAGGTCCAGCCGCGCCGCCAGCGCGCGGCCGCGGCCTTGCCGCGGAACTCGAACGAGAGCCCGCGGCCGATCAGCGCGGCCAGCAGCACCACCAGGACCAGGTTCAGCGCCGAGAACATGGTCGCGTACCAGCCGGGGAACGCCGCGAACATCCCGGCCGCAGCCACCACCAGCCAGACCTCGTTGCCGTCCCACAGCGGCCCGATCGTGTTGATCGCGGCCCGCCGCTCCGGCTCACCAGCCGCCAGCACGCCCTGCAGGATGCCGACCCCGAAGTCGAAGCCCTCCAGCACGAAAAACCCGGTCCACAGCACGGCGATCACCGCGAACCAGAGCTCTCCCAGGGTCATCGCCGCGGTTCTCAGTACCGGACCGCGGGAACGGGCTGGCCGGCCGGCTGCCGCGGGGGCAGCTCGCGGCGCGCGTAACGCAGCATCAGGATCAGGTCCAGCGCGCCGAGGGTGAGGTACAGCGCCACGAACACCGACAGGCTTACCGCGAGCGCGGTCGTGCTCACCGACGGGGATACCGCGTCCCTGGTCAGCATGATGCCCTGGACGATCCACGGCTGGCGGCCGCTCTCGGTCAGCAGCCAGCCGGCCGTGTTCATCCCGAACGGCAAGACCACCGCCCAGGTCGCGGTCAGCAGGAACCACCGGGCCGCCGCCAGCTTCCCGCGCCGTACCAGCCACAGCCCCCAGGCCGCCAGCGCGAGCACCGCGGCCGCGATGTAGGCCATCACCCGCATCGCCCAGTACTGGATGAACACGTTCGGCACGTAGTAGCCGGGCCCGAACCGCCTGCTGTACTGCGCCTGCAGCGGATTCAGCCCGGTCACCCTTCCGTCCCAGTGGTTGGTGGCCAGCAGCGACAGCAGGTGCGGGATGGCCAGGATCTGGGTGGGTGTCTGGTCGTGGTTGCCGCCGCCGATCTGGAACAGCGAGAACGAGCACGGCTGGCAGGTGCTCCACTGCGCCTCCGCCGCGGCGATCTTCATCGGCTGGTACCTGGCCTCGATCACGCCCAGCTCGCTGCCGATCAGCATCGCGAAGATCATCGCCGGGGCGAGCACGGCCAGCGCCAGCTTCGCCGACCTGGCGAACACCTCAGGGGCGGCGCCGCGGCGCAGCTGCCAGGCCGACACCGCGAGCATGACCGCGGCGCCGGTCACCAGCGAGGCCAGCAGCACGTGCGCGTAACCCCACAAGAACACCGGGTTGGTCAGCACCGCCCAGATGTCGGTCAGCACCGGCCGGCGCGTGCGCGCGCTGATCACGTAGCCGACCGGGTGCTGCATCCACGAGTTCGCGGCCATGATGAACGCCGCCGACAGCACCGAGCCCAGCGCCACCATCCAGATCGTGAGCAGGTGCACCCGGCGCGGCAGCTTGTCCCAGCCGAACAGCCACAGCCCGAGGAACACCGATTCGAGGAAGAAGGCGAGCAGGCCCTCCATCGCCAGCGGCGCGCCGAACACGTCGCCGACCAGCCGGGAGTAGGCCGACCAGTTCGTGCCGAACTGGAACTCCTGCACCAGCCCGGTCACCACGCCGACCGCGACGTTGATCACCAGCAGGGTGCCGAAGAACCTGGTAAGCCGCAGGTACTCGGGCCGCCGCCCGGACTGCCAGGCGGTCTGCAGCAGCGCGGTGAGGAAGGCCAGGCCAACGGTGACGGGAACGAAGAAGAAATGGTTGACCGAGATGAACGCGAACTGCCATCTGGCCAGATCAAGCTGCATCCGCTCCCGTCCTCGCCATCATCAGCGTGGCCTTCCCCGCCGCGCCAGGGGCGGCGCCGCTAGGAGCGCGGGCCCGCGGTAACGCCGTCGTGCCAGGCGCTGGCGCCCGCCGCGGTCGCGGCCTTGGCCTGCGCCCACTTCAGCCGGGCCAGCTCGCTCGGCGGCACGTCCATCTGCCTGATCCACTTGCGGGTGGCCGCGATCACCGTGGTGGCGCAGATCGTCAGCCCGGTCAGCCCCAGCACGCAGCTCGAGCCGATCAGCGCCGCGCCGAGGATCAAGGACCCCGACCTCAGCTGAAACGCCGAGCCCGGCGACTGGCCGTTAGTCATTTCCATGCCTGTCATGTCACTGTCCCCAATCTGGTTTGGTGCTGGTCACTGTTGCCCCGGCGGACAGGGCCGACATCATCCGCGCGGGGTGATTAGGCCCGCCGGCCTGGCCAGGGCGGGGCCGGCGGCCGGCTTTCACCCGGCGGGGGCGATCCGGCGGCGGCGCGGGCCGTGGAAGGTCGAGGGGAGCGGTCCGGCCAGGGCAGGCAGGGCCCGAACGAGGAGGCGCCCGATGGCCCGCTACCCCAACATCAGCGATCACGGCCTGATCGGTGACCTGCAGACCGCCGCGCTGGTCGCCAACGACGGGACGATCGACTGGTTCTGCAGCCCCCGGTTCGACTCGCCGAGCATCTTCGCCTCGCTGCTCGACGCCGACAAGGGCGGCCACTTCCGGATCGCCCCCGACCGCGACGACTGCGTCACCAAGCAGCTGTACCAGCCCGAGACCGCGATCATGATCACCCGGTTCATGACCCCGGACGGGGTGGGCGAGGTGCATGACTTCATGCCGATCGTGCTGGGACGGCCCACCGACCGGCACCGGCTGGTCAGGGAGCTGCGGGTGGCCAGGGGCACCATGCGGTTCGTGATGGACCTGCAGCCGAGGTTCGACTACGGGCGGGGCCAGCACACCATCGAGATCACCGACAACGGCGCGGTGGTGAAGGGCAGCGACGGGCACGGCTTCACCCTGCACACCGTCGGCGAGCGCGGGACAGGCCGCAAGGGCCAGGCCCGGCTGAAGCGCCGCGGCAAGGGCCTGCAGGCCAGCTGGACGCTGCGGGAGGGCGAGAGCACCGGGGTGGTGCTGGAGACGATGGGCGGCGCGCCCCGGCGGCTGCCCCTCGGCGAGCTGGCCCGGCTGGGCGACGACACCGCGCAGGCCTGGCGGAGCTGGCTGGGCCGGTCGGCCTACACCGGCCGGTGGCGGGAGATGGTGGGCCGGTCGGCGATGACGCTGAAGCTGCTGACCTACGCGCCGACCGGCGCGCCGGTCGCCGCGGCCACCATGGGGCTGCCCGAGCAGGTCGGCGGCGAGCGCAACTGGGACTACCGCTACACCTGGGTCAGGGACGCCTCGTTCTCCATCTACGCGCTGCTCGGACTCGGCTACCGGGAGGAGGCCGCCGCGTTCGGGTACTGGATGCGGGAACGGGCCGCCGAGCAGGCCGGCGACGGGTCCGGCCCGCTGCGGATCATGTACCGGGTGGACGGCAGCTCCGACCTGACCGAGGAGATCCTCGGCCACCTGGAGGGCTGGCGGGGGTCGGCGCCGGTCCGGCTCGGCAACGGCGCGGCCGGCCAGCTGCAGCTGGACATCTACGGCGAGGCGCTGGACGCCATGTTCCTGGCCGACAGCAACGGCATGCAGATGGCGCACCGCGGCTGGCTGGCCATCTCGGACATGGTCGAGTGGCTGTGCGAGCACTGGGACCAGCCCGACGAGGGCATCTGGGAGACCAGGGGCGGCCGCAAGGACTTCACCTACGGCCGGTTCCAGTGCTGGGTGGCGCTGGACCGGGCGATCAGGCTGGCCGCGCGGCACGGCCGGCCCGCCGATGTCAGCCGGTGGACCACCGAGCGGGACCTGATCTACGACCAGATCATCAAGCGCGGCTTCAACCCGAAGGTGGGCGCGTTCACCCAGCACTACCGGACCGACGTCTTGGACTCCTCGCTGCTGCTGATGCCGCTGATGGGGTTCGTCGCCCCGCAGGACCCGATGTGGCTGTCCACGCTGGACGCGATGAACAGGGAACTGGTCTCCGACAGCCTGGTCTACCGGTACAACCCGAGCGCCTCGCCGGACGGGCTGCGCGGCCAGGAGGGCACCTTCTCGCTGTGCACGTTCTGGTACGTGGACGCGCTGGCCAGGGCCGGGCGGCTGGAGGAGGCCGCGCTGACGTTCGAGAAGATGCACACCTACGCCAACCCACTCGGCCTGTTCTCCGAGGAGATCGGCCTGACCGGCGAGCAGCTCGGCAACTTCCCGCAGGCGTTCAGCCACCTGTCGCTGATCAACGCCGCGATCAACCTGGACTACCAGCTCGACCACGGCGCCGGTTCGGTCGAGCAGGTGCTGTCCCGCGGCAGGTAACGACGCCCGCCCGCTAACCCGACATATGCCGGCTTACGCAATCCGCATAGGACGGACTGGAAGGTGACGCTAGCCCGAGATATGTCGGCTTAGCCGGGGACGCTAGCCCGAGATATGTCGGCTTAGCCGGGGACGCTACTCCGACATATGTCGGCTTAGCCGGGGACGCTAGTCCGAGATATGTCGGATTGGGCGGGGCGCTACTCCGACATATGTCGGCTTAGGGGCCTGGCGGGCGGGAGCGGCCGGGCGGGGTCACCTGCGGGGGGTGAGGACGGGCCGCGGCGGGTTCGCCGACACTGCTGGGGGAGGCTGGCGATGTCCCGCAGGATCGAGGAGTACGCGCTCATCGGTGACCTGCACACCGCCGCGCTGGTCGCCGCGGACGGCTCGGTCGACTGGCTGTGCCTGCCCAGGTTCGACTCGGCCGCCTGCTTCGCCGGGCTGCTCGGCGAGGAACGGCACGGGCACTGGCGGATCGCGCCCGCCGGCGACGGGGCCCGGGTCAGCCGCCGCTACCTGCCCGACACGCTGGTCCTGCAGACCGAGTTCGCGACCGGTTCCGGCGTGGTCACGCTGACCGACTGCATGCCGCCCAGGGGACGCGACCCGGTGCTGGTGCGGATGCTGGAAGGGGTCAGCGGCAGCGTCGAGATGCGGATGACGTTCGGGGCGAGGTTCGAGTACGGCTCGGCCTGGCCCGATGTGCGCCGCCAGGACGGGGCGCAGTGCGTGCGGGCCGGGTCGCAGGCGCTGTGGCTGTTCGGCCCGGTGCACCTGCGCAGCCGCGGCGGCCAGGTGGTGGCCCAGTTCCGGGTCCGGCAGGGTGACCGGGTGCCGCTGGCCGCGGTCTGGCGGCTGGCCGGCGCCGCCGCGCCCGACCCGCCGCTGGTGCCCGGCCTGATCGAGGACACCGCCCGGTGGTGGGCCGGCTGGACCGGCGGGCTGGACCGCGGCGGCGAGTGGCGCGACGCGGTGACCCGGTCGCTGATCACCATCAAGGCGCTCACCTTCGCGCCGACCGGCGGGCTGCTCGCCGCGCCCACCGCCGCGCTGCCGCAGCAGGCCTGCGGCGCGCGCAACTGGGACTACCGGTACTGCTGGCTGCGGGACGCGGCCGCCGCGCTGCCGGTGCTGCTGGGCAGCGGCGCGCTCGCCGACGCGGGCGCGCTGCTGCGGTTCGTCAGCCACGCGGTCGCCGGGCAGCCCGGGCAGATCCAGGACCTGTACGGGCTGGACGGGCGGCGCTGGCTGCCGGAGATCGAGCTGGGCTGGCTGCCCGGCTACGAGGGCGCGCAGCCGGTCCGGATCGGCAACGCCGCCTGCGCCCAGCACCCGCTGGCCGCCATCGGCGACGTGCTGACGACCCGGCTGACCGCCCGGCTGGCCGGGATGGCGGGCCCGGTGGGCCCGTGGGACCCGGCCGAGGTGCTCAGCCTGCTCGAATCGGGCTGGCGGGAACCGGACGCGGGCAACTGGGAGATCCGCGGCCCGCCGCGGCAGTTCGTGCACTCGAAGGTGATGATGTGGGCGGCCGCCGACGCGGCCGTCAAGATGATCGAGCGGTTCGGCGACGCCGGGCCGGCCGGCCGGTGGCGCAAGCTGCGCGGCGACATCCGGGCCGACGTGCTCGGCCACGGGTACCAGGCCGGCCCGGCGGCCTTCGTGCAGCACTACTCGGGTACCGCGCTGGACGCGAGCGCGCTGCGGTTCGCGCCGCTGGGCTTCCTGCCCGCCGGCGACCAGCGGATCCGGGCCACCGCCGCCGCGGTCGAGCGGGAACTCGGCACCGGCGGCGGCGTGCTGGCCCGCTACCAGCAGGAGCCGGGGGACAGCCTGGACGGGCTGCCGCCCGGCGCGGGCGGGTACCTGCCCGCCACCTGCTGGCTGGCCCAGTGCTACGCGCTGGCCGGGCAGCCCGCCCGGGCCAGGGCCGCCTTCGGCCGGCTGCTAGACCTGCGCAACGACGTCGGCCTGCTAGCTGAGGAGTACGACCCGCTGCGCGGCAGGCTCGCCGGGAACTTCCCGCTGGCCGCCAGTCACGCCGCCGCCGCGGCGACCGCCGCGCTGCTCGACGCGGAGGGCGGTGAGCCGGGCTTACCGCCTGGCCCGCCCCCGGACGGGCGCAGCAAGGCCCCGCTCCCGCGGCGGCGGGAACGGGGCCCTTGCCCGCCTGGCGCCCCGCTGGGAGGCCAGGCTCAGACGGGCTGCCGGCGCCTCCCCACCGACAGCAGCGACCAGATGATGAACACGTCGATGGCGATCACGATGATCGACCAGATCGGGTAGTACGGGATGAACAGGAAGTTCCAGATCGCGCTGACCACCGCGACGAAGACACCCACATACCGGGCCCAGGCCATGCCCAGCAGCAGGCACACGCCCACCGCGAAGACCGCGATCCCGATGCCCACGTGCGTCCAGCCCCAGGACTTGATGCTGTAGCTGAAGGTGTACGCGGCTGGCGTAGTGGTATAAAAGCCGCCCTTCAGGACGCCGGTGATGCCGAGGAAGAAGCTCCACATGCCGCCCAGGACCAGCAGCGTCCCGGCGAGCAGCATCCCCCCGGTCGCGGCCGGGCTAGCGTCATAGGGCTCGTAGTCCTCCCGCGGTGCCGCGTGCCTGGCCTCGGTGGCCCGGCCGGCCGCGGTGCCTGCCTCGGTCCGGCCCGGGTCAGCCTGCGCCTGGCCCGGCGCGCCGGGCTGTGTCTCGCCCTGGGCGCCCTGCTGATAACCGGTTGCTCGCTCCTGTGCACTGCTCATATTGCAGCCCCCTTCTCTCCCGGCCGGCCACGACGAACTGCTCGCGGCTGCGGCGCGTCAGGCGCGATTCCCCCCTTGCGCGCCCGTAAGGGCAGCCGCCAGTGGACAGCAGCCGATTCCGGGCGCTACCGGTACCTACCTTCGCGACGCTACGGAGGCGGGCCAGAAGCGGGCATCATCCGGCCCGGGTGATACCCGGGCTCCGCACTGCCGGGTCGCCGGTGCCCGGGCGGTTGGCCTTTTCCCGCCCTGGGTACATGGGTGAGGGGTTCTGAGCTGCACATTTCACCCGGGAGGGTGAGGGGCAGGCGGTTACGCCGCAGCCGCGGCCAGCGCCCCGCGGGGGGACAAGCCGGGGGACACGATGACGACCACGACCGAAAAGACCGCGGCCGCGGCCAGCAAGACCGCTGCGGCCGGCAAGGCCGCCGCGGCCGCGCCGCGGCTCCTTGAGGACAAGCTGCAGATCCCGCAGCCGAGCCTGCCGCTGCTGCGGCGCCGCAGGCTCACCGACCAGATCGAGCAGGCTGCCGGGCACCGGGTCACCCTGGTGTCGGGCCCGGCCGGGGCCGGCAAGACGATCGCCTGCGCGGCCTGGGCGGCGGCCACCCCGGCCTCGCGCCGGGTCGCCTGGCTGACGCTGGACGCCGCCGACGGCGAGCCCGCCCGGTGCTGGGGCTACGTCAGGGCGGCGCTGGCCAGGGCCAGGGCGCTGCCCGCGGACACGCTGCGCGAGCTGGCCGGCGCGGCGCCGGAGGACTTCCCGTTCCGGCTGGTCGAGGCGGCTCAGCGGCTCACCGACCCGGTGGTGCTGATCCTGGACGACCTGCACGAGCTGGCCGGCGGCGCGGTGCTGCCCGGCCTGGACGAGCTGATCAGGCACGCGCCCGCCGCGCTGCGGCTGATCCTGTCCGGCCGGTGCGCGCCCGGGCTGCAGCTGGCCAGGCTGCGGGTGTGCGGCGAGCTCGCCGACATCGGCGCCAGGGACCTGGCCTGCACGCCGCAGGAGGCCGATGGCTACTTCGCGATGCTCGGGCTGGCGCTGGACCCGGCCGAGCGGGACGAGCTGCTGCGCCGGACCGAGGGCTGGATGGCCGGGCTGCGGCTGGCGGCGATGCGGGCCTGGTCGCTGCCGGCCCAGGGCAGCGTCACCGACATCGCCGGCGACGAGCCGATCGTCACCGACTACCTGTGGGATGAGGTGCTCGGCCGGCAGCCGGCCGAGATCCGGCTGTTCCTGCTGCGCACCAGCGTCACCGAGAAGGTCACCGGCGGGCTCGCCGACGAGCTGACCGGGGCCGGCGGCGGCGCGCTCACCCTGGACCGGATCAGCAGGGAGAGCGGCCTGGTCGACGCCGTCGGCACCGACCAGGCCGAGTACCGGTACCACCCGCTGCTGCGCGGCGCGCTGTGCGCTCAGCTGCACCGGCAGATCCCCAGCGAGGTGCCGATCCTGCTGCGCCGCGCGGCCCGCTGGCACGCGGGGAACGGCCAGCCTGCCGAGGCGGTCCGGGCCGCGGCCAGGGCCGGGGACTGGGACTACGCCGCGCACGTGCTGGCCGGGGCCGGGATCGCGGCGCTGCTGGCGGACGGCGCGGCCGCGCTGGAGGAGGCGCTCGGGCTGCTGCCCGCCGACCGGCGGGCCGACGACGCCGCGGTCGCGGCCGCGCTGGCCACGGTGCGGCTGTGGCAGGGCGACACCGGCAGCGCCGCGCACCACCTGGAGGCTGCCAGGCGCGGCCTGGACCGGTGCGCCCAGGGCGACCGGCGGGTGATCGAGCCGTGGCTGGCGGCGGTCGCGGTGATGGCCGCGGCCAGCGCCGCCGACCCCGACCCCGCGCTGCTCGCCCGGGCCTGGGCGCTGGCCGAGCAGGCCCAGGCCAGCGCGGGCACGCTGGCCGGGCACCGGGCGCTCGGCCTGCTCTGGTACGCCCTCGGCACGGCCCGGCTGCGGCAGTGGGAGATCCGGCTGGCCAGCTACGCGCTGGACCGCGCCGACCAGCAGCTCGCGGCGGCCGGGCTGACCGTGCTGCGGGCCAGGGCGGCAAGCTGGCAGGCGTTCGCCGACGCCTGCTACGGGGAGCTGGCCAAGGCCGGGCGGACCGCCAGCGGGGTGCTTGACAGCGACGGGGCCGGCCCGGGCGCGCGCTGCCTGGCGGCACTGGCCGCCGCCCAGGTGCGGCTGTCGCGTGACGAGCTGTCGGCCGCACGGCAACTGCTCGACCAGGCTGACCAGCTCGCGGCCGGCCAGCTGGCCGCCGGGCAGCAGGCGGCGAGCCAGGACGGCGGCCGGCCGGGGGAGCTGGCCGGCGGCCCGGTGCCCGGCGAGCCTTCCTTCCGCGCGCTGGCCGGGCTGGTCCGGGCCCGGGTGCTGCTCGCGAACGGGGACACGGCCGGCGCCCGCGGCCTGGTGATCAGCCTGCGGGAGCTGCACGCGGCCGGCGACCCGGCGCTGGACGGGGTGCTGACCGTGCTGGACGGCGAGATCGCGCTGCGCTCAGGCGACACCGGCCGGGCCCGGATGCTGCTCGCGCTGACCGACGACGGGCAGTATTTCGACCGGGCCGACGGCAGGCTCGCGCAGGGCCGGATGCTGCTCGCCGACGGTGACTTCAAGGGCGCGCTGGAGGCGGTCGCGCCGTGCCTGGACGGCAGCGCCGAGGCGGTGACGCTGCGGGACAAGGTGGCGGCGCTGCTGGTGAGCACCGTCGCGCACCGGCGGCTCGGGCTGACCGAGAACGCCGCCAGCTTCCTGGACCAGGCGCTCGCGCTGGCCGAGCCCGATGACGCGTGCCGGCCCTTCCTTGACGGCGGCCAGCCGGTGCGCTCGGCGATCACCGTGCTGGTCCCGCCGACCAGCCGCAGCGCCGCGTTCGCGGGCCGGATCCTGGAGCGGTTCGACACCCAGCTGCCCCGGGTCGAGGGGCAGCAGGCCCCGGTGGAGGTGCCGCTGACCGACAGCGAGCTTGCGGTGCTCAGGTTCCTGCCCTCGCACATGACCAACCAGGAGATCGCCGAGGCGCTGTTCCTGTCGATCAACACGGTCAAGACCCACCTGCGCGCGGTCTACCGCAAGCTGGGCGTCGCCTCCCGGCGCGAGGCCATCGCCCGCGGCAAGCGGCTCGACCTGGTCTAGCACCCGCCTGCGGCCACTCCTACATATGTCGAGATACGGCTACATATGTCGGGATACGGGGGACCGGGGAGGCGGGCGCTGCTCAGGCGGGTCCGGCGGGCGGGGGCTGATGGCGGCGGTGGCGCGCGTCCGCGCGGATCCGCAGCGCCAGCATGGCCAGGATCACCGCGTAGATAATCAGCCAGATGCCCAGGATCCGGACCAGCAGGATCACCGTGACGGCCGGCCACAGCAGCACCAGCAGCCCGGCCACCAGGCTGATCACCCCGCCGATCGCCCGCAGCCCGCGGCCTGGCAGCTCCGAGGTGACCGAGACGGCCAGGTCGGCGACGCCGAACAGGATCCAGAACGTGCCCACCACGAACGCCACGATCGCGATGCTGAGCGCGTGGTGGCGCAGGCAGTACAGCCCGGCGATCACCGCCAGCACGCCGATCAGCAGGTCGGCGGCGCGGCGGCCGCCGCTCTCGTCTTTCGCGGCGAACCCGTCATACAGCCGCATCACGCCGGTCACCAGCAGCGCCGCGCCGATCAGGATGGCGACCACGGTGAGAGTGGCCTTAGGCCAGGCCAGCAGCAGCACGCCGACCGCGAGCACCGGTACCGAGGCGGCGAGCAGCGCCGGCCAGGCGCTGGCGCCCGGCAGCATCGCCGGGCCCTTGTAGCGGTCCCGCGGCGGGGCGGGCCCCTGGCGCGATGTGGTCATCTGAGCCTCCCTTGGCCGGGCCCGGTCGCGGCGGGCAGCCCTTTCGCGGCGCCGTTTGCAGGCGGGCGCCGTCGGGCCCATAGTGGGGAGCGGCGGAGCCGCCGATCACCACCCGCACCGGGTGATCCAGGCTCGGCCTGCCCTAGACTTGGCGGCCGGAGCCGCAGAGTAACCAGTTATGCCCAGGCCGTGGGGATGTTCCTGCCTGGGCGGGAGTTCAGGAGAGACCCCGCTGTGAAGACCGATGTCGAAGAGCTGAGCCCGACCCGCGTGCGGCTCACCATCGAGGTGCCGTTTTCCGAGCTGAAGCCCAGCCTGGACCAGGCCTACCGGGAGGTCGCCCGGCAGGTCAGGATCCCCGGGTTCCGGCCGGGACGGGTCCCGCCGCGGGTGATCGACCAGCGGATTGGCCGCAGCGCGGTGCTGGAGCAGGCGGTCAACGAGGCGGTGCCGCAGCTGTACGGCAAGGCGCTGGCCGAGAACGACGTGTACGCGCTCGGCCAGCCCAGCGTGGAGATCACCCGGCTGGACGACGGCAACGAGCTCGCGTTCACCGCCGAGGTGGACGTGCGGCCCCGGTTCGACTTGCCCGACCTGGACGGCCTGCCGGTGACCGTGGACGACGTGGACGTCAGCCCGGACCAGGTCGAGGAGTACATCGGCGGGCTGCGGGAGCGGTTCGCCTCGCTCAAGGGCGTGGACCGGCCGGTGCAGACCGGTGATTTCGTCTCCATCGACCTGTCGGCCCGCGTGGACGGCAAGGCGGTCGAGGACGCGCAGGCCAGCGGGGTGTCCTACGAGGTAGGCAGCGACTCCATGCTGGACGGGCTGGACGACGCGCTGGCCGGGATGAGCGCGGCCGAGTCGAAGGAGTTCGAGGCCGAGCTCGGCGGCGGCCAGCGGGCCGGGAGCATGGCCCAGGTCACCGTCACGGTGCAGAGCGTCAAGGTCAAGGAGCTGCCCGAGCTGGACGACGACTTCGCCCAGGCGGCCAGCGAGTTCGACACCCTCGGCGAGTTCCGGGCCGCGACCAGGACCCAGCTGGAGCAGATGCGCCGGGCCGGGCAGGTCGGCCAGGCCAGGGACCGGGCGCTGGACGCGGTGCTGGACCGGGTCGACATCCCGCTGCCCGACGACCTGGTCGAGTACGAGACCGAGAACCGGCGGCGGGAGCTGGAGGACCGGCTGGACCGCAGCGGCGCGACCCTGGAGGCGTACCTGGACGCGACCGGCCAGACGCCCGCCCAGCTGGACCAGCAGTTCGGCGAGCAGGCCCGGCGCAGCGTCAAGGGCGGGTTCGTGCTGGACAAGCTCGCCGCCGACGAGAAGCTCAGGATCGACCCCGCCGAGCTGAGTTCCTACATCACCCAGCAGGCGCAGCAGATGGGCGTCGCGCCGGACCGGCTGGCCAGGGAGCTCACCGACCGCGGGCAGCTGGCCACGGTCGCCGCTGACGTGCTGCGCAGCAAGGCGCTGGCCTGGCTCGCCGACCGGGTCACGGTGACCGACGAGTCCGGCCGCGCGGTCGACATCAAGGCGGTCGTCGACGAGTTCACCCGGGCGGGCGAGGACAGCGGCGAAGCCGACGGCGAGGACGGCGAGAGCGCCGCCGAAACCGCCGGCGAGGCCAGCGGGGCCGGCGAGGCCGGCCAGGACGGCGACGCGGCAGAGAGCGATCGCGGCTGACCGGCCGGCCAGCGCGCGGCTGGCGTTCTGGCCTGTCCGGCCCGCCACCGGCGGCGCGGCGATGCCCCGGCCGGCTCCCTGCCTGCGCCCACAGCGAACACGCGCCAGCAGCGGACTTCGCGGCCCCGGCCGGGAGTTATGGTCACTGACAACGACACAGGAGGCGGCAACATGAGAACGCAGGAGGGCAACCGTGATGACGCCCGCCGATGACCTGGAGCTGCCGGGCACCCTGGCCCGGGTGGCAGAGGCGCCCCCGCTGCCGCTTGGCGACCAGCTCTTCCAGCGGCTGCTGCAGCACCGCATCATCATGCTCGGCCAGCAGGTCGACGACGATCTGGCCAACCGGATCTGCGCTGAGCTGGTGCTGCTGGCCGCGGAGGACTCCCGGCGCGATATCAGCCTGTACATCAACTCGCCCGGCGGGTCGGTCAGCGCTGGCCTGGCGATCTACGACGTCATGCAGTACGTGCCGAACGACGTCGCCACCTACGCGATCGGCATGGCCGCCTCGATGGGCCAGTTCCTGCTGTGCGCGGGGGCGGCCGGTAAGCGCTACGCGCTGCCGCACGCGCAGATCCTGATGCACCAGCCGCACGGCGGCATCGGCGGCACCGCGTCCGACATCAGGATCCAGGCCGAGCAGATCCTCTACCTCAAGCGCACTCTCGCCGAGCGGATCGCGATGCACACCGGCCAGAGCGTCGACCAGATCGAGACCGATTCCGACCGGGACCGCTGGTTCACCGCCGACGAGGCCAAGGACTACGGGTTCGTGGACCGGGTCGTGCGCAGCGCGGTGGAAGTGCCATCAGAAGGGCCGGTCTCGTGACGGCGCGACCGGGAGCGGAGGAACTGACCGTGAGCAACATCCAGCGTCCGGCCAGCCGGTATGTGCTGCCGTCGTTCGTCGAGCGCACCTCGTACGGGGTCAAGGAGATGAACCCGTACAACAAGCTGTTCGAGGAGCGGATCATCTTCCTCGGCGTGCAGATCGACGACGCGTCGGCCAACGACGTGATGGCCCAGCTGATCACGCTGGAGTCCATCGACCCCGACCGGGACGTCCTGATGTACATCAACTCGCCCGGCGGGTCGATGACCTCGATGATGGCGATCTACGACACCATGCAGTACATCCAGCCAGAGATCCAGACATTCTGCCTGGGCCAGGCGGCCTCGGCGGCGGCGGTGCTGCTGGCCGCGGGCACCAAGGGCAAGCGGATGGCGCTGCCCAACTCGCGCATCCTGATCCACCAGCCGGCCGTCGAGAGCGGCTACGGGCAGTCCAGCGACCTGGAGATCCAGGCGCGTGAGATCCTGCGGATGCGGACCGCGATGGAGCGGGTCCTGGCCAGCCACACCGGCAGGACCGAAGATCAGGTCAGGCGGGACATCGAGCGGGACAAGTTCTTCAACGCCGAGGAAGCCAAGGAATACGGTCTGGTCGATGAGGTTCTGACGGTGCTGAAGCGCAAGACCGAGGTAGGGTCGTCCTAACCAGGAAGGATCCGCCGCCGCCCTGGGCCGGCCCGCCGGCGCGAGCAGGCAGCGGGTCCGCGGGACCACAACTTGAGCCGCTGACGCGGTACCGTCTAGTTTCGAACCAACGAAAGCTCGGCAGAGGCTAGCCGGAAGCGGCCCGGCCGCCGTTGGCGGCCCCAGGCAAAGGAGTAGCTGGGTGGCACGCATGGGCGATGGTGGTGACCTGCTGAAGTGCTCGTTCTGCGGAAAGAGCCAGAAGCAAGTCAAGAAGCTCATCGCGGGCCCAGGCGTGTACATCTGCGACGAGTGCATCGACCTGTGCAACGAGATCATCGAGGAAGAGCTGGCTGAGCCGCCCGAACTGAAGTGGGACAGCCTGCCCAAGCCCAGGGAGATCTACGAGTTCCTGGACTCCTACGTGATCGGCCAGGAGAAGGCCAAGAAGGGCCTGTCCGTCGCGGTCTACAACCACTACAAGCGGGTCCAGTCCGGCGGCGAGCGGGCCGGTGAGGACGGCGTCGAGCTCGCCAAGTCCAACATCCTGCTGCTCGGCCCGACCGGCTCGGGCAAGACCCTGCTGGCCCAGACGCTGGCCCGGCTGCTGAACGTGCCGTTCGCGATCGCCGACGCCACCGCGCTGACCGAGGCCGGGTACGTCGGCGAGGACGTCGAGAACATCCTGCTCAAGCTCATCCAGGCGGCCGACTACGACGTCAAGAAGGCCGAGACCGGGATCATCTACATCGACGAGATCGATAAGATCGCGCGCAAGAGCGAGAACCCGTCTATCACCAGGGACGTCTCCGGGGAGGGCGTGCAGCAGGCGCTGCTGAAGATCCTCGAGGGCACGACCGCGTCGGTGCCGCCGCAGGGCGGGCGCAAGCACCCGCACCAGGAGTTCATCCAGATCGACACCACCAACGTGTTGTTCATCTGCGGCGGCGCGTTCGCCGGCCTGGAGAAGATCATCGAGCACCGGGTCGGGCGGAGCGGGATGGGCTTCGGCGCGGTGCTGCGGGTCAAGACCGACAAGACCGCCTCGGACCAGTTCGCCGACGTGATGCCCGAGGACCTGCTCAAGTTCGGCATGATCCCCGAGTTCGTCGGCCGGCTCCCGGTGATCACCAGCGTGCACAACCTGGACCGGGAGGCGCTGATCCGGATCCTGACCGAGCCGCGCAACGCGCTGGTCCGCCAGTACCGGCGGCTGTTCGAGCTGGACGGGGTGGACCTGGAGTTCACCGACGACGCCCTCGAAGCCGTCGCCGACCAGGCGATCCTGCGCGGCACCGGGGCCCGCGGGCTGCGCGCGATCCTGGAAGAGGTCCTGCTGTCGGTGATGTACGAGGTGCCCAGCCGCAAGGACGTCGAGCGGGTGGTGATCACCGCCGAGTCGGTGCTGGAGCACGTCAACCCGACGCTGGTGCCGCGGGACGTGGCCCGCAGGACGCCGCGGGAGAAGTCCGCCTGACCCGGTCCGGCCCGCAGCGCCCGATAGCGTGCGCAGAGCGGCCCGCGGGTCTCCTAGACTCACCTGACGTGACCGACACGCCGCGCAACCCTGCCCGCCCGTCCCTGCCGCCGCAGTACGCGCCGGCCGACGTCGAGGGCCGCCGGTATCAGGCCTGGGAGGACGCCGGGCTGTTCACCCCGGACCCGGACGCGCCCGCCCCGGCGTTCACGATCGTGATCCCGCCGCCGAACGTCACTGGCTCGCTGCACATCGGCCACGCGCTTGACCACACCCTGATCGACGCGCTGGTGCGGCGGCGCCGGATGCAGGGCTACAACACGCTGTGGCTGCCGGGGATGGACCACGCCGGCATCGCCACCCAGAACGTCGTGGAGCGCGAGCTGGCCGCCGAGGGCCTGTCCCGGCACGACCTGGGCCGGGAGGCGTTCGTCGAGCGGGTCTGGGAATGGAAGGCCAGCTCCGGCGGGCGGATCCTGGGCCAGATGCGCCGCCTGGGTGACAGCGTGGACTGGACCCGCGAGCGGTTCACCATGGACGAGGGCCTGTCCAGGGCGGTCCAGACGATCTTCAAGCGGCTGTTCGACGACGGGCTGATCTACCGGGCCGAGCGGATCATCAACTGGTGCCCGCGCTGCCTGACCGCGCTGTCGGACATCGAGGTCGACCACGTCGAGGACGAAGGCGAGCTGGTCAGCGTCCGGTACGGG
>DATBGO010000311.1:0-1563 GCA_036558005.1 Streptosporangiaceae bacterium | reverse complement strand
CGCAGCGCGTAGAGCGAATCACGGTCGAAGGCCTGATCCAGGGCGGGAGGCTCGCCGTTCCGGGCCGCCGCGCTCCCCGTCTGGTTCGGGGCCCTGTCGGTCATCCGCTCACCAGGCTGACGCCCGCGATGTCACCGGCGCCGAGCAGCACGAACGTCGCCTCGATGCCGGGGTGGCAGTGCAGCGCCACGGTCCGGGACGCGGCCAGGCCGCGCGCCGCGTCCACGATCATCCGGGCGCACGACCCGTCGATGAACGCCAGCGCGGTCATGTTGACCGTGATGTCGCCCTCGAACCTGATCGCCTCGGTCAGCGCGAGGGCCAGCGGCTCCGCGTGCCGGTAGTCGATCTCCCCGGCCAGCCGGATGCCGGGCGGCGCGTACTGACGGCAGATCCGCAGCATCGGGTCGGCGTAGTACGTCGCCGCCGCCACCGACCGGGTATGGAAGGCCGATACCGTGGCCAGCGTCACCGGATCGAACCCCTCCCGGTCGTACTGGCACAGCACGGAGGCCGTCGAGCCGGCCAGCGCGGCCGCGACGCCCTCCTCGAAATCCGGGAGCTGCTCCACCCCGCTCACCGGGCGCAGCGCCCAGCTCATGTCCACCGCGACCCGCAGGCCGGGGAATCCTTCCCGCTGGCAGTCGGCCATCTGGCTGGTCAGCCAGTCCATCGCCCGGCCCGCGCCGAACTCCTGCCCGGACAGCAGCCGCCCCTCGCATTCGGCCGCGGCCAGCTGCCCGGCGGCCAGCGCCGACTCCACCGCGACCCCGCGCCGCGCCAGCTCCGAGGTGGCCTGCTGCGGCGCCGAATCGCTGACCCAGACGACCTTGAGCCCGCTGGCCAGCCCGTCGCGCACGAACGCCGCGGTGAGGTCAAACAGGTCCTCCGGCTCGCCGAACGTCAGGCACGCGTGATCGTCCACGGTCAGATCCGTGATCTGAGTGTCCGCGCCGACCGTCACCGTGCCACCTCCACCAGTGCGCCACCCGCGCATCCAGGCGCGGCCGAGATCCGCGCTACGTTCCAAACGGTAGCGCGGGCTCGGCACCTGCCGCACGGCGATCACGGGCGTGTCCGTGCGGCCGGGCCCGTCATGCTCATGCGGATCACCCCATCAACCACGGGCCAGGCGGCCCCCGCTTCTTACCCGCCGAACGCCGCGTCATTCGTCCGGCGGCCGATCGGTGTCCGGCTGGCCCCGCCGGTGGTTGTGACGACCACGCATCGTGTGGTAATCACCACGGTGTGAGCCTGCTCGAGATCTCTGTAGCCGCCGGCGAGGCCGGCCCGGTTCTGACGCTGTCCGGGGAGGCGGATGTCACCACCGTGGCCGAACTGACCGAGGCGCTGACCGCCCAGCTGGCCATCGGGGCGCGGCACCTGACCGTGGACCTGTCCCGGCTGCGGTTCGCCGACTCGGCGGCGATCCGGGCCCTGGTGCTGGCCGACCGGACGCTGAAGCAGCGCGGCGGCGGCCTGGCCCTGGCCCACCCGCAGCCGGTGGTGGCCCGGGCGCTCAGCCTGCTCGGGGTGGACCAGGCGATCGAGATACGCGACGGT
>DATBGO010000310.1:0-1801 GCA_036558005.1 Streptosporangiaceae bacterium | reverse complement strand
ATCAAGGACATGGGCAGCCTGCTGCCCGGGCACGGCGGCATCATGGAGCGGCTCGACTCGCTGCTCATCGCCGCCCCGGTCAGCTGGCTGCTGCTCGGGGCGTTCTTCCCCGGCCGCTAACCCGGCCGCGGCCAGCACTGTCAGCCCGGCCAGCACTGTCAGCCGGCCAGCTCAGTCACAGACCCAGCTGCGGCGCTGGGCTGCCAGGTGGGTGACCAGGCTGGCGGGGCCGCGCTCGGCCGCCAGCGCCCGTTCCCGCTCGCTGACCGGGATGATCCACAGCCACCGGACCGGCTCGGAGCTGGCCGTGAACCCGCTCAGGTCCGGCACCTCGGGGCCGATTAGCTCGCCGGGCTTGTCCAGCAGCAGCACGGCCTCGTTGCCGCCGCGCAGCGGGAAGGTGGCCGGCTCGTGGTACCAGGGGATCGTGTGCCCCGAGCCGAGCCAGGTGATCTCCCGCCAGGGAAACTGGGCCAGCCACAGAAAGATCCGGGCCGCGTCGGTGCTCTGCATCGTAGTCGCGATCGCCAACTCGATCCGCGGCGCCGCGTTCGGGTCATCGCCCATCTGCTCGACCACGGGCATGCGCTGGCAGCTCATCCCGACCGTGGACAGTACGGTGTAGGGTCGGCGGCTAGTCGGCGGCCGCTCCGACACCCCGACCAGCGGCTGCTTGCCGCCGCCGACATCCCAGTACCTCGCCCCCGGTCCGAGCCGGACCAGCAGATGGCCGAGCAGGCCCTGCTGGAAGCTGGCCCACGCGTTCTTGTCCAACCGCCAGTGCCAGAACTCGGCCGCCTGCATCGTGCGCGGCTGCAGCCCCTCCATCGCGTCATCCAGCGACCAGCCGAACGGCGTCTGCCCGATCACGTCCCTGCTGTAGCCGGGCATCCCCCTGGCCATGTCCGACCAGCCCGGCAGCACCGCGAGCACCTCGCCGCGCTCCAGCACCGCGACGCCGTCGCCCTCCTCCAGCCACAGCGCGCGCAGCGAGCCAGCGGCCAGCTGGGGGGTGCCCTCGGGATGCTTGGTGTGCCCGGCCGGCATCTCCGGCGCCTGGCCGGAGCTGAGGCTGGCCGCGTCGGCGGAGGCCGGCGCCTGCTGGTGGTTAGCGATCCAGGTGGCCGCGATCGGGCCGTTCTTGTCGTGCAGGTACGCGGCCGTGGTGATGCCGTCGCACTCGACCAGGACCCGCCGGCTCGCGTACGGGCTCTCGCTGTCCAGCAGGATGACCGGCCGTCCCGGCGCCGCGGTTATCCTGGGCTGGCTGGTCCCTTTGCGCAACGTCGGCATAGTACGGAAATCTACCGACCTGCCGGGGATCATCAGTCCTTGTCCCAGGTTATCGTCGCCGCTTTGGCCGGCCAGATCCCCGGCAATGCGCGGTAAAGCCAGCTAGAACGGGAGTATTGGTGTCAAGCCCGCAGCCACCGGCGCCGGCCGGACCCGGGGCAGTGCCCGCGCCGGGTCAGCTCGCCCGCGCCCGCGGCCGGGCCCGGCCACCCGTTCACCTGGCCGACCTCGATCCCGCCCAGCGGCGCAGCGCGGTCGCCGATCTCGGCCAGCAGCCGTTCCGCGGTGACCAGCTGGCCCGGCACTACTTCGGCCGGCTCACCGACGACCCGGCGGAGATGACCGACCTGCCGGCCGCCGCCAGGGAGCCGCTCGCCGCGGCCCTGCTGCCCCGGCTGCTGACCGCCGCCCGCGAGCTCAGCTGCGACCAGGGCCAGACGGTCAAGACACTGTGGCAGGCGCAGGACGGCGTTTACGTCGAGTCGGTGCTGATGCGCTACCCCGGGCG
>DATBGO010000309.1:0-2013 GCA_036558005.1 Streptosporangiaceae bacterium | reverse complement strand
GTGACCGGACGTTGTGGGCCAGCGCCAGGCCGCCGAAGCCACCGGCACCGCCGTCCTCGATACCCGCATCGGCGGCCAGCTTGTGGCGGGCCCACAGGACCACCGCCATGCTCCCGGCCTGGAAGAACACCGTCTCCTCGGCTTCCCGGCCCCGCCAGCCCAGCCGCTCATAGAACGTCCGGGCCCGGCTCACGTCGGCGACCCCCAGCGTGATCAGGCTGATCCGTTGCTCCACCCCAGCAACCTAACCGAGGTGACGCCACCCTGGCATGCCCGATCGGGCCGACCGGTGCCTACCGGCCCCGGTGGCCCTCCAGCAGGTGGCTGAACGCCCACGCCGGCTGCCTGATGCCGGAGCAGGAGTCGCTGTCGATCGTGCCCGGGCAGCCGCCGTTGTCCCGCTGGATCGCCCAGATCGAGATCAGCGGCAGCCGGTGGGCGCGCGCGAAACTCTGCACCCGCCGGGCGTCGGACAGGTAGGTCACCTCGGTCTTCTTCGGGTAGTCGTCGATGCCGGGCAGCAGCGTGATGCCCTCCATGGCCCATAGCCGCGGCTGGCTGAGCCCGGGGTAGAGCCGGGCCAGCTGACGGTGGGTGCCGCGCAGCGCGTTCAGCGCCTGCGTGCCCATCTCCAGGCCGGTCTTGCTGGCCTTGATGTAGTAGTCGAAGGCCATGATGTTCACCTTGAACCGCACCCCGTGGGCCGCCGCGCTCCTCAGCACCGCCATGCAGTTGGCGGGCAGCCCCCACGGCTCGACGCCGAGGGTGAAGATGATCTGCAGCCGGTGATGGGTCCGGGCGGCCCATTCCTGCAGCAGCCGCAGCGCCTGGCTGCGCCGCGCGATACCCGCCTGGTTGTCCAGCGATCTGGCCTCGACATCCATGTCCAGGCGGGTCACGTGGTAACTGGTCACGACCGACTCATACGCCCTGGCGATCCCGGGCACGCTGGTGCACGAATCGGCGATCTCGGTGCCGCCCTGGTCGGCGCTGTAGCCGCCGAACGAGGGAACCACGTCGCCGCCCATGGCGCGCAGCCTGGCGATCTGGCCGGTGTACCGCCCGCCCGGCCGCACCAGCTGCCGCCGGTTCCCGTTCCACGCCACCGAGCACGACCCCCGCTTAGGCGTCTGCAGGAAGGCGAGGGCCAGGAAACGGGCGCCGGAGGCGCGGGCCACCGCCGGGATGCTGTCGCTGGTCCAGGTCTCGAAGTAGGGCACATAGACCGGGCGCGCGAACCGGCCGTGGTGCCGCGCGGCCGCGGCCGGCCCGGTGGCAGAGGCGGCGGCCGTGCCGGTGGCCATGACGGCCGCCAGCGGGACGGACAGGACCAGGGCCGCGGCCCTTCGCAGGCGGGGGAGGCTGCCCTTCATGCGGATCGGCTCCTCGGGTCGTGATGGCGCCAGCGGGCATGGTCCCCGTATCGGACGTTACGGCGGGTTTACCCGGGCAGCAACCGGTCAGTTTCGAAGAAGCCGCCGACAAGGCCAGGATCGGCGCCCTCGTGCAAAAGGCGGTGGGCTGAGGACCGGGCCGGCCGCTGGGCCCGGCCTAGCGGGCCAGTTCGGCATCGGCCCGGCCGGCGGTAGTGGCCGGCACCCGGCCCGCGCCGGCCGGGGCGGTGCTGGCCGTAGGTCGTTCGGTATCGGCCTGCGTGCGCGGCGGGCCGGGCGGCGTCAGCGGCGGGCCGGGCGGCGTCATGGGCGGGGACGTCCGCGACCGCCGGGCCAGGCAGGCCTGACGCGCCAGACGCCAGCCTTCCGCCTCCGCGATCATGTCGCTGATGCGCGCCGCGGCGAGCTGCTGCCGTATCTCCGGGTGCATGGTCTCCTCCTGGGCCCCCACTGCGCGGGGCGGGTCGCGTGGCCTCCCCGCGGCCGGTGGCCGGGCCGCTTACAGCGTCCGGCGGCGGCCACGCCCGGGACATCGGCCATCTGGCCGATGTCGCCGCGGGCCGGGGCTCGGCACGATGGGGCGGTGGAGATCCGCATCGTTCTGGACCAGGCCGAGCCG
>DATBGO010000308.1:0-34670 GCA_036558005.1 Streptosporangiaceae bacterium | reverse complement strand
GGCAACACCTGGACCGGCAACATCTGGGACACCACCGGCGCCACCATCCCCGCACCCTGACCCCGCCACCCCGCCAGCCCCGCCCAGCCCGCACCGCCCGCGCCGCCCGACCCCCACCCGGGGACCGGGCGGCGCGGCCGTTCCGGGCCGACGGCGGACGCCGTCCGCGCGATATTTCGAAGGCTTTTTCTCGCTATTTGTTCTTAAAGCGAATTGGGTGAAGACATGCGCTTGCCGCAGAGACTAGCACTAGCGCTCTCCTAATCGAACAGCGTGATAGCCTCCGGATGCCATTGAGCCAAAACCTAGAGCCCGGAGGACCTTTCATGACTCCATTTCCGTCAATTCCACCGAGCGCCCGGCGCGGTCTATGGTCGCTGGCCGCGATCATGTCCGCGGGAACGCTTGGCATCATGACGCTCGGCGCCGTTCCGGCCAGCGCCCGGCCGGCCCACGCCCACCGGAGCGCGTACCGCCAGATCAATCTTGTCTCCGATCAGCCCGGCAAGGCGCCGCTGGCCGACCCGGACCTCGTCAACGCGTGGGGCCTGGCCGCATCTCCGGGCACGAACGCCAGGCCCGGCTCGCCGCTGTGGGTGGCGGGCAACGGCTCCGACAAGGCGACGCTGTACGCCGGCGCGACCGCGACAACGGTGACCAAGGTCAGCCTCGTGGTGAATATAACCGGGGCCGCCCCGACCGGCGCGGTATTCAACACCCGCCAATCCGGCTTCGTCGTGCGCGACCACCACGGGCACTCCGGTCCGGCAATATTCCTCTTCGACACCGAAAACGGCACGATCGACGGCTGGAACCCGGCGGTCGGCGCCACCGGCGGCGGGCCTTCGACGGTGACCGAGGTGGCCCGCGACAATGGTGCCAACGCGGTGTACAAGGGCCTCGCCATCGCCCGGTCAGCCGGCCATACGTATCTGTATGCCACGAACTTCCGGTCCGGCCGGGTCGAGGCTTACGACAGCACCTTCACGCCGGTCGAACTGCACGGCGGGCTTTTCGTCGATCCGCGGCTTCCGGCTGGCTACGGGCCCTTCGGCATCGCCGAGATCAACGGCAGGCTGTATGTGACGTTTGCCAAGCAGGACGCCACGCTGCACGACGACGTCGCCGGGCGCGGCCACGGCTTCGTGGATGTCTTCACCAACAACGGCGCGTTCGTCCGCCGGCTTGTCACCCGCGGCGCGCTCGACTCGCCGTGGGGCCTGGCCCTCGCGCCAGCCACTTTCGGCAAATTCAGCGCAGACCTGCTCGTGGGCAACTTCGGGAACGGCCACATCAACGTCTACAACCCAGTGACCGGTGCGCGCCTGGGACAGTTGCGGCGGCAAAACCGCAAGCCCATCGTCATCGACGGGCTGTGGGCGCTGAGGTTCGGCAACGGGAACGCGGCCAAGACCGGCCAGTTGCTCTTCTCCGCGGGACCTGATGCGGAGTCGCACGGCCTGCTCGGAAAAATCGTGGTGAGGCACTGACCGCGCTACGACCGATGACGGCCCGCTGGGCGCCGATGACGACGCCCAGCGGGCCCCGGCCGTTAGTGCCCCCGGTAGCTTCCGGCGCTGCCCGGACGCGGCCGGAGGTCAGGCCGGGGGCCAGGTGTCGGCGACCATGGTCAGCAGGTCGTACCTGGCGACCGTGACCCCGTCCTGGTTGGTGACGTCGGCGTCCCAGCGGACCTCGCCGTACCCGGTGCCCTGCCGCGGCGTGATCTGCTTGCAGGTCAGCGTCACGGTCAGCTCGTCGCCGGGATACACCGGGGACAGGTAGCGCAGGCTGTCAAGGCCGTAGTTGGCCAGCACCGGGCCGGGGTCGGGCTGCACGAACAGCCCGGCGGCCAGCGACAGCACCAGGTAGCCGTGCGCGACCCGCCCGTCGAAGAACGGGTTGGCAGCGGCCGCCTCGGCGTCCATGTGGGCGTAGAACTTGTCCCCGGTGAACTCGGCGAAATGCTCGATGTCGGCCAGCGTCACCTGCCGGGGCCCGGCCACGACGGCGTCCCCGGCCCGCAGCCGCGCCAGCGGCTTGCGGAACGGGTGCTCGGGGGTGACCGCCCGCGGCGCGCCCGGGTGCCAGCTGCCGGTGATCGCGGTCAGCATCCGCGGGCTGCCCTGGACCGCCGTGCGCTGCATGTAGTGCAGCACGCCGCGGATGCCGCCCATCTCCTCGCCGCCGCCGGCCCGGCCGGGCCCGCCGTGCACCAGCATCGGCAGCGGCGAGCCGTGCCCGGTGGACTCGGGCGCGTCGTCGCGGTCGAGCACGAGCAGCCGCCCGTGCCAGGGCGCCACCCCGGTGACCACCTCGCGGGCGAACTGCGGGTCCGCGGTGACCACCGACCCGGCCAGGCTGCCGCGGCCGAGCGCGGCCAGCGCGATCACCTGCGCCGCGTCCTGGTAGCCCATGATCGTCGCGACCGGGCCGAACGCCTCGACCTCGTGCGGCTCGGCCCGGCCGGGGTCCTCGCAGCGCAGCAGCAGCGGCGAGATGAACGCGCCCCGCTCCGCGTCGGCCCCGGTGACCTCGACCTGCCCGGGGTCACCGAACACGAGCTGCCCGGCCGCGAGCAGCGACTTCAGGCTCCGGCGCACTTCCTCGCGCTGCTCCCGGCTGGCCAGCGGGCCCATCCGCACCCCTCGCTCGGCCGGGTTGCCGACGACAACCCCGGCCAGCTGGTCGCGGACCGCGGCGGTCACCGCGCCGGCCAGCGGCGCGGGCACGAACGCGCGCCGGATCGCCGTGCACTTCTGGCCCGCCTTCACCGTCATCTCGGTGACCAGCTGGCTGACGAACAGGTCGAACTCGGGGCTGCCCTCGGCGGCGTCCGGGCCGAGGATCGAGCAGTTCAGCGAGTCAGCCTCGGCGTTGAACCGGACCGACTTCGCGGTCACCACCGGGTGCGAGCGCAGCAGCCGCGCGGTGGACGCGGACCCGGTGAACGACACCAGGTCCTGCTCGGTCAGGTGGTCCAGCAGGTCGCCGGCGCTGCCGCAGATCAGCTGCACCGACCCCGCCGGCAGCAGCCCGGACCCGATGATCAGCTCGGCCAGCCGGGCGGTCAGGTAGGCGGTCTGGCTGGCCGGCTTGATCAGGCTCGGCACGCCCGCGAGGAACGCGGGGGCAAGCTTCTCCAGCGGCCCCCACACCGGGAAGTTGAACGCGTTGACCTGGACCGCGACCCCGTGCAGCGAGGTGTAGACGTGCTGGCCGGCGAACTGGCCCGCCTTGCCCAGCTGCTCGGCCGGGCCGTCGGGGTACAGCGTGCCGTCGGGCAGTTCCCTGCGGCCCTTGCTGGCGTAGCTGGCCAGCACCCCGATCCCGCCGTCCACGTCGAACCGGGCGTCGCCCCTGGTCGCGCCCGCCCGCGCGGACAGCGCGTAGAGCTCATCGCGGTGCTCGCGCAGCTGGCCGGCCAGCGCCCGCAGCAGCGCGGCCCGCTGGTGGAAGGTCAGCTCCCGCAGCGCGGGCCCGCCGGCCGCGCGGCCGTACTCCAGCGCGGCCCGCATGTCCAGGCCGGCCGACGACACCCGGGCGACCTCCTCGCCGGTGGCCGCGTCGAACAGCGGCGCCCCTTCGCCCTCGGGCGTCACCCAGGTCCCGCCCACATAACTGCGCAGCAACGTCATCGTTTCTGCCTCCGTCCGCGGTCAACCGGTCCCCCGGCAGGCTATCTCTCGTCCGCGGGGCCGGCGAAGACCAGGCCGTGCCCGGGCAGGGTGTCCGCGCGCAGCGTGTCCCCGGTCACGCTCACCCCGCAGGGCCTGCTCAGCGCGCCCAGCGCGGCGAACGACCCGGTGTCGATGTCCTCCACCATGGCCGGCAGCGGCAGGCACATGGCCAGCTGCCCGGAGATGTCGGGCAGCAGGTGCGGCATGACCGGGATGTCGAACAGCCGGGCCAGCCTGGCGATCCGCAGGAACGGGGTGATGCCGCCGACCCGGCACACGTTGGGCTGGATGAAGTCGCACGCCCCGGCCAGCAGCAGGTCGCGGAACTGGGCCTCGGTGTACAGGCTCTCGCCGGCCGCGAGCGGGATGTCGATCGCGGCCCGCAGCCGCGCGTAACCCGCGAAGTCCTCGGCCGGCAGCGGCTCCTCCAGCCAGTGGATGCCGAACCGGGACAGCGCGCTGGCCGCCCGCCGCGCGGCCGGCAGGTCCCACAGCTGGTTCGCGTCGACCATCAGCAGCCGGCCCGGCCCGATCACCTGCCGGACCGCGGCCACCCGCTCGATGTCCTCGTCCAGGCTGGGCAGGCCGACCTTCATCTTCACCCGGGTGTGCCCGGCCGCCACCCACCGGCTGGCCTGCTCGGTCAGCTCGGCCAGGGACAGGTGCCGGTTGACCCCGCTGGCGTACACCGGCACCTCATCCCGCTGCCGGCCGATCAGGTCGGTGAGGCTGAGCCCGGCGGTCCTGGCCCGCAGGTCCCACAGCCCGATGTCGACGGCGGCCATGGCCAGCGTGGTGATCCCGCCGCCGGCCTCGCGCAGCTGCCACCGCAGCCGGTCCCAGGCCGCGGCGGGCGCGACCGGCCCGCCGGCCGCCAGCCGGGCGCAGTCGGCGTCGATCATGGCCTGGGTCGCTTCCGCCCCGGCCCGGACCGTCCAGCTGAAGCCCTGCCCGGTCCGGCCGTCGCTGGCGGTGACCGTGGCCGCGATCACCTGCTGGCAGGTCACGTCCGGTCCCCACGGGACCGGCATCGGCAGCCGGAGCATCCGGCTGGTCACCGAGGTGACCCGCGGGCTGGCCGGCACCGGGTCAGCCGCCCGCGGCGGCGGGCCGGAACAGGCGGCGGCCGGGTCCGTCCGGGGCGGCGACCGCCCCGGCGGCGATCAGCCGGGCGATCGGCAGGGTCGCGCCGCCGAGCGCGACCGCGTCCGCGCCCAGCTCGGCCTGGGCGATCTGCACCCGGCTGAACGGCAGCTGCAGGGCCCGGCTCCGCACCGCGGCACGGATCTGCGGCAGCAGCGCGGCCGACAGCGCCCGGCCCAGCCAGCCGCCGAGCACCACCCGCTCGGGGTTGAACAGGTTGACCAGGTCGGCGATGCCCGCGCCCAGGTAGTCCACCGTCTCGTCGAGCACCTGGGCGGCCGCCTTGTCGGACTCCCTGGCCGCGATGATCTGCGCGATCTGCCCTTCCAGCTCGACCGGGCTGGCGCTGGCCGGCCGGCGCTTGAGCTGCCGGTAGCGGTCGGCGACCGCGCCGGCCCCGATGTAGGCCTCCAGGCAGCCGGCCGCGCCGCACCGGCAGGACCGGCCGCCGGCCGCCGCCGTGGTGTGCCCCCACTCGCCGGCGCTGCCCGCCGCGCCCCGGTACAGCTCGCCGCCGGCCACGATGCACGCGCCGGCCCCGATGCCGAGCAGCACGATCACCGCGTCGTCGGCGCCGCGGGCCGCGCCGAACAGCCACTCGGCCTGGCCGAGCGCCTTGGCGCCGTTGTCGACCAGCACCGGCAGCCCGGTCCGCTCGGCGACCATCGCCTCCAGCGGCACCGCCCGCCACCCGATGCTCTGCCCGTGCACCACCGCGCCCGGCCCGTCCTGCGCCGGGGTGAGGCCGTCCTGCACCAGGCCGGGCACGGCCACCCCGGCGCCGAGCACCGCGCCGGGCGACACCCCGGCCTCTTTGGTCACCGCGCTGACCCCGGCCACGATGTGGTCCACCGCGTCCTGCGGGTCGAGCACGCTCACGTCGGTCACCGACGTGTGCCGGGCCCGCGACCCGAGGCCGAAGTCGAACAGCTCCACCAGGAACGCGCTCTCCCCGACGTCCACCCCGATCACGAACCCGTACTCCGGGTTCACCTGCAGCAGCCCGCGCGGCCGCCCGCCGTTGGAGTCCTCCAGGCCCACCTCGGCGACAACGCCCTCGGCCTCCAGCGCGGCCACCAGGTTGCTCACCGTCGCCAGGCTCAGCCCGGCCAGCGCCCCGACCTCCTGCCGGGTCAGCGGGCCGCGCAGGAAGACCTCCCACAGCACCCGCGACCGGTTACTGCGGCGAAGATCCCGCACCGTGACGGTCCTGGACTTGAGCATCGGCCCCCCAGATCAGCCAGGAGCACGCGGGACCGCAGCACCGCGGCCCGGCCGTCCGGCCGGACCCACCTACTTTACGGCCTGAAATAAGACAGCCCGAAATAGGCCGCGGCGGCTAGCTTCCGGCCGCCGCGGCCGGGGCTCAGCGGCCGGTCAGCGCCAGCTGATCGACAGCGACCCGAGCAGGTCCTTGAGCGCCTGGCTGGCCTGCCGGAACGGGCCGGGCCCGCTGAACCCGCCGGCCGGGCCCGCCTGCGCCAGGTGCGGCTCCAGCGAGACGAACCCCTCGAAGCCGTCGTCGCGCAGCGCGGCCAGCGTCTGGCCGATCTGGCCGTCGCCATGCCCGGCGGGCACGTTCTGCCCCGTCCCGGCGATCGCGTCCTTGACCTGCAGGTACACCAGGTGCGGCCGGAGCAGCGGGAAGGCCTGCTCGTGCGGGCGGACCCCGCACTGGACGAAGTTGGCCGGATCGAAGGTGGCCCGCAGCGCCGGGGAGCCGACCGCGGTGATCAGGTCGGCGCACCGCTCTGGCCGGTCGCCGTAGATCAGCTTCTCGTTCTCGTGCGCGAGCACCAGCCCGGCCGCCGCGGCGATCGCCGCGAGCTGCGCCATCCGGTCGATCACCTGCTGGCGGTAGCGCCCGGGCGGCTCGCCGGGCGGGATGTAGAACGAGAACACCCGCACGATCCCGGTGCCCAGGGCGCAGGCGGCATCGGCGATCCACCGCATCCGGTCCAGCTCGGGCTGCAGCGGCGCGCCGACCGGGGTCTTGCCGACCGGGGAGCCCAGCGCCGAGACGGCCACCCCGGCGTCGCCGAGCTGGCGGCGCAGCTGGCCGACCTGGCCGCCGGTCAGGTCGGCGACGTTGGTGTCCCAGACGCTGCGCAGCTCGAGGTGGCTGATCCGCTCGGCGGCCAGCACGGCCAGCTGCTCGCCCAGGTCGGGCGAGATCTCGTCGGCGAAGCCGGACAGCACGACGGTCACCGGCCCGCCGCCCCGCTGGTCCCCGGGCCGGCCACCGCGGCGCCTGATCCGGGCAGCTGCACGGTGCGGCCCTCCCTGGCCGATTCGTACGCCGCGCAGACGATCTCCAGCGCCGCCCGCCCGTCCTGCCCGGTCACGGCGGGCGCCCGGCCCGCGTCGATCGCGTCCAGCAGGTCGGCGAGCTGGGCGGCGTGGCTGTCGGTGCCGAGCGCGGCCGCGTTCGCTCCGGCCCCGGCCAGCCCCGCGCCCGCCCGGTCCTGCCCGCCGTGGCCGGGCCCCCGGGCGCCGTCCAGGCGGCTGTCGAGGATCAGCTCGCCGTCCTCGATGACCGCGGTGCCCCCGGTCCCGCTGATCTCCAGCCGCTGCGCGAACCCGGGGTAGGCCGCGGTGCTGGCGCTGAGCGTGCCGACCGCGCCGGAACCGAACCGCAGCAGCGCGAGCGCGATGTCCTCGGCTTCCATCTGGTGGCTGGTGGTGGCGCAGACCGCGGTGACCTCCGCCACCGGCCCCATGCTCCAGCGCAGCAGGTCGGCGTAGTGGATGCCCTGGTTCATCAGCGCACCGCCGTCCAGCGCCCAGGTGCCGCGCCACCCGGCGCTGTCGTAGTAGGCCTGGCTGCGGTACCACTTCGTGCGCGCCTCGCCCAGCACCAGGCGGCCGAGCGCGCCGGCCTCCAGCAGCCTGCGCAGCGCCACCACGCCCGGGTCGAACCGGTGCTGGGAGATCACTGTCAGGGCCACCCCGGCGACCCGCGCGGCGGCGATCAGCTGATCAGCCGCCGCCAGGCTGACGTCGATCGGCTTCTCGACCACCAGGTGCTTGCCCGCCGCCGCGGCCTGCATGCCCAGCTCGGCGTGCAGCCCGGTGGGCACGCACACGCACACCACGTCGATGTCGTCACGGGCCAGCAGCGCGGCCGGGCCGGGCTCGGCGGCGGCGCGGTGGCGGGCCGCCAGCGCGGCGGCCTGGCCCGCCGCGATGTCGGTGACGGCCACCAGCCGGGCGCCGGCCAGGCCGGCGATCGCCTCGGCGTGCATCTGCGCGATGACGCCCGCGCCGATGATCCCGAATCCGTGCCTGCTCACCGTCGTCTCCTACAGCCCGGCCAGCCAGGCCCGCAGCATCCGCAGGTGCTCGGGCAGGGCGATCTCGGGTTCCTCGATCTCGGGATGCCAGTGCTTCTCCCACTCCACCGACAGCCACCCCCGGTAGCCGCCCGCCACCAGCAGGCCGATCATCTCCCGGACCGGCACCTCGCCCTCGCCCAGCAGCACCAGCTGCCAGCCGCCGCGCCGGGCCGAGCTCCGCCGTGCGTCCTTGACCTGCGCCAGCAGCAGCCGCGGGCCGAGCCGGGCGTACACCTCGGCGGGCTGCTCGCCGGCCCGGCAGGGATGGTGGCTGTCCCACACCGCGCCGACCGACGCGGACCCGGTCAGCGCCAGCAGCTCGGCGACGGCGCGGGAGGAGGAGAAGTCGTCGTGTGTTTCCACCCCGATGGCGACGCCGAGCCGCTGCGCGTGCGGTACCGCCGCCTCCAGCGCCCGGGCCGCGGCCGCGAGCTGGGCCTGCCGCCGCGCGGCCTGCCCGGCCGGGGCGAGCGGGCCGCCGAACACCCGCACCAGCGGCGCCTCCCAGTCGCTGGCCAGTTCCAGGAACGAGCGCAGCTGCGGGCCGGGGTCCTCGCCGGTCAGCTGGATCGAGCTGTCCACCGCGACCACCGGCAGCCCGGCCTTCGACACGGTCGCGCGCACCGCCTGCCTGGCGGCGGGCGGCATCCGCGGGTCGATCAGCTCCCCGTCGACCAGCCGCAGCTCGACCCCCTCGTAGCCGCAGGAGCGGCCCACCGAGACGGCGGTGGCCAGGCTGGCGCCGGGGAAGGCCAGGGTGCTGAACGCGATCGGCAGTGGCCCCACGATCTCCTCGTTCCGTGGCCGTTCCGTGGCGGCGGGCCCGCCCGCGCTGGCGCGTGGCGGGCCCGCCTGCGGACAGGGGACTTAGCTCCGCGGCGAGAGGTGCAGCAGCACCACCTCGTCGGAGCCGGTACCGGGGCCGTTGTTGGTGCCGGAGGGCTGCCCGGTCTCGTACGGGTTCTGCTGGGTCGGCCAGCCGACGAAGCGCTGCGAGTTGTACTCGAACCACTCCGAGGCGGTGGTGACCGGGATCACCGGCAGGTTGGCGGCCACGAACTTCTCCAGCGGCAGCAGGTCGGCGGTCTGCTCGTCCACCGTGGACGCGCCCGCCAGCTTGGCCAGCGCGGCGTCCATGCCGGGGTCCTTGAGCCGCTCGTAGTCGCCGGTCGCCGAGTTGCCGGTTGCCAGCGAGCTGTCCAGCCACCCGTCGTACATGTTGTAGGGCGTGATGCCGCCGTTGGACCAGTGCTCGGTCATCTGGAAGTCGCCGTCAGCGACATCCTGGTTCCAGGCGTTGACGGACAGCCCCTGGAACGTGGCGTCGATGCCGGCCGCCTTCAGCTCCTGGGCGGCGATCGAGTCGACCTCAGCCATGTCGGTGTAAGCCGACGGGCTGATGATGGTGAGCGACACGGTCTTCCCGTTCTTCTGGAAGAAGCCGTTGCCGCCCATCTTGTAGCCGGCCTGCTGCATGACCTTCTTGGCCGAGGCCGCGTCGTCCTTGGCCGCGACGGTCATCGACGACACCGGCCCGCTCCAGGCCGAGAAGGTCGGCAGCGTCAGCCCGGTCGAGTTGAGCACCGGGTTCTCCAGGCCGGCCTCGCCCTCGGAGGCCAGCAGCGTGCGGTTGACCGCCAGGCTGATCGCCTTGCGGACGGCCGGGTCGCTGGTCGGCCACTTGGTGAGGTTCGGCTCCAGGCTCTCGTCGCCGCCGGCTGCCTCCCAGAAGTGGTGGTAGGCGGGCGACTTGGCGACGAACTGCTTCTGCAGGCCGGGGATGTAGTTCCCGGTCCAGTCGATCTGCCCGGAGAACAGCGCGGACAGCGCCCCGGTGTTGGAGGTATACACCGGGAAGAAGACCTTCTGGACCTTGACCTGCGAAGCCTGCCAGTAGTGGGGGTTCTTGACCAGCGTGAACCCCTGCGGGGTGAAGCTGCTCAGCACGTAGGGGCCGGTGCCGACCGGCTTGGCGTCGGCGAACGTGGCCGGGTTGCCGGCCTTGCTCCAGACCGCCTGCGGCAGGACCGCGATGCCGGCGATCTGCTCCAGCTTGGTGTACTGCGGGGACGGGAAGTTCACCGTGACGTTGCTGGCTGAGACGCTCACGCTGGAGATGTTCAGGCCATCGAGGTTGATCGCGATGTTCTTCTTGATCAGGTTGAAGCTGAACGCGACGTCGGCCGGCGTCATCGCCGTGCCGTCGTTCCACTTCACGCCCTGGCGGATCGCGAACGTGATCGACTTGCCGCCGTTGGACCACTTGTAGCTGGTCGCCAGCCACGGGTAGTACTTCGGCGGCGCGGCCAGGTCGAACTGGATCAGCGGCTCGTAGATCAGCCCGGTCGCGCCCATGCCCTGCGGGGCAGCGGTGGGGACGAACGGGTTGAAGTCATCGGTGATCGTGCTTTCCGGCGAGCTCTCCATGACCAGGGTCGGCGACGCGGCGGACCCCGATGACTTGTTGGCCGATCCGCTGCTGCCTGAGCTGGAGCAGGCGCCCAGGGCGACCCCCAGGCACACCACCCCGGTCACGGCAACCGCGGGCCGGAGCAGGCGGCGGCGCGGGATACCCGTTTTCGTCATTAACCCTCTCATGCTGACTTCCTTCCTTTCCTGGAAAGGTCAATACCGGGCATTTAATGGCCAATCTCAGTTGTCATTGCTGACTAGTTCCGGTGCGGCGGCGGGCAGCCGCCAGCAGGCCGCGGCGCGCGCGGGCGTGACGGGCAGCAGCGGCGGGTCCTGCTCGCGGCAGCGGTCCTGCACCAGCGGGCAGCGCGGGCTGAACGGGCAGCCCTGGCTGGCCGGCCCGCCGCCCTCGTCCCGCCGGGCCCTGCTGCCGCCGCCGCGCAGCGTGCTGCCGAGGTCGTCGGGGTCGGGCGCCGATGCCACCAGCAGCTGGGTGTAGGGGTGGGCCGGCTGCTGGGTGAGTTCCTCGGCCGGCCCGCGCTCGACGATCTGGCCCGCGTACATCACCAGCACCTCGTCGGCGAAGTAGCGGGCCGAGGCGATGTCGTGAGTGATGTAGAGCATCGCCAGCTGGAACCGCCGGCGCAGGTCATCGAGCAGGTTGAGCATCTCCAGCCGGATCGAGACGTCCAGCATGGAGACCGGCTCGTCGGCGAGCAGCACGCGCGGCCTGGCCGCGAGCGCGCGGGCGAACGACACCCGCTGCCGCTGCCCGCCCGACAGCTCGTGCGGGTACTTGGCGATGAACTGCCCGGCCGGGGTGAGCCGCACCTGCCGCAGCAGCGCGAGGACCTCCTCGCGCACCTCCTGCCTGGACCGCTTGCCCTGGTGCAGCCGGACCGGGCGCTCCAGGTGATAGCCCACGGTGTGCACCGGGTTCAGCGACGCGAACGGGTCCTGGAAGACCAGCTGGACCTTGCTCTTGTACCGGCGGAACGCCTTGCCGGTGGCGAACTGGGCCGGCCCGCCGTCCAGCTCGATCGTCCCTGACGTGAGCCGTTCCTGCCCGGCCAGCAGCCTGGCCACGGTCGACTTGCCCGAGCCGCTCTCCCCGACCAGGGCCACCACCGCGCCCCGGTACAGGCTGAACGAGACGTCCGCGACCGCGTGCAGGACCTGGCCGTGGCCGAGCCGGAAGTCCTTGGTCAGCCCGGCCGCCGCCATGGTCAGCGGCCCGCGCGCGGCCGCGGGCGAGGTGACGACGTCTCCGGGCGGCGGCCCGGCCGGGGCGGTGCTGGTCACGGGCTCAGCTCCTCTCCCGCCACCGCGGGCACCGGGGTTTCCGGCGGCACGAACGGGCAGGCGGTGACGTGGCCGCGGTCGGCGGACGAGGCCACCGGCAGCAGGCTCATGTCGACCTCGGCGCAGCCCGCCCTGCCATACCCGCAGCGCGGCAGGAACGAGCAGCCGGGCGGCAGGTCGCGCAGGTCGGGCGGGGTGCCGGGGATCCCGGTCAGTTCCCGGCGCGGGCCCCGCAGCGACGGGAAGGAGTTGAGCAGGCCCTTGGTGTAGGGGTGGGCGGGGCTGTGGTGGATCTGCCCGGCGGTGCCGATCTCGACCAGCCGGCCCGCGTACATCACCGCGACCCGGTCGGCGAGCTCCAGCAGCAGCGACAGGTCGTGGGTGATGAACAGGATGGAGAACTCCAGCCGGTCCTTCAGCTCCACGATCTGGGCCAGGATGTCGCGCTGCAGCACCACGTCCAGCGCGGTCGTCGGCTCGTCCATGATGACGACCTCGGGCTCGGTGGCCAGCGCCATCGCGATCATCACCCGCTGCCGCATCCCGCCCGACAATTCGTGCGGGTAGCTGCGCAGCCGCGCCCGCGGGATGCCGACCAGGTCCAGCAGCGAGCCGACCCGGTCCAGCGCCTCGCTCCTGGGCACCCGGATGTGCGCGGTGATCGCGTCCAGCAGCTGGTCGCGGACGTTCAGCACCGGGTTGAGCGCGTTCATCGCGCTCTGGAACACGATCGCGATCTCCCGCCAGCGCATCCGCCGCAGGTCCTCGGCGCGCATGTCCAGCAGCTGCACCGGCTGGCGCACCCGCCGGCCCTGGTACCTGATGCTGCCGCCGGTGATCAGCGCGGGCGGCCGCAGCAGCCGGCAGGCGCCGTAGGCGAGCGTGGACTTGCCCGACCCGCTCTCGCCGGCCAGCCCGACCACCTCGCCCGCGGCCAGCGACAGGCTGACCTGCTGCACCGCCTGGACGTCGCCGTGCCCGGTCCGGTAGACGACGGAGAAGTCCTGGATCGCCAGCACCGGCTCCCCGGCGCCTTGCTGGAGCGGGGCCTGGCTGGCGGGTGCGGGCTGCCCGCCGCGGCTGGCGTTCACCGCTGGCCGTCCTGGCCTGGCCGCGGTGATGGCGGCGAAGCCCGCTCGGTGAGCGAGGCACGGGAGAAGGAGTGCAGGAAACTGGCCACCGGGCCGCGCTGCGGGGCGCGGTGCTGCAGCACCGGGGTGGGGTCGGCGGGCCGCGTCCGCCGCCGGCCGGCCCGGCTGTCCCCGCCGGCCTCGCGCAGCCTCGGGTTGCCGAGCTCGTCGATCCCGGTGTTCAGCAAGACCAGCGCGGTCCCCATCAGCGCCACGGCCAGCCCCGGCGGCGCGAACCACCACCAGGCCCCGAGCTGGAGGGCCTGCTGGCTCTGCGCCCAGTAGAGCATGGTGCCCAGGCTCCAGCTGGACACGTCGGCCAGGCCGATGAACGCCAGCGCCACCGAGGCCCCGATCGCGTAGAGCACCGTGTTGACGAAGCTCGCCGCGATGAGGCTGACCTGGTTGGGCACGATGTCGAACAGGATGATCCGCCAGCTGCGCTCGCCGGTCTCCCGGCAGGCCGCCACGAAGTCGCGGTTACGGATCGCCAGCGTCTGGGCCCTGATCACCCTGGCCCCCCACGGCCAGCCGAGCACGCTGAGCACCAGGATGGTCGGCAGCTGGCCCTTCTGCGGCAGGTAGCCAAGCAGCAGGACCAGCAGCGGCAGCGCGGGGATCACCAGGAAGACGTTGGACAGCAGCGAGAGCAGCTCGTCCCAGAAGCCGCCGAGGAACGCCGCCGTCACCCCGACGATGACCGACAGCGCGGTCGCCGCGACGCCGACGATGAGCGCGAGCTCCAGGGTCAGCCGGATGCCGACCAGCAGCTGGGACAGCACGTCCTGGCCGCTCTGGGTGGTGCCGAGCAGGTGCGCGGCGCCCGGCGGCGCCAGCGACAGGGTCGGCGAGGGGTTCTGGAAAGCCGGGTCGTACGGGGTGACCTGCGGGCCGATGACCGCGGCGAGCACGAAGAAGCCGAGCACGCCCGCGCCGACCTTGGCCTTGGCCGGCAGCCGGTGCCAGTGCCGCAGCGGGCGGCGGCCCTCCCGGACCGTCGCGGTCGGGTCGGTGCTGACCGGCAGCGCAACCGTCATCGCAGCGCCTCCCTGGTCCGGGCGCGCGGATCGACGAACACCACGACGAGGTCGACGATCAGGTTGGCGATCAGCACGGCGAACGTGATCACCAGGAAGATCGCCTGCATCAGCGGGAAGTCGTTCGAGGTGACCGCGTTCAGCAGCAGCAGGCCGATGCCGGGATAGGAGAAGACGATCTCCATCACGATCGCCCCCGACACCACGAAGCCGAGCGCCAGGCCGAACCCCTGCAGCTGCGGCAGGATCGCGTTGCGGGCGGCGTAGGTGAGCGTCACCCGCCGGCTGGACAGGCCCTTCGCCTGCGCCGCGAGCACGAAGTCCTCGCCGATCGTGGTGACCATCACGTTGCGCATCTGCAGCATCCAGCCCGCCATCGTGGTGATCACGATGGTGACCGCGGGCAGCAGCGAGTGGTAGACGGCGCTGGAGATGAACGCCCAGTTCCAGCCCGGGATGAGCCCGCCGTCGTAACCCTGTCCCAGCGGGAAAACGTGCACGTTGATGGCCAGCAGCTCCAGCAGGATCAGCGCCAGGAAGAAGTAGGGCACCGCCTGCAGGAACATCAGCCCGGGCAGCATCCGGTCCAGGCCGCCGCCGCGCCGCCAGCCGGCCGCGATGCCGAGCGCGGTGCCCAGCACGAACGCGATCACCGTCGCCGTTCCCACCAGCGCGAGCGTCCACGGGATGGTCTCGCCGAGCAGCGACGTCACCGACGCCGGGTACTGGCTCACGTCGGTGCCGAAGTTCAGGTGGAAGACGTCGGACAGGTAGTTGCCGTACTGCTGCCAGATCGAGCCGGGGTGGCCCACCCCGAGCATGGCCTCGAGCGCCCGGTAGGCCGACGGCTGCAGGTTGGGGAACTTGGACATGATGTCCTGCACGGCATTGCCCGGCATCGCCCGCGGGATGAAGAAGTTGAGCGTGAGGGCCGCCCACGCGGCGACCAGGTACACCGCGAGGCGCCGGGCGATGAATGCCATCAGGACGCTCCTTCCCTGCTGGCCTCGTGCTGGGGGTACGGGCAGCCGCAGCTGGCCCGGACGACGAGCTCGGTCGGCAGCAGCTCGACCCGGTGCGGCAGGCCAGGCTTGTTGAGCCGGTCCAGCAGCAGCGAGCAGGCCCGCTCGCCGAGCTGCCGCATCGGCTGGCGGACCGTGGTCAGCGGCGGGTCGAGCACCGCGCCGGGATAGATGTCGTCGAAGCCGACCACCGCCATGTCCTCGGGCACCCGCATCCCGCCGGCCGCCAGCTCGCGGATCACGCCGATCGCCATCTGGTCGTTGCCGCAGACCACCGCGTCGGGCAGGTCGCGGCGCGGCCCGGCCAGGATGTGCCGGGCGGCTGCCTGGCCGCTCACCGCGGAGAACTGGCCCTCGAACGCCCCGGCCAGGCTCGCCCCGGGGTGCTCGGCCAGCACCTCCTCGAAGCCGGCCCGCCGTTCCCGCGCGTCCGGCGCCTCCGTCGGGCCGGCCGCGTAGAACAGCCGGGTCCGGCCGTGCACCTCGACCAGGTGCTCGGCCAGCGCCCTGGTCCCGGTGCGGTTGTCGGCATCGACCACGTCGGCCTGGGTCTCGTCCGGCGAGCCGGCCACCAGCACGATCGGGAGCCGGGCCGACAGGTCGGCGAGCTGGCGGGAGCTGACGATGCCCTCGGAGATCAGCAGGCCGTCGACCTTGCCGGACACCGCCCGCAGCCGCTCGAAGGCGCTGTCACCGACCTGGAGGAAGGAGATCAGCAGCGACCAGCCGATCTCGCGCAGCAGGGCCTCGACCCCGCGCAGCACCTGCTCGACGAACAGCAGGCTGGTCTGCTCGATGTCGGACTCCGGGCTGAACCGCTCGACCGCGACCAGCCCGATCACGTCCTTGCGCCGCCGGGACAGGCTCTGCGCGGCACCGTCGGGGACGTAGCCGAGGTCCTCGATCACCTCAAGCACGCGGCGGCGGGTGGCCGGGCTGACCCGGTCCTGGCCGTGCATGACCCGCGACACCGTCGCGGTGGACACGCCGGCCGCGCGCGCCACGTCGTAGAGCGTGGACGCCGGTGCACCAGCCCGGTCGATCCGGCTCTCGTTGGTCATGTCCGGCCCTCCGCGGTGACAAACCGCCCCCGGCTGCCCGTCGCGCTGCACCCTGCACAAACACGCTCTGAACCGGCGCGCGGACACCCATCCCGGGCGGCTGCGTCTTCTTTGCCGAATCGTTGGTTAACCGCTTACATCTAACCGCTTACACTAATTTTCGGACCAAGGGCCGTCAAGGCCCAAGCCAGCGCAAAGGAGGGCCGATGACCACTGCCGCAGCGAACGGGATGACCGCGGCCAGGCGTTTCCCCGAGGGCTTCCTGTGGGGCGTGGCGACCTCGTCGTACCAGGTGGAGGGCGGCGTCAGCGCGGGCGGCCGGGGCGTCTCGGTCTGGGACACCTTCAGCCACACCCCGGGCAAGACCCGCCGCGGCGACACCGCCGACATCGCCTGCGACGCCTACCACCTGATCGACACCGACCTGGACCTGCTCGCCGGCCTGGGCGTCGGCGCCTACCGGTTCTCGGTCGCCTGGCCGCGGATCCAGCCCTGCGGCACCGGCCCGGCCAACGCCGAGGGCCTGGACTACTACCGGCGGCTGGCGGACGGGCTGCGCGACCGGGGCATCGAGCCGGTGGCCACGCTCTACCACTGGGACCTGCCGCAGGCGATCGAGGAGGCAGGCGGCTGGCCCGCGCGCGACACGGCCGGCCGGTTCGCCGACTACGCGGCGATCCTCGGCAAGGCCCTGGGTGACCGGGTCAGCCGGTGGATCACCATCAACGAGCCGCAGGTGGTCGCCAACCTCGGGTACCGGCTGGGCATCCACGCCCCGGGCCGGCGTGACCCGGTGGCCGCCGCGGCGGCCACCCACCACCTGCTGCTGGGCCACGGCCTGGCGCTGGCCGCGCTGCGCAGCGAGGCGCCCGCAGCGGTGCAGGCCGGCATCACGCTGAACATGACCTTCGTCCGGGCGGCCACCGAGGCGGCCAGGCCGGCCGCGGACCGGATCGAGGCGGAGGCGAACCGCATCTTCCTGGACCCGGTCATCACCGGCCGCTACCCCGGCGGCGTGGCCCGCCCGGTGCTGCTGCCCGCCGACGGGGTGGTGCGTGATGGTGACCTCGCCGTGATCTCCGCGCCGGTCGACTTCCTGGGGGTGAACTACTACCGGCCGGTGACCGTCGGCCTGCGCGCCGACGAGGACGAACTGCGCCGCGGCGAGGACCGGGCCGACGGGCATCCGGGCGTGGTGACGGTCTCGCCCGACTCGCTGACCCGCAGCGCCATGGGCTGGCTGATCGACCCGGAGGGACTGCACGACCTGCTGGTGTGGCTGCACCAGCGGGCGCCGGGCCTGCCGCTGTACATCACCGAGAACGGCATGGCCGCCGAGGACTACATCGATCCTGAGGGCGGGATTGACGACAGTGACCGGATCGCCTACCTGCACGGTCACCTGGACGCCGCGGCCAGGGCCATCGAGGAGGGGGTGGACCTGCGCGGCTACTTCTGCTGGTCGTTCCTGGACAACTTCGAGTGGGGCGAGGGCTTCCAGAAGCGGTTCGGGCTGATCTTCGTCGATTACGCGACCCAGCGCCGCACCCCGAAGGCGAGCGCCGCGTTCTACTCCCGGGTGATCCGCGACAACGCGCTGCCCGCCGCGGCGGGCTGACGGGACGGCGGCGCCCCCGCGTCTGGCCCGGGGGCGCCGCCGTCCCGTGGTGCTATGCGGTGGGGAAACTGAAGTAGTGCAGGCTGACGAACGGCGGGTTACCGCCCGCGCCGGACGAGAACTCCAGGTACACGGTGTGCGTCCCGGTCACCTTGGTCATGTTCGCCGGGACCGTCTTCCAGGTGCTCCACCCGCCGGTGTTCGCGACCGCGAAGCTGCCGACCGGGCTGTTGGCCGGGTTGTCAAGCACCACCTCCACCAGGCCGCTCACCCCGGCGGCCGCGCCGGAGGCGACCCTGGCATGGAACTGGCTCGATCCGGCCGAGCCGAAGTTGATGTTGTTGTATTGCAGGTACTCGCCGTTGGCCAGCTGGGCGGCCTGGTTGCCGTCCACGCCGGACGGGCTGGTGTCGCCGGTGGCGGCGCTGATGGTGATCGTGCCCCTGGTCGCGTTGTCGCAGTCAGCGGAGATGTTCGCGGTGGCGGTGGCGGTGCACTGGGTGCCGCCGGGCGGGGGCGTCGGGGTGGGGGTCGGGGTGGGGGTCGGGGTCGGGGTCGGCGTGGGCGTCGGTGACGACCCGCTGCCGGTGGTCTCGTAGGCGGCCACGTAGCCGACCGTCATAGTGGCGCCGGAGGTGGTCGAGCTGGCCGGGGTGGTGCAGCCGCAGACCCCGTTGGGGAAGCCGCCGCCCATCGCCAGGTCGAAGATGACCGAGAAGTTGTGGTCGATCGCCGCCTGCCAGGTCGACGTCGGCACCTGGCTCTCCTTGACCTGGAAGAACTGGGTGCCGTCCAGGTACCAGGTGATCGACTCGGCGGCGGTGTTGGTGCGGTTCACGATGACGGTGTAGGTGTGGAATCCGGTCTGGCAGCCCGAGCAGCCCGCCAGGCCGCTGCCGATGCCGCTGGTCTCGTTGCACGGTCCGCCGGGGTCGACGCCGCAGTGGAACGTGCCGGAGTGGTCAGACAGCGCGTTGACGTCCTCCAGGATGTCGATCTCGCCGGTGGACGGCCACGATCCCGGGCCCAGCATCCAGAAGGCCGGCCAGTAGCCCAGCCCGCTGGCCGGGTTCGGCTGCTCGATCGACGCGGTCACCTCCAGCTCCCCGCCGGCCGGCGCGCCGACGTTGGCGGTGGGGGTCTGGATCCGGCCCGAGGTCCATGAGCTGCCCGACTTGATCGCCTTGATGACCAGGTGGCCGCTGCCGTCAAGGAAAACGTTGCTGGTCGAGTTGGTCATGGTCTCGATCTCGCCGGTGCCGAAGCTGGAGCCTGGCCCGGTGTCGTACTTCCAGTTCGCCGACGACACCGGCGAGCCGGAGGCGCCGGCGAAGCCGTCGCTGAACACCGTGGTCCAGCCGGGTGGCGGGCCGGGCACCGTGGTGGCCGCCGCCGGCCCGGCCAGCGAGATGACCCCCGCCACCAGGCCGCCGAGCACGGTGACGATGGCCGTGATCAGAATGACGATGCGCCGGCTCGGCGCTAAGGCCGGCTTCACCGGCCAGTTGTCCTGCATAGGGGAACCTCCTGCCTCGCGGCCCCTTCCTGGAAGCCATGTCCCCCACTAAATTCAAGATATAATTCAAGATGTGAAATAAATGACTGTCAAGGCCGTCTTCGCTCAGAGATCACCAGCAGCTGACCGGCCGGCTCCGTCCAGTGAGAGAGCATGTTGAGGGGCCGGGACGGAGGACAGGTTGACCGGCGCGCGGCTGATCGAGCGGTACGCGGCGGCGGCATGGCCGGCCGCCGAGGCCAGGCAGCAGGAAGGCTGGCTGCTTCGGTACACCCCCGGCGTGCCGCGCCGCCGGTCGAACTCCGCGTTGCCGCTGGAACGCGGGCCGGCCCTGCTGGCCGCCTTGTCCCGGGTGGAGGACTTCTACGCCGCCCGGGGCAGGCCGGCCGTGGTCCAGGTGGCGCCCGCCGAGGAGCACGCCGCCCTGGACGAGCTGCTCGCCGGGCGGGGATACCGGCGGGACGCGCAGACCCTGGTGTGCGTCGCGCCGGCCGCCACCGTGATCAACGGTTCCCGTCCCCCGGCGCCGCTGGAGGTGACCGTCGCCGAGCACCCGACCCGCCAGTGGCTGGACGCCTACGTCGCCCTCGACGGGCACGAGAACAGCCAGCAGGCCGCCGACCAGGTCCTGTCACGTATCCCCGGCCCGGCCGCCTACCTCAGCACCGAACGCGGCCACCAGGTGGTCAGCATGGGGCTCATCGTGGCCGCCCCCGGCTGCGCCGGGGTCTTCTGCATGGCGACCGACCCCGCGCACCGGCGGCAGGGCACCGCGACCGCGATCTTGCAGGCCGGCGCCAGCTGGGCCGCGGCACACGGCGCCGCGGACTTGTACCTGCAGGTCATGGCCGCCAACCAGGCCGCGCGCCAGCTGTACCAGCGGGCCGGATTCCGCGTCTCGCACACCTACCACTACCGCCTCAGCCCCTGACCAGCCCCTGCCCCCGCCCGCGGCCCCGCCTCTCCCACGACAACCACTACCGCCGCAGCGCCCCTGGCTGCCCGGCCGGCACCCGCGGCCCCATACTGTGGCCATGGCAGCGTGGCAGGACGTGGAGCAGGCCGAGCCTGAGTTCGCGGCGCGGGTGCGGCGGCTGTTCGAGGCGGGCAGGCACAAGACGATCGCGACGTTGCGGGCCGACGGCTCGCCGCGGATCTCGGGCATCGAGTGCGAGTTCGCGGGCGGCGAGGTCAGGTTCGGGTCGATGCCGGGCGCGCGCAAGGGCGCGGACCTGCGGCGCGACCCGAGGTTCGCCCTGCACGGCCCGACCTTTCACCCGGTGGACGGAAAGGAGGCCGAGTGGCCGGGCGAGGCCAAGATCGCGGGGCGGGCGGTTCTCGCCGGGTCGGTCGGCGAAGAGCCTGGCGGGGATCTGTTTCTTGCCGACATTCGCGAGGTCGTCGTCACGCACCTGAACCCCGAGGCAACGTTGCTGGTCATCGAGTCGTGGACGCCGCGGCGGGGGCTTCGCGCGGTGGAACGCGAATGACGAGGACGCCGGTTCCGGGTGGCTATATGACTCTCAGTACCGAATGACTGCCCTTGGTGAATATGACGCTGAGCAGGATGGCCATTCCCAGGAATCCGGCGAAGAACAAGACCAGCCGCCACCGCTCGCCTTTGAACACCCGGCCTGCCTGCAGCAGGTTGAGGCCCAGCACGATGTTGATGAACCCCCACACCACGTTGGAGATGTTGTCCCACACCCCGGTGCCCAGCAGGTAGCCGAACGGAGCTGGGAAGTGCTCACCGGATATCCCGTGCACGAAGTGCGGGATCGCGTTGGCCAGCAGCACCCCGCTGAAGATGCAGGCCATGAACCCGCCCAAGACGCTGTCGCCAGCCCGGGTCCGGCCCCTCCCGGTTATCAGGCGGATGATGAGCCCGAGCACGGCGAGCCCGGCCAGGATCGTGAATATGTGCAGGTGCGACGAGCTCATCTGGTCCTTCTTCCTGTACACCGCCGGAATGGCTCAGCCCGAAGTTCCCTCCTGGGACCGGACCATTCCTCTGCCAGAGCTTCAGCCGGGTCAGCGCAGCATCCTAAGGCCAGCCGGCCGACCGCCGGGCCCGGTGGCCCCCGGTAAATCCTGTTGCCCCCCGCCACCCCGGTCTGCTGTACTCCAGGTGGCCGACCGCCACCCGCGAAGGAGACCAGGATGCGCACTGCGTACATGTCCGAACAGAAAGGAATTGGTGCTTACGTAAAGGACATGACGCTTCGTGCGAACGCTCAACCTCGGGATCCTCGCCCATGTTGACGCCGGCAAGACCAGCCTGACCGAGCGGCTGCTGTACGCCGCCGGGGTCATCGCCGAGATCGGCAGCGTGGATGCCGGCAGCACCCAGACCGACACCCTGGACCTGGAACGCCAGCGCGGCATCACCATCAAGTCCGCGGTCACCTCGTTCGTCGTCGGCCAGACCGCGGTCAACCTGATCGACACGCCCGGGCACCCGGACTTCATCGCCGAGGTGGAACGGGTGCTGACCGTGCTCGACGGCGCCGTGCTGGTCATCTCCGCGGTGGAGGGCGTGCAGGCGCAGACCCGGGTCCTGATGCGGGCCCTGCGCCGGCTCGGCATCCCGGTGCTGATCTTCGTGAACAAGATCGACCGGGCCGGCGCCGGCTACCAGCCGGTGCTGGACGAGATCGCGGCGAAGCTGACCCCGGCCGCGGTCGCGATGGGACCAGCCCGGCGGCTGGGCACCAGGGATGCCGTGGTCAACGCGTCCGGCCCCGGCGACGAGGCGTTCACCACCCGGCTGGCGGACGTGCTGGCCGGGAACGACGACGCGCTGCTGGCCGCCTACCTGGACGACCCGGCCACGGTCAGCTACCAGCGGCTGCGGGCCAGCCTCGCGGCGCAGGCCAGCCGGGGACTGGCGGTCCCGGTGTTCTTCGGCTCGGCGCTGACCGGCGCGGGCATCAGCCAGCTGGTCGCCGGCCTGCAGGAACTGCTGCCCGCGGCCAGCGGCCGCGGCGGCCGGCCGGCCCGCGGCACCGTCTTCAAGGTGGAGCGCGGCGCGGCCGGGGAGAAGGTTGCCTACCTGCGGGTGTTCGAGGGCACGGTGCGGGTCAGGGACCGGCTGCGGTTCGGCCGCGGCAACGCCGGGCGGGTCACCGCGATCAGCGTCTTCGACCGCGGTCCCGCGGCGGCGTGCGACCGGCTGACGGCCGGCCAGATCGGCAAGCTGCGGGGGCTGGCCGACGTGCGGATCGGTGACACGCTCGGCGGCCCGGCCGCGGCGGCGTCCCGCAGCTACTTCGCGCCGCCGATCCTGGAGACGGTCGTGGTGCCGGACCGCCCGGCCGACAAGGGCGCGCTGCACCTGGCCCTCAGCCAGCTCGCCGAGCAGGACCCGCTGATCAACCTGCGCCAGGACGACGTGCGCCAGGAGCTGATCGTGTCGCTGTACGGCGAGGTGCAGAAGGAGGTCATCCAGGCCACGCTGGCCAGCGACTACGGCGTGGCGGCCGGCTTCCGCCAGACCACGACGGTCTGCATTGAACGGCCCGTCGCCGCCGGTGCCGCCGTCGAGGTGATCGGACAGCCGCCCAATCCGTTCCTGGCCGGGGTGGGGCTGCGGGTCGACCCGGCCGCGCCCGGTTCCGGGGTGGAGTTCGCGCTGGAGATCGAGCTCGGCGCGCTGCCGCTGGCGTTCCTCAAGGCGATCAGGGAAACCGTCAGCCAGGTGCTGGCGCAGGGCCTGTACGGCTGGCAGGTGACCGACTGCACCGTCACCCTGACCAGCTCGGACTACTACCCGCGGCAGAGCCACGCGCACGGGCACTTCGACAAGAGCATGTCGAGCACGGCCGGGGACTTCCGCAACCTGACCCCGCTGGTGCTGATGAGCGCGCTGGCGCGGGCGGGCACCAGGGTCTACGAGCCGGTGCACCGGTTCCTGCTGGAGATCCCGGCGGACACGTTCGGGCCGCTGCTGCCGCTGCTGTCACGGCTGCGCGCGGTGCCGAGGGCGCCGCTGACCCGCGGCACGGTCTGCACGGTGGAGGGTGACATCCCGGCGGCCCGGCTGACCGAGCTGCGGCGGCAGCTGCCCGGGCTGACCCGCGGCGAGGGCCTGGTCGAGTCGGAGTTCGGGCACTATCAGCTGGTCACCGGAACTCGGCCGACCCGGCCGCGATCCGACCTGAACCCGCTGGACCGCAAGGAATACCTGCTGCACCTCACCCGCCGCACCGGCCTGCGCTGAGAAGTGTTATCTGCCAACCACCGTCAGGCGTCGGACGTCATACCGGAAGCTGTGCATTGCGCCGGTGCCGTCCCGCACGCAGGAGCCCGAGGCGTCGCGGGTACGCCGGCACCCCCAAATAGGATGAATTCATGGTGCTAGGGACCAGGTATTGCGTCTTCTCTGTGCGGCGTCGGACCATTACGACGCATACCCGCCCAGGTGGGCGCCTGACGGCGGCGCGGTGAGCGCTGAGCTGGAGCTGACCAGCTGGCGGCGGCAGGTCAGCGAGCTGTACGCGGCGGTGCGTGCGCACGACGATCCGCGCCGCGGGCATGAGCTGTGGCGGCGCGGCCGCGATGAGCTGTTCAGGTCGCATCCGCAGAGCCCGCTGCCGCCCGGCGACCCGCTGCGCGATTCCGGGCTGCCGTTCTGGCGTTATGACCCGGCGCTGCGGTTCGAGCTGCCGCTGCTGCCGCCCGGTGAGCCGGCCTCGCTGTCGGTGCGGACCAGCAACGACGGGACGATCCCGCTGACCAGGGTCGGCCGGGTGGCGCTGCCCGCGCCGCTGGACGCGGTCATCGACGTGTGGTGGCTGCGGCAGTACGGCGGCGGGCTGTTCCTGCCGTTGCGGGACGGCACGGCAGGCCGGTCCAGTTACGGTGGCGGCCGGTACGCGCTCGACACCGCCAAGGGCGCCGACCTCGGCGGCGGGTCCGGCACCCTGGTCGTCGACCTGAACTTCCTGTACCACCCGTCCTGCCGCTACAACGACGCCTGGCAGTGCCCGCTCGCCCCGCCGGGCAACACGATCGCCGCCCCGGTCAGCGCGGGCGAACGGATGTAGCTTGGCCAGCACCGGTCAGCGCGGGCTAGCGGCTGTGCGCTGGCCAGCCTGGTCAGCGCGGTCGGCTCCGTCAGGGTGGCAAGCGGCGGTCAGCTAACCTGACCGCCCGCGACCGGGCCGATGACGATGACGGCCGGATTGCTGATCTGCGCTGCCGCGGGCCCGGCCAGCCCGGCGAGCGTGCAGCGCAGCACCCGCTGCGCCGGGGTGGCGGCGTTCTCGACGCAGGCGGCCGGGGTGCTGCCGGGCCGCCCGGCCCCGATCAGGTGCGCGGCGATCGCGCGCAGGTTGCGCACCGCCATCAGCAGGACCAGGGTGTCGGCGCCGGCCGCCAGGGCGGTCCAGTCGACCCGGCTGCCGGGGTGACCGGGCGGCAGGTGCCCGGACACGACCGCGAACGACTGCCCGACGTCGCGCTGGGTGAGCGGTATCCCGGCCAGCGCGGGCCCGGCGGTTGCGCTGGACAGCCCGGGGATGACCTGGCAGGGGATGCCGGCCGCGGCGCACGCCTGCGCTTCCTCGCCGCCCCGGCCCAGGATGAACGGGTCGCCGCCCTTCAGCCGCGCCACCTGGCGGCCAGCGGAGGCGTGCCCGATCAGCAGGTCGTTGATCTCGTCCTGGCTGAGCTGGTGCGCGCCCGGCGCCTTCCCCGCGCTGATCACCTGCACGCCCGGCCGCAGCTCGCTGACCAGTCCGGGGTCGGCCAGCCGGTCGGTGACCACGACGTCGGCCCGGTGCAGCGCCTGCCAGCCGCGGATGGTGATCAGGTCGGGACCGCCCGGGCCGGCCCCGATCAGCGTGACCGTGCCGGGGCCAGCGCCCCCGTCCGCGGCCGGCGGCTGCGCCGCGGCCCCGGCAGGCGCTGGCGCGCTGACAGCCGCCGGGCTGGTGCTGCGGGCGAACGCCGCCGCGATCCGGTCATGCCCGGCGGGCCCGGTCACCGCGATCCGCAGCCACTGCGCGCCGAGCCCGGGGAAGGTATCGCCGCGCCGGACCGCGATGCCCTGCTCCCGCATCCGGTCCCGGACCGCGTCCGCGTCGGCCACCTGGATCAGCAGGTAGGGCGCCTGGCTGCCGGGCTGCACGCTGACCCCGGGCAGCCGGCTGAGCCGGCCGGCCAGGCCGGCCCGCCACTGCGCCATGTCCAGCGCCCGGCGCTGCACCCAGGCCACCGCGTCCGGCTGGCTGCACGCCTGCGCGGCGACCAGGGCGAGGCTGCTGACCGCCCACGGCGGCTGGGCCGCGCGCAGTTCGGCGAGCAGTCCCGGCGCGCCGAGCAGGTACCCGACCCGCAGGCCGGCCAGGCCCCACGCCTTGGTCAGGCTGCGGACGACCAGCAGCCCGGGCAGGTCGCGCCGGGCGGCCAGGCTTTCCGGCTCGCCGGGCACCGCGTCCGCGAACGCCTCGTCCACCACCAGCACCCGGCCCGGCGCGGCCAGCCCGGCCAGCAGCCCGGCCGGGTGCAGCACGCCGGTCGGGTTGGTGGGATTGCCGAGCACGACCAGGTCGGCCGCATCGGGCACGTCCGCCGCCCGCAGCGTGAACGGCGGCTCCAGGATCACCCGCTCCACCTGGTGACCCGCCCTGCGCAGCGCCGCCTCCGGCAGCGTGAACGACGGGTGCACGCAGGCCGCGAGCCGTGGCCGCAGCGCCCGGGCGATCAGCGTGAACGCCTCGGCCCCGCCGCTGGTCAGCAGCACCTCATCGGCCGGGCGGCGGTGCCGGGCCGCGACCGCGGCGACCGCGGCGTCCTGGTGCGGGTAGGCGGCGAGCCCGTCGATCGCGGCGTGCAGCCTGGCCCGCAGCCAGGCCGGCGGGCGGGGCAGCGCGACGTTGACGGCGAGGTTCAGCAGCCCGTCCTGGCCCGGCCCGGCCTCGGCGTCGCCGTGATAGTCCAGGTCGGCGGCCCCGGGCAGCAGGCCGGCCGTCGTGCCCGCGGCCGGGCCCGCGGTCATGCCGGCACCAGCCGCGCCCGCCGGGCCGCTGCCGCCAGCCGGGCCGCCGCGCCGGGCTGCCCGGCCCAGTGCAGGTGCAGGTAGGAGGCGAGCAGGCTGGGCGACGCCCAGCCCTGGCGGCTGCCGTTGGCCAGCCGCCAGGCCGGGCCGGGACCGTGCCCGGGCTGGCTGACCGTGCGGTGGAACTCGTGCCCGCGCACCTTCGCCCCGGCGGGCAGCAGCGGGCTGGCCCGCAGCGCGGTCGCCTCCCGGTAGCCGAGGGTCAGCGAGCCGGTCATCGTCGCGGTGGCGGGCAGCACCCCGCACTGGTCCAGGCCGTCCAGCCGGGCGCCGAGCCACAGCAGCCCCGCGCATTCGGCCACGACCGGCATGCCCGCCGCGGCCCGCTCCCTGACCTGCGCCCGCAGCGTGGTGTTGGCGGACAGCTCACGCGCGTACACCTCGGGGAAGCCGCCGCCGATGACCAGCGCGTCGGTGCCGGCCGGCAGCTGGCTGTCGGTCATCGGGTCGAATCCGGCCAGTTCCGCTCCGGCGGCGGTGAGCATCTCGGCGTGCTCGGTGTAGCCGAAGGTGAACGCCCGCCCGGCCGCGACCGCGATCCGCGGCGGCCGCCCGGCCACCCGGGCCGGCTCTGCCGCGGCCGGCGCCGGGGACCAGGCCGGCCCGGGAAGCGCCGGGGCCTGGCGGGCGATGGCCACCAGCGCGGCGATGTCCAGGTGCGCGGTAATCAGCTCGCGCAGCGCCGTCAGCCAGTCGCTGACCTGCCGGGCCCGTTCGGCGGCCGGCACCAGGCCCAGGTGGCGCGAGGGGGTGTGCAGCGCCGCCGCCCGCGGCAGCGCGCCCAGCAGCCGAACGCCAGCCTCCGCCAGCCCGTCCGCCAGCAGCCGCTCATGCCGCGCGGAGGACACCTGGTTCACGATCACCCCGGCCAGCCGCACCCCGGGGTCGAACGTGGCGAAGCCGTGCACGGTCGCGGCGACCGACCGGGCCGCCCCGGCCGCGCTGACCACCAGCACGACCGGCGCATCCAGCAGCCCGGCCACGTGCGCGGTGCTGGCGAACCCGCCGCGGCCAGCGGCGCCGTCGAACAGGCCCATGACGCCTTCGATGATCGCGATGTCAGCGCCGGCCGCGCCGTGCCGCAGCAGCGGCGCGATCATCTCCTCGCTGGTCAGCCACGGGTCCAGGGTCCGCCCGGGGCGGCCGGCCGCGGCCGCGTGGTAGCCGGGGTCGATGTAATCAGGGCCGATCTTGTGCCCGGACACCCGGTGCCCGGCCGCGCGCAGCGCGGCCATCAGCCCGGTCGCGACGGTGGTCTTCCCGTCGCCGGACCGGGTGGCCGCGATGACCAGCCGCGGCGGCGTGATCATGGCGTCGTCACCACGTCGTCGTCACCATTCGATGCCGGCCTGGCCCTTGCGCCCGGCGTCCATCGGGTGCTTCAGCTTGGTCATCTCGGTGACCAGGTCGGCGGCCTCGATCAGGGCCGGGTGCGCGCGGCGGCCGGTGATCACCACGTGCTGGATACCGGGGCGGGCGGCCAGCGTTGCCAGCACCTCGCTGACGTCGAGCGTGCCGTTATCCAGCGGGTAGGTGAACTCATCCAGGATCAGCAGCTTGTAGGTGCCGCCGGCCAGGTCGCGGCGGACCTGCGCCCAGCCCTCCCTGGCCGCGCGCTCGTGGTCGGCGGGCTGGGTGCGCAGCCAGGACCAGCCCTCGCCCATCTTGTGCCAGGTGACCGGGCCGCCCTGCCCTGTCGCCTGGTGCACCTCGCCGAGTGCCTTGAGTGCCGCTTCCTCGCCGACCCGCCATTTCGGGCTCTTGGTGAACTGGAAGACGCCGACCGGCCAGCCCGCCGCCCAGGCCCGCAGCGCCAGCCCGAACGCCGCGGTGGACTTGCCCTTGCCGTCGCCGGTGTGCACGGCCAGCAGCGGCTGGGTCCGGCGCTGCCGGGTGGTGAGCCCGTCGGCCGGCTCCGTGGTGACCTGTCCCTGCGGCATCAGGCCGCCTCCTTCCCGCGGATGATGGCGGCCAGCGCCCTGGCGGCCTGGTCCCTCCGGTCGGCGCTGGCCGCGGCCAGGCCGGCCACGCTGAGCAGCTCGCCGCCGAGGTCGGCGGCGAGCCGGCCGGGCAGGCCGAGCCGGACCGGGCCGTCTTCGGCGTCGATGACCACGCTGGCGACCCCGGCGAGCCGGCGGGCCGCGTGCCTGGCCCGGGCCAGCGCGTCCGGGCTGCCGGTCGCCCGGCCGTCAGTGATCACCACCAGCAGCGGGCGGCGGGCCGGGTCCCGCCAGTGCTCGCGCCGGATCAGCTCCCTGGCGGCCTCCAGCCCGGCCGCCAGCGGCGTCGGCCCGCCCACCGGCAGGCCAGCCAGCCGCCTGCTCGCCAGCTGCACCGAGCGGGTCGGCGGCACGACCACGGTGGCGTCCCGGCCGCGGAAGGTCGCCACGGCGACCCGGTCCCGGCGCCGGTAGGAGTCGCGCAGCAGGGACAGCGCCACCGTGGTGACGGTCTGGCTGCGCCGCCGGGCAGCCATCGACCCCGAGGTGTCCAGCAGCAGGATGACCAGGTTCGACTCCCGGCCCCGGCGCAGCCAGCGGCGCAGGTCGGCTGGCCGGACCGAGAACGCGTCGCCGGGCCTGGCCAGCACCGCGGCGCGCACCGTGGGCGCCAGTTCAGGCCCGGTGCTGGCCGGGATGCTCGCGGCGGGCCTGCCGGCGGTCCCGCCCGAGCGGGACCGCCGCCCGCCGCCGGCCATGCCCAGGCCGCGGACCTGGAGGTGCCGCACCGCGAACACGGCACCAGGCGTCGCGGCCAGCGCCGCCGCCGGGGCTGGCCCCGCCGGCGGCGAGCCAGGACCGTGCCCGGCGCCGGCCGGTACCGGGTCCGGGCCGGACGCACCGTCCGGGCTGGCGCCATCCTCGGCGGCCCCATCCTGGACGGCCCCATCCTGGACGGCACCGTCCTGGCCGGCCGCGGGCTGGCCGGGATCCGGCGCTGACCCGGCCGGGCCGGAACCGTTCGGCGGCCCGGGCTGAGCCGGCCCGTCAGCGGGCCGGCCGCCGCGCGGCGGGTCCGGCGGCTCGGGCAGGTCCGGCGGGCCGGGGTCGCCGGGCGGCCCGAATGCCTCGTCCAGCTGCGCCTGGTCCATCCCCGGGTCATCGAACGGGCCGCGGCGGCGCCGGTGCGGCAGCGCCAGCCGGGCCGCCTGCCGCACGTCGGCGGCGGTAACCACCTGGTCGCCCCGCCAGGCGGCGTGCGCGATCGCGGCCCGGGCGGTGACCAGGTCACCGCGCAGGCCGTCCACGCCCAGCGACGCGCACGCGGTGGTGATCCGCAGCAGCTCGGCGCCGGCCAGGTCCACCCCGGCCAGCCGCGCCTGCGCGGCGGCGATCGCGCTGGTCAGCTCCTGGCCGGCCTGCTGGTGCTCAGCGGCCGGGCCGGCCTGCTGCCGGTCGTGCCGCAGCCTGGCCGCGACCGCGTCCGCCCGGACCCGCGGATCGGGGCTGGCGGTCACCGGCACGCACAGCCCGAACCGGTCCAGCAGTTGCGGGCGCAGCTCGCCTTCCTCCGGGTTCATGGTGCCGACCAGCAGGAACCGGCAGGCGTGCCGGAGCGAGATGCCTTCCCGCTCGACCGCCGCCACCCCGGTCGCCGCGGCGTCCAGCATCGAGTCGACCAGGTGGTCGGGCAGCAGGTTGATCTCGTCGACGTACAGGATGCCGCGGTGCGCCAGCGCCAGCAGGCCGGGCACGAACGCCTCGGCGGTGGCCGCGCCTGCCAGCACCCTGGGCACGTCCAGGCTCCCGGTGACGCGGTCCTCGGTCGCGCCCAGCGGCAGCTCGACCAGCCGGGCCGGCCGGTACCTGGCGGCCTCCCCGGGCGGGTGCGGGCCGTCCGGGCAGCCAGGGTCGGGCCCGGCCGGGTCGCAGGAGAACCGGCACCCGGCCAGCACGCTGATCCCCGGCAGGATGCTGGCCAGCGCCCGGACCAGGGTGGTCTTGGCGGTGCCCTTCTCCCCGCTGAGCAGCACCCCGCCGATGCCCGGGTCCACCGCACCCAGCAGCAGGGCCAGCCGCGCGTCGTCCTGGCCGACGATCGCGGTGAACGGGAGCGTGCTCATGACAACGGTTCCTCCGGCTGTGCTTCTTCCAGCTGGCCCTCGACCTGCAGGTACACCTGGCGCAGCTGCTCGACGGTGGCGGCTTCCGGGGCTTCCCACAGCCCCCGGTCGGCCGCTTCGAGCAGCCGCTCGGTGATGCCGCGCAGCGCCCACGGGTTGCTGGTCTCCAGGAACTTCCTGGTGTCGGGGTCCAGCACGTAGCTGGCCGACAGCTGCTCATACATCCAGTCGGTGACCACCCCGGTGGTCGCGTCCCAGCCGAACAGGTAGTCGACGGTCGCGGCGAGCTCGAACGCCCCCTTGTACCCGTGCCGCCGCATCGCCTCGATCCACCGCGGGTTCACCACCCGGGACCGGAACACCCGCGCGGACTCCTGCGCCAGGCTGCGGGTGCGGACCTGCTCGGGCCGGGTGCTGTCGCCGACGTAGGCCCGCGGCGCGGCGCCGGTCAGCGTCCGCACCGTCGCCACCATGCCGCCGTGGTACTGGTAGTAGTCGTCGGAGTCGGCGATGTCGTGCTCGCGGGTGTCGGTGTTCTTCACCGCGACCGCGATCCGCCGGTACGCGGACTCCATGTCCGCGCGGGCCGCGCGGCCCTCCAGCCCGCGGCCGTAAGCGTGCCCGCCCCACATGGCGTAGACCTCGGCGAGGTCGGCGTCGTCCCGCCAGGACCGGCTGTCCATGAGGGCCAGCAGCCCGGCCCCGTAGCCGCCTGGCGGGGAGCCGAAGATCCGGCTGGTGGCCCGGCGCAGGTCGCCGTGCCTGGCCAGGTCGGCCTGCACGCCGGCCCGCAGCATGTTGTCGGCGGGTTCCTCAGCCAGCCCGGCCACCAGGCTGACCGCGTCGTCCAGCAGCGTCACCACGTGCGGGAACGCGTCCCGGAAGAACCCGCTGATCCGGATCACCACGTCGATCCTGGGACGGCCGAGCTCGGCCAGCGGGATGATCTCGAGCCCGGTGACCCGGCGGCTGGCCTCGTCCCACCGCGGCCGCACCCCGAGCAGCGCCAGCACCTCGGCGACGTCGTCGCCGCTGGTGCGCATCGCCGCGGTCCCCCACACCGACAGGCCGACCGCGGCGGGCCATTCGCCGGTGTCCTCGCGGTAGCGGGCCAGCAGCGAGCCGGCGAGCTGCTGGCCGGTCTCCCAGGCCAGCCTGGACGGCACCGCCTTGGGATCGACGGCGTAGAAGTTCCGCCCGGTCGGCAGCACGTTGACCAGGCCGCGCAGCGGCGAGCCGCTGGGCCCGGCGGGCACGTGCCCGCCGTCCAGCGCGTGCAGCACCGCGTCCAGCTCGCCGGTGGTGGCGGCCAGCCGCGGGACGACCTGCGCGGCGGCGAACCGCAGCACCTGCGCGGCCGCGTCGTTGGGCTCCCCCAGCACCGCGCTGACCAGGCCGGCCGCGGCGCCGGGCTGCCAGCCTGCTTCTTCCATCCCCTCGACCAGCGCGCGGGCGGCCGCCTCGGCGGCGTCCACCCTGGCCCGCACCGAGCTGGCCTCCTCGGTCAGCCCGAGCGCGGCACGCAGCCCGGGCAGCGCGCCAGCCGCGCCGGACCAGATCTGCCTGGCCTGCAGCATCGCCAGCACCAGCCCGACCCGCTGCGGTCCTTCCGGGGCGGCGCCGAGCACGTGCAGGCCGTCGCGGATCTGCGCGTCCTTCACCTCGCACAGCCAGCCGTCCACGTGCAGGACGAAGTCGTCGAACTCGGCGTCGTGCGGCCGCTGCTCAAGCCCCAGGTCGTGGTCGAGCCTGGCGGCCTGGATCAGGGTCCAGATCTGCGCCCGGATCGCGGGCAGCTTGGCCGGGTCGAGCGCCGCGACCGACGCGTGCTCGTCCAGCAGTTGCTCGAGCCTGGCCAGGTCGCCGTAGCTCTCTGCCCTGGTCATCGGCGGGATCAGGTGGCTGACGATGGTGGCGTGCGCACGCCGTTTCGCCTGGGTGCCCTCGCCGGGGTCGTTGACCAGGAACGGGTAGATCAGCGGCAGGCTGCCCAGCGCCGCGTCGGCGGCGCACTGCGCGGACAGCCCGAGGCTCTTGCCCGGCAGCCATTCCAGGGTGCCGTGCTTGCCCAGGTGCACGATCGCGTGCGCGCCGAAGCCGTGCTCCAGCCACCGGTAGGCGGCCAGGTAGTGGTGGCTGGGCGGCAGGTCGGGGTCGTGGTAGATGGCCACCGGGTTCTCGCCGAACCCGCGCGGCGGCTGGACCAGCAGCACCACGTTCCCGGCCCGCAGCGCGGCCAGCACGATCTCGCCGCCGGGGTCGCGGGACCGGTCCACGTACAGCTCGCCGGGCGGCGGCCCCCAGGCCGCCTCGACCGACTGGCGCAGCACGGCCGGCAGCGCGCCGAACCAGCTGCGGTACCGCTCGGCCGGGATCCGGACCACCGCCTGCGCCATCTGCTGCTCGGTCAGCCACTCCGGGTCCTGGCCGCCGGCCGCGATCACCGCGTGGATCAGCGCGTCGCCGTCCAGCGGCTCCACCCCGGGCAGCGCGCCGTCGCCGGTCAGCGGCCCGATGTCGTAGCCCCGCTCGTGCATGGCCCGCAGCAGCCGGACCGCGCTGGCGGGGGTGTCAAGCCCGACCGCGTTGCCGATCCTGGCGTGCTTGGTGGGGTAGGACGACAGCACGACGGCGACCCGCCGGTCCCCGGCTGGTACCCGGCGCAGCCGGGCCGCGGCGACCGCGGTCCCGGCCACCCGCGCGGTCCGCTCCGGGTCGGCGACGTACCGGGACAGCCCGTCGTCGCCGGTCTCCTTGAACGAGAACGGCACGCTGATCAGCCGGCCGTCGAATTCGGGGATCGCCACCTGGGTGGCGGCGTCCAGCGGGCTCAGTCCCCCGCCGGCGGCCAGCCACTGCGCCCGCGGCGAGGTCAGGCACAGCGCCTGCAGCACCGGGATGTCCAGCGCGGCGAACGCGCCCGCGTCCCAGGACTCCTCGTCGCCGCCGGCCTGCGCCAGCGCCGGGGTGAGCCCGCCGGCCGCGAGCACGGTCACGATCAGCGCGTCGGCCTGCGCCAGCGTGTCCAGCAACGCGGGGCTGGCCGAGCGCAGGCTCGCGCACCACACCGGCAACGGCCGGCCGTCCTGCGCGCTGACCGCGGCGCACAGGTCGTCGATGAAGCCCGCGTTCCCGGCCAGCTCGTGCGCCCGGTAGTAGACGATGCCGACGACCGGGCCGTCGCCGGCCGGCGCGGGCCGGCGGATCCCCCAGGCCGGGCCGGCGGCGGGCGCGGCGAACCCGGTGCCGCCGAGCAGCACCGTGTCGGTGAGGAACCGGGCCAGCTCACGCAGGTTGGCCGCGCCGCCGTGCGCGAGGTACTCGTGTGCCTGCGCGGCGATCCCGGCCGGCACGCTGGACAGCGCCATCAGCGCCGCGTCCGGCGCCTGCTCGCCGCCGGCCACGATCACCGGCAGCGGCTGGGCACGCACCGCCGCCAGCCCGTCCGGCCAGGCCTGCTCGCCGCCCAGGAGCCGGACCACGACCACGTCCGCGCCGGCCAGCAGCCCGGGCAGGTCGCCGGGACCGAGCCGGGCCGGGTTGCCCAGCCGGTAGCCGGCACCGCTGGAACTGGCCGCCAGCAGGTCGGTATCGGATGTGGACAGCAGCGCTACCGTGCCGAGACGGTCGTCTTCCACGAGGCCTCCTCCGGGGTCCGCGCCCCGGTTGCGGGTCACGACAGCCGGAGTGTCCTGGCTCCCGGATCGAAGCGCGCCCCGGTCTTCCCGCCCGTGCTGGGCCGTGACCGTGCTGGGGTCTGCTCCCCGGTGACAGTGGCGGGACCGCGCCGGATTCGCACCGGTCTTCCTCCGCTGGCTGTCGTGTGGTCGTGCTGACTCTCGCCTACGCCTGGCCAGCGCGTCAAGTCTTCTGGCCGGTGTCGGCCGGGCCTGGCGCGAGCGTCAGGGCCGGGCTGGGCGGGCTGCCCTAAGATGCGCTCTAGGTCCCCGCCGGGCCCGCTGTCAGCGGCTTCCCGGTCAGCCCTCGCGACGTTCAGGGAGGTGCCCGCTGCCGCCGCCGGTCCTCGACGCGTGTCCAGGCATCCTGGCGCTGCACCCGGCCAGGGATGGTCACCTCGCGCGCATCCGGCTGCCCGGCGGTTATGTCAGCGGACCGCGCTGGCGGACGCTGGCCGCGCTGGCGACCCGGTTCGGCGACGGCTGCGCGGACCTGACCGCGCGCGGCAACGTGCAGTTGCGCGGGCTGCGGCCCGCGGAGGCCGGCCTGCTGGCGGCCCGGGCGGCCCGGGCTGGCCTGCTCCCGTCGGCTGGCCACGACCGGGCCCGCAAC
>DATBGO010000307.1:0-15600 GCA_036558005.1 Streptosporangiaceae bacterium | reverse complement strand
TCCGGGTTGTTCCACGGGCTGATAGGGCCCGCGGCAGCGACCGCGGGCTGCAGGGCGCCGGCCAGCAGAGCGGCGACGGCGGCCATCATGATCAGCATCCGGGTGACGCCGCGCCTCATGACCGGCATCACCCTCACCCGGCTTACCGCCCGCGCCGCGCGGCGCAGCTTACTGCAGGGCATTCTCCAGCCTCCATCTGTCGGGGCACTTCGTAGCCGCGCACCACGCTAGAGAAGGCCAATACAAATCCGATGCGGGCTGGATACAGGCCCGATACGTCAACACGCCGTGGCGCACCAGGTCAGCTAGCAGGCATCTGCGAAAGGGCATGACCCTGGGGTGCCCCCGGCGGGCGCTGGCCTGGCGGTCAGGCGGCAGCGGGCCGGGGGACCAGTTCCAGGAACGAGACGCCGGGCATCGGCAGCGTGAACCTGGTCTCCAGCGAGCCGTCGCTGCCATCGTGACGGGCTCGCGGGGTCAGCTCGCTGAGCACGTTGGCGTCGGCCAGCAGCTTCCACTGCCGCTCATCGGGCCAGCTGGCCAGGCCGCGGACCGAGTCCCACGCCGCGACGATGTTGGAGTGCTCCTGGTCGATCCGGTAGTGCGCCACCGCGTAGCTGGTGCCCGGCTCAGCGGCGATGCTCAGCCGCACCTCGCGGGCCAGCCGGGGGTCCGGCGGGCCCGCCTGGCGCTGGTTCAGCGTCCCGTTCCAGGCCAGCACGCCGATCCGGCCGTCGGCCGAGCGGGCCGCGACCGACTCGACCAGGGACCAGGCCCCGTCACCGTGAATGCCGACCGTCAGCTCGGTGCCGCCCAGCCGGGCCAGCAGCGCCAGCGCCCAGAACCTGGGCTTGCGCAGGTTGCCGACCGACAGCAGCCCGAACCCGCCGTGGAACAACTGCCCCGGCGCGCCCAGCTCGTCGAAGTGATCCGAGGCCACCCAGTGCGACAGCGCGTCAGCCCGGCCCATCGCGGCCCGCATGCCGCGCAGCAGGAACGCCGCGGCGAACACGGTGTCACCGACCGGGTTGAAGTGCGTCGGCGTCGTGCCCCACTCGGTCCACCAGACCGGCACCCCCGGCCGCCCGTGCCGGGCCAGCGCCGGGCGCAGGTCCAGCGGCACGTTGCCGTAGACGTGGGTGGACAGGAAATCCACCGGCGCGCCGGAAGCGGCGGCGTGGCTGAGCAGCTCGTCGATCCAGCCGGCCGCCGCCGAGCCCGGCCCGCCCACCCGCAGGCCCGGGTCGACCGAGCGGACGGCCCGCGCGGTCACGTCATACAGCCGGAAGTACTCCGCCGCGGTCCCGGACCAGAACACCTCCAGGTTGGGCTCGTTCCACACCTCGAACGCCCAGTTGTCGCGCACCTCAGCCAGCCCGTACCGGCCGACCAGGTGCCTGGTCAGCCGCTCGACCAGGTCCGCCCAGCGCTGCCAGTCCTTCGGCGGCGAGATCACCGCGCGGTAGCTGAACACGGTCGCGCCCGGATCGCGGGCCAGCGCCCGCGGCATGAACGACAGCTCGACCACCGGCCGCAGCCCCAGTCCAAGCAGCTGGTCGTAGACCTGGTCGACGCCGCTGAAGTCATACCGCGGCTCGCCGCCCGCCTCGGTGTAAACATGCAGGTCATCGGACAGGATGCCGTGCGCGCGGACCGCGCGAACGCCGAAGGTGCGGGCGGCGATCGCCAGCGCCTCGCGCAGCTCCGGCCCGGCCGGGCGGCCGCCGACCTGGCCGGCGCTCAGCAGGTAGCTGAGACGCTCTGAGCCGATCATCGGCTGCCAGGGCCGGGCCAGCTCGCCCGCTGCCGCGCCGGTCACCGTGATGCAGACCGATCCGGTGCGGCCGGGGGCCAGCCCGCCGCCCGCGCCAGGGCCGGCGGCCGGGCAGGTAACCGCAGAGTCCGGTCCGGCCGCGGGATCTGCGCCGGCCGCAGGAGCTGCGCTGTCAGCGGGATCTGCGCTGTCAGCGGGATCTGCGCTGTCAGCGGGATCTGCGCTGTCAGCGGGATCTGCGCTGTCAGCGGGATCTGTGCTGTCAGCGGGATCTGTGCTGTCAGCGGGATCTGTGCTGTCAGCGGGATCTGCGTCGGCCGCGGGATCTGCGCTGGCCGCGGGATCTGTGCTGGCCGCGGCGGCCGGCGCCGACAGCTGGCCGGCTGCTGCCGGGCTGCTCACCGCGGCGACCGCGTAGTACCCGAAGCCGTCATCCGGCTCGGTGTCGGCGTACGGCGGGCAGGCCACCGCGAGCACGTCGCCGCCGCCATGATCGAGCGGCAGGAACGGCCCGTCCGGCCCGCTGGCCCGGTGCACCAGGTAGCCCGCGGCACCGGGTACCGGGTCCCAGTGCAGCGTGACCTGGCCCCGGCCGCGGACCGCGCGCAGGCCCGCGGGCGGGGGGAGGTCAGCGGCGGCCGTGGCTACTGCTCCGGCGCGACCGAGAACCGCTCGGCCCGCAGGTACCGGAGGTCCACCCGGCCAACCTGGTCGGCGGCCCAGCGCCGCTGGAGCGCGCCGTGGCTGAGCACGTCATCCAGGGCCGCCATGATCATTGACTGGTCGAGGTCGAGGCACCGGTGCCCGACCGCCCCGGTCACCGGGTCCAGCGAGTCGTAGAACCCGTAAGGCCCCATCACCTGCGGGAATTCGCTGAGCATCCGGTCGATGTTAGCCATCGCCTGCTGCGGCAGCGCGGTCAGCGCCAGGAACGAGGCGTGCGGCGTGACCGCGGTCTGGATGTAGTCGGTGCCGGAGGCGTCTGGGCGGGTGTGCTCCGCGCGGGTTCGGTCCGCGCGGGTGTGGTCTGGGTGGGCGGGGCCCGGGTAGGTGCGCGCCAAGGGGATGCGAACTGGGCGGGAGCGCGCCAGCCGGGTGCGTGTCTGGCGGGCGAACACGGTCCTCATGCGATGCCTCCGAGCAGCAGCGGGCGGTGATCTGGCGGCAGCGGCTGGCCAGACTGGCGGTCGGCGGGCTCCGGGCAGCCGCAACTGCCGCGCAGGACCAGCCGCACCGCGAGCTGGATCGACCTGGCCGGCTGCGACGGGCTGGCGATGCGGTCGGTGATCAGGTCGACGGCCTGCCCGCCGAGGGTCCGCATCGGGGCGGCGACAGTGGTCAGGCCCGGCCGCAGGTGCGCGCTGAGCTGGATGCCGTCAAATCCCGCGACGGCGACGTCCTGCGGCACGCGCAGCCCGGCCGCCTGCAGCGCCGCCATGGCGCCGGCCGCCATCTGATCGTTGGCGCAGACCAGCGCCCGCGGGGCCGGGCCCGGTGCGGCGAAGATCGCGCTGGCCGCCCTGCGGCCGCCGGCGGTGGTGAAGTCCGCGTGGTAGCCGGGCTCTTGCGCCGTGGCCAGCCCGCGCTCGGCCATGGCCTTGCGGAAACCCTCGAACCGGTGCGCGGAGTCCGGCGAGTCCCGCGGCCCGGCCACGAACGTCATCCGCTGATAGCCGTGCTGGTCGGCCAGGTGCGCGGTGAGCTGATAGCCGCCGGTCTCGCTGGCGACCGACAGGTGATCGAGCAGGCCCGCGGTCTCCCCGGGCTCGCGCCCGGCGGCGAGCACGACCACCGGGATCCGCATCGCGATGTGCTCGAGCATCCGGACCGGGACCGTGCCGGCCAGCACGACCAGCCCGTCGCAGCGCCCGGCCACGGTGAGCACCAGCCGGACATCGTCGCTCTCATGGCTGGCCGCGATCAGCACCGCGTAGCCGCGCCGCCGCGCCGCCCGCTCCATCCCCCGGATGACCTCGTCGTACCAGTAGGAAGCGTCGCTGTGGGCCATATCCTGATCATCGGCCAGGTCAGGGAAGCAGAGCCCGAGCACCGCGGTGCGCCGCGAAGCCAGGTCCTGGGCCGCGCCGCTGGGCAGATAACCGAGCTCGGCGACCGCCGCGAGCACCTTGTCCCTGGTCTGCGGCAGTACCCGGCCGGTGGCGTTCAGCACCCGGGAGACCGTCGCGGTCGAGACGCCCGCGCGCTCAGCGACCTGATAGACGGTCGGGACGCCGGCCACGCGCACCGCTCCTCGCTGAAATGATGTACGCGCTTACGTAAGCGCATACATAGCCTGTTACCGGTACAGCAGGTTGCTAAACGTGAGATACCTGCTCCGCTCCGCAGCGCCCGCCGCCGGCTGACCCGGCTCTTCCGTGATCGTGGTGGTTAGCCAGCGCTATTTACCGAGTAGCCACCACGATCATGAAATCCGGCTGGCGCCGGGCCTGTTTGCCGCCGCGGCTTACGGGCAGTCGGGGGACAGCCCCCGGCACCAGCACCCGGATGCCGCGGGTTCCCGGCCGGCCAGAACGGCAGCCGGAGCGGCCAGATGGAGAGGAGTCAGTGATGTCCATCGGCCTTGGCGCGGTAGTCGTGATCGTCCTGATCCTGCTGCTGATCATGTTCCTCAGGCGATAGCACCCGGTTGTCCAGTGCCGCGCTGGTGACTCACGCCAGCGCGGCAGTGGGCGTTAATAGGGTGTGAGCCTTCCGCCATTCGAGACCGTGGTAGCCGAGCACGGCCAGGCCGTGCTGATCGTCTGCCGGGCCGTGCTCGGCCCGCACGACGCCGAGGATGCCTGGTCAGAGACCTTCATCGCGGCGCTGCGGGCGTACCCGAAGCTGCGGCCCGACAGCAATATCAGGGCCTGGCTGGTCACCATCGCGCACCGCAAGGCCATCGACGGCTACCGGGCGGCGCGGCGGGCACCAAGCCCGACCGACGTGATCCCGGACCTGGCCGCGGCACCGGGCGACGTCCCGGGAGCCAGGCTGCCCGACCCCGGGCTGGGCAGCGCGGTCGCCGCGCTGCCGTTCAAGCAGCGGGCGGCGGTGGCTTACCGCTACCTGGCCGACATGTCCTACCAGGACATCGGCGAACTGCTGGGCAGCAGCGAGGTGGCGGCACGGCGCAGCGCCGCGGACGGCATCGCGGCACTGCGTAAGAGCGCGGCACTGCGCAAGAGCTATGCCAACACCAGTGGGGAGAGGGACGATGACGATGACTGACGCCGACCGGGACCTGGTGGCCGGGCTGACCGGCCAGGCCGACACCGCCAGCTACGCCAGGCTGCGGGCCCGGCTGACTGACCAGGCCGGCCAGGCTGGCCTGCTTGACGTCGCCTACCGGACGATGGACAGCCCGGTCGGGCCGCTGCTGCTCGCGGCCACCCCCCGTGGCCTGGTCCGGGTGGCCTACGCGAGCGAAGACCACGACGGCGTGCTGGCCAGGCTGGCCGGGATGCTGAGCCCCCGGGTGCTGCACGCGCCCGCGCGGCTTGACGACGCCGCCCGCCAGCTCGAGGAGTACTTCGGCGGCCAGCGGCGGCAGTTCGGCCTGACGCTGGACTTCGAGCTGTCCCGCGGTTTCCGGCTGGCGGTGCTGACGCACCTGCGGGACATCGGCTACGGCTCGACCAGCAGCTACGCGGCCGTCGCCGCCGCGGCGGGCCGGCCTGCCGCGGTCCGCGCGGTCGGATCGGCGTGCGCGAACAACCCGCTGCCGGTCGTCGTGCCCTGTCACCGGGTGGTCCGCAGCGACGGCTCGATCGGCCAGTACGTCGGCGGCAGCGACGCCAAGCGATTGCTGCTGGAGCTGGAGTCGGCGGCATGAGCGCGACCGCGAAGATAGCGGGCCAGGACTGGGCGGAGCTGGCCGCCGAGCTTGACTCGCTCGGCTGCGCCCAGACCACGCCGCTGCTCAGCCCGGCAGAATGCGGCCGGCTGGCGGCCTGGTACGACGACACGAGCCGGTTCCGGTCGACGATCGACATGGAGCGGTACCGGTTCGGCAGCGGGCAGTACCGCTACTTCCGCTACCCGCTGCCCGACCCGGTCGCCCGGCTGCGGGCCGCGTTCTGGCCGCACCTGCTGCCGATCGCCAGGGACTGGGCGAAGCGGCTGGGCCGGCCAGCCCCGTGGCCGGACGACTTCAGCGACTGGCTGGCCGCCTGCCACGCGGCCGGCCAGGCCAAACCGACCCCGATCCTGCTGCGCTACGGCCCCGGCGACTGGAACGCGCTGCACCGGGACCTGTACGGCGACCTGGTGTTCCCGCTGCAGGTGGTGATCGGCCTGGATCAGCCGGGCACCGACCACACCGGCGGCGAGTTCCTCATGGTGGAGCAGCGCCCGCGGGCCCAGTCCCGGGGCATCGCCACCGTCCTCGGCCAGGGCCAGGCGCTGATCTTCACCACCCGCGACCGGCCGGTCGCATCAGCGCGGGGCTGGTCGGCGGCGCCGATGCGGCACGGGGTGAGCGTGGTCAGGTCTGGCTCCCGGCACACCCTCGGCCTGGTCCTGCACGACGCGGCGTGACCCGGCCGGGCCAGCGCGCGGTCAGCTGTCGATGTTCAGGCTCGGGCCGACCGGCACCAGCCGGGCCGGCGGGCCGGACAGGACCACCGACGACTCGACCGTCAGGTCCGGCCGGATGTGCACCAGCTCACCCTCGGCCAGCATCCGCCAGCCGGTCTCGCCGTCCAGTTCCTCCGAGGCGATCACCACGGTCGGGATGTTCTGCAGGGCCGGGGCCCGGACCGACGAGGTCGAGCTGCGGGCCCGCAGGCCAGCCTGGCCGGAGCCGGCCGGCTCGTCACCGCGCGGGACGCTGTCCCCGGCCGGCCGCTCCAGAATGTGCAGGGCGTGGCTGGCCGGGTAGCGCAGCGCCCACAGCTCATTCCTCGCGGCCACGACCGTGTTCAGCGACGAGACCGGCAGCCGCCCGGCTATCCAGCTGGCGGCGGCGGTGATCCCGGCCGCCACGTCGCCGCCGTGCGCGTCGATCTGCTGGGTGATCAGCGCGAAGTAGCGCTCCGAATCGGTGTCGCCCAGCACCAGCTCGCGGTAGGGGCCGAGTTGCGCGTCCAGGCTGGCCAGGTCGCCGACGCTGCCGTTGTGCGCCATGATCTGGCCCTGCATGGCGAACGGGTGCGTGTTCACCGCCGACCGGCCGCCAGCCGTGGCCAGCCGGACGTGCGCCACGAACACCGCCGAGACCGCCTGCCTGGCCTCGCGGATGAATTCCTGGTCGGTGAAGGCAGGGACCGGCTGCTTGTCGAGTACCGGGCGGCCGGCCGGGTCGAAGTACCCGATCCCGCTGCCGTCGGCGTTGCGGTGGCTCTGCTGCTCCAGCGAGTCCGGCGCATCCAGCAGCCAGAAGGTCGCGCTGACCGCGACCGTCCCGGCCGTCAGGCCGAAGAGACGGCACATTCGACCCGGATTTCACCATTTGTACTAACGATCATCGCCAGAACTTCTCACGTGCGTGCCCTCGGGTCAAGGCAACCCGGCGCGCGTCCTGTCCCGGCCGTCGGATCGGGCGCCCGCGGCGAAATGTCGGACCTGGCCGTTACGGCCAGCCGCGTGCCCATGAAGATCAGCGAGATCATCGTGTTACTTGAGCGCGACGGCTGGCGCTTAAAGCGCGTGTCCGGGTCCCACCGGCACTTCATGCACCCGGTGAAGCCCGGCCTCGTCACGGTCGCGGGTAAGCCAAGCGCTACCTTGAAGCCGAAGACTGAAGCGAGCATCCTAAGGCAAGCGGGCTTGCGGAAGGAGCTATCGTGAAGGGCTACGTGGTGGTCTTCGAGGGGGACCATGAGTCGGGATACTCCGCGTACTCGCCTGACCTGCCGGGTGTCGTCGCAGCTGGCTCCACCCGGCAGGAAACCGAGGCGCTCATGGTGGAGGCTATGGCCGAGCACATCGCCATGCTCCGTCAGGCTGGGGAACCAGTGCCTGAGCCGGCCGATGCCGACAGCGTCACGATCCTCGATCCGGCTGCGGCCTGAGCGTTGCGGCTGAGGCGCCCGGTCAGCGGTTCGCGGGGGCGCGGGTTGGGTCGATGAAGACGTGCGGGACCAGCGCCAGCCGCTCGGCCAGCCGCCGGTCGATGTCGTCGGCGAGCTTCTCGGCCTGGCCGGCGCTGATCGAGTTGTCGAGGTCGACCCGGGCCCCGACGATCAGGTGATCGGGGCCCAGCTGCATGGTGAGCAGCTCGACCACCGAGTCGATGCCGGGGGTCTGAGCTATCTCGTCCCGGATCCGCGCCAGCGTCCGCGGGTCGGCGGCCTTGCCGATCAGCAGGTCCTTGCTGTCGAGGCCGAGCTTGATCGCGACCGCGACCAGCAGCGCGCCGATCGCCATGGACGCGGCGCCGTCCCAGACCGCGGAGCCGGTCAGCTGCCGCAGCAGCAGCCCGGCGGCGGCCAGCGCCAGGCCGGCCAGCGCGGCGGTGTCCTCGAACAGCGCCGTCTTGACCGTGGTGTCGCGGCTGCTGCGGACATGATCGATGAGCTCGCGGCGGGCGGAGCGGGCCTCGCCGCGCATCTGCATGACCGCCCGTAGCAGCGAGATGCACTCGGCGATGAACGAGATGCCCAGCACGACGTAGGCCACCAGGAAGTCGCCGCCCCCACTGCGGCGCAGCGCCAGCAACCCCTCGAAGAAGGAGAACCCGGCTCCGGCGATGAAGATGCCGAACGCGGCCAGCAGCGACCAGAAGTAGCGTTCCTGGCCGTAGCCGAACGGGTGTCGCCGGTCGGCCGGCCGCGCGCCGCGGTGCACGGACGCGAGCAGGAACCCCTGATCGAGGGTGTCCGCCGCGGAGTGCGCGGCCTCGGCGAGCATGGCACTGGATCCGGTCAGGACCCCGGCGATCAGCTTGGCGATGCCGACGATCAGGTTGGCTCCGCCCGCGATCAGGACAGTGCGGCGGGTGCCTGACTGACTCGTCTTCTGCTCGGCCGGCATAGGCGACTCTGGGGCGCCGCTAGGCGGCGTGCGCGCTGGTGGCTGCCAGTGACTGGTACGCGGTCAGCGTTTCCCGCGCGATGCGGGTCCATGTGTAGCGCTCCCTGGCCCGGCAGGCCGCGGCGATGCCGTAGCCCTCCGCGATCATCGGGCTGGCCAGCAGGGCGTGGATCCGGCCCGCGAGCAGCGTCGGCGCGGCCGAGGGCAGCAGGAAGCCGGTGACGCCGTCGATCACCGCGTCCTCGGCCAGGCCGGCCGGGCAGGCCAGCACCGGGACGCCGCAGGCCATCGCGTCGAGCGTGACGGTGCCGGACAGGCGCCAGGGAGACAGGCTCAGCAGCAGGTCAGCCGACCGCATCAGGGCCGGGGCGGCAGCCCTGGTCAGCTTCCCGGTGAAGGTCAGCCGGTCCGCGACCCCCAGCTGGCGGGCCAGCCGGGTCAGGCTGCGGCAGGTGCGGTCCCGGCCGGCCTTGCTGCTCGCCGGACCGCCGGCGACCACGAGTTCGGCATCGGGCAGGTGGGTCAGCGTGTGGATGCCGATCGCCACCTCGGTGCCATCGGCCATCGTGCTGAACATCAGCAGCCGGGTCCGCTGGCCGCGGGCCGCGGCCGGGCCGTCCGGCTGGAACAGGCCGGTGTCGGTCCCCGGCGGCACCAGCCGGACCGAGGCGGCCGGCACCGCCAGCCTGGCCAGCTCGGCCACTTCCGCCGAGGTGCCCGCCAGCACCAGGCCGGCCGTCCGGCCCTCCGCCGCCTCGAGCCTGACCCGGATCCGGGCCGCGCCGCCCGGCCTGGCGGCGCCGCCTGGCCGCAGCCGGCGGCCCCGGCTCGCGGCCTCCGGGTGGTAGGACTGCACCACCGGGATGTCCAGGCCGCGGGCGGCCGCGAGCGTGGCCATGCCGCTGGTCCAGGACAGGCCGTGCGCGATCGCGGGCGCGGCCCGCTGCCAGCGCCACGCCAGCGCGCTGGCGAACTCAGCCAGGTGCGGCAGCAGCTTGTCGTCGGTAAGGCAGGCAGCCGGGCCGGCCGGCAGGTACTCGGCGGTGACGCCCGGCTGAGCCTGGGTCCGGCCGGGCTGGCTGGCCGCGTCCTTGCGGGCGTAGACGGTCACCGGATGGCCCAGGTCCGCCAGCGCCCTGGTCAGGCAGTGCACGTCAGCGGAGCCGTCACCGGGGTAGTCATCGCTGGCCGGAGCCCGCAGCGGGCCGAGATGGTCGGCGACGAGCGCGATCTGCATGGGGCACCGCTCCTTCGGGTCCGCGCTGGCTCCCATCAGCTTCCCCTGGCGGCCTGCGGTAAACGGCACGCTGGCCGGCCGCCCGGGTGTAGCCGGCCTGCCTGCGGGTAGGGCGGCGCTTGTCCAGCTGACCTCGCGGCCGCCGGCGAGCAGAACGGAGGCAAGGCGATGCCTGGTACCAGCGACAGCCCCTACGTCGACGCCCAGGCCCTGACCGATGTCGACACCTACGTCTACGAGGCGATCGCCACCCTGGAGACATCGGGCCGCCCGGTACCGCAGGCGCAGATCGCGGCCGTGGCGGACCTCGACGACCAGACGATGGCCAAGTCGCTCCAGACGCTGACCGAACGCGGCGTGCTGGTGCGGACCGAGCCTGGCGGCGAGGCCGCGTTCGAGCTGGCGCGGCGGGACTGGAGCGCCGAAGCCCGCCGCCCGGGGCGTTGACCGGGGGCTCGGCTTGCTGATCGGGGGCTCGGGTTAGAGTGCTTTTGTGGGGGGTGAAGACCAACCCCCCACACCCCCGGTTGCGATCCGCTCGGCCCGGGCGAGCCCGGGCGTCGCGGATCGCAGGTGAAGGAGGGCACAGCGTGGGCGCGCGGACCTGGATGCAGGGCTGGCCGGTCTACCGGCAGCTGACCGGGCAGGACCGCCTGGGCCTCGGCGCCGCGGCGAAGAGCGAGCGCAGCAGGCAGCTCACGCCCCGGACCGCCACCGCGGACAAGATCGTCAAGTCGGTCTGCCCGTACTGCGCGGTCGGCTGCGGCCAGCAGGTCTTCGTTCAGGACGGGAAGGTCACCCAGATCGAAGGTGACCCGGACTCGCCGGTCAGCCGGGGCCGGCTGTGCCCGAAGGGCTCGGCGAGCCTGCAGCTGACCACCGGCCCGGCGCGGCAGTACCAGGTGCTGTACCGCCGCCCCGGCGGCACTGACTGGGAGCGGCTGGACCTGGACACCGCGATGGACATGATCGCCGACCGGGTGATCAAGGCCAGGCGCGAGGGCTGGCAGTGGGACCAGGACGGCCAGCGCACCCGGCGCACCCTCGGCTTCGCCAGCCTCGGCGGCGCGACCCTGGACAACGAAGAGAACTACCTGATCAAGAAGCTGTACACGGCGCTGGGCGCGATCCAGATCGAGAACCAGGCCCGGATTTGACACTCCTCCACCGTCCCCGGTCTGGGGACTAGCTTCGGGCGCGGCGGTGCCACGACGTTCCAGCAGGACCTGCAGAACGCCGACTGCATCCTGATCGAGGGCTCGAACATGGCCGAGGCCCACCCGGTCGGGTTCCAGTGGGTGATGGAGGCGAAGGCACGTGGCGCCACGGTCATCCATGTCGACCCGCGGTTCAGCCGCACCAGCGCGCTCGCCGACCTGCACGTGCCGATCCGGGCGGGCGCGGACATCGCGTTCGTCGGCGGGCTGATCAACTACGTCCTGCAGAACGAGAAGTATTTCCGTGACTACGTGGTCAACTACACCAACGCGCCGGTGATCCTCACCGAGGACTTCGCCGACACCGAGGACCTGGACGGGGTGTTCTCCGGGCTGGACCGCGAGCACCGGACCTACGACATGGACACCTGGCGCTACCAGGGCGAGGAAGTGCGGCCCGCGAGCGGCCAGCGCGGCGTCGGGGCGGAGAAACTGCGCCGGGTCCGGCAGGCAGCGCGCGGCGAGGCGCACGGCGCCACCGGGGCGCCCGCCCACCCCGAGCCGGACACCGACCCGACCCTGCAGCATCCGCGGTGCGTGTTCCAGGTGCTCAAGCGGCACTTCGCCCGGTACACGCCGCAGATGGTGGCGCAGGTCGCCGGGGTGCCCGAGGAGCTGTTCGGCAAGGTGGCCAGGGCCGTCACCGAGAACTCAGGCCGGGACCGGACGACCGCGTTCGTGTACAGCCTGGGCTGGACCCAGCACACCGTCGGCGTGCAGTACATCCGCACCGCGGCGATCCTGCAGGCGCTGCTGGGCAACATGGGCCGGCCCGGCGGCGGCATCCTGGCGCTGCGCGGGCACGCCTCCATCCAGGGGTCGACCGACATACCGACGCTGTTCGACCTGCTGCCGGGCTACCTGCCGATGCCGCACGCGCAGAGCAACGACAACCTGGACATCTACGTCGAAGAGGAGAAGACGCACGGCGGCTTCTGGGCCAACACCCGGGCGTACATGGTGAGCCTGCTGAAGGCCTGGTGGGCAGAGGCGGCGACGGCCGACAACGATTTCTGTTACGACTACCTGCCCCGGCTCACCGGCAGTCACAGCACATACGAAACGGTACTCGCACAGCTGGACGGCACCTGCAAGGGTTACTTCCTCTACGGCCAGAACCCGGCCGTCGGCTCGGCCAACGCCCGCATGCAGCGGCTCGGGCTGGCGAATCTCGACTGGCTGGTGGTCAGGGACTTCGTCCTGATCGAGAGCGCCACCTGGTGGAAGGACGGCCCGGAGATCGAGTCCGGGGAGATGCGCACCGAGGACATCAAGACCGAGGTGTTCTTCCTGCCCGCCGCCGCGCACACCGAGAAGGACGGCAGCTTCACCAACACCCAGCGGATGCTGCAGTGGCATCACACCGCCGTCGAGCCGGCCGGTGACGCCCGCAGCGACCTGTGGTTCATCTACCACCTGGGCCACCGGATCAGGGCGAAGCTGGCGCAGGCCGCGAGCGCGCCGGGGGAGGGGCTGTCCGCCGACCCGGAGATGGACCGGCCGGTCCTGGAGCTGACCTGGGACTACCCGGTACACGGGCCGCTGGACGAGCCGGACGCGGACGCGGTCCTCGCCGAGGTCAACGGCTGGGACGCCAGCGGGCAGCCGCTGTCGTCGTTCGGCCAGCTGACCGACGACGGATCGACCGCCTGCGGGTGCTGGATCTACTGCGGGGTCCGGGCGAACGGCGTCAACCAGGCTGACCGGCGGGTGCCGGGCAAGGAGCAGAGCTGGGTGGCCCCTGAATGGGGCTGGTCCTGGCCGGCCAACCGGCGGATCCTCTACAACCGGGCCTCGGCCGACCCGGACGGCAAGCCGTGGAGCGCCCGCAAGGCGCTGGTCTGGTGGGACCAGGACCAGGGCCGGTGGACCGGGCACGACGTGCCCGACTTCGTCGCGGACCGGGCGCCGGACTACCGGCCGCCGGACGGCGCCACCGGGGTGGCCGCGATCTCCGGCATCGACCCGTTCATCATGCAGGCCGACGGCAAGGCGTGGCTGTTCGCCCCGGCCGGGCTGGTGGACGGCCCGCTGCCGGCCCACTACGAGCCGCAGGAATCCCCGGTGCCCAACCTGCTCTACCGGCAGCAGCACAACCCGGTACGGGAGATCATCGACACCCCGGACAGCCGGCTCCAGCCCAGCGGCGACGAGCCTGGCTCGGCCGTCTACCCGTACGTGGTCACCACCTACCGGCTGACCGAGCACCACACGGCCGGCGGGATGTCGCGGTTCCTGCCCTACCTCGCCGAACTGCAGCCCGAGCTGTTCTGCGAAGTCTCGCCCGAGCTGGCGGCCGAGCGCGGGCTCGAGCACACCGGCTGGGCGACCGTCATCTCCGCGCGCGGCGCGATCGAGGCGAAGGTGCTGGTCACCAGGCGGATGAAGCCGCTGACCGTGAACGGCAGGATGGTGCACCAGATCGGGCTGCCCTGGCACTGGGGACCCAACGGCTACACCACCGGCGACGCGGCGAACGAGCTGTCGCACCTGTCCCTGGACCCGAACGTGCACATCCAGGAAGTCAAGGCACTGGCCTGCGACATCAGGCCCGGCCGCCGGCCGCGCGGGCCGGCCCTGCGGGCGCTGGTGCGGGAGTACGCCGAGCGGGCCGGGATCACCGCGCAGACCGGGACGGAGGTGTGAGATGAGCTCCGAGCTGTCGCCGCCGGGCAGCGGGCCGGGCTGGCCGGACACCGGGCTGGACCCGGCGGCCCTGGCCGGGTATGACGAGCATCCGCCGCGGATGGGCTTCTTCACCGACACCTCGGTCTGCATCGGGTGCAAGGCCTGCGAGGTGGCCTGCAAGGAATGGAACGACGTGCCCGAGGACGGGCTGCTGCTCACCGGCATGTCCTACGACAACACCGGCAGCCTGAACGCCTCGACCTGGCGGCACGTGGCGTTCATCGAGCAGATCGGCCGGCCGGGCGATCAGCAGGAGGCCGGCTCGGCGCCGGGGGCTGAGGACGGCTCCCGGTGGCTGATGTCCAGCGACGTCTGCAAGCACTGCACCGAGGCGGCCTGCCTGGACGTCTGCCCGACCGGGGCGCTGATGCGCACCGAGTTCGGCACGGTGGTCGTCCAGCAGGACATCTGCAACGGCTGCGGGTACTGCGTCACCGCGTGCCCGTTCGGGGTGATCGACCGGCGGCAGGACGACGGCCGCGCGTTCAAGTGCACGATGTGCTACGACCGGATCGGTGCCGGGCTCGAGCCCGCCTGCGCGAAAGCCTGCCCGACCGACTCGATCCAGTTCGGGCCGCTCGACGAGCTGCGCGAGCGCGCCGGGCAGCGGGTCAGCGAGCTGCGCGAGGCCGGGGTCCGCGGGGCGCGCCTGTATGGCGACGACCCGGGCGACGGCGTCGGCGGGGCCGGCGCGTTCTTCCTGCTGCTGGACGAGCCCGAGGTGTACGGCCTGCCGCCGGACCCGGTGGTGACCACCAGGGACCTGCCCAGGATGTGGCGGCACGTGGCCGCCGCGGGCGCCGCGCTGGCCATCGGCGCGCTGGCCGCCAGCCTGGGCCGCGGGAGCAGGCCATGAGCCGGGGCGGGCGGGGCCGCCGCGGCGAGCGGCTGATGGTGCCGCAGGCGGAATTCGGCTCCTATTACGGCCGCCCGGTGCTGAAGGAGCCGGTGTGGGAGGCGCGTGACGTGGCCGGCTACCTCTTCTTCGGCGGGCTGGCCGGAGCGTCGTCCCTGCTGGGCGCGTTCGCCCAGGCGGCGGGCAACCGGCCGCTGGCGCGCGCGTCGAAGACCGCCGCGGCCGGGGCGATCGGGCTGTCGGCCGCCGCGCTGGTGCACGACCTGGGGCGGCCCGAGCGGTTCGCGAACATGCTGCGGGTGTTCAAGGTCACCTCGCCGATGAGCGTCGGGTCCTGGCTGCTGGCCAGCTACGGGCCTGCCGCGGCCGCGGCGGCGGCCTGCGCGGTCACCGGGCGGCTGCCCAGGGCCGGGGCGGCCGCGACGGCCGGCGCCGCCGCGCTCGGGCCGGCCGTCGCCACCTACACCGCGGCGCTGATCTGCGACACCGCCGTGCCCGCCTGGCACGAGGGCTACCGGGAGATGCCCTACCTGTTCGCCGGCTCGGCCGCGACCGCGGCGGGCGGCCTGGGCATGATGGCGGTCCCGGCGGGCCAGGCCGGGCCGGCGGTCCGGCTGGCGCTGCTCGGCGCGGCGGGCGAGTTCACCGCCAAGCGGCTGATGCTGCGCCGGCTTGGCGTTACCGCTGAGCCATACGAAACCGGGGAGGCTGGGCGGCTGCTGCGGGCGGCCGACATCCTGCTCGGCGCGGGCGCCGCCGGGGCCCTCGCCGCGGGCCGCAGCCGCGCCGCCGCGGTGGCCGGCGGCGCGGCGCTGCTGGCCTCGTCCGCGCTGACCAGGTTCGGCATCTTCGA
>DATBGO010000306.1:0-2456 GCA_036558005.1 Streptosporangiaceae bacterium | reverse complement strand
GGTCGAAGATCTCGCCGCCCCAGACCCCGTGGGGCTCGCGGCGCTCGACCGCGCCGGTCAGGCAGAACCCGCGCACCGGGCAGCTGCGGCAGTGCGCCTTGGCCTGCTCCAGGTCGGCGGGCTGCTCGGAAAACCACAGTTCCGGGTCCTCACGCTGGCACGGCAGCAGGTCATCGAGGGCTCCGGCTCGCCTGGTCAGCAGGACGAGGGACATGGCGCGCTACCGCCGGCCGCGAGCCGGCCCGGCCGGCGCGTGGTCGCGGGACTGCCCCTGGCGGGCCACCCGGTGGGCGTGCACGATGTCGGGATCCCGGGCGTCGGCCGGCAGCGGCGCGGGCTGCCGCCAGCCCGATCCGTGACGGCGCTTGCGGATCTGTCTCATGAGCGGGTCTCCTTCGCTCGCGGAAGTGGGCACGCTGGGAACACTACGAAGGCACCCCGGGTGGGGGCGTCACCCGAAAGTGGATATGTCAGGTGGAATCTTCCGCGGTGCGGGGGAACCAGCCCGCACGACGTCAGGCCTTTCCGGTCAGAAATTACCCCGGGGTATACGATGTTTTGCGAGGCCGGGCGGTGCCTGCGGCACCCGGCGTCACGGTGATCGTCTTCCAGCAGCGGGCGGCATGACAAATCCCCGGAGATCGTGAGCGTGCGGATCAGCGATGGCTGAGCGGCCTGCGGCGACCGTGCCGGTCGTGCCCGGGCCGGAATTGGCAGAGTCGGCGTTGGCAGCGCCGGAATTGGCAGGGCGCAGCACCCTGCTGCTCACCAAGCTGCATCCGCCCGGGCCGCGTCCGGATTTCCTGCCCCGCCCCCGGCTGGCCGAACGGCTCGACGAGGCCCTGAGCCGTGGCCTGGTGCTTGTCTGCGCGCCCGCCGGTTACGGCAAGACGTCGCTGCTGGCCAGCTGGGCCCGGCACTCCCAGAGCCCGGTGGCGTGGCTGTCCCTGGATGCGAGCGACAACGACCCGGCCCGCTTCTGGCGCCACGCGGTGGCCGCGCTGGACGCGGTCTACCCCGGGATCGGCGAGCGGGTCGGCCCGCTGCTCGGGCCGCCGGCCCCGCAGTCATTCGAAGGGCTGGTAACGGCCCTGATCAACGAGCTGGCCGCCCGGTCAGGACCCGGCGGGGTACCGCTGGTGCTCGATGACTATCACCTGGTCGGCTCCCAGCCGGTGCATGCTTCACTGGGCTTCCTGCTCGACCACCTGCCACCCGGCTTGCACCCCGTTCTGGCCAGCCGCGCCGATCCGCCGCTGGGCCTGGCCCGGCTGCGGGCCCGGGGCCAGCTCACCGAGCTGCGGGACGCCGAGCTGCGCTTCACTGCCGACGAGGCAGCGGCCTTCCTGCGCGAGACAGCCGGCGCCGACCTGCCCGATACCGCGGTGGCCGCGCTGACGGCCCGCACCGAGGGCTGGGCGGCCGGGCTGCAGCTGGCGGCGCTGTCGATACGCGGGCAGCCCGATGTCGACGGGTTCGTGGCCGCGTTCACCGGCAGCCACCGCTTCGTGCTCGACTACCTGACCGAGGATGTGCTCGAACACCAGCCCGAGCAGTTGCGCGCTTTCCTGCTCGAAACCTCGGTGCTGCAGCGGCTCAGCGGACCGCTGTGCGACGCCGTCACCGCCCGGACCGGCAGCCAGGCCCTGCTCGAACAGGTGGAGCGGGCCGGGCTGTTCCTGCTGCCGCTGGACGAGGTGCGCGGCTGGTGGCGCTACCACCAGTTGTTCGCCGACCTGTTGCGCGCCCGGCTCGAACATCAGCCCGGCCGTGCCGCTCAGCTGCACCGCAACGCGGCGGCCTGGTACGCCGACCATGAGCTGGCCGACGACGCCATCGGCCACGCCGTAGCTGCCGGGGAGATGACCCAGGCCGCCCGGCTCATCGAGGAGCACTTCGACGAGCGCTTCTACCTCCACGGAGAGGTATCGACGGTGCGGCGGTGGCTGGCCCTGCTGCCGCCGGAACTGGCCGGCTCGCGGGCCCGACTGCTGCTGGCACGGGCCCGGCTGGCCCTGCTCGACGGCGGCCCGGCGGAGGCCGAGGCGCTGCTGAATTTGGCCGAACGGGCCTCGCCCGACGCTGATCAGAGGTTCGAGCCGTCCGCCGGGAGGGCGTCGAGCCTGCTCGTGAACGTCCCGGCCGCGGTCACGCTCCTGCGCGTGTACCTCGCCGAGCTTCGCGGCGACGCCGAGACCACCGTCGATCTCGTCCCGCGGGCCATGGCCGCCCGGCGCGAGGGTGAAGCGATGCTCGGCACCATCATCGGGTGGTACGCGGGCATGGCCGAGTGGCTGCGAGGCCGCCCGGCCGAAGCCACGCGACTGCTGTCGCCGGCCGTCGGCCAGCGTTCGGCCGCCGGCGAGGGCTTCCTCGCCGCCTGGGTCTGCCACGTTCTCTGCCAGGCCCAGCGGGCTCAAGGCCAGTTGGACGCCGTGGTCGAGACCTGCCGCCGG
>DATBGO010000305.1:0-24371 GCA_036558005.1 Streptosporangiaceae bacterium | reverse complement strand
CGCGCCGACGTCGCCGGCCCGGCTGACGTCGGCGCGCACCGGGGTGGCGCTGCCGCCCGCCTGCCGGATGTCCCGCGCGACCACGGTGAGCGCCGCGCGGTCGCGGGCGGCGAGCACCACGTGCGCGCCGGCTCCGGCGATCGCCCGCGCGGTGGCCGCCCCGATGCCCCGGCTGGCGCCGGTCACCACCGCCACCCGCCCGGCCAGCCAGTGCCCGGGTTCAGCCACCGGCCGGCGTCCGGACCTGCCCGGCGGCCAGCCGCCGGTAGAACTGCTCGTGCGCGTCCAGGGACCGGCGCAGGTCCAGGTGGTGCTCGGCGTGCCGGCGGCAGGCCCGCCGGGACAGGCCCGCGGCATCGCGGGCGCGGTCCGCGGCCGCCTGGATGCCGCCGGGCTCGGTCAGGAAGCCGGTCACCCCGTCGTCGATGATCTCGGTCAGCCCGCCGCGCCGGAACGCGACCACCGCGGTCCCGCACGCCTGGGCCTCCGCGGCGGCCATCCCGAACGGCTCATCCCAGCTGGCCGGGCACAGCACCACCGCGGCCCTGGCCATCTGCCGCCACAGCTGCGCCCTGGGCACGCCCGGGTGAACGCGGACGCCGGGGGCGTGCTCGCGCGGGCCGATCTGCTCGCTGGCGTACCTGGTGTCGTAGCTGTCGCCGTAGACGTCGATGCGGAGCCCGGCCGCCGCCGCGATGTCGATGGCCTCGGCGGCGCCCTTCTCCGGGCTGAGCCGCCCGGCGTAGACCGCGCCCTCGCCGGGTTCCGCCGACCAGGGGATGAGGTGCGTCGGGACATACGGCGGGATGACCGCGTCGACCTGGACATATGGCCGCCAGCCAGCCGCGTGCGCGGCGGAGACGCCGATGACGGCCGGGGGCGGGCCGGTCAGGGCCGCCTGGCTGAGCGCCGCCGCGATCGCCGGGTCCGGCGGCAGGTGCAGGGTGTGCGCGACCGGCGCGCTCAGCCCGGCGGCCAGCCTGATCGCCGGGGCGTCGAAGGCGTGATTGTGGATGACGTCGTAGCTGCCCTGCCGCACCGCCGCGTACACCCCGCCGAACGCCGCGGCGGCCGCGTCGGTGTCCGGATTCACCGGCCGGCCGGCCCGGTACCTGGTCGCGGCCAGCGACCGCGGGTCCACCCCGGTGTCGCGGACACCGATGCCCGGTATCTGCGACCCGGAGGCGGCGTAGACCTCGACGCCGTGCCCCCGGCTGGCCAGGCCGCGGGCCAGGTCCGCGACGAACGCCTGCGACCCGCCCGCCTGCGGCTCGCGGATCGCCGACACCAGCGGCGCGATGATCGCGATCTTCACTGGCTGGTCACCTTGACGGCCAGGTCCCGCGGCGGGTTGAAGCCGAGCAGCTCGTAGGGCACTTCCCGGCGGCCCCGGCGGCGGATCTCCGCCGCCGCGTGCGGGTAGAAGATCCTGGCCAGCTCGACCGCCTCCTGGCAGGAGGAGAATTCGGCGGCCATCGGCCCGGCGAAGCTCAGGTACCGGTAGCCGTGCCCGGTCAGCCAGCCGACGTTGTTCGGCCAGATGATGGCGACCTGGCCGCCGGGCCTGCAGACCCGCTCCATCTCGGCCAGGCCGGCCTCGCCGCCGTGACCGGCCGCCGGGGTGAGGACCGAGCAGGCGACCACCAGGTCAGCCGAGCCGCTGGCGGCCGGCAGGCAGTCGATGAACCCGTCGGTGACCTGGACCTGGCCGCCGAGCGCGGCCCGGGACAGTTTCTGCCGCAGCAGCGCGCGCATCGGCGCGGCGGGCTCGATCGCCACGATCTGCGCGCCGCGCCCGATCAGCTGCATGGTCAGCCGGCCCGCGCCCGCGCCGACCTCCACGATCTTGTCCGCGGGCGGCAGCCAGCCGAGCACGCCGGGATGGATCCGCTCCGCGCTGACCAGCTGGTCATACAGGGCAGGTTCCAGCCGGTACAGCAGCTCCCAGGCCAGGGACGGGTCGGACCGGGGGTCGCCGCCGCCGGCCGGGACGAACCTGCGGGCCTCGTCCGGGGTCAGCACCGCGAGGTCGGCGGCGCTGTAGCGGTTGCGCAGCTGCCGCCCGGCCCGGGCCGGGATCTCAGCCGTAGTCACCGACCTCGGCCCAGTTCTTGTCGGTCTCGGTGACCCGGACCGAGCGCAGCCGGCCCGCGCCGAACTCGGGCCGGAGACGCTCCCAGAAGGCCAGGGCGAGGTTCTCCGCGGTCGGGATCCGCCCTTTCAGCCAGGGCACGTCGGTGTTCAGGTTCAGGTGGTCGACGTGCTGGATAATCTGCTCGCAGATGACATCCGAAAGCTGCTTCAGGTCCAGCACATATCCGGTGGTCTCGTCAATTTCGCCTGAGACCACGACGTCCAGGTGATAATTATGCCCATGCGGGCTGACGCATTTCCCGAACAATCGCCTGTTCTCGTCATCTGACAGGTTCGGGTCGAGTAGCTGGTGCGCGGCGCTGAACGATTCACGGCGGCTGACCAGCACCGCCAGCCCGCCGGTCACGGCGGCGAGCCGGCGGCGGAAGCCGCCGCGGCTATTCGGCTTCGCTGGGACATATAGCGCCTCCAAGCTCGTCGGCCAGCCAGCACCACTCCAGTCTACGACCGGGGTAATCGCACATTATTGACTGGCTGCTGGCGGCCTTGGGGCGGCTGGGGGGTGCGCCGTTCGCTGTCAGTGTCGAGGATTCCTGCTGGCTTAAGCGTATCGGGCTGGATGAGACATAAGCGGTAATCCGTATTTGGCATGGCGCCAGGCAGGCCCTGTCCTGGCGCGCTGACCGACTGGTGGCAGGCATCGCGCGGCGCGGTGACCTGATCCGTCGGCCGTCGGCCGTCGGCCGTCGGCCGGCTCCAGCGAAGCTTGATCAAAGTGTTGGTCGAATATATATTCGAACTGGAGGCTTTCGTGGGACACCCGGCAGTCACATGCGAGGCAAACGGGTGCCCTCGTACTCTGACCCCATGGGCGGGAGCGAGCACAAGGAGCACGTAGCACTCGTCGCGCTGCTCCAGACCCGGCCCGGCGGGGAATCCACCAGGCCCCGCCAGCCCTGTTCGCGCGCGGCACGCTGAGCGCCGATGATTGCGGTGTCTCGGTTGTGGGCTCACGCAGGGCCACTGACCGGGGCCTCGCTATAGCCATTGATATCGCACGCGGACTTACTTCTCGCAAGGTGACCGTGGTCGCGGGCCTGGCTGCAGGCATTGATACAGCAGCCCATCGCGCGGCCCTGGCCGACGGCGGGCGTACTGTCGCGATCATCGGGACTGGTATCAACAACGCCTACCCCGGCCACAACCGCGACCTCCAGGACGAGATCGTCGCCCGCGGCCTTGTACTCTCCCAGTTCTGGCCGGATGCGCCGCCGCGCAGGCACACCTTCCTCATGCGTAATGCCACCATGTCTGGCTACGGGCTGGCCACCGTGGTGGTCGAAGCAGGCGAGCACAGTGGAGCCCGCGCTCAGGCCAGGCTTGCGTTCGAGCATGGCCGGCCGGTGATCCTTACCGGCATGGTGGTCGAGCAGAATGACTGGGCACGGGCTCTCGTAGGCCGCCCTGGCATCCACGTGGCCAGCAGCTTGCGTTCGATCCTGGATATCGTCGGCGGCCTCATTCAGGAGCGTGCGACCGTGAGTGATGAACTGCACCGGATCGTGTCCGCCTGACCATGCTCGATGACGCGGCTTTTAAAGCGCTGACTACAGCTCTCGTGACCAGGGCGGGAGGTTATCTCCGCTAACTGCCGCCAGAAGCGTTCGCCGACCCCGCGAGGTCAATCCGGATCACTTCAGCGCCGCAGACCGGTTGCCCGTGGATTCTCATGTGCTCCTGATCGATGACACCTGGACGGCCGGGGGTCACGCGCAGTCGGCCGCGCTTGCCTTACGCAGCGCGGGAGCACAGTACATATCGCTGCTGGTGATCGGGCGCTGGATAAAAGAAGGGTACGGCGAAAACGCCCAGTTCCTTCGTGACATCGCCACCAGCGATTACGATCCGGCCATCTGTCCGTGGACAAGCGGTGCCTGCCCGTCCCCATGTGAATAACGACTTCCGTCCATAACGACTGGTCTTGTCGTGTGCTGGGGAGCAGTGGTGCTGGATGTGGAGCGCCGCGCCCACTGTCAAGCAGGACCACAAGCTGCGCACCAGCGGGCGAGGCACCGGTCAGGCGACGCAGAACTCGTTGCCCTCGGGGTCGCGCATCACCACCGAGTTCCCCCGCCGGTCCGCGTTCCGCCAGGCGATGGTGGCGCCCGCCGCCTCCAGCACGGCCACGCGATCGGCGACCAGCCGGTCCCGCTCGGCGCCGCGGACGTCCCGGCCGGCCACCCGGACGTCCAGGTGGACCCGGTTCTTCGCGGTCTTGCCCTCCGGCACCTTCTGGAAATACAGCCGCGGTCCCTCGCCCGCGGGATCGATCCGCGAGGCCTGGTCGCCGAATTCCGCTTCCGACAGTCCGATCGATCGCCCGAAGTCCGCCCAGGTCGCGAACCCGGGCGGCGGCGGCTCCCCGACATAGCCCAGCGCCAGCCCCCAGAACTCAGCGAGCTTCGCCGGGTCCGCCGCGTCGAACACAACCTGGATCTTCGTATACACCCCTAGTCCTTCCACCGGTTCCCAGAAGTACTCCTCGTCGGTCAGTCCCTCCAGCCGCGGACGCAGCTGCTCGCGCTAGTGCCAGTCGAGCTGTTCAGCGAGCTGGACGCTCCAGTTGATCTCCATAGCCGACAACGCTAGAGGCTATTGCGGTCAGTTCCGGTCCTCAACGCGGGCGATGATGCGGTCATGGCCGACACCGCCGGGCGCCTGCTGCGCCTGCTGTCCTTGCTCACGGTCCGCCGTAACTGGCCCGGGGACGAGCTAGCCGGGCGGATGGGCGTGACACCGCGGACGATCCGCCGGGATGTCGGCCGGCTGCGCGACCTGGGTTACCAGGTCAGTTCGGTGCCTGGCCCGGCCGGCGGGTACGAGCTTGGCGCCGGGTCCGGGCTGCCGCCGCTGCTGCTCGACGACGAGGCGGCGGTGGCGGTCGCGCTCGGGCTGCGGGCCGCGACGGGCGGCGCGGTGGCGGGCATGGAGGAGGCCGCCGCGCGGGCCGCGGCCGTCATCGAGCGCGTGCTGCCGGGGCGGCTACGGCGCCGGGTCGACGCGCTGCAGTCCGCGGTGGTGCCGCTTCCTGCGGGCACGCCGCCGGCCCAGCCCGCGATGCTGGAGATGCTCGCGCTGGCCTGCCGGGACGGGGAACGGCTGCGGTTCGGTTACGTAGACGGTGCGGGCAACCAGACTCGCAGGCACGTCGAGCCGTACCGGCTCGTATCCACCGGGCGGCGCTGGTACCTGGTGGCGCGGGACCTGGACCGGGACGACTGGCGCAGCTTCCGGCTGGACCGGCTGGATGACCCGGTGCCGACCGGCCGGCGGTCGCGCCCGGCCGACCCGCCGGACGCCGCGCGCTTCGTCAGCGAGGGAGTTGCGGTGGGCGCCTACCGGTGGCGGGCCAGGGTGCTGCTGGAGGTGCCCGCCAGCGAGGCGGCGGCCCTGGTGCCGCCCACCGCCGGCGTCATCGAGGCGGTCGATGAGGACCGGTGCCTGCTGATCAGCGGATCGGACCACCTGGACGCCATCGCCTTGCACCTGGCTTACCTGGAGGTGCCGTTCACGCCGCTGGAGCCGCCAGAACTGCGCGAGCGGTGCGCGGTGCTGGCCGCCCGGCTCAGCCGCGCGGCGTCTGCTGGTGATCCCGCGGGCTAGCGTTTATCCGGCTGGGCCTGACGGCTCGTCGTTCCAGCGTGGCTATCGATCACGACTTGCGGCGTAGTGCTGGGATGGGAGCTGCTCAGCTCGTGCTTGATCATGGCCGGCAGCGCGAGTTGTGAGCCGGTGATCTGGCACACCGCGGCGACGACCACGATGAGGTTGCCGAATTTCGTCCACGCCGACGGCGATTTATCCGCCTTGGTGACGATGTCGCTGCGGCGGTTGAGCGAGCCGACCGTCTTATCCAGGGCGTCAATCAGCGCGGTGGACCCATCTACCGGGTACACAGCTATCGCGTCTTCCATCTCCGCCACGTGGCCCAGCAGGAACGCGCGGAACTCAGAGTCGATCGCAGCATCCTCGGCGAGTTCCGTCTTGAGCTCTTCGATCAATCCGCTTATGCGCCCAAATTCTTCCTCGGCGAGAACGCGCTCGGGGAGGTGCCGGTGGAGCAGGTCGCTGCAGAATTGCAAGGAGAGAAGCTCCGCTTCCTTAATCCTGTTTGTTGTGTTGCTTCCAGCGGCTGTGTCATTCCGGAAGGCGAATTCTGCCATCAGCTTGCGAACTGGTTCATGCCATCTCAGTATCAGTTTTTCGTCATAAAGGGATTCGTCGAGCGTGCGAACCTGTGCTGCGCATTTGTCAGGTAGCTGAACAGCCCGGCATATGAACGGTGCTGCCCGCACCGCATCGCCTGGCGCAACTTTATATGCCTTGCATAGGGCGGTATAAAAAGAATCGGTGGCCCCTCTCAGCTGCACCAGTAAGGCATAAAGGCGCCCGGCAGGGTTGTCGGTATGGTTAGGCACGGCCAAAGATTAGCATGTCTGGCCGGCGTTACCGGCGTTTACCCATTCTGGTGACCCAAGGCCGGGCGGCGGGTCAGTGCCACGCCAGCGAGGATGATCGCGATCCCGGCGAGGGTCACGACCGTGATCTGCTCATTCAAGGCCAGAACGCCGAGGATGATGGCCACGATCGGCAGCAGGTAGGTCACCGTCGACGCGACCGTTGCCCCCTCGCTCGTGATGATCTGATAGTTCAGCACGTAGGCGGCACCGGTTCCGATCAGGCCGAGAACGATGATGCTGACGGTGACCGTGGCATCGAGCCGCGGGGCCGGCGCCCCGGTCACGCCCAGCGCGATTAGCAGCCATCCGGACGCGGCGAGCAATTGGCAGGCCGACAGGGTGACCGGGCTCATGCCGCGCCGGGCGAGGAACCGGTCCATGTAGACGTAGCTGATGCCATAGCTCGCTGACGCCGCGAGACACTCCAGCGCGCCCGCGGGCGCGAAACCCGCCGCTTCCCATGGCTGGAAGATCAGGACTGAGCCGGCGAAGCCGACGACGATCCCCGCGACCTGCCGCGCTGACGTGGCCTGCTGATGCCGGGTGGCCAGCGCGATCACGATCGTCCACAGCGGGGTGGTCGCATTCAGCATCCCGGCGGTGGACGAGGCCACGCGCTCTTCCCCGAGCGCGAACAGCAGGTAGGGCGCCGCGTTAGCGAACAGCGCGGCCACCGCGATGTGGCCCCACGTCGCCAGTGAACGGGGCACGGTGCCCGGCCGCGTGGCGACCACGGCGAAGAGCACGGCCGAGCCGAGCACCAGCCGGACCAGCGTGACCTCGACCGGCGACAGGCCCCGGACCGCCAGCTTGATCCAGAAGAAGCCCGAGCCCCAGATCAGGGCGAGCAGGGCCAGCCTTGCGGTCCTCGCGCGATGCGCGGCGACGCTGGCCCGGCCGCTCGCCCATGGCCGCCATGCCGGTGTCATGCACCGCATCCTCCCGGATGCGCGATCACCTGCCCGACCGGCTAGAACTCGTAGTCGATGGTGTAGGTGTGGCCCTTTCCGGCGTCGCCAGTGATCGACAGCGTGCCGCGCAGGCCCTTCAGTTCGCCGGTGGCGGTGTTCGGGACGATCCGGATCACCAGCGGCTCGCCCGCAGTCCCTGGTGCGATGTGCTGCAGCACAAAGGTTCCTGACCGGCCCTGCAGCGTGCCGGTCACCCGTTCGACTCCGGCGTAGGCGGCTGGATTTCCGGCGTCATCGTGTACGGTCAGCAGCTCGGCCCGGCTGGTCCCGACAAGATCACCCCGGAAGGTCTTCGGGGCGGACACCCTGGCCAATGTGGCACCTTCGGCTTCGTCGTAGGTATCCGCATCCCAGCCGTTCAGCTCGAACTCGCCCTTCGCCTCGCTGGTCATCGCGTCTCCCGCGAGTTCTGCCGGTCCATCATCATGAGGCCATATTGCCATCTGCCCGGCGGTCGGCAGCTCGCGCCAAGCCAAGACTCCGCCAGGCTTCGCCAGCGAATGGCCCGGGATGACAGAAAGCGGCTCGGCAGCATGCTATCCGTGCGGTGCTATCACCATCGGCTTGCAAAGCCACGCTCAGCTTGTCGCTGCCGCACCCACTGCGCGGGCAGGCGCAGAACTAGCCAGGCCCTTCCTTACCGAGCACAGGGGCGGGGCAGCCACATAGCTGTCACGTTTGTCCATGCTCGTCCACTTCGGGCAGCGCGGCCAGGTGTGAGCTGCCTCGCAGGGCCGCCGAGGACCGGAAGCGGCGCGGCAGCAACTGACTGCTATCTGCCCGCAGGCCAACGGCCACGAGGCCACAAGGGGTTCACATGCTTATCGCCCGCCCCGCGCCACGCTTCGATGCAGCATCGCCTCGGTCCATTCGCTGCGCACGGACGTAGACTCATTGCCATGAGCGAGCCCGCGCGTGAGCTGCCGACCGATAGCCCGGCGGTCGCACACGCCGTTGAGGATGCCCAGCGAGGTGTCATCACTCACCTGACGTACCGCGGAGAACGAGTCGCGGCCATCGTGCCAGAGTCCGTAATCGACGCGCTCCGCGCCGCTGAGGATGCCGAGGACGCCGCCGAGGCAGATAACGCGATGGACGAACCGGGCGAGTCGATCCCATGGGCACAGGTGAAGGCTGAGCTAGACCTGTAGGCTCCCCAGATGTGGCCGCCCCTACACCATCGATGTCCGGCCGCGCGCACGCCGCTCACTGAAGCAATTAGATCCGCCCGCCCGCGAGGCCCTCGCCCAGGTCATCGACGGCCTAGCCGCCAATCCCCGGCCCAATGGCGCCCGCTCTCTGACCGGCCACCGGCCGTACCTGCGGGTGCGCTCTGGTGACTACCGCGTGATCTATGCCGTGGATGACAGCGTTCGCACGGTCACAGTTGCCCTTGTCGGTCACCGTCGCCAGATCTACCGAGACCTGGACCTGTAGCTCTACCGAGGAAGGGCATACCTGCCGCTGATCCGCTTCAGGTACACCCGGATGCCAAGTTACCTGGTTAGGTACCAGGCGACCGGAAGGCCATCCGCCTGCCTGGTGGATGGCCTCTGAGCTGGTCGGGGTGGCCGGATTTGAACCGGCGGCCTCTTCGTCCCGAACGAAGCGCGCTGCCAAGCTGCGCTACACCCCGCCGACCGCCTGAGAAGTCTAGCTGATCCGCGGGAGCAGAGTGAGCAGGGCTGCCTCCGGCCGGCAGCTGAACCGGGCCGGTGCCCACGGGGAGGTGCCGAGGCCCGCGGAGACGTGCAGCCAGGCCTGCCGGGCACCGGGGCTGGCTGCCGCCGGGTGGTGGTGCAGGCCGCGGGCACGGGCCCGGTCGATCCCGCAGTTGGTCACCAGGGCGCCGGCGCCGGGCAGGCACAGCTGGCCGCCGTGGGTGTGACCGGCCAGCAGCAGGTCGTACCCGTCGGCCGCGAAGCGGTCCAGCACCCCGGGCTCGGGCGAGTGCATCACGCCCAGCCGCAGGTCGGCGCCCGGGTCGGCGGGGCCGGCGATGTGCTCATACCGGTCGAAGTCGATGTGCGAGTCATGCACCCCGGCCACCTCGATATCGGCCTGGCCGGCCTTGACCCGGCCGCGCCGGTTGTTCGCGTCCAGCCAGCCAGCGGCTGACATCTGGGCGCCGAGCTCGGCCCAAGGCAGGTTCGGCGCCTCCCGGCTGTGATCGGCCTTGCTGGTGCGCCACAGGTACCTGGCCGGGTTCTTGGGCGTGGGGGCGTACAGGTCGTTCGAGCCGTAGACGAACACCCCCGGCTTGTCCAGCAGCGGCCCGAGCGCCTCGATGAACGGCCCGACGGCGTCCCGGTGCGCGATCGAGTCGCCGGTGTTGACCACCAGGTCGGGCTCCAGGGCGGCGAGCGACCTGATCCAGGACAGCAGCCGGTGGCGGCCGGGGGTAAGGTGCGCGTCGGAAAGGTGCAGGATTCGCAGCGAGCTCACGCCCTGAGGCAGCACCGGGACGTCGTAGCGGCGCAGGGCAAACCAGTTGCGCTCGATGACAGACGCATAGCCCAGCGCCGCCGCGCCCGCCGCGGCGGCGGCGATGACAGTTCGTGGTCGCATTCCTTCATGTTGCCACGCCAGGCCGGCCAGCCTGGCCGCGCGCCGCCACTGGCCGCGCCGCCATCGGCTGCCGCCACTTGCCGGGTACCGCCGGGGCGGGCGCCAGCACCGGGCGGGCACCGCGGCCGGCCCCGCAGTGGCCCGGGGGGTGGCAGGCGGCAGGATGGGCCGCATGGCTGGACTGAAGGATCGGCTCCGCGGCGACCTCACCGCGGCGATGAAGGCACGCGACGAGGTGCGCACCCGGACCCTGCGGATGGCGCTCACCACCATCAGCAACGAGGAGGTGGCGGGGGACGCGGCCAGGGAGCTGGACGACGAGGAGGTCGTCCGGCTGCTGACGTCCGGGGCCAAGCGGCGGCGGGAGGCAGCCGACGCCTTCGACGCGGCCGGCCGGCCCGATCAGGCGGCCGCGGAGCGAGCCGAGGAGGAGGTGCTGCGGGCGTACCTGCCCGCGCAGCTCAGCGACGCCGAACTCGACGCGATCGTGGCCGGGGCCATCGAGGAGACCGGGGCGTCGGGCCCGCGGGCGATCGGACAGGTGATGAAGGCCGTCACGCCGCGACTGGCAGGCCGGGCCGAGGGCGGCCGGGTCGCCGCCGCGGTCCGCCGGGCCCTGGCCGGCTGAAGGACGCTGGCTGGCCTGGAACTCGGATGGGTAGTCGCGGGCGGCCTGCCGCGCCTGCTCCAGCCGGTCAGTTCTGGCCCGCCGCGCTGCCGCGGCCACGCCGGGCGAGCTTTCCGCCAAGCGCGGTCCGCGGCCGCTAGGGTTTGGGCGGGGTGGGCGGGGGCGGCGGGCCGCCGCCCCCGCCAGGACCCGGTCCGCCGCCACCGCCGCCCCCGCCTGGGCCGCCGGGACCGGGGCCGCCGGGACCGGGGTGCGGCTTGCCGTGCTTCTTCGGCTTGGGCGAGCTGAACCCGTTGCCGAGCCGGAAGAACAGGCTGTCGCTTGGCACTGCCACGAACGCGCGCGCCTTGCCGAGCGCCGCGCGCAGGAAGGTGTACTGCCAGGTGGCGCCCGGCGCGTCGTCGCCGAACATCTGCGCCGGGCAGGTCTCGAGACCGCTGACCTCCCGGTAGCAGGAATGCGGCGGGCCGAGCATCTTGCCGCCGGTGGTGGGGTCGACCGGGTTGAACACCGACACGTAGCCGGCCAGCGTCGGGGTAAAGCCGGCGAAGGCCGCGTAGAAACCCTCGTCGGCGGTGCCCGTCTTGGCGGCGGCGGGACGGCCGATGCCGCGGTTCCCCGCGGTCCCGGTGGTGAGCACGCCCTGCAGGATGAAGTTGGCGGCGTCGGCCACCTGCTTGGACAGCACCCGGTGGCAGTGAGGCGACGCGACCGGCAGCTTCTTGCCGCGCGCGGTGACGATCTTGGCGATCGCGATCGGCTTGCAGTAGACCCCCCGGGCCGCGACCGTCGCGTAGGCGGCCGCCATGCTCATCGGTGCGACCTGCACGGAGCCCAGGGTGAAGGACGCAATGTCGTCGGCGGGCAGGTTGTGCTTATCCTGCGGGTCCTGGCGCAGCAGCGAACTCCCGTCACCGCGAGTCATGCCCAGGCTGACCGCGGTCTTGACCACGTTGCACAGCCCGACCTTCCGCTCCAGCTGGGCGAAGAACGCGTTGATCGAGCCGGTCGTCCCGTTGTAGAGGGTGAAGATGCCCTTCCCCGGGCCTTCGGCGTTGTGGACCGTGAACGGCGTCGTGATGGGATCGCCGTGACAGTTGTAGTAGCCGGTGAGCGTGACCGGGGCGGAGACCTTCATGTTGAAGCCGAACGGCACGTCCTGCTTGAGCGCGGTCAGCAGGGTGAACAGCTTCGAGGACGAACCGGTCTGGACCCCCACGCCGCCGTCATAGGCCTTGGTCGCCGCGTAGTCGACGGTGGTCTGCCCGGGCCCGTTGCCGTAGGGCCGGTCGACCGCGATCGCGCGGAGCTTGCCGGTGCCCGGCGTGATCAGCACCTCGGTGTCGGCGTTGCCGCCCGGGTTGGCGCTGCCGTGGGCCGGCTCCACGAAGTTGACCGCGTGCTGGGCGGCGCGCTGGTCGGCCGGGTTCAGGGTGGTGTGGATGGTCAGGCCGCCGACCGTGTTCAGCGCCTTGTACGCCTTGCGGTAGGCCGGGTCGACCCGCAGCGCCGCCAGCACGTAGTCACAGAAGAACGCCGCCCGCCTGGCCGCGTGGCTGGTGCAGCCGCTCTCCAGCGAGGTGTTGTGAATGTGCAGGCCGAGCGGTGCCTGCTGCGCGGTGCTGGCCTGCGCGGTGGTGATGAGGTGCTGGTCGGCCATCTTGCCCAGCACCTCGTTGCGCCGCTGCAGCGCCGCATGCGGGTGCATGATCGGGTTGTAGGCCGAGGGGAACTCCACGATCCCGGCCAGCAGGGCCGACTGAGTCAGGGTCAGCTTCTTCGCGCTCGTCCCGAAGTACCGCTCCGCCGCGACCTGGATGCCGCGGGCGCCGTTCTCGAAGTAGGCGACGTTCAGGTACGCGGCGAGCAGCTGGTTCTTGGTCAGCTGACGGGAGACGATCGAGGCCATCCGCAGCTCGCGGATCTTGCGGGTCGCCGTGGGCGCGTCCGCCTCCCGCTGCTCGTCCTGCGACTTCGCGGTCAGGATCAGCGCGTTCTTGACGTACTGCTGGGCCAGTGTCGAGCCGCCCTGCACCTCATTGTTCTGCAGGTCGTTCACCAGCGCGCGGACCGTGCCGCGCAGGTCGAACGCGCCGTGGTCGTAGAACCTGGCGTCCTCGATCGCGATGATCGCCTGGCGCATGACCGGGGCGATCTGGTGGAAGCTGACCGGCACCCGGTCGATGCTGTTCGGGTAGTAGTAGGCGATCAGGCGCCCGGCCGAGTCCACGATCTCCGACCGCGACGGCAGCTGGCCCAGCGACGGCACCGACAGCGTGTTGAAGGTCTTGGCCGCGTTCCTGGCGCCGACCCCGATCGCGCCCACCACCGGCACCAGGATCGCGCCGACGAGCAGGCCGGCGGCAGCGGACACGACTACGAGGACACCAGCCGCGCGCAGGCCGGCGCGGCGCCGCGATATCAGCACGGCATCAGGTTACGCTGGCTGCTCACCGGACCGTACCAGCGACATCAAATAGGCAGCTACGAAGGGTCACCTGAGCACCCAGCGCTGGCCCCGGGTCGGCCGTGCGGGCCGCGAAACGGGGATCGGCGCAGGCCGGAGAGTCCTGTGACTAGTCACATCGGTCGCCATAGCCCATGAGGGCTATCTGTGAAATGAGCCCAACGGGGTCTAGCGCTCCGGGGCCTGACACCCGTAAGTTACTCTTTCGCGACCATCGCTTCCGGGGCTTGACGTCTATCGTCAACCCGGGACCGTTACTAAGACGCCACCCGGCGTGACGACCCGTTGCGGGCGTGACGATCAGGAGGAGTTGGGCCCATGTGGATCACGGACTGGACCGCGCGTGCTGCGTGCAAGGGCACGGACCCTGACGAGCTCTTCGTTCAGGGGGCGGCGCAGAACAGGGCCAAGCTGATCTGCCGGGGCTGCCCGGTCCGGACCGAGTGCCTCGCGGATGCGCTCGACAACCGGATCGAGTTCGGAGTATGGGGCGGCATGACCGAGCGGGAGCGGCGGGCGCTGCTGCGGCGGCGTCCCGACGTCACCTGCTGGCGTGACCTGCTGGAGAACGCCCGCAACCAGTACGAGCAGTCGAACGAGCTCGTCGCCAGCTGAACGGGCCGAGATGGCCCCGCCGCCAGCGCACCGCGGCGATAACGCCCGGCCTCGACCGGCCCTCGAAGACCAGCCAATCTCGCTGGTCAGCCCTTGGCAGCGGGCTGGAAGCTGGCACCGATAACGCGCAGCCCGTCCAGATCGTGAACGTCATCAGGCTGGGCAGGCACTTCAGCGACCGGCACCAGCGGATGGGCCGCGGTGAAATGCTCGGCGACCCTTCGCTCGGTGGCGTTCAACTGCATTCGCTCGGCATGCAGCCGCAACGCCGCAATGGCCAGTGAATGAGCGCTCTGCGGCGAATCCGCGGCCTGCAGCGTCTCGGCCGCCGCCAGGCTCCTGGCCGCCGACAGCCGGGCCGCCGGGGAGGAGTGCACCCGGTTCAGCAGCAGGCCGGCCAGCGGCATCCGCTCCTGCTCCAGCCGCTCGACGAAATAAGACGCCTCCCGCAGCGCATCCGGCTCGGGCGCCGCGATCACCAGGAACGAGGTCCCCGGGGTGCGCAGCAGCCGGTAGGTGTAGTCAGCCCGCTCGCGGAACCCGCCGAACATCGTGTCCAGCGCGGACACGAACGTCTGCACGTCCTTGAGCACCTGGGCGCCGAGCACCCTGGTCAGCACCCCGGTCACCATGCCGAAGCCCGCGTTCAGCACCTTCAGGTAGGCCCGGCCGCCGACCTTGGCCGGGGCGGTCAGCAGCCGCAGCAGCCGCCCGTCCAGGAACCGGCCCAGCCGCTGCGGCGCGTCCAGGAAGTCCAGCGCGGACCGGCTCGGCGGGGTGTCCACGACGATCAGGTCCCATTCCTCGGCCCGGCGCAGCTGGCCGAGCTTCTCCATCGCCATGTACTCCTGCGTCCCGGCGAAGCTGGACGACAGCGACTGGTAGAACGGGTTCGCCAGGATCTGCGCCGCCCGGTCAGGGTCGGCATGGGCCTCGACGATCTCGTCGAAGGTCCGCTTCATGTCGAGCATCATGGCGTGCAGGCTGCCGGGAGCATCCTCGTTCTGGCCCTGCCCGGTCTTCCCGTCACCGGCCCGCGCGCCCGCGCTGGCGCCCAGCGGCACCGGGCGCGGGGTGTTGTCCAGCGTGCTGAGCCCCATGGACTGGGCGAGCCGGCGGGCCGGGTCGACGGTGAGCACCACCACCCGCCTGCCCCGCTCGGCGGCGCGCAGCCCGATCGCGGCGGCCGCGGTGGTCTTGCCCACCCCGCCCGAGCCGCAGCACACGATGATCCGGGTCCGCCGGTCTTCGATCAGCGCCTCAAGGTCCAGCCGGGGCGGTTTCTGGTCCTGCATCAGGCGGCTCCCTGGTCCCTGAGCGCGGCCGCGAGCCGGTACAGCCCGGCCAGGTCCATGCCGTCGCTGATCATCGGCAGCTGGTAGCAGGGCTGGCCCGGCCCGGCCAGCCTGCGCTGCTGGTCCTGCTGCGCCATCGCGGTCCTGGCCTGCTCGGACAGCTCCGCGCCCAGGTCGGCGGCGAGCCGGACGCTGTCGTCGAGCCCGGCCGCCTTCAGCCCGAGCGCGAGCTCGTGCTCATCCACCTGGCCGCCGGCCGCCGCGGCCAGGTCGGCTTCGGCCAGCGGCACCGGCCGGACCATGTTGATCACGATGCCGCCGACCTGGATCGGGCCGCCGGGCAGCGCGCGCAGCTCCGCGATGCCGTCCAGGGTTTCCTGGACCGGCATTTCCTCCAGGACCGAGACAAAATGGACGGCGGTCTGGGGTGACCGGATCACCTTCAGCACGGTCTGCGCGTGGCCGCGGATCGGTCCCACCCTGGCCAGGCCGGACACCTCGGCGGCGACGTTCAGGAACCGGCCCATCCGGCCGGTCGGCGGCGCGTCCATCACGACCGCGTCGTAGACCGTCCGCCCGCCCTCCTTCCTGCGGACCGCCTCGGCTGCCTTCCCGGTCAGCAGCACGTCCCGCAGGCCGGGCGCGATCGTGGTCACGAAGTCGATGATCCCCATCCGGGTCAGCGCCCTGGCCGCGTGCCGCAGGTTGTAGAACATCTCCAGGTACTCAAGCAGCGCCGATTCCGGCTCGGCGACGAGCGCGTAGACCTCGCCGCCCGGCTGGGTGGCGGTCGGCGGCGCGACCGCGATCTTCCGCTCCGCGTAGGGCAGCGGCGGGCAGTCGAACAGCTGAGCGATGCCCTGCCGTCCCTCGACCTCCATGAGCAGCACCCGCTTGCCGCCGGAGGCGAGCGCCAGCGCCAGCGCGCCGGCCACGGTCGTCTTGCCGGTGCCCCCCTTGCCAGTGACGACGTGCAGCCGCACGCCCTCCCAGTCGGTGTCCCTTGTGCTCACCCATTGGAGGCTATCCGCGCGCGGCACCTGAGCGCCCCCCGCCCCGCCGGGGCGACCTGGCCCGGCGGCGGTCGCAATCCGATCAGATGTCACTAGGCTGGGGCCATAGATCTAGGCATGCCCGTAGAAGAGGTGTCGGTGATGGAAGCTCTAGTGGTCATCCTGATTGTCCTTGTAGTCGGCGGCGTGATCAGCCTTGGCCGCTCGCTGCGGGTAGTCCAGCAGTATGAGCAGGGCATTGTGTTCAGGTTTGGCCGGGTCCTGGCTGGTCCGCGCGGCCCCGGGCTCACCCTCATCCGGCCGTTCGGCGACCGCATGCAGAAGGTCAACATGCAGATCGTCGCCATGGCCGTCCCGGCCCAGGAGGGCATCACCAGGGATAACGTCAGCGTCCGGGTGGACGCGGTGGTCTATTTCCGGGTGGTGGACCCGATCAAGGCCACCATCAACGTGCAGAATTATCTTTTCGCCATTTCCCAGCAGGCGCAGACGTCGCTGCGGTCCATCATCGGGCAGTCCGAGATGGACCAGCTGCTGGCCGAGCGCGACACCGTCAACAGGGAGCTGCGCCGGATCATCGACGAGCCGACCGAGGGGCCGTGGGGCATCCGGGTCGAGCGGGTCGAGATCAAGGACGTGTCACTGCCCGAAGGCATGAAGCGGTCCATGTCCCGGCAGGCCGAGGCCGAGCGGGAACGGCGGGCCAGGATCATCACCGCCGACGGTGAGTACCAGGCGTCCAAGCGGCTGGCCGCCGCGGCCAACGTGATGGCCCGCGACCCCGCGGCGCTGCAGTTGCGGCTGCTGCAGACCGTCGTCGAGGTGGCCGGCGAGCGCAACAGCACGCTGGTGATGCCGGTCCCGGTCGAGCTGCTGAGGTTCTTCGACAAGTTCACCACGTCCAGCCCGAGCGGCGGTGAGGCTTCGCCATCGCTGGCCGACTTCGGCGACACGGCGGTGGCCAAGGCCGAGGCGGAGGCGGAGATCGGCGGCGCGGACTCGTCGCTGGAGATCCCTGACACCCCGGCCATTCCCGAGCTGCCGGAACAGCTGTCGCCCGGGATGAAGGTGGAGGCGCCGAAGCTGGGCGAGGCGGACCCGGCGCGCGCGGCCGGCGCCGATGCCCAGCCCGCCGGAAACGGTTCGGCTGCCCCGCTGCCCAGGGACACCGTGCAGGACGGCGGCGGGAGTCCCGGCGGCACGGAGGATGGCACGGCCAGGCCCGAGGGCGAGCAGCCAGGGACCGGCGGCTGAGCCAGCCCCGGCCCGGCTAGGGTTTCGTCATGCAGAAATGGGAGTACGCGACTGTTCCGCTGCTGGTCCACGCGACAAAGCAGATCCTGGACAACTGGGGCGATGATGGCTGGGAGCTGGTCGCGGTGATACCCGGGCCCAACCCCGAGCAGCTCGTCGCTTACCTGAAACGGATAAAGCCATGAACTCCGACTCATCGGCTCAGCCACCCCCGCGCACACCCGAAGAACGGATCAGGGCGCTCGGCCTGACCCTGCCCAGCCTGGCCGCGCCGCTGGCCGCCTATGTCCCGGCGGTGCGCACCGGCGCTTACGTGTACACGGCCGGCCAGCTGCCGATCGCCGACGGCGAGCTGCTGGCCACCGGGAAGGTCGGGGCGGAGGTCAGCGCGGGCGAGGCCGCCGCGCTGGCCCGGACCTGCGCGCTGAACGCGCTGGCCGCCGTGGCGTCGGTGACCAGCGGGCTGTCGGCGGTGCGGCGGATCGTGAAGGTGACCGGCTTCGTCGCCAGCGCGCCGGACTTCACCGGCCAGGCGCAAGTGGTGAACGGCGCCAGCGAGCTGCTGCTGGATATCTTCGGCGAGATCGGCCAGCACGCCCGCAGCGCGGTGGGGATGGCGGTGCTGCCCCGGGACGCGCCGGTCGAGGTCGAGCTGATCGCCGAGGTCGGGGACTGACCGGGGAACCGGGCCCGGCCGCCGCGGGCCAGCGCGCCGGGCAGACCGCGATCCGGATGCACGGCAGGCTCTCCAGCCGGGCCAGGGAGGTGCTGTCGGGACAGCTGCCGCCGGTCACCCCGCGGGACGCCGCGACGGTCATGCTGCTGCGCCAGCCCGCCGCGGCTGACGCCGGGCCAGGGACGGCACCGGCGACCGGCGTCGAGGTGTACATGCTGCGGCGCAAGGCGTCGATGGCGTTCGCCGCGGGCGGGTACGTGTTCCCCGGCGGCTCGGTCGACGCCCGCGACGCCGACAGCGAGGTCGCCTGGGCCGGGCCGGCCGTCGCCGAATGGGGCGCGATCTTCGCCGCGCCGCCGGACCTGGCCCGCGCGCTGGTCTGCGCGGCGGTCAGGGAGACCTTCGAGGAATCCGGGGTGCTGCTGGCCGGGCCGTCGCCGGACGAGGTGGTGGCCGGTACCGCCAGCGCGGACTGGGAGGCGGACCGGCAGGCCCTGCTGGACCGGTCGCTGTCGCTGGCCGGGCTGCTCGCCCGCCGTCGCCTGGTGCTCCGGTCCGACTTGCTGGCGCCCTGGTCGCGGTGGATCACCCCGCTGCCCGAGGAACGCCGCTATGACACCAGGTTCTTCGCGGCCGCGCTGCCCGCCGCGCAGCAGCCCAGGGACGTCGGCGGCGAGGCGGCCGAGGTGGCCTGGCTGCGGCCCGCGGCCGCGATCGCGGCCGCCCGCAGGAAGGAGATCCTGCTGTGGCCGCCCACCGCGGTCACCCTCGCCGAGCTCGCCGCCTGTGACAGCGTCGCCGCGGCCCTGGCCGCCCCGCGTGACCTCGCCCCGCTGATGCCGGAGGCAACCCTGACCGCTGACGGCGCCTGGCTGACCCTGCCCGCGGCCCTGGAGTACCCGCTGTGAACACCGAGATCGACGGGTCAGGCACGGTCAGGGCCCGCTGCGTGCTGGCCCCGAACGCCTCGATCATGACCCTGGACGGCACCAACACCTGGCTGCTCGCCGAGCCGGGTTCGCCGACCGCCATCGTGGTGGATCCGGGGCCGAAGGAGGAAGGACACCTGCGCCGGGTGCGGGAAACCGCCGAGCAGGCCGGGCAGCGGGTCAGCAGGATCGTGCTCACCCACCGGCACCAGGACCACTGCGCCGGGGCCCGGCTGCTGGCCGAGATGACCGGCGCGGACATCCTGGCGGTGGACCCGCAGCTGCGGCTGGGCAGCGAAGGGCTCGGCCCCGGCGCCGTGGTCAGCGGCGCGGGCTGCGAGCTGCGGGTGATCACCACGCCCGGGCACACCTCGGACTCGGTCTGCCTGTTCATCGAGGCCGATTCCGCGGTGCTGACCGGGGACACCGTCCTGGGCCGGGGCACCACCGTGATCGCCCGCGACGGCAGCCTCGGCGACTACCTGGCCTCGCTGGACACGCTGCGCGCGCTGGTCGACTCGGCGCAGCTGCGGACGCTGCTGCCCGGGCACGGGCCGCTGCTGACCGACCCGGCCGGGGTAGTGGATTACTACATCACCCACCGGGCCGAGCGGCTGGCGCAGGTGACGGACGCGATCAGCGCGGGAGATCGCTCGGTGGACGACATCGTTGCGCGGGTATACGCGGATGAGGACCGGAAGCTGTGGCCGTTTGCCCGCTCCTCGGTCCGGGCTCAGCTGATTTACCTGGCTGAGCAGGGGGCGCTGCCGCCGGGGATGACGGCTCCGTAACCGGGCTGGCGCCGGCCGGGCGGGCACTGTGCGGGCTGGCACTGGGCGGGCTGGCACTGCCCGCTAATCTGGCCCGCCTGCGCAGCCGCTCGGGGTCCACCAGCAGGACCGACTTGGCGGCGAGCTGGATCCAGCCGCGGCCGGCGAAGTCGGCCAGCGCCTTGTTGACCGTTTCCCTGGACGCGCCGACGAGCTGGGCCAGTTCCTCCTGGGTGAGGTCGTGGTTGACCTGCACTCCCTCGGGCCGCTGTACCCCGAACCTGTCGCCGAGGTCGAGCAGGGCCTTGGCGACCCGGCCGGGCACGTCGGTGAACACCAGGTCGGTCATCGTGTCGTTGGTGCGCCGCAGCCGCTGGGCCAGCGCCCGCAGCAGGTGCAGGGCGACATCGGGGCGGCGGGTCAGCAGGTCGCGCAGGGCCTGGTGGTCGATGCCGGCCAGCCGGGAGTCGGTCAGCGCGGTCGCGGTCTGGGTCCGCGGGCGGGGGTCGAACAGGGACAGCTCGCCGAACATCTCGCCGGGCCCGATCACGCTCAGCAGGTTCTCCCTGCCGTCGTTCGCGCTGCGGGTCAGCTTGATCTTGCCGGCCAGCACCAGGTAGAGCTGATCGCCGTCGTCGCCTTCGCCGAACAGCCGCTCCCCCCGCGTGATCTCGACATTGTGCATATGCGACCGGAGCGCGTTGGCGCCCTCTTCGTCGAGCGCCTCGAACAGCGGTGTCCGGCCGAGCACGTCGTTCACGTGATCCACGGCCCCTCCTCGGCTGCATCTGCTACTTAGTGTCGCCCATCGGTCACCTTGGCGCTACCGACGCGAAACCGGTCCTAGCCGGACTCGCCCGTGCTGGCCAGGCGCTTCCTGCAGTCCTCGATCTCCGCTTCGGCCGCCTCCCGGTCCACCCACCGGGCCGTCTCGACTTCCTTGCCGGGCTCCAGCGCCTTGTAGACCTGGAAGAAATGCTGGATCTCCAGCCGCTCGAAATCGGACACGTCGGTGATGTCACGCAGGTGGGCCATCCGCGGGTCGGTGCCGGGCACGCACAGCACCTTGTCGTCGCGGCCCTTCTCGTCCCGCATCCGGAACATCCCGATTGCCCGGCATCTGATCAAGCAGCCGGGGAAGGTGGGCTCCTCCAGGATCACCAGCGCGTCCAGCGGGTCGCCGTCGTCGGCGAGGGTGTGCTCGATATAACCGTAGTCAGCGGGGTAGCGGGTCGCGGTGAAGAGCATCCGGTCCAGCCTGATCCGGCCGGATTCGTGATCCATCTCGTATTTGTTGCGATTCCCCTTCGGGATCTCGATGATCACATCGAACTGCACGATGCCCGCCCCTTCTCGCGTAGATGATTGACTCCGTTGCCTGAGTGTCTACCCGGTCGGCGTACCTGGCTCCTACCGGGGCACCCGCATCGCAGGACGGAGGACCCCCGGTGAGCCGGCTGGCACGCCTCGCGTGGCTGACCCTCGCAATGCTGTGCCTGTTCACCCTCTGCGCCGGCGCGGCGGTCGCGCAACTGCTGCCCGGCCGGCTCGCGCTGTGGCAGCTGCCCGCCGTGGCGCAGCGGCCGCTGCCCGCTCCCGGCCCGGTGCTGCGCCCGGCCGCGGGCCTGGCCCTCGCCCCCGCCACCCCCGCAGGGGTGGCGTCGGCGCTGGCCCCGCTGGACTCGCCGGTGTTCGGCCCGGCCAAGGCGGCGGTCGTGACCAGCCTGGACACCGGGAAAGTGCTGTACGCCAGGGACAGCGGGACCGGGTTCGAGCCGGCCTCCACCGCGAAGCTGGCGACCGCGGTCGCCGCGCTGGAGGTGCTCGGCCCGGCCCAGCGGCTGTCCACCCGGGTCGTCGCGGGCCACAGCCGGTCGGCCATCGTGCTGGTCGGCGGCGGCGACCCGACCCTGGCCGCGGGCCGCCCGCCCGCCGCCGACTACCCGCGCCCGGCCAGCCTGGCGGCGCTGGCCAGGGCCACCGCCGCCGCGCTGAAGGCCCGGCACACCCGGCGGGTCCGGCTCGGCTACGACGCCTCGCTGTTCACCGGGCCGCAGCTGGCCCCCGGCTGGCCGGCCAGCTACGTCAGCACCGGCAACGTCACCCCGATCCAGGCGCTGGAGGTGGACCAGGGCAGGCTGACCGCCAGCGGCCGCCCGCAGGACGCCGACGACCCGCTGAACTTCCGCGCCCGCAGCTTCACCCCGGCCGCCGACGCGGCCACGGCCTTCGCCGGGTTCCTGGCCAGGGACGGGATCACCGTGACCGGGCCGGCCCGGCCGGCCAGGGCCGCCCCGGGCCGGGCCTGGCTGGCCAGCGTCAGCTCGCCCACGGTGGCCGCGATGGTGCAGTGGATGCTGATGGAGAGCAACAACGTCATCGCCGAGAACCTGGCCAGGCAGGTCGCCATCGCCACCGGCCGGCCGGCCTCGTTCAGCGGCGCGGCCGCCGCCGAGCAGGCCGCGCTGCGCAAGGCCGGGCTGGCCGGCGGCGTCAGCCTGGTCGACGGGAGCGGCCTGTCGCCGCACGACCGGATCACCCCGGACGCGCTGGTCCGGCTGGTCCAGCTGGCCGCCAGCCCGGCGGACCCGCAGCTCCGGCCCGTGATCACCGGGCTGCCGGTGGCCGGGTTCGCCGGCACCCTGGCCCCCGGCGGCAGCGTGTTCGGGCCCGGCGGGGCCGCGGGCCTGGGCCTGGTCCGGGCCAAGACCGGCAACCTGTCCAGCGTCACCGCGCTGGCCGGGATCGCCTACGCGCGCAGCGGCGAGCTGCTCGCGTTCGCCATCATGGCCGACCACCTGCCCGCCAGGGGGCTGACCGCCGCCGGGACGAGAATGGCGGGCCTGTCCACCGCGCTGGCGGCCTGCGGGTGCCACTGAGGACACGCCAGCCAGGCGGCCAACGTACGGTGGGGGGGTGAGCAGCTCGCAGATGATTGACTGGAATGTCGCCACCGCCACCGGCGTCCGGTGGGCCAGGCCCGGCCCGCAGGTCACCATGGCCGAGGCCAGGAAGGTGGTCGCGGAACTCCGCGAGGTCGCGGCCATGGTCGCCGAGCCGGTCGCGGAGGTGACCGGGCTGGACGGCTCGGGCAGCGTCGGCCAGGTGGCCGTGGTCGACCGGCCTGGCTGGATCCGGGCCAACGTGGACGGGTTCCGGGTGGTTCTCGACCCGCTGGTGGAGCACATGCAGCGGACCGGCACCGCGCCGCCGGAAGGCTCGGTGATCGGGTCGGTCGGCTCCCGGGTCACCGGCATGCAGGCCGGGCTCATCCTCGCCTACCTGGCCGGCCGGGTGCTCGGCCAGTATGAGCTGTTCCTCCCGCCGGACCCGGACGCGCCCGCCGGGGAGGCCCCGGCCGGGCGGCTGACCCTGGTCGCGCCCAACATCGTGATGGTCGAGCGTGAGCTGGGAGTGGACCCGCACGACTTCCGCCGCTGGGTGTGCCTGCACGAGGAGACCCACCGCACCCAGTTCACCGCGGTGCCCTGGCTGCGCTCCTACGTGCAGCAGCAGATGACCGAGTTCCTGCTGGCCTCCGACCTGGACCCGGCCTCGATCCTGGACCGGCTGCGGGCCGCGGCCGAGGCAGTGGCAGGCGCGGTCCGCAAGGGCGGCGGCGACAGCCTGATCGAGGCCATCCAGAGCCCGCGCCAGCGCGAGATCCTGGACCGGCTCACCAGCGTGATGACCCTGGTCGAGGGGCACGGCGACTACGTGATGGACGCGGTGGGACCGGCCGTGGTGCCCTCGGTGGAGCAGATCAGGTCCAGGTTCAGTGCCCGCAGGACCAGCGCGGGCCGGATGGAGCAGGCGATCCGCAGGATCCTGGGCATCGACCTGAAGATGAAGCAGTACGAGCAGGGCTCGCAGTTCGTCAAGGCGGTCGTGGAGCAGGCCGGCATGGCGACCTTCAACAAGGTCTGGACGTCACCGCAGACGCTGCCGACCAAGGATGAGATCACCAGCCCGCAGGCGTGGCTCGCCCGGGTGGATGGCAACGCCGCGGCCGGATAACGGTCATGGGGCCCCATCCCGCGGTCGCCGCGACCCGCGTGGCGGTCCGCGGCGCGCTGGCCGGGCTGCAGCCAGCTGACCTGGTTCTCGCCGCCTGCTCGGGCGGGCCCGATTCGCTCGCGCTGGCCGCCGCGGTGGCGTTCGAGGCGCCGCGGCGGGGGCTGCGGGCCGGCGGCGTCACCGTCGACCATGGCCTGCAGCCGGGCTCAGCGGGGCAGGCCGCCGAGGTCAGCAGGGTGCTGGCCGGGCTGGGCCTGGACCCGGTGCTGAGCGTCACCGTTCAGGTCGCTCCGCGCGGCTCTGGCGCCGCCGGCCAGCACGGCGCCGCAGGCCAGCGCGGCACCGCAGGTCAGCACGGTGCCGCAGGCCCGGCCGCCGCCCGCGGCCAGGGCGGCCGCGCTGGCTACCCGGGGCCCGAGGGCGCCGCCCGCGCCGCCAGGTACACGGCCCTGGACCAGGCCGCCACCGACTGTGGCGCGGCCGTGGTCCTGCTCGGCCACACCAGCGACGACCAGGCCGAGGGGGTGCTGCTCGGGCTGGCCCGCGGCTCGGGC
>DATBGO010000304.1:0-2052 GCA_036558005.1 Streptosporangiaceae bacterium | reverse complement strand
CCGGCGCAGGTAGCCGCGGTGGTGGCCGCGGCGCTGGGGATACCGGAGCGGCCGGGGGTGTCGGCGGCCAGGGTGCTGGCGCGGGTGCTGGCCGGGCAGCAGCTCCTGGTGGTGCTGGATAACTGCGAGCACGTGATCGATGCCGCAGCGGAGCTGTGCGCGGGGTTGTTGGCGGGGTGTGATGATGTGCGGGTGCTGGCGACCAGCCGGGAGCCGCTGGCGGTGGCCGGGGAGGCCCGGTACCGGCTGGGCCCGCTGACCCTGCCCGCGCCTGGTGACCCGGTGGACGGCGGGCGCTCGGAGGCGGTGGTGTTGTTCGCGGACCGGGCCCGGCGGGCTGATCCGCGGTTCGCGCTGGACGGGGACAATGGGCTGGTGGTGGCGCGGCTGGATGGGATGCCGCTGGCGATCGAGCTGGCGGCGGCGCGGGTGGAGGCGCTGGGCGTGGCGCAGCTGCTGGACCGGATCGGTGACCGGTTCGCGCTGCTGACGGGCGGGGACCGGCTAGCGGCGGGCCGGCAGCGGTCGCTGGCGGCCACGGTGGAGTGGAGTTACCGGCTGCTCGATGACGACGAGCGGCGGGTGTTCCGGGCGGTGTCGGTATTCCCGGCGGGGTTCACGCTGGAGGGGGCCGAAGCGGTCGCCGGGCCGGGCGCCGGCCCGGTCGTGCTGCGGCTGGTGGACTGCTCGCTGCTGACCGCGCCGCGGGCTGGTCCGGATGGCCGGTCCCGGTACGTGATGCTGGAGACGCTGCGGGCTTACGGGGCCGGGCTGCTGGGCGAGGCGGGCGAGACCAACGGGGCGGCCGCGGCGCTGGCCGGGCACGCGCTGCGGGTGGCGGGGCAGGCCGCGGCCGGGCTGCAGACCACCACCAGGGAGGCGGCCGCCGCCTGCTGGCTGGACGCCGAAGACGCCACCATGCGGGAGGTGCTGGGCTGGGCGATGGAGCACGACACGTCGGTCGCGTTGCAGCTGGCCAACGCGCTGGCCTTGTGGTGGTTCCTGCGGGGCCGGCTGGCCGGTGAGTACCCGCTGCTCTGCCACGCCGCGGGCCGCGCCGAGGCAGGCAGCGACGGGTGGTGCATCGCGCAATACTGGCTCGGCCGGGCAGCGCAGTACTCGGCCGACCTGGCAGCAGCGCTGAGCCACTTCACCGCGGTCCGCGACGCCGTGGCGGGCCAGTCGCCGTCCTGGGCGCTGGCTTACGCCCTGGCCGGCCGGGCGGGGATCTTGCGGCTGATGGGCCGGGCTGCCGAGGCGGCCGGCGATGGCCGCCGCTCGCTGGCGCTGGCCCGGGAGATCGGCGACCCAATCGGGGAGCTGCAGGCCTTGATCGAGCTCAGCATCGGTGCCGGTTATGCCGGTGACCATGACGAGGCGGTCCGGCTGGCCCGGCAGGCCGGGCAGATCACGGCAGAGATCCCCGGCACGCTCGCCCGGGGGTGCAGCTTTGTGCTGACCATGGCGCTGGCCGGTGCCGGGAACCTGGCCGAAGCCGGGCGCGCCGGGGCGGCGTGCCTGGCCCGGGCCCGGGACGTGGGCGACCTTTTCCATCAGGCGATCTTGCTGCCCAGGATCGCAGACCTGGACCTGCGGGCGGGCCGCACCGGCGACGCCGCGACGCACCTGCGGGAAGGGCTCCACCTCGCCGTGCGGACCGGCAACTGGCTTGATCTGCAACTCGCCCTGTCCCAGTGCGGGGAGTTGTGCGCCGCCACCGGGCGGGCCGCCGAGGCCCTCACGCTGTGGGCCGCGTGCGCCGCGGCGAACCAGCGCGAGGAGCCCACCGGCCTCCCCTGGTTCGAGCCCCGCTGGAAGGAACAGCTGCGCCAGGCCCGGCAGGCGCTGGGAACCGGCCGGGCGCAGGCGGCCGAGGACCGCAGCGCGGCGATGAGCCTGGCCACCGCCGCCGAGTACGCCCTCATGCTCACCGACCCCGGCCCGCCGCAGCCGGCGGCACCGGGCTCTGGGCTGCTCAGTGCCCGGGAGCGGGAGCTGGTCAGGCTGGTCGCCCAGGGCCGGACCAACGCGGAGATCGCCGCCGAGCTGTAT
>DATBGO010000303.1:0-2145 GCA_036558005.1 Streptosporangiaceae bacterium | reverse complement strand
GACGCCGATGGTGGCGGTTACCTGGCCGGTGGCCGGGTTGAGCCGGGAGACGGTGAGGTCGAGTGAGTTGGCGACCCACACCGCGGCGCGGGTGATGGCGATGCCCGCGGGCCCGGCGCCCACGGAATCGGGGCCGCTGGGCTGGCCGGTGGCCGGGTCGATGCTGGTGACGGTGCCGTCCTGGCCGTTGGCGACCCAGACCGCGGCAGACCCGACCGCGATGCCGTCCGGACCTCCTCCCACCGGGATGCCCCTTCGTGTCACCACACCTTTCGCAGGGTCGATCCGGTCGACGGTGCCGTCTCCTTCGTTGGCGACCCACACGCCACTGGGCCCGCTGGCGATGGCGGCCGGGAACGTGCCGACCGGGATGGTCTGGACGACCCTCCCGGCTGCGGCGTTGACCCGTGACACCGTCCCGTCGCCGCTGTTGGCCACCCACACGTCACCGTTCCGGCTGACGGTGACTGCGCTCGGGTCAGACCCAACGTCGATGTGGTCGACGACGGCATGCGTCACCGGGTTGATCCGGAATAGCTTTCCGTCGGTGCCATCCACCACCCAAACTGAGCCGTCGCCGTAGGCGACGCCGTCCGGGCTACCCACGGCCACCGGCGCGCCGACCCGCCCACCAGCGGAGTCGATAAGACCCACACTGTTGCCCGGCAGGCCCGCCTGCCCGCCCGCCCAGGGCCGGGCCACCGCGACGAGGCACGCGGCTGCGGCGACCGCGAGCGCCGAACCGATAACAAGCAGGCGGCGACCGCGCCGCCTCACCCACTCCAGCTCACGGCGCCCACCGTCCGGCTGCCGAGGCGGCCGTCCCGGCAGCGGGGACCTAGCGGGAGTGCCGGTACCGGGGCGGCGGTCTTCGGCTGGGCCCTGGGGGCCATCCCATTCCAGCGCCGGGTCGTGGGCGAGAACCGATGCGTGCAGGCGCTGCAACGGCTCCCCGGGGTCGATGCCCAGTTCGGTGAGCAGGTCGCGGGCCCGCCGGTAGGCGGCGAGCGCTTCGGCCTGCCGGCCGCACCGGTACAGCGCCAGCATCAGCTGGCCGTGCAGCCGCTCCCGCAAAGGATGGTCGGCCGCCAGTTGCTCCAGTTCGGCGGTGAGCGCGTCATGCCGGCCCAGCGCAAGATCAGCGTCGATCCGGGCCTCCAGGGCAGCGAGCCGCAGCTCCTCCAGCCGGGCCGCCTCCGGCCGGGTAAACGCGTAGTCGGCCAGGTCGGCCAGCACCGGGCCGTGCCATAGATCCAGCGCCTGGCGCAGCGTCTGTGCGGCCTCGGCGTACCGGCCCGCGTCCAGCGCGGCCCGCCCGGCCGTGAAGCCATCTTCGAACCGCGCCGCGTCCAGGTGCACACGGTCCACCCGCAGCAGGTAGCCGCGGCCTCGGGTCACCAGGACGTCACCCGTGACGCCCCGGGCCCGGTCAGGCTCGAGCGCCCGGCGCAGGTGCAACACATAGATCTGCAGGGTCGTGGCCCACCCCTCGGGCGGGTGCCCAGCCCAGACGTCGTCGGCCAGCCGGTCCATCGACACGACCCGGTTCGCCTCAAGCAGCAGCAGCGCCAGCACCGCCCGCTGCCGCGGGCCGCCCAGCGGCAGCGCACATCCGGACCTGGAGACCTCCAGCGGCCCCAAAATGCTGAACTCGGCGAACCGCGTCTCGCCGCCCGCCGCGTCAGCAGCCATCACCCACCCCGCCCGGTTATCTCCCGTAGCCGCCCGGGCCAGCGGCTTTGAGCTATTCCACCACCAGGCCCATGACCGGGTCCAGTGCTACCCCAAGCCCTGCTCCAGGCCGGTCCCAGGGCAATTCCAGCCGCCATGCGCTGCACTGTCGACACCCGGCCACAGAGCAGGCCGGCCACAACAACATCCGCCCAGGCAGCCGAAGGAGCCACCCAGATGATTCACCGATCTGCATCTCCGCAGCCGCGCCCCGCCAGGTGCGGCATCCCGCGCACCCGCCGAACGCTCACCATCCTCAGCGGGCTGGGAGTCTTGCTGACCGCCGCGATCGGTCTTGCCCCGGCTGCGTGGGCAGTCCTCCCGCCGCCGGAGCCGCCTGCCGCCCCGGCACCCCCACCGCCCCCCACAGTGGTGGCGCACTTCCCGCTGTGGGCCATCGTGGCGCTGGTGGCC
>DATBGO010000302.1:0-3164 GCA_036558005.1 Streptosporangiaceae bacterium | reverse complement strand
CGTACGGGACACCCTGGGGCCGCCGTGCAGCGATGACCAGAGCAGCCGCATCAGCGACAGTAGCAGCGGGCTGTGCGCGTACTCGTAGACCGTGAAATGGAACTCGCGGATGAGCGCGGCGACCAGGTCGGTCTTGGTGATGTAGCCCGGGACTTCAGTGGGCATGGGGGCCTCCGGTTCGTTCGGTATACCGTATTTCAGGCGTTTGGAGTCCCCCTGCCTCGGAGCCTGAGCATGCCGCATCCTCACCTCGCCGTCGAGACCAGCCCGGCCGGCTACCGCTGGGTGCGCCTGTGCCGGCCGGAGCGGCGCAACGCGCTCGACGTGGGCCTGCTGCGCGCGGTGACCGATGCGCTGGCCGCCGAGCCCGGCGTCCCGGTCCTGCTGGCCAGCGCCGATCCGCGGGTATTCTGCGCTGGCGCCGACTTGACCATCACCGATGCCGAACGGGCGGCGGTCTCCGACCTCGTCTACGACTGCTGCGAGACCATTATCACCAGACCCGGCCCGGTGATCGCCGTGCTGACCGGAGCAGCGGTCGGTGGCGGCGCACAGCTGGCGGCAGCGTCCGACCTGCGGATCGCGGGACCGGGGGCGCGGTTGCGCTGGACCGGTCCGCCCGGACTCGATCTCGCGGTGGGCGCCTGGCTGCTGCCCGACCTGGCCGGCCGGGCCACGGCCATGGACCTGGTGCTGACCGGCCGCTGGCTGGAGGCGGCCGAGGCGCTGACGCTCGGGCTGGTCAACCGGGTCTGCGACGACCCGGAACCCGTTGCGGCCGCGATCGCCGCCGACCTGGCCGGCCGGGGTACCGTAGCCGGGGTCAAGGCGGTGATGGCGGCCGGCGGGGTGCTCGATCGCTTGCGGGCCGAACGGGCGGCCAACCGTTCGGCCTGGGCCCGCGTGCTGGCCGCTCCATGAGCGACTACCAGGACTGGAGCCTGAACGGGTGGCGGACCCACCTGCCCGGGGTGACCGACGTAACGGATTACGTGGCCCGGCTGGGCGCCGCCAGCCTGCCCGCGCTGGCCGCCGTGGCGGCCAGCGCGGTGCCGGACCGGATCGCGGTCACGGTGGACGGCGAGCCGGTCACCCACGCCGCGCTGGACGACGCCGCCGCCCGGGTGGCGGCGTGGCTGGCCCGGCGGGTGCGCCCCGGGGACCGGGTGCTGCTCGCGGCCGGTTCCAGCATCGGCTTCGTGCGCTGCTACCTGGGCGCGCTGCGGGCCGGAGCCGTCGTGGTACTGGCCAACCCCGGCTACACCGCCGCCGAGCTCGGGCACCTGGCCGCCGACTCCGGCGCGGTGCTCGCCTTCGCCGATACCGAGCCCGGTCGCCGGCTGGCCGGGCTGGGACTGGGCCTGCAGATCGCGGACGCCGGGGAGTTGCCCGCGAACGTCCGGCCGGCCACCGAGGTGGCGGCCCGGCCGGACGAGGTGGCGCTGCTCGCATACACCTCGGGCACCACCGGCAGGCCCAAGGGGGTGCCGCTGACGCACCGCCAGGTTATGGTCTCGATCCGCGCCGCGATGACGGCCTGGCGGTGGCAGGCCGACGACGTGCTGGTGCACGCGCTGCCGCTGTACCACCAGCACGGCCTGGGCGGGGTGCACGCCGCGCTGATCGCGGGCGGCACCGTGCACATCAGGTCGAAGTTCTCGGCCGACGCACTGGTGCAGACCGCCGCCGATACCAGGGCCAGCGTGCTGTTCGCGGTGCCCACCATCTACCAGGCCCTGGCGGATTCGCCGGCCGCGCTGGCCGGCGGGCTGCGAGGGCTTCGCCTGGCCGTCTGCGGTTCGGCCCCGCTGAGCCCGTCGCTGGCCGGACGACTGCCGGCCGTGCTGGGGCGGCTGCCGCTGGTCAGGTACGGCACGACGGAGAGCGGGCTGAACGTCTCCAACCCGGTCGCCGGGCCGCGCGGGGACACGATCGGGGTGCCGCTGCCCGGAATGCTCGTGCGCATCGGCACCGGGGACGGCTCAGCGGGCGGCCTCGCCGATCCCGGCGCCGACGGCGAGATCCAGGTTCGCGGGCCGCACGTCTTCTCCGGCTACTGGGACGACCCGGCCGGCACCCAGGCCGCCTTCACCCCGGACGGCTGGTTCCGCACCGGCGACATCGGCACGGTGGACCCGGCCACCGGGCACCTGGTGATCCGCGGCCGGACCAAAGAGATGATCATCTCGGGAGGCCTGAACGTATACCCGCGCGAGGTCGAGATCGCGCTCGAGCGTCATCCGTCCGTGGCGGAAGCCGCGGTAGCGGGGGTTCCGGACGAACGCTGGGGTGAGCGGGTGACCGCCTGGGTGGTGCTGCGGGACGGGCACGAGTTCGACGAGGCCGAGCTCATCGCGCACGCCCGGACGCTGCTGGCCGCGTACAAGTGCCCCAAGCGGGTGTTCCGGCTGGCGGCCCTGCCCCGTAACCAGCTCGGCAAGATCGTCCGCAGCGCCCTGGGCTGACCTATCGGGCGCCCTAGATGTCGCGCGGGGATTCCCGCGCGATGCCGTACCGGGCCGCGACCGGATTCCACACCTGCACGAAGGCCTGCTTGGCCGCGTCGGCCCGCTGGCTGGCGATGAACGCGGCGTTGTAGGCGCTCGACTGGCTGGTCGGCGTGCACCCGCCGGTCCGCTGCTGCCGGGCCCAGGACAGATAGTCCCGGTCCGCGGTCAGCGAGCTGTTCAGCGCCGCCATCAGCTTGGACTTCACCTGCGTGCCGCCGGGGAGGGCAGCGGTAGGCAGGGTCGAGGCGCGGTCAACCTGCCCCGCACGCCGGTTCACGACGGCCTGGAGCTGGCTGACCGCGCCGGACAGGTCGGTGCACGAACCCACCTGGGTGACCGCATGGTGCAGCGCCGTCCGGGCCGCGGCGCTCGAGGTCAGCAGCGCGCTGAGGGCCGCCGCCTGCTGGGAAGCTGTGACCGGCGCCGATGGCGATGAAGCCGCTGACGGCGATGACGGCGACGGCGACGGGGACGGGGACGGGGAGGAGGCAGCCGGCGTGGGGGTGGCTGCGGCCGGGTGGGCGGGAGCCGACCGCCCCGACACGACGACACCGGACACGACGGCGGCGGCTACGACGACTACGGCACCGGCCGCCAGCACGCGCCCCCGGATACGCCGGCCGGACGGCTCAGGACCGGGGCCGCCCGGATCAC
>DATBGO010000301.1:0-96437 GCA_036558005.1 Streptosporangiaceae bacterium | reverse complement strand
GTCCGGGGCGCTGGCCGCCCGGATCGGCCCGCGGCTGCAGATGACCGCCGGCCCGCTGCTCATCGCGGCCGGGCTTGCCCTGTTCGTCCGGATCGGGCCGTCCGGTGACTACCTCACCGAGGTGCTGCCCGCGGTCATCGTCTTCGGCCTCGGCCTGGCCACCAACGTCGCGCCGCTGACCTCGACCGTGCTCGCCGCGGTCCCGTCCAGCCACGCCGGCATGGCCTCGGCGGTCAACAACGACGTGGCCAGGGCGGCGAGCCTGGTCGCCGTCGCGGTGCTGCCCGCCGCGGCCGGGCTGTCCGGCGCGTCGTACCTGCACCCGGAGCTGTTCTCGGCCGGATTCCACCGGGCGTCGCTGATCTCGGCCGCGCTGTGCGTGCTCGGCGGCCTGCTGGCCGCGGCGACGATCCGCAACCCCAGGGTCGTCCGGCCGGCCGCCGCCCCGGCCGCGGAGCTGCTGCACTGCGGCCTGGACGGCCCGCCGGCCTGCCAGCGGGAGGGCCAGCCAGCCGCGGTTCCGGCACCGGGCCAGGCCGGCTGACCCGGTTCAGCCGCGGCTTGGCGAGGCGTTGCCGAGCACCTGGACGCCCGCCGCGAACTTGGCCAGCCTGCCGTGGTCCCAGCCCAGCGCCTTCGGGCTCTGGATGATCACCCAGCGGCCATCGATGCCTTTGAAGGTCAGGATCTGGGTGTCGTCCTGGACCCGGTACTGACCGGGCCTGCCCGCTACCGGCAGATTGAAGTGCTTGGGCGGGCTGGCGTCCCTGGACAGCAGCGCCACGATGAGCTTGCCGGTGAACGACTGGTACTGCGAGTCCGGGTCGCCCTTGGGCGCGATGGTCAGCACGTACGGGTCGCCGCCCTGCACCACCCAGCCGCGGGGCATGAACGCCACCCGGTAGCCGGGCGGCTGCTCGCCCTGGTAGGCGACCAGGGCGATCGAGTGCAGCCGCGAGGCCGGGCGGCTGGCGCCCGGCACGATGATCACGTGGCGGTGCTGCCGCGCGGCAGTGCCAGGGTGAGCCGCGGCGGCCGGACCGGCCGGGCCGGTGGCGGCGACCCCCGCCCAGGACACGGCCGCGACGCCGAGCGCGCCCACGCTCAGGCCCGCGACGGCCACCCGGCGCCTGCCCCGCAGCAGGGCACGCCCCCTGGCCAGGTCCGCGGCCGGGTCGGCGGGCCCGGCCCCGTCCGGGCCGTGCCCGTCATCCAGAGCCCGTTCCAGCAGGTCTTTCAGGTCATTCACCGGTGGCTCCTCTCGGCCGCGCCGTTGGTCAGCAATTCCCGCAGCCGGGCGGCGCCCTTGGCTGTCTGGCTCTTTACCGTTCCTTCCGAGCAGTGCAGCAGGCTCGCCGTCTCCTCCACGCTGAGGTCCAGCCAGTGCCGCAGCACGACCGCGGCGCGCATGCCCGGCGGCAGGCTGGCGAGCGCGGCCCTGATCGCGTCCCCGTCGACCTCGTCACTGCTGCCCGGCGGGGCCGGGCCCGGGCCGTCGGGCAGCTCGGAGACCGTCTGCTCGCGCCGCCAACGGGGCCGCCGGACCTCGTCGACGTTGGCGTTGACGATGATCCGCCAGGCGTAGGCGGCCTGGGTGCCCGAACGCTGCACCCGAGGCCAGGCCACGTAGAGCCGGGCCAGCGCAGTCTGGACCAGGTCCTCGGCACGATGGGTGTCGCCGGCCGTCAGCAGGCAGGCGGCGCGCAGCAACGCGACCCGGCGGGCCCGGACGAACGCCGAGAACTCCTCATCACGCGCGGATAGCGGCATGGGGGGTACCTCCTCACCCTCCATACGGGCCGGCCGGCCCGTATGGTTGCCCGCCAGGACGCGATGTCAGCGGCAGCTGACCCGAATATCAGCGCTGGCCAGGATGGTAGCGCCATGACATGCGCAGTGCCGCCGTGCCGGGACATTGGTCACAGGGCTGCCCGGACGGATGTGATCACCTCGCGTGCGAGTCGTTCGGCCTGCCGGCGGGTGCCGGGTCCGGTGAGGGTGAAGCTGAAGGAGGTGAACCCGATCCGCGCGAAGGCGAGCAGTTGCTCAGTGATCGCGGCCGGCGGCCCGGCGACCAGGGACGGTTCTCCGGTGGCGTGCTCGCCGACCTGCGCTTGCATGTGCAGGGCGCAGGTGATGCCGGCCGGGTCACGGCCCGCTTCGTGCGCGGCTGTCAGCACGTGCTCGCGCATGGCCGCGTACTCGTGGGGCGGGCGGTACCCGTAGGAGGGTATCCAGCCGTCGGCGAGCCGCCCGGTCACCCGGAGCGCGCGGGCGCCGAAGGTGCCCAGCCAGATCGGGATCGGCTGAGCGGGCTTGGGTTCCAGCTCGGCGCTGTCCGTGTGATGCAGGTGCCCGCGGTAGGTGAATGCGGGTTGCGACCACAGGCCCCGGGCGATGCGGATGGCCTCCTCCAGGCCGTCGACCTTGTCCCGCGCGGAGAACGTGCCCAGCCCGAAGGCGCGGAACTCCTCGTCGGAGTAGCCGCCGCCGAGTCCGAGGATCAGCCTGCCGCCCGACAGGCGGGCGAACGTCTCGGCCATCTTCGCGACCATCGCCGGGCTCCGGTAGGGCACGCCGAGCACGCGGGTGGCCACCCGGATCCGCGAGGTGGCGGCCGCGATCCAGGACAGCATCGTCCACGTCTCATAGGTCGGTTCCGTCCCGCACGGGTGATCGGAAGCGGACACGAAATCGAAGCCCAGGTCCTCCGCCATCCTGGCGATGGCCACCGGGTCGGTGCCAGGCAGTACCGACGCCGGGATGCCCAGCCCGAACATAACCTCACTCATCGCCCCTTCTCTCACTGTGGTTCTGTTTGCCGTGCCGTCTGGGGCACCCTGCCAGGCTCCGGGCCGCGCGCGGCCGGGCGCAGTCCAGGAGCCAGGATCAGCGTGACCGCGAGCGAGACCGCGGCCATGGCCGCCATCGCCGTCGCGGGTGAGGTTCGCTGGGCAATCACACCCGCCACCGTGGCACCGACGCCCTGCATGGCCATCGTGCCGGAAGAGGCCAGGCCCAGCGCCTGCCCGCTCAGCTCCTGCGGTGTCAGCTCCATCAAGCGTTCCTGCAGCAGCAGGCTGGCGCAGTAGCCGACCGACGCGACGACGACGGCTGTTACCGCGATGGGAAGCACGGGCCGTGCGGCGAAGATCAAGTACGGTGCGGCGAGGATCACCCGCAGCGGCGTGCCGAGCCTTTCCCGCCACCGGGACGGGATGAACCGGCCGGCCAGCGTGTCTCCGGCCAGCATGCCGGCGGCGGCCGCGACGAACAACAGCCCGGCATGGCGGGGCGCATAGGCGACGAAAAGCGATTCGCAGCCCACGATCAGCCCGTTGGGCACCCACAGCGCGAGATAGACATAACGACGGGCGGTACTCGACCAGAGGCGTGCGTTGATCCGCCAGGTATCCCTGACCGATGGCCGGCCGGCTGCCCGCGCGGGGCGCCGGGTGAGGCCGAACCGTGCGATCGCCGCCCCGGCGGCATACAAAGCGGCGCCTGCCAGCAAGGCCCCCCGCGCTGACAGTGCGACGATAAGCACCCCCCCGGCCGCGAAACCGCAGATCTGCATGGCTCCGACGGACATGTTGAGCACCGAGCGGCCGAGCAGGTAGCCGGCCTCGGCGGCGACCTCGCTGAGCAGCCCGTAGCGGACGGCGGCGGCCAGGGACGCGCCCGCGCCCATGCAGGCGACTATCGCGAAGGCCGCCCAGACGGGCACGCCGGGGACTGCCAGCGCGGCGGCGCCGGCCGCGAAGACCAGGGACAGTCCGCTCGTCACCGCGCGCGGCGGCAGCCGGTCCGACGCCGACAGCAGCATGCTCGCGCCTATCACCTGCGTGAGCGACGGGCCGAAAATCGCCAGCGCGGACAGCAGCGGTGAGCCCGTCGCCGAGTAGATCAGCGTGCCCAGCGCCAGGCTGCTCATTGTCTGCGCGGCCACCTGCACGGAGCTGGCCAGGAAGAACGGCGTGAACTCCGGCGCCCGGAATAGCTCGCGGTAGGTGTGCACGAGTTCAGCCTCAGCGACCCGGCGTAGCAGGCGGTAGAGTTTCGCGTGGAGGCGAAACCCATTGGGCTGGTGGAGAGTCAGCGCTGACACCCTGGCTGCCAGCCGCTTCGTGGTCTCCCCGCTGGCCGAGGCCACCGCGAGCCTGATAACCCTGCAGCGGGGGATTGCCGCGCACCCGGGGGACAGGACATGGCTGGACGCGCACCAGCGCGCCTACCGGGAGCGCTTGGCCGGCGATCCCGTCACAGCCCTGGCCGTCCGCGCCGCCCTCGGGCGCCGCTGTATCGCGGACTTCCTCTCGCCCGCCCCGCTCGGCGACGGCGAGCGGCCATTCTCTGAAGAACTAGCGCTGGTCCGTGACGCGGACCCCGGCCAGGTCCTCGCTGACCTGAAGGTCTCGCTGGACGGTCAGATGCCCGCCGCGCTGCGCCGGCCGGACCTGGCCACGCGCCTTGCTGACTTGCTGCAGTGGGTATGGGCCGACTGCGTGCTCCCGTACTGGCCGAGGCGACGGCGGATCATCGAGGCCGACATCCTCGCCCGGTCCACCCGGCTCAGCTACGGCGGCTGGACCGCCGCGCTGGAAGGCCTGCGGCCAGGGACGCGCTGGCTGGGCAACGGACTCCTGCAGATCAACGTGTACAACTATCCGCCGGAGGAGCTCGCCAACGCCCAGCTGATGTTCGTCCCGATAACCACCGGCCGGGGCTGGGCCTCATTGAACGAACCACCCAGGTACGCACTGACCTACCCCTGCGCGGGTGTGCTCGCCGAGGCACGCCAGGCACTGGCCCCCGCTCCGCTGACGGCGCTCCTCGGCCAAGGGCGGGCGCGGATCCTGATCCTGCTGGACATCCCGAAGACCACCACCCAGCTGGTCGCACTGACGGGTCTGGCGCTCGGCTCAGTGGGACGGCACCTCAAGATCCTGCTGGACGCGCGTCTCATCCAGCGTCGCCGGGCCGGGGGATCGGTGCTTTACTCACGGACGGAGCCCGGTGACACCCTGGTGAACGTGCAACGAGCTAGTTCGCGGACTGGCTGTACCCGGTGATTTTCCATTCTACTACCTGAGAGAATACTTGTGGAGTATTCTCTCAGGCATGAGCGTTCCGCTGACACTGCTTGGGCTGCTTGAGCGCGGGCCGAGCCACGGGTATGACCTGAAACGGGACTACGACGCGTACTTCGGCCAGGGCAGGCCGCTGCGCTACAGCCAGGTGTACGCGACGCTGTCCCGGCTGGCCCGGGACGGGAAGACGGTCGCCGGGCCGGTCGAGCAGGAGGCCGGCCCCGAGCGCCGCCGGTACATCATCACCGAGGACGGCGGCGCCGATGTGGAGAAGTGGCTGGGCGAGCCCGTCCCGCCCGACCCCGACCTGCAGAGCGAGCTGTTCACCAAGGTCGTGCTCGCGCTGATGCTCGGCAAGCGGGCCGACAGTTACCTCGACACCCAGCGGGCGGCGCACCTGCGGCGGATGCGCGAGCTCACCAGCTTCAAGCAGCGCGGTGGCACCCTCGACGTGCTGCTCGCCGACCACGCTCTCTACCGGCTAGAGGCGGACCTGCGCTGGATCGACCACACGGCGGCCCGGCTGGACCAGCTCGCCCGGGCAGTGCGGTCGTGACCGGCATCGGGAAGAACGCCGTACCCGGGGACGTCATCGGGGCGTGCGGCCTGTCGCTGTCGTTCGGGAGTACGCCGGCGCTGCGCGGCGCGTCGCTCGCCGTCCGGCGCGGCGAGATCGTCGCGGTCATGGGGCCGAGCGGCTCCGGTAAGTCCACGCTGCTGCACTGCCTGGCCGGCATCCTGGTCCCCGGCGAGGGCGAGGTCTGGTTCGACGGGCGGCGCCTCGACTCGCTCAGCGACGACCGGCGCAGCGCGCTGCGCCGCGACCGGTTCGGGTTCGTGTTCCAGTCCGGCCAGCTGGTCCCCGAGCTGACCGCCGAGGAGAACGTCGCGCTGCCGCTGCTGCTGTCGGGCACCCGGCGCGGCCCGGCGATGAAGGCGGCCAGGAAGTGGTTCGGCACGCTCGGCCTGGACGGCTCGGAGGGCCGCCGGTCCGGCGAGCTGTCCGGCGGGCAGGCGCAGCGCGTCGCACTCGCCCGTGGCCTGGTCGCCGAGCCGGAGGTGCTGTTCGCCGACGAGCCGACCGGGGCCCTGGACTCGGTGTCCGGAGAGCTGGTGATGGACCTGCTCACCGCCGCCGTCCGGGAGCGCGGCACCACGGTCGTGCTGGTCACCCACGACGCCCGGGTCGCCGCCTACGCCGACCGCGAGGTCGTCGTCCGCGACGGCAAGGTCGGCACGCTCACCGAGGCCCAGCCGTGATCTCCCTCGGGCTGCGCCTCTTGGTCAACGGGGGCCGGGAGGCGGTTACCCGCCTGGTGATCCTCACGGTCGCGGTCGGCCTCGGCGTCGGCCTGCTGCTGACCGCCGTGGCCGCGACGAACGCGGCCGTCACCTGGAACAACCGGCACGCCTGGTTCTGGACCGGCACCTCGTCCGTAGTGCCGCGCACCGCCGCGGCCGGCACCGCGCCCTTGTGGTGGCACCCCGTCGGCGACTTCTTCGAGGGCCAGCAGATCGAGCGCTTCGACGTGGCTGCCGCCGGCGCCTCGTCCCCGGTGCCGCCCGGCCTGCCCCGCGACCCGGCCCCGGGCACGTACTATGCCTCGCCCGCGCTGGCCGCGCTTATTCACGACACCCCAGCAGGCCAGCTCGCCAGCCGCTACCCGGGCCACCTGGCAGGCACGATCGGCGACGCCGCGCTGCCGTCGCCGGATTCCCTGGTCGTCGTCGTCGGGCGGAGGCCGGCGCAGCTGGCGCGGACACCGAACACCGTGCAGGTGAGGTCGGTCAACGACGTGATGCCCGGCACCTTCGTGCCGCCGTGCCATGGCCCGCATTGCGGGCGGGTGCCGAGCCCCGAGGGCCTGGCCTACTTCCCGAACGACGCTGGAGGCGGGTCAAGCTCCATCGACCTCATCCTGGCCGTCGTGGCCCTGGCGATCCTGACCCCGGTGCTGATCTTCATCGGCACCGCGACCCGGCTGTCGGCCGCCCGCCGCGAGGAGCGGTTCGCGGCGATCCGCCTGGCCGGCGCGACCCGCGGGCAGGTCTCGCTGATCGCGGCGACCGAATCGACGGCGGCGGCGGTGCTGGGGACGGCCATCGGGTTCGGGCTCTTCTTCCTGCTGCGCATCCCGGTCGCGGGCATCCCGTTCATCGGCCAGCCGTTCTTCCCCTCCGAGCTGGCGCTCAGCCTGCCCGACATCTTCCTGGTCGCGATCGGCGTGCCGCTCTTCGCCGCGCTGGCGGCGCGGATGGCGCTGCGCCGGGTGAACATCTCCCCGCTCGGCGTTGCCCGCCGGGCGCGGCCCAAGCCGCCGGGCGCCTGGCGGGTGATCCCGCTGCTGGCCGGCCTGGCTGAGCTCGGCTTCTGGACCATCCACGGCCACCCGGCCTCGGAAACCGGGCAGATCCAGGCGTTCGCGTCCAGCTTCTTCATCATCCTCGTCGGCCTGTTCATCGCCGGCCCGTGGCTTACCATGGCCGCGGCCCTGGCCATGGCCCGGTGGACCAGCCGGCCCGCCACGCTGCTCGCCGCCCGGCGCATCGGCGACGACCCCAGGGCCGCCTTCCGCGCGGTGAGCGGCCTGGTGCTCGCGCTGTTCATCACCACCGCGGCCGTCGTGGCGATCACCACCCAGGACGCCAAGGACACCCGGTTCGGCACCGTGGCGCAGTCGAACCTGATGACCGAACAGATAGCGGCCCCGTCACCATCCGGCGCAGGCATGACTGACCCGGGGCAGGCCGCGCCCGCCGCCGCCCTCGCGGCGCGGCTGGAAGCCATCCACGGAATCCACGGGGTAGTCGTGCTCCGGGCGGACCCGACGCTGACCATCCCCGGCACGTTCCACGACCTGGGCGTCAACGCGTTCGGCGACAACCCCGGCGGCAGCCTCCCCCCGATCCCGGCCGACGTGGCCTCGTGCGCGCAGCTCGCGACCGTCCCCGGCCTCGGACGTTGCCCGGCCGGAGCGACGACGGCGGCAATCCCGGCGGGCGTCTTCGGCCCTGACGGGTTCTTCGGCAGCCAGGGCACCAGCGGATTCACCTGGCCGGCCGTGAACATCCCGGCGGACCGGCTAGACGCCCTCGGCGTGGACACCATCGGCGTGGAGACGGACGGCACCACCACGGCGATCGAGCAGACGAGGACCGTGCTGGAGACCGAGCCCGCCTACCCCGTCCTCAACGCGCCGTCCGCGGCTGAGGACAACGTCGTGGCGGACGACGCCGCGAACAACGGCTACCAGCAGCTCGCGAACGTGGTGATCCTGGTCAGCCTGCCGATCGCCGGCTGCACCCTCGTCGCGGGCATCGCGGCCGGGCTCGCCGACCGCAAGCGGCCGTTCAGCATGCTCCGCCTCGCCGGCGCCCGGCTGTCCACGCTGCGCAGCGTCGTCGCGCTGGAGGGAGCCGTCCCGCTGCTGTCCGTCGCCGCCGTCGCGATCGGCACCGGCTTCGCCGGCGCCGCGATGTTCGCCCGGGAGGCGCAGCAGCACACGATGGTCGCCCCCGGCATCGCGTACTACCTGCTGACCGCCGGCGGCATCGTGATCTCCCTCGCGATCATCGCCGCCACCTTCCCCCTCCTAGCCCGCATCACCGGCCCCGAGACCGCCAGAAACGAGTAACAAGCGGGGCGCCAGCGGCGCCTCGCCCGGCTGGTCAGTCCGACCCGGCCGCGCGGGGCGCGATGACCTGGGGGCTGACCGAGCGGACTGAGGTGGTGCCGGTGAGGGCCATGGTCACGTCCAGTTCCGTGCGGATGATGTCGATGGCCCTGGCGACGCCCTGCTGGCCGGCCGCGCCGAGGCCGTAGACGAACGCGCGGCCGATCATGCAGGAGCTGGCGCCGAGCGCGAGCGCCCGCAGCACGTCCTGGCCGGAGCGGATGCCGCCGTCGAACATGACCTCCAGGTCGGAGCCGACCGCGTCGGCGATGGCGGGCAGCGCGGCGATGGTCGGCGGCGCGCCGTCCAGCTGGCGGCCGCCGTGGTTAGAGATCACGATCGCGGCCGCGCCGTGCTCGGCGGCGATCTTGGCGTCGGCGACGTCGGTGATGCCCTTGATGATCAGCTTTCCCGGCCAGATCTCCCGGATCCAGTCGATGTCCGCCCAGCTCAGGGACGGGTCGAACTGCCTGGACACCCACTGCGCCACGGTGGTCATCGCCTCGGAGCCGTGGATGTGGCCATCCAGGTTGCCATGCCCGGTGCGCCCGCTGCGGCGCAGGCTCCAGGCCCAGGCCGGGCGGGAGGCGAAGCTCAGCGCGTTGCGCGCGGTGAGCCTGGGCGGCACCGTCATCCGGTTCTTGATGTCGCAGTTGCGCTGCGCGAGCACGGCCAGGTCCAGGGTGATCACCAGCGCGCTGCACCGGGCCTCGATCACCCGCTGGATCAGTTCCCTGGAGAAACCGCGGTCGCGCATCAGGTACAGCTGGAACCAGAACGGCCCGCTGACCGCGGCGGCCAGGTCCTCGACCGAGCAGATGGACATGGTGCCCAGGCAGAACTGGATCCCGGCGGCGTGCGCGGCCCGGCAGGCCAGGATCTCGCCGTCGCCGATGTTCAGGCCGCACAGGCCGATCGGCGCCAGCACCACCGGCAGCGCGGCGGGCTCGCCGGCGATCGTGGTGCTGAGGTCCCGGCTGGAGACGTCGATGCCGACCCGCTGGCGCAGCCTGACCGCCTCCAGCCCGGCCTGGTTGGCCCGCAGCGTGGCCTGGCTGTAGGAGCCGTTGTCGGCGTACTGGAAGTAGGCCCGGGGCACCCGGCGGCGGGCGATCTCCCGCAGGTCCTCGATGCAGGTGACGTTCTTCAGCGAAGGCCTGCCGAACACCGCTCTCCTCTCCCGCGCGCATCCCCTGTCATCGGGACGCCCCGGCCAGCCGCCCGGTTCACGTTACCCCCGCCGCCGGGTGAAACGGCCGCCTGGCTGAGCTAAAGTGGCAGCAAAGCAGGGGGGTGATGTGCTCAGTAAAGGACGTCATCCTGCTGTCCAGATAGGCGCCGCGCCGCCCGCGAATTCGTCAATGCCGCGGGTCGTTGTTGTCGGCGGGGGCTTTTCCGGCACCCTGGTCGCGCTGCGGATCCTTGACCTCAGCGACGCCGGCGCCGAGATCGTCGTGATCGAACGCGAGCCCGCCAATCTCAATGGCGGCCTGGCATTCGGCCAGGCCGGAGCGGGCTGGGAGCACCTGCTGAACATCCAGGCCGGCCGGGTCAGCCTGTTCCGTGAGGAGCCAGACGACTTCCTGCGCTGGGCCCGCGACCCGGGCACCGACCGGTCCGGCTGGCCCGCGACCTGGCGCGGCTACCAGTTCACCCCGTCCAGCCCGGTGCCGCGCCGGGTCTTCGCCCGCTACCTGGCCAGCAGGCTCGCGGCGGTGGCGGCGGCCCGGCCGCAGTCGGCAGTCCGCCAGGTCACCGGGACGGTCACCGACGCCGGGCCCGCCGCCGGGGGCGTGGTCATCGACGTCGCGGACGGCGACGCACGCTGGTCCATCCGGGCGGACGCCGCGGTCCTGGCGACCGGGCACTGGCACCCGCGGATCCCGCCGGCCTTCCGGCGGCTGGCCGTCCCGGCTGGCCTGATCATCACCGACCCGTACTCGGCGGCCGGGCGGCAGCAGCTGACCAGCATCCCGCCCGCCGCCCGGGTGCTGATCGTCGGCACCGGCCTGACCGCGAACGACGTGATCACGACGCTGCTGCGCGGCGGGCACCGCGGGCCGGTCTGGATGGTGTCCCGGCATGGCTTCGAGCACCGGCCCTACCCGCCCGGCCACCTGCACGACATCCCGGCGCTGACCGGGCCGGTCAGCTTCCCCGACGCCCGGCCGGGCAGCGCCGAGGAGTTCACCCGGCTGTTCCTGCGCGACTTCGCCCGGGTCCGGCACCAGTTCGCCGGCCTGCCCGCTATGGTCAGGGACGAGCGGACCTGGAAGGCGCTCGAGCCCGCGATCGCGCGGTTCTGCCAGGCTGCCGACCCGGCCCTGGTCAAGGAGCTGATCGGCCAGTTCAGGTCGGCCATGGTGACCTCCAGGATCGGCACCGTGACCGAGATCCTCGACCCGATCACGCAATGGCGCCAGCGCGGCGGGCTGGTGACGCTGGCCGGCGAGATCACCGCCGTCGGCGCGGCCGGCCAGGCCGTCTCGGTCACCATCACCGCGCCCGACGGCAGCACCAGGGACTGCCAGGCCGACCGGGTGGTGCTCGCGGCGGGCCGGGTCACCGAGCTGTCGGCCGTCACCGACCAGCTCTGGTCCAGCCTGCGCCGCCGCGGGCAGGCCAGGGCCGAGCCGGTCACCGGGCTCGGCGTGGCCGCCGACGACGCGGGCCGGCTGGCCGGCCCGGCGGGCACGGCGGCGCTGTTCACGGTCGGGCCGATGCGCCAGGGCAGCGAGCTGGTCCGCCGCGGCCGCACCGGCGCTTTCGTGTTCAGCATCGGCACGCTGCGCAACCAGGCGCACCAGACGGCGCTGGCGGTGACCCAGCGGCTGCGCAGGCGGCGGCTCGCGGCGCTGGAAGGCCCGGGGACGGGGCTGGAGGCGGCCGCGGCGGAGCGGTCCGCGGAGCCGGGCGCCGCGGCTGTCCCGGGTGCCGCGCTGATCGCGGCGGACCCGGCGGCGCTGCGGTCGGTCGAGCTCGGCGTCGGCTACCCGCTCAGCAGGCCGCCCGGCCACCAGCGCTGGGACACCGCCAGGACGGCACGGGAACTGGCCGCCCGCGGCGCACCCGCCGGCCAGGCCGCGGCGCTGGCCGTGCTGGAAGAACTGGAGGCCCGCGCCGTCGGATCGCTCACCGACATCTCCCGGCTGGCCCCCGAGCTAGCCGAACGCATAGCCCGACAGCGGGACAGCACCAGCATGCCGGGCCCGCCGGGCCGGAAAGGAAAGGCACCGATGACAGCAATCACCGTGGAGCTCGCCCGCACCGGCGCGACCGCGACCCAGACCCGGATCAGGGAACACCAGGTGGTGATCGACCGGCCGGAGGCCAGCGGCGGCGGCGACGCCGGCCCGATGGGCGGCGAGCTGCTGCTCGCCTCGATCGGCGGCTGCTACATGAGCACGTTCATCGCCGCCGCGAACGCGCGGAAGATCAGCGTGGACGGTGCCAGCTGCGCGGTCACCGGCACCTTCGCCGAGCAGCCGCCGCGCCGGTTCGCGAGCATCGAGCTCGCCGTGTCCTGCCCGGACTGCCTGCCCGATGACCTGGAGCACCTGGTGCGGGTGGCCGAGCAGGGCTGCGTCGTGGTGAACACCCTGCGCGGCAGCCTGGACCTGAGCGTCACCGCCAAGTAGCCGCGGTGGGCCCGGCCGTCCTGCGCGGACAGACCCTCGTCGGCGCGGCGGTTCCGCCGGTCAGCGCCGAGATCACCACCCCGGCGGCGGCCGCGGCCGGCGGGGTGCTCGCCTGCCCGGCGCTGACTCTCGACTACTACCAGGCGGTGATGACCAGCGCGGCGGTGCTGTGCAGCGCCGGCGGGCGGACCGGGCACCTGCCGAGCATCTGCCGGGTGCGCGGCATCCCGGTGCTCATATTCGGGCCCGCCGAGCTGGCCGCGCTCACCCCGGGAACGCCGGTGCTGGTCGACCCGGCCGCCGGTACCGTCACCCGGCTGGAGCCAGGCGCGGACCCGGGCCGGGCAGCGGCGCCGGCCCGGCCCCGGCTGCCGGCCGGCCTGGCCCCGGTCGAGGCGGTCATCGCCGCCAGCGCGGACATCGCCGCGATCAACCGCAGCGCGGTCGCGCCGCTGGTCGAGTCGTTCTTCATGCGCGAGGAGTTCGCCTGGACCGCGGACGCGGCGGGCCGCACCGGCGGCACCAGGCTCGATGAGCCCGCCGCCATCACCGCGCGGCTGCGGGCTGAGATCACCGGGCTGCTGGCCGGGCTGGCGGCCGGCCAGCGGCTGACCTTCCGGCTGCTGGACCTGCGCAGCGACGAGGCGGCCGCGCTCGGCCTCGCGGTGTCCGGGCCAGCCAGCGAGCCGAACCCCGAGCTTGGCCTGCACGGCGCCCGGCGGATCGCGGCCGACCCCGGCTACCAGCACGCCATCGGTGAGCTCATGGCCAGGCCCGAGGCCGGCCCGGTCACATTCTCGATACCGTTCATCAACGACGAACACGAGCTGGATGACCTTTTCAGTAAGCTGCGGGTCGCCGACCCGCGCCGGTGGGGCGTTTTCGTGGAAACGCCGGCGGCGGTGGACCGGCTGCCGCAATTGCTCGACCGAGGGATTTCAGTCGTCAATGTCGGGACCAAGGACCTGGTCCAGTTCCTGCTGGCCGCCGACCGCGGCAATCACGCGGTCGCCCGGTTTTACGACACCAGGCACCCCGCCGTCATGAACGCGCTCACGGCCATATCGGCCCGCTGCGCCGGCTACGACACCACGCTGCGGATATTCACGCTGGGCAGCGACCTTGACTATTACCGGTCCCGGCTGCCCGGCGGGACCCGTTTCATGCTGTGCACCAGCGAGCTGCTGCAGTTGAGCCCGCCGCCATGACGGCCGGCGAACTGCTGCGGCTGCGGACCGGGACCGGGCCGGCCGACCCGGCGCAGATCGGCCCGGTCTGGTCGGTGACCACCGTCGCCGTCGGCCAGGGGGGGCGGCTGTTCGCGGTGACCGGCAGCGGCGACGGCACGCTGCAGTGGGTGGACGCCTCGACCGGCGCGATGACCGGCGGCCCGGTCGCCGCGCACCAGGGCCCGGTGTGGTCGCTGACGGCGGTCTCCGCCGGGCCGGCGCTCGTGGTGTCCGGCGGCGGTGACGGCACGATCCGCCGGTTCGACGCCCGGTCCCGCGTGCCGGTCGGCGACCCGGTCAGCGGGCACACCGGGCGGGTGCTGGCGCTGGCCACGGTGACTCTCAGCGACGGCCGGGCGATCATCGTCTCCGGCGGCGGCGACGGCATGATCCGCCGCTACGACGCGAGGACGGGGGTGGCGCTCAGCGAGCCGGGCAGCGGGCTGGCCGCGCACGCCGGGCAGGTGCTGGCGCTGGCCACGGTGACTCTCAGCGACGGCCGGGCGATCATCGTGTCCGGCGGCGAGGACGGCATGATCCGGCGGTTCGACGCCAGCACCGGCGAGCCGGCCGGGGAACCGGTCAGGTTCCCGGCCGGCCGGGTCCAGGCGGTCACGGTCGCCGCCCTGCCCGGCGGCCGGGCGGTGATCTCCGCGGGCGGCACCTACGGCGTCATCCGCCGGTACGACGCGCTGACCGGCGAGCCTGCCGGGTCCCCGGTCCGGGCGCACAGCGGCCGGATCTGGTCGCTGGCCAGCGCGCCGGCCGGGGACGGCGAACCGGTCACCATCTCCGGCGGCGACGACGGTGTCATCCGCCGGTTCAGGGCGCGGACCGGCGAGCCGGCCGAAGAGGCGGTCATCAGCGTCGGCGGGCGGGTGCTGGCCGTCACCGCCGCGGTGCTGCCCAGCCTGCGCACGGTGATCATCGCCGGCGGCCGGAACCGCGCGGTGCTGCGGTATGAGCTGAAGTCCGGGGAGCCGGTCGGCGAGCAGGCGGCCGAGCACGCGGGCCGGGTCTGGTCGGTGGCGGTCGCGTCCTGGCCAGGACGCGAGCCGCAGGTGGTGGCCGGCGGCGACGACGGGACGCTGCGCCGGTTCGACGCGCTGACCGGCGAGTCGGCCGGCCCGCCGGTCAGCGGCCATGACGGCCGGGTGTGGTCGGTGACGCAGGCCACCCTGCCGGGCGGCCGGGAGATCCTGATCTCCGGCGGTGACGACGGGACGATCCGGCGGTTCGACGCGCAGACCGGCGAGCCGGCCGGGGAACCGGTCACCGCGGCGCGCGGCGGGCACGACGGGCCGGTGCTGTCGGTGACCGCGGTGCCGCTGCCGTCCGGGCAGGTGATCATCGCCTCCGGCGGCGGGGACGGGACGATCCGGCGGTTCGACGCGCGGACCGGCGAGCCGGCCGGGGACCCGATCGCCGACCCGGCGGGGCACACCGGGCCGGTCAACGCGGTCGCCTGCGCCGGCTCGCTGGATGGCCGCCCGGTGCTGATCTCCGGCGGTGACGACGGGACGATCCGGCGGTTCGACGCGCAGACGGGGGAGCCGGCCGGGGACCCGATCGCGGCGGGCTCGGGCGGGCACACCGGCCCGGTGCTGTCGGTCGCGGTCGCGACGCTGCCCGACGACCGGGTCATGATCGTCTCCGGCGGTGACGACGGGACGGTGCGCCGGTTCGACGCGCGGACCGGCGCGCCCATCGGGACGCTGCCGATCTTCGCGCACAAGCGCGAGGCCTGGTCGGTGGACGCGGCCACCACCGCCGACGGGCGGACGATCATCGTCTCCGGCGGCGAGGACGAGGCGGTCCGCTGCTTCGACGGCATCACCGGCGAGCAGATCGGCACCGACATCACCGGGCTGGCCGGGCCCGCCTGGTCGGTGCGGGCCGGCCTGCTGCCCGACAAGCGCACCATCATCGTGTCCGGCGGTGACGGCGGCGCTTACCTGATCTGGCCGCCGAACCTGGGCATCGGCCCGCGAACCGACGCGCCGGCCCTGGTGGACGGCGGCGTGGTCGCCGACGAGCTCGGCCGGGGCGTGCTGGCCGGGCACCTGGTCGGGCTGCTCGGCCAGCTCACCGGGGAGCAGGACGCCAGCTGCGCGGTGGTACACGTCGACGGGCGGTGGGGCGCGGGCAAGAGCACGCTGGTCCGGCTGCTGCTCGACCGGCTCGGCCCGGCCGCGGCCAGCCAGCGGCCGGCGGCCGGCCCAGCCGCCGGGGGACCTGACCAAACGTCGATGCCGGCCGACCCGCTGGTCGTGCAGTACGACGCCTGGCGGGAGAGCGCCATCTCGCCGGAATGGTGGTCGCTGGCGACCGCCATCAACCGGACGGTGCGGGCCTCGCGGTCGCGGTTCACCAGGGTGTACCTGACGTTCTGGACGTTCGCGGCCCGGACCCTGCGCTCGCCGGCCACGGTCGCCGCCATCGCGCTGTTCGCGGCGGCGCTGCTGACCTGGCGGCTGGCGCTGGCCGATCACGCCGCCGCCGCGCTCGGCGCCGCGATCACCGCCGTCACCGGGCTGGCGGCCGCCGCGCTCAGCGCCGGCCGGCTGCTGTTCTGGTACGCGCCAGGGCTGCACATGCGCACCAACGACAACCCGCTCGGCGAGATCGCCGCGCTGGTCAGCTGGCTGCGCAGCTGGAGCCCGCGGGACCCGGCCCGGCAGCGCAGGCGGGACCGGCTGACCGGCGCGGCGCTGGCCGTCCTCGCCGCCGCCGCGGTCGCGGCCGGCCCGGTGCCGCTGCCGGCCGGCGCCAGGCCGTGGCTGCTCGCCGGGCTCGGCGCCGCCGCCGCGCTGGTCACCGGCTGGCACGTCCGCTGGTCGCGGCGGCTCGGCCCGGCCGAGCGCCGCCCGATCATCATGATCATCGACGACCTGGACCGGTGCCCGGCCGGGCGGGTGGTCAAGCTGCTGGAAGCGGTGCACACGCTGCTGCGCGAGCCGGCCCGGCAGCACCGCGCGGCGGCCAGCTGGCGGGCCCCGGCCCGGCTGGTCATCCTGGTGGTCGCCGACGGCCGCTGGGTGCGCACCTCGTTCCAGTCCGAGTTCAGCCAGTTCGGCGCGCTGAGCTGCCCGGTACACAGCCTCGGCGCCGACTTCATGCAGAAGATCTTCGACCACACGGTGCTGGTGCCGCCGCTGTCAGCCGACCAGGTCCGCGGCTACGTCCAGGCGCAGCTGCGGCCGCGGCTGGCGCCCGGCTCCGGGCAGCCGCCCGGGCCAGCGCCCGCGGGGGGCGCGGCAGCGGCCGACGGGGCGGCGCCTGCCGCCGGGGTCAGCCAGACGATCCGGCAGATCGAGCAGGCCGCCCCCGCCGACCTGCGGACCGAGGCGATCTCGGCCCGGATCGAGGATCCCAGCCTGCCGCTGCGCGACCGGTTCGTGCTGGAGGAGGTCAGGGCGCGGCGGGAAGCCAGCCCGGAGGCGATCACGCTGCGCCGCGATCACCTGCTGCAGGACTACCGGGCGCTGATGCCGGCCAACCCGCGGCTGATCAAGCGGGTCGCCAACACGTTCGGGATGCTGCTGGCGATGAAGGGGCACCTGGGTCACGGCGAGGACATGGACACCGTGGCCCGCGCCGCGATCATGCTGGTCCGGTTCCCCAGCCTGGTCGACGAGCTGCTCGACGAGCCGCACCCGCCGGACACCCAGCCGGGCCCCGCTGCGCCTGGCTCGGCCTGGCTGCGGCCGGACGTGCAGGAACTGCTGGCGAAGACCGACGTGCGCGCGCTGGCCCGCTGCTACGGCCGGGAGTTCGCCCCGCCGGGCGACCGGGCCGGGTGAGGCGGCAGCGGGCCAGCCGCCGCGGGGCGGGAATCACGGGCACTAGGGTGGACACGGCTGCCGGGCCGAGCGGGCCCGGGCTGGCGAGGGTGGGGCGAAGATCATGACGGACGTTGGCTGGGAGCCCCAGGACGGCCAGGCCGGACCTGGCGCGGCGGCGCCCGACCCGGTGCCCGGTGACTTCCCCCAGGTACTGGCCGGGGTCAGGGAATCCACCGCCGGGCTGCTCGGCAGCCTCAGCCCGCTGACCGAGCGGGACGTGCGGCGCAACTCGCTGATGCCCGGCTGGACGATCGGGCACGTGCTCAGCCACCTGGCCCGCAACGCCGACGCGATGGTCCGCAGCCTGGGCGGGGCGCTGCGGCACGAGCCCACGGCCATGTACCCGCACGGGGCGAGGGGCCGGGACGCCGACATCCAGGCCGGCGCGCGGCGGCCGATCGGCGAGATCGTGGCCGACCTGACCGAGGCGGCGCGGCGGCTCGATGACGCCTGGACGGCGATGACGCCGGACGCGTGGATCTCCGGCGCGATCATCCGCAGCGGCCGGCTAGCCGCCTGGCGGACGGTCGGCGCCCGCTGGTCGGAGGTCGAGCTGCACTGGGTCGACATGGACACCGGGCACGGGCCGGACGCCTGGCCTGAGCGGTTCTCCCGGCTGCTGATGCGGACGCTGACCGAGCGGACGATGATCGGCAGGCCGCTCGACGACCGGCTGCCGCCGGAGATCAGGCTGGAGCTGGCCAGCATCGACACCGGGGAGCACTGGTCAGCGGGCCCCCGCCCGGCCAGGACGATCCGCGTGCACGGGCCGTCCTGGGCGCTGGCCAGCTGGCTGGCGGGCCGGTCCGAGCCGGTCCGGCCCGCGCTGGAGCTGACCGGCGGCGGCGAGCTGCCGCAGCTGGCCCCGTGGTGGTGACCGGACGTGCCCGCGTAGCATCGGAAGAGCGCGACGAGGCGCGCAGCACTGTCCGGGCAGGCCGCGGTGCCGCTGGCCGGGCCGGCGGCCGGGCGGAGGTATCTGAGCTGGACCAGTCCACGGGACCGGCCGGCGGCGCGAAGCCGCAGGCAGGAGCCCGCGCACCGGTGCTGGACGGCGCGCAGCTGGCGACCTTGCGCCAGTACGGCACCGAGCACGATATCACTGCTGGTGAAGTCCTCTTCGCCGACGGTGATGAGGCGTATGACCTGATCGTGATCATCGACGGGCACGCCGACATCGTGCAGCACCGCGGCAAGCCGGACGAGACGATCCTCGCGACCTACAACCCCGCCCAGTTCCTCGGCGAGATCGGCCTGCTCACCGGGCAGCGGGCCTACCTGAGCGCGGTCGCCAGCACGCCCGGCCGGGTGCTGCGGGTCCCGGTGGCGCAGGTCCGCCAGGTGATCGCGGAGGAGCCCGACCTGAGCGAGCTGATCCTGCACGCCTTCCTGATCCGGCACTCCATCCTGATGCGGCTGGGCAGCGGGCTGGTCCTGATCGGCTCCAGGTTCGACGCCGACACCCGGCGGCTGCTCGAGGTGCTGGCCCGCAACCGGCTCTCATCCCGCTGGCTGGACCTGGAGGGGTCGGCGGAAGCCGAGACGCTGCTGCGGCGGCTGGGCGTGTCGGCCGGCGCGCTGCCGATCGTGCTGTCGCCCGGCGGGCTGCTGCTGCGCAACCCCACCAGCCACGAGTTGCTCAGCGCGCTCGGCATGACCGCCGCCCGCGGCAGCGACCCGCCCGGCGTGTGCGACCTGCTGGTCGTGGGGGCAGGCCCGGGCGGCCTCGCCGCGGCCGTGTACGGCGCCTCCGAGGGGATGGCGACCACCCTGGCCGAGGACACCGCGCTCGGCGGGCAGGCCGGCACGTCGTCGCGGATCGAGAACTACCTCGGCTTCCCCGCGGGCCTGTCCGGCGAGGAGCTGGCCACCAGGGCGGCCCTGCAGGCGCAGAAATTCGGCGTCGGGATCAAGCTCGCCGCCGTGGCCACGGCGCTGACATCCGAGCATGACCTGCACACCGTCACGTTCGAGGACGGTGACGAGGTCACCGCCAAATCGGTGATCATCGCCACCGGGGCGCGGTACAACCGGCTGCCGCTGGAGCGGCTGCCCGAGTTCGAGGGCGTCGGGGTGTACTACGCGGCCACCCAGATGGAGGCGCAAGCCTGCGGCGCCGGGCCGGCCGCGATCGTCGGCGGCGGCAACTCAGCCGGCCAGGCGGCGCTGTTCCTGAGCCGGACCTGCGACCGGGTGTCCATCGTGATCCGCGGCCCGTCGCTGGAGCGGTCCATGTCCCGGTACCTGACCGCGGCGATCGAGCAGAACCCGCGGATCGAGGTGCTGGCGCACACCCAGGTGACCGCGCTGCTCGGCGACGACACGCTGACCGGCCTGCGGCTGCGCGACGACGCCCGCCAGCAGGCCCGGCAGCTCGCGGTCAACAGCCTGTTCGTGTTCATCGGCGCGACCCCGTGCACCCGCTGGCTGGCCGGGCAGCTCGCCACCGACAGCCGCGGCTTCCTGCTGACCGGGACGAACATCCCCGCCGCCCGGCTCAACGGCGCGACCCCGCTGTTCCTGGAGACCAGCAGCCCGGGCGTCTTCGCGGTCGGTGACGTCCGCAGCGGATCGGTCAAGCGGGTGGCCACCGCGGTCGGCGAGGGCTCGATGGCGGTCCGGCTGGTTTACGAACGCCTGCAGGCCACCGGCACCGCCGTCGCCGACCCGCCGCGGGCCGAGACCTGACCCGCGGCCGGGCCGGTCAGGCCGACAGCCGGTCCAGGGCGCGCTGGATGCGCTGCTCGGAGACCGGCGCCGGGGTGCCCAGCGACTGGGCGAAGAGGCTCACCCGCAGTTCCTCGATCATCCACCGGACCGGCTGGACCGGGCTGCCGCCGCCGGCCGGGTGCGCCGCAGCGGCCTGCTGGTAGGCGCTGGTCACCCGGTGCACGGCCGCCATCCGGTCGGCGTCCCGGCCCGGGTCGGCGGGCAGCTTGTCCAGGCGGCGGACGATCGCCCGCAGGTAGCGGACCAGGTCGGGCAGCCTGCCCAGGCCGGTGCCGGAGATGAAGCCGGGGTAGATCAGCCCGGCCAGCTGCGCGCGCATGTCGGCCAGCGCCGCGGCCGGGCCCGGCGCGTGGTCCAGCCGCTCGGCCGCCTGGTTGGCCGCCTCCAGCACCCGGCCCGCGGCGGCGACCACGCCGGCCGTGACCGCGGCCAGCGACGCCCGCGCCGCGGCCAGGATCCGCTGGTAGCCTGCCGCGTCCCAGGCCGGGCCGCCGGCGTCCGCGATCACCTGGTCGGCGGCGCAGGCCGCGCAGTCGTCCAGCATCGCCCCGATGCCCGGATACGGGTTGCGGCTCATGGCCAGCTTGACGCTGACCGGCAGCCTGCTGGCGACGCCGCGCACGCCTGAGGGCACCGCGATCAGCAGCAGGCGGCGGGTGCCCAGCGCCATCGCCTCGGCCGCCTCCGCCTCGGTGTCGAACAGCGCGACATCGACGGCGTCCCCGGCCGGCACCAGCGCCGGGTAGCCGCGGACCTGGCCGTCGGTGAACACCCGGGGGAGCGGGCCGATGTCCCAGTCGCGCAGCCCGGTCCTGGTGATGTCGCCGGCCGCCGCGGCCAGCCTGGCGCGCAGCCGGGGCCGCAGCTCCCGTTGCAGCGCGGCCAGGTCCTTGCCGCTGGCCAGCACCTCGCCGTCGCCGGTCACCCGGTAGGTGACCCGCAGGTGCGGTGGCAGCCTGGCCGGGTCGAAGGACGGGCGGGGCACCGGCACGCCGCCGATCCGGCCGAGCTCGGCGCTGAGCGCGTCGAGCAGGTCGCCGCGCGGCGGGCCCAGCGCGGCCAGCACCTGCCTGGCGGTCTCCGGGGCGGGCACGAACAGCGTGCGCAGCTGCTTGGGCAGGGACCGGATCAGCTCGGTGACCAGTTCCGCGCGCAGCCCGGGCACCTGCCAGCCGAGCCTGGCCGCGTCCACCTGGTTCAGCTCCGCCAGCGGGATGTCCACGCTGACCCCGTCGTCGGCCGCGCCGGGCGCGAACTCATACGACAGCGCCAGCCCGTCCCACCGGGCCGGGTAGTCGGCGGCGTCGACCTGGCCGGCCTGCGGGCCCTCCAGGTCGGCGGGGGAGAGGGTGAGCAGGTCCGGGTCGGCCCGGCTGGCCTGCTTCCACCAGCTGTCGAAGTGCCGGGCCGAGACCACGGCCGCGGGGATCCGCTGGTCGTAGAAGTCGAACACCGCGCTGTCGTCGGCGACCAGGCCGCGCCGCCTGGCCTTGCGTTCCAGCTCCGCGGCCTGGTCCAGCAGTTCCCTGTTGCGGCCCAGGAACTCGTGCCTGGCCTGCCATTCGCCGGCCACCAGCGCGTGCTGGATGAACAGGATCCGGGCCGCCGCCGGGTCGATCCGCCCGTAGCTGACCCGCCGGGCGGCCACGACCGGCAGGCCGTAGAGGCTGACCTTCTCCGACGCGACCACCTCGCCGCGTCGCTCGTCCCAGTGCGGCTCGCTGTAGCTGCGGTGGACCAGGTGCCCGGCCAGCGGCTCGGCCCACTCCGGCTCGATCCGCGCGGCCACCCTGGCCCACAGCCGGGACGTCTCGACCAGCTCGGCCGCCACCACCCAGGACGGGGGCCTCCTGGCCAGCGCCGAGTCGGGGAAGATCGCGAACCTGGCGCCCCGCGCGCCGAGGAACTCCGGCAGCGGGCGGCGTTTCCCGCGCTGCGGCGGCGGCTCGGTGTCGCGCATCCCGATGTGCGACAGCAGCCCGGCCAGCAGGCTGGTGTGCACCCGCTGGGCCAGGCCGGGCTCGAACCTGCCGCCGGGCGGCGGCTGCGCCAGCGGCGCGGGGGCCGGGTCGCGGCCGGCCGTGATGCCCAGGTCACGGGCTGCCTGCCGGAGCTGGCCGTAGACGTCCTGCCATTCCCGCACCCGCAGGTAGTGCAGGTACTCGCGGCGGCACAGCCGGCGGAACGCGGACGAGGACAGCTCGTGCTGGCGTTCGCGCAGGTACTCCCACAAGGTCAGGAAGGCCAGGAAGTCCGAGCCGGGCTCGGCGAACCTGGCGTGCATCGCGTCGGCGCTCTCGCGGGCGTCGGCGGGCCGCTCCCGCGGGTCCTGGATCGACAGCGCGGCGGTGATGACCAGGACCTCGCGGACGCAGCCCTGCTGGCCGGCCGCCAGGATCATCCGGCCCAGCCGCGGGTCGGCGGGCAGCCGGGCCAGCTTGCGGCCGGTGCCGGTCAGCCGGGGCATGCCGCGGCCGCGGGCCAGCGCGCCGAGTTCCTCCAGCAGCCGGACGCCGTCGGCGATGTTCCTGGAGTCCGGCGGGTCGATGAACGGGAAGTCCGCCATCTCGCCCAGGTCGAGCGCGGTCATCTGGAGGATGACCGAGGCCAGGTTGGTGCGCAGGATCTCCGGGTCGGTGAACCGCGGGCGGCCCTCGAAGTCGGCCTCGCTGTAGAGCCGGATGCAGATGCCCTCGCTGGTCCGCCCGCAGCGGCCGGCCCGCTGGCTCGCCGAGGCCTGGGAGACCGGCTCGATCGGCAGCCGCTGCACCTTGGTCCGGTGGCTGTAGCGGGAGATCCGGGCGGTGCCCGGATCGATCACGTACTTGATCCCCGGCACGGTCAGCGACGTCTCGGCAACGTTGGTGGCCAGCACGATCCGCTGGGCGCGGTGCGGCTGGAACACCTTGTACTGGTCGGCGGCTGACAGCCGGGCGTACAGCGGCAGCACCTCGGTGCCTGGCAGCCCGGCCAGCGCGTCGGCGGTGTCCCTGATCTCCCGCTCGCCGCTGAGGAAGACCAGGATGTCGCCGGGCCCCTCGGCGCGCAGTTCGGTGACCGCGTCGCAGATCGCGCTCACCTGGTCGCGCGGCTCGCCGCCCGCCGCCGGGCCGTCGGCGACCGGGCGGTAGCGCAGCTGCACCGGGTGGGTACGGCCGGACACCTCCAGCACCGGCGCGCCGCCGAAGTGCTCGCTGAACCGGCCCGGGGTCGATGGTGGCCGAGGTGATGATGAGCTTCAGGTCGGGGCGGCTGGGCAGCAGCCGCCTGAGGTAACCGAGGATGAAGTCGATGTTGAGGCTGCGCTCGTGCGCCTCGTCGATGATCAGGGTGTCATAGCGGCGCAGCCGCCGGTCCCGCTGCATCTCGGCCAGCAGGATGCCGTCGGTCATCACCTTGACCCTGGTGCCGTCGCTGGCGGTGTCGGCGAACCTGACCTTGTAGCCGGCCACCTCGCCGAGCCCGGTGCCCAGCTCGCTGGCGATCCGCTCGGCCACCGTGCGGGCCGCGATCCGGCGCGGCTGGGTGTGGCCGATCTGGCCGGCCACGCCGCGGCCGAGCTCCAGGCAGATCTTCGGCAGCTGGGTGGTCTTGCCCGAGCCCGTCTCGCCCGCGACGATCAGCACCTGATGGTCGCGGATGGCCGCGGCGATCTCGTCCTTGCGCTGGCTGACCGGGAGCTCGGGCGGATACGCGAGCGTGAGTGTCAAGGCAGCGTTCTCCAGGGCAGCGGGAGGGTCGGGTCCAGCATGACGGCGCGGGCCCGAACTGCCCAACGCTTTTGCGGGCCCGCGGCTTCCCGCCGCCGGGCCGGGGCCAGCGCCGGCTGGCGTTAAGCCGGGTCCTGGTCAGGCCCGCGCGGGGCCGGAAGAACCGGTATTAGCGATTCGCCTGCCCAGGGCTACTATGACGGGGTGCGCACCAAGGGCTTGCGGGGGTCAGGCTCCGGCCCGGTTGCTTCGGCGCTGACCAGGCCGGACGATGCGGTGCTGGGCGGTGATGAGCCCGCCGACGGGCGCGCGGCCCGGTCGTTCCGCACCCGCCGGGCGATCATCGACGCGATGCGGGCCCTGCACGCCGAGGGTGACCTGCGGCCGACCGCGCCGCGGATCGCCGAGCGCGCCGGGGTGTCGCTGCGCACGGTCTGGCAGCAGTTCACCGACCGGGACGAGCTGCTGGCCGAGGCGATCAGGCGTGACCTGGAGATCATGCTGTCGCTGGTGCAGAAGATCGAGCCCGGCCAGCCGCTGGGCGCCCGGATCGAGTCGTTCGTCGGCCAGCGGACCCGGGTGCTGGAGGAGATGACCCCGAGCTGGCGGGCCGCCCGGGTGCACGAGCCGTTCTCGCTGCCGCTGCGGCGCAACCGTGTGCGGATCATCGCCAGGGCCAAGGCGGAGCTGGAGAAGGTGTTCGCGCCCGAGCTGGTGGCGCTGTGCGGCAAGAAGCGCCAGCAGGTGGTGGACACCCTGCACGCGATCAGCCTCTGGGAGTTCTGGGAGTCGCTGCGCTCGGATCTGGGGCTGGGCCCGCAGCAGGCGAGGGACCTGGTCAGCAGCACCTTCGCCATGCTGCTGACCCAGGCCGCCGCTGCCTAGCCTGCCTGGGATTTCGCTCGCATCACGGTCATCTGGTCACGGGTCGCGCATGCCCGTGCAAACCATTGAACTTGCACCCATAGTGCAGTTATCGTGACCTCACGCCCCGGGCCCCGGGGCGCACTATCAATGACCATTGCGAGGACCGCATGAGTGCGACTGCTGCAGGTCTGGCACCTGACCGGCGCGGAGGAGTGTCGGTGCTATGGCACCGCCAGCTCGACACTTATCCGAATACCGCGGCCAGGGTTATCTATCTGGCTATCACCGTCCTGGCCACCATCACGTTGTATTACGAGCTGTATGTCGGCGGCTCTGTGTCCACGCTGCTGCTGACCAACCTGAATATGAGCTTCACGTTCTACGTGGTGGTGCTGGCGTTCGGCAACCTGATCGGCGCGTTCGGCTCGCTGTTCGCGGGCCTCACCGACCGCTGGGGCCGGGCGAATCTGGTTGTCGTCGGGTTGCTCCTCACCGGGATTTTCACCGCTTTCATCCTGCCCGCCGCGACCAGCAAATGGGTTTTCAGCATTGAGCTCTTCGTGGTCGGCCTTGTCGAGGGCATCTGCCTGGTCGCCACGCCGGCGCTGATCCGCGACTTCTCGCCGCAGGTCGGCCGGGCCACCGCGATGGGATTCTGGACCGCGGGGCCGGTGCTCGGCAGCCTGATCGTGGCGGTGGTGGGCACGAACACCATCCCGGCGGCGCCCAGCCCGCGGTTCTGGACCCACGAGTTCGTCATCTGCGGCGTGGCCGGGCTGGTCGTGTTCGCGATCGCGCTGTTCGGGCTGCGGGAGCTGTCGCCGGGGTTGCGGGACCAGCTGATGGTGACGATGCGGGACCGGGCGCTGGTCGAGGCCAGGGCCAAGGGCATCGACGTGGAGGCGGCGCTGAAGCGCCCGTTCCGCCAGCTGTTCAAGGCCGACGTGCTGGTCTCGGCGCTCGCGGTGTCGCTGATGCTGCTGATCTACTACACCGCCGTCGGGTTCAGCGTCATCTACCTGACCACGATCTTCGGCTTCTCGATCAAGGACGCCAACGGCCTGGGCAACTGGAACTGGGGATTCAACGTCATCGCGGTGATCCTGATCGGGGTGATCTCGGACCGGTTCCGGGTGCGCAAGCCGTTCATGGTCGTCGGCGGCGTGCTGGCCGCGGCGCTGACCGTGGTGTACCTGATGCAGGCCGGCCACCACCCGAGCTACTACACGCTGGCGATCATCCTGGCGATCGGGTCGTTCTTCCTCGGCGTGGCCTACACCCCGTGGATGGCCAGCTTCACCGAGACGGTGGAGGCCCGTAACCCGGCCCTGACCGCGACCGGGCTGGCGATCTGGGGCTGGATCATCCGGGTCGTGGTGTTCTTGTCGTTCCTGCTGATCCCGGTGGTGATCCATTCGGTGACGCCGCTGGTCAACAACGGCGCCACGGTCAAGGCGTACGCCACGCAGTACAGCAGCCAGCTGGCGTTCGTGCAGGCGCACCCGGACATCGTCGCGCTCGCCCAGAAGGACAAGACCCAGCTCGCCAACGCGCAGAAGTTCCAGCCGGAGCTGACGGTGATCCAGGCCAACCCGGTGCTGTTCCAGAAGCTGGCCAGCTTCCCCAACCCGGCGGCGATCCCGCCCAAGCTGGCCGCGCAGGCGGTGACCGCGGCCGGCGGCGGGGCCAAGGGGCAGGCGATCCTGGCCTCGATCGCGCAGAACAGCGCCGCCATCCAGGGCGTCATCGCTGCCGCGCCTGACCTGCAGAAGATCGCGCCGTTCGCGACGCAGCTGATCGCGGCGCAGAAGGTCCCTCCGGCCGTCTACGCCTACATGAAGGCACACGGCGCTGACGTGCAGAAGGCGGCCGCCCAGTCGCCGGGCCAGTGGAAGACCTGGTACTGGATCTGCTTCGGCGGCATCATCTTCTTCCTGCTCAGCATCCCGCTGCTGCGCGGGCGGTGGAGCCCGCGGGCGGCCCGCAAGGACGAGGAAGCGCACGAGGCGATGGTCACCGCGGAACTGGCCAAGCTGCAGCAGGCCGAGCCGGCGGCCTGATCCCGGCCGGCCCACGGCACTGGCCCGGGGCCCTGCGACCGCAGGGCCCCGGGCCGGCGTCACGCCGGGTGGCCCCTGCTCCCGGTGTCCGGCCGGGTGACCGGGACGACGGTGAGGAGCTGCCCGAGCCCGCCGAAGTCGCCGGGGTTCGTCGTGAACAAGGGCAGATCCTCAGCGACCGCGGTCGCGGCGATCATCAGGTCCGCGATCCGGCGCTGCGGCTTGCGGCCGGCCGCCACGACGGCCGCGGTCACGCGTCCGTAGATCCGTGCGGCCTCGGCGCCGAACGGGATCGGATCGAACTCATTCTCGGTGCGCTGTACCACGTCCAGCCGCCGGGCGCGCTCGTCGTGGGGGCCGGGTCCGCCGGGCTCCGCGTCGCCGCGGACCTCGTGCGGGCCGGCCGAGAGCTCGGCCAGGGTGATCGCGCTGATAGCCATCTCGGCAGGCAGCTCAGCCGGGTCGATCCATTTCCTGAGGATGAGGATGTTGGTGTCGAGCAGTCCCCGCCGGTGCCCTTCACTGGTCATAGGCACTGCTCGCATCGTGATCCAGGGCCGCGTCCTGGTCGGCCCTGAAGCGATCGATGTCGATGGCCGGAGCGCTGCGGGACATATCGGCGAACTCCTGCCGGGGGACGAAACGGCGACGCCGCCGCAGCGGGATGAGCTCGCCGATCTGATGACCGTCCCTGGTGACAGTGAACGCCTGCCCGCCTTCTACGGCATCCATGATCTCCTTGGACCTGTTCCGCAGATCGCGCTGAGTGATCTCGGGCTGACTGGTCATGACACCAGGCTAGATGACATGTGCTATCCGGTGCTACCTGGTGCTGCTTAATGTGCCAGCCGGAGCCCGGGGCGGGCTGACAGGTGTCACGGGGAGGTCGTGACAATATGCGGGTGAGGCCGGGGGCGGGCTGGTGCGAGAATCGAGCCCGTGACAGCGACAAATACCAACCCCGCCCGCCCGTCGCCGTCAGCAGGCGGCCAGTCCCCGGCCATCGAGCTGCACGACATCCATAAGAGCTTCGGCCCGGTCAGAGCGGTCGACGGCATTGACCTGAGCGTCGCCTCCGGTGAGATCGTCGCCTTCCTCGGCCCGAACGGCGCGGGCAAGACATCAACCATCGACGTGATCCTGGGCCTGTCCCAGCCGACCAGCGGCCAGGTGTCGGTCTACGGGATGCATCCCCGGCAGGCCATCAACCGGGGCCTGGTCTCCGCGGTGATGCAGACCGGGGGCCTGCTCAAGGACCTCACCATCGCCGAGACCCTGCGCTACACCGCGAGCCTGTTCGCGCAGGCGCAGCCGGTCGAGGAGGTGCTGCGCCGGGCCGGCATCACCGCGATCGCCGACCGCCTGGTCGGCAAGTGCTCGGGCGGCGAGCAGCAGCGGCTGCGGTTCGCGATGGCCCTGCTGCCCGACCCCGAGCTGCTGATCCTGGACGAGCCGACGACCGGCATGGACGTGGAGGGCCGGCGGGCGTTCTGGGCCGCCATCCGGCAGGACGCGCAGCAGGGCCGCACCGTCCTGTTCGCCACCCACTACCTGGAGGAGGCCGACGCCTACGCCGACCGGATCATCCTGGTGCGCCATGGCCGGGTCGTCGCCGACGGCACCTCGGCGCAGGTCAAGGCCATGGCGGCGGGCCGGACCGTGCGGGCCACCCTGCCCGGCGCGGACCCGGCGGGGCTCAGCGCGATCGACGGCGCCGACAGCGTCGAGGTGCGCGGCGACACCGTGCTGGTGCACGCCACCGACAGCGACGCGGTGGCCAGGTACCTGCTCACCGCCACGGCCGCCCGTGACCTGGAGATCACCACCCGCGGCCTCGAAGACGCCTTCATCGCGCTGACCAGTGACAGCCAGAGCAGCGCCAGCTCCGCCGGAGGATCACGATGACGACACGCCCGATTCCCGCGCCGGACCTGACCAGCCACCGGGCGGCCGGCTTCGGCGGCCTCAACCCGACCGTGCTGGCCCTGGAGGTGCGCCGGCTGCTGCGCAACCGCCGCACCGTGGTGTTCGCGATTGTCCTGCCGATCGTGCTGTTCCTGGCGTTCGGGCTGAACAAGGCCTACGCCAATCAGCGCGACGGGCACGGCAACGTCTCGGCGTTCATCCTGGTCAGCATGGCCCTGTACGGCGCGATGCTGGCCACGACGAGCGGTGGCGCGATCGTCTCGATCGAGCGGTCGGCCGGCTGGAGCCGGCAGCTGCGGCTGACGCCGCTGTCCCCGCCGTCCTACATCGTCATCAAGATGCTGACCGCGCTGGTGCTCGGGCTGTGCTCGGTGGTGGCCGTGTTCGTGGTCGGGATGCTCACCGGCAAGCCGGACATGCCGGGCTACCTGTGGATCGTGACCGGGCTCTGCGTCTGGATCGGCTCCCTGGTGTTCGCGGCGTTCGGCCTGTTCATGGGCTACCTGCTGCCGGCCGAGAACGTGATGCAGTTCCTCGGGATCGGGCTGATGCTGTTCGGCTTCGCCGGCGGGCTGTTCATCCCGCTGAGCCAGTACCCGCACCTGCTCGCGACGCTGGCCAAGTTCACCCCCGTCTACGGGCTGAACCAGCTGGTGCACGCGCCGCTGCTCGGCGGCAGCGTGCACCTGGCCTGGGTGGTCAACGCGCTCGCCTGGCTGCTCATCTTCGCCGGCGGCGCGACCTGGCGGTTCCGCAAGGACACCGCCAGGGTCTGAGCCGCGGCCGCCGGGGCCAGCGCGGGGGTCCGGTCACAGCTTGCGCAGGAAGCTGTTGGCGATCGGCCCCGCGCTGTCCGCGCCCAGGCCGCCGCCCTCGACCAGCACCGCGAAGGCCAGGTCGCCGCGGAAGCCGATGAACCAGCCGTGCGATGGCGGGCTGGGCCCCGAGCCGTACTCGGCGGTCCCGGTCTTGCCGTAGACGTCCGGAGGGAAGCCGACGCCCGCGGCGGTGCCGCTGGTCACCACCGCGCGCATCATCGGGCGCAGCACGGTGAGGATCCCCGGGCTGACCGGGCGGGGCCTGGCCAGCTGCCGGGGCGCCGGGCCGGTCACCAGCACCGGCGGCCGCCAGGTTCCGTCCTGGATGGCGGCCGCGACGGTGGCCTGGCTGAGCGGGTTGACCAGGTCGGTGCCCTGGCCGAAGGCGTCGGCGGCCAGGTTCACCGGGTCATGCGGGACGGTGAACCTGGCCAGCTGTGCCGGGATGCCCAGGGCCGGCCGGGCGTTGTAGCCCAGGTCCTCGGCCATCGAGGCCAGCGACCTGCCGTCCAGCCGCTGGGTGGCCAGCAGCGCGAACGTGGTGTTGCACGAGACGGCGAACGCGCTGAGCAGGCTGGTCTGGCCCAGGTGCTCGTTCTTGTCGTTGTGGAAGACCCGGCCGCCGATGCTGGCCTGGCTGGGGCACTGCACCCTGCTGGCGGGGGTCATCCCGTCCCTGGCCAGCGCCGACGCGGTGACCACCTTGAAGGTCGAGCCGGGCGGGAACTCACCCTGAACCGCGCGGTTGAAACCGCCGGGCCGCTCGACCACCGCCAGGATCCTGCCGGTGGAGGGCTGGAGCGCCACCAGGTCGACCGGCTTCTTCGTGCCGGCGGACCGGACCGCCGCCGACGCGGCGAGCTGGACCCGCAGGTCGAGGCTGGTCTTCACCGGCTTGCCCGGGACCGAGGGGAAGTGCGCGATCGCCGGGCCTGGCCGCTTGCCCGGCCCGGCGATCGCGATGGTGAGCGAGGGGCGCCCGGCCAGCCGGGCCTGGTAGGCCTGCTCGATGCCGCCCTGCCCGATCGCCTGGCCGGCCCGGTAACCGGGTCCGAGCGCCTTAGCCTGGGCCGCGGTCGCGCCCGCGACACCGCCGGTGAGCAGCGAGATCGAGCCGGACTGGCCGATCACCTGCGGCGAGGTCAGGTCGGTGCCGTCGGCGGCGAGCACCGGGGCGCGGGCCGGCCATGCGGCGCGCAGCACGAACCGCTGGCCCGGCCGCAGCCTCGGGTAGATCGCCGCCGGGCTCCACGCCACCCACCACCGCCGGTCCCGCTTGACCAGGCGCAGCAGGCCCTGGTAGCGCCAGACCTGGCCGCTGGCCAGGGTGACCGCGGCGGTGAACCTGGCCTGGGCGGTGTCGCCGCTGGCGGCGACCTGGCCCGGGGTCAGCCGCAGCTGCCGGGCGCCGAGCTGGGCCGCGGCCCGGCGCAGCGGCCCGGCCAGCCCGCCGGCCGGCCCGTTCACGCTGACCTTGGCCATGTCCGCGAACCGGTCCCGCTGCCAGGCCGACAGGTAACTGGCGGCGCTCTGCCGCGGGCTGCCGATGGTCCGCAGCAGCAGGTAGCCGGCCGTCACTCCGCCGGCCGCGACGATCAGCGCGACCGCCACCGCCGCGGCGATCAGCCGCCGCCGCCTGCGGCGGCTGCCGTCCTGGTACATGGCGCCTGCCTTCCGCTCGCCGGCGGCCCGGACCGCGGGCGCGATCCGGGCCACCACAATAACCTCGGTAGTTATGACTGAGATGCCGGCCGGGCCGGTTGCGGCGGCCAGCGGGATGCTGCATCACGTCGAGCTGTGGGTGCCCGACCTGGACCGGGCCATCGCGCAGTGGGGCTGGCTGCTGGCCGAGCTCGGCTACGCGCCGTACCAGGCCTGGGCCGCCGGGCGCAGCTGGCTGCTGCAGGGCACCTACCTGGTGATCGAGCGCTCGGCCGCGATGACCGGCACCGAGCACGACCGGCACCGGCCGGGCCTGAATCACCTGGCCTTCCACGCGGGCAGCCGGGCGCGGGTCGACGAGCTGGCCGCAGCCGCGCCCGGGCACGGCTGGACGCTGATGTTCGCGGCCAGCCACCCGTACGCGGGCGGGCCCGTTCACTACGCGGCCTACCTGGCCAACACCGACGGGTACGAGGTCGAGCTGGTCGCGACCGCGCCCGGCTGACCGCGGCGGGCCGGCGTCAGCCCAGCTCGTCGCGGGCGGCGGCGAAGGCGCTGGCCGCGGTCTCCAGGTCGGCGCCGGAGTGGGCGGCCGACACCTGGCAGCGGATCCTGGCCTTGCCGACCGGGACGACCGGGTAGCTGAACCCGATCACGTACACGCCCTTGGCCAGCAGCAGGTCGGCAAGCTTGCTGGCCTTCGCCGCGTCGCCGATCATCACCGGGACGATCGGGTGGTCGCCGGGCAGGATGTCGAAGCCCAGCCCGGTCATCCGCTCGCGGAACAAGGCGGTGTTCTCGCGCAGCCTGGCCCGCAGGTCGCCGCCGGCCTCCAGCAGGTCGAGCACCTTCAGCGACGCGCCGACCACGGCCGGGGCCACCGAGTTGGAGAACAGGTAGGGCCGCGAGCGCTGCCGCAGCAGCTCGATGATCTCCTTGCGGCCGCTGGTGTAGCCGCCGCTGGCACCGCCCATGGCCTTGCCGAGGGTACCGGTGACCACGTCCACCCGGTCGGCGACCCCGTGCAGCTCGGGCGTGCCGCGGCCGTGCTCGCCGACGAAGCCGACCGCGTGCGAGTCGTCGACCATCACCATCGCGTCGTAGCGGTCGGCCAGCTCGCAGATCTCATCCAGCGGCGCCACGTAGCCGTCCATCGAGAACACGCCGTCGGTCGCGATCAGCCGGCGCCGGGCGTCGGCGGCGGACTTCAGCTGCTCCTCCAGGTGGGCCATGTCCCGGTTGCGGTAGCGCAGCCGCCTGGCCCGGCACAGCCGGACCCCGTCGATGATCGAGGCGTGGTTCAGCTCGTCGCTGATGACCGCGTCCTGCTCGCCGAGCAGCGTCTCGAACAAGCCGCCGTTGGCATCGAAGCAGGAGGAGTACAAGATCGTGTCCTCGGTCCGCAGGTAGGCCGAGAGCCGCCGTTCCAGCTGCTTGTGCACGTCCTGGGTGCCGCAGATGAACCGGACGCTAGCGAGCCCGAAGCCCCACTGGTTCAGCGCCGCCTTGGCCGCGGCGATGATCCGCGAGTCGTCGGCCAGCCCCAGGTAGTTGTTGGCGCAGAAATTCAGTACCTCGGCGCCGCCGTGCACCTTGATACTGGCCCGCTGCGGGCTCACGATCACGCGCTCGGATTTGTACAGCCCGTCCGCCCTGATGCCGTCAATCTCGGCGCGGATCTCGTCGCGGACCTCAGCGAACACTTTTCTTCTGCTCCCTTATCACTCGTTCAGTCAGCGGTCTGCCCAGCTCAGGACGACCTTCCCGCACAGCCCGCTGCGGACGGTCGCGAAGGCCGCGTCAAAGTCCATCGCGTCGAACCGGTGGGTGATGACCGGGCTGATGTCGACCCCGGACTGGATCAGGACCGCCATCTCATACCAGGTCTCGAACATCTGGCGGCCGTAGATGCCCTTGATCGTGATCATGTTGAGGACCAGGTGCGCCCAGTCCACCCCGAACTCCTGCGCCGGCAGCCCGAGCAGCGCGATCCTGCCGCCGTGGGTCATCGCGGCCAGCATGCAGCGCAGCGCGCTCGGCTTGCCCGACATCTCCATCCCGACGTCGAAGCCCTCGCGCATGCCCAGCTCGGCCATCGCGTCGGTCATGCTGGTGGCGGACGGGTCCACGGCCAGCGTGACGCCGATCCGGCGGGCCAGGTCCAGCCGGTACGGGGAGACGTCGGTGATGACGATGTGCCGGGCGCCGGCGTGCCTGGCCACGATCGCGGCCATCAGCCCGATCGGGCCCGCGCCGGTGATGAGCACGTCCTCGCCGATGACCGGGAAGGTGAGCGCGGTGTGCACGGCGTTGCCGAACGGGTCGAAGATGCCCGCCACGTCCAGGTCGGTGCCCTCGGGGTGGACCCAGACGTTCGCGGCCGGCATGGCGATGTACTCGGCGAACGCGCCCGGGTGGTTGACCCCGATGCCCCTGGTCCTGGCGCACTGCACCCGCCGGCCCGCCATGCAGTTGCGGCACCGGCCGCAGACCAGGTGGCCTTCGCCGCTGACCAGGTCGCCGTCCCTGACGTCGCGGACGTCCGCGCCGACCTCGACCACCTGTCCGGCGAACTCGTGCCCGATGACCAGCGGTACCGGCACGTTCGCCTGGGCCCAGCCGTCCCATTCGTAGATGTGCAGGTCGGTGCCGCAGACCCCGGTCCGCAGCACCCGCACCAGCACGTCGTCGCGGCCGGGCTTGGGAAGCGGCACGTCCTCGGTCCGCAGCCCCGGCTCGGCTGCTGCCTTCACCAGAGCCTTCATAGCGGGATTCGCCCCCTGAGACGGAGCCGGGCCGCGGCGGGCGGCCGGGCGGCCGGCGCCGGACGCGGTTGATTTGGTCCGGATGACTCTACCGCAGGGCGAAGGCCGGGATTGGCACTCGCCGGCCGGCTCAGACCGTTGTGCCCAGGCCGCCGTCGACCGGGATGACCGCGCCGGTGACGTACGCGCCCGCCCGCGAGCTCAGGTACACCGCGACCCCGGCCATGTCGTCGGGCCGGCCGATCCGCCGCAGCGGCGCGGCGGCCGCGATCGCGTCGCCGTGCTCCCGCAGCGTGGCGGCCATCATCTTGGACTCGAACGGCCCTGGCGCGACCGCGTTCACGGTGATGTGCCGCGGGCCGAGCTCCCTGGCGAGCACCCGGGTCAGGTGATGCAGCCCGGCCTTGCTGGCGGAGTAGGCGTAGGTGGGCAGCGAGGGCACCCGCAGCCCGTCGATGCTGCCGACGTTGATCACCCGGGCCGGGTCGCTCGCCGTCCCCGCGGCCGCCAGCAGCGGCAGGAACGCCCGGGTCAGGAAGAACGGCCCCTTCAGGTTGAGGTCGAGCACCTTGTCCCAGGCCGCGGCGGGGAACTCGGCCAGCGGCGCGCCCCAGGTGGCGCCCGCGTTGTTGACCAGGATGTGCAGGGCCTGCTCGCGCTCGCCGACCGCGCCGGCCAGCCGCAGGCACTCGGCCTCGGTCGACAGGTCGGCCGGGATCGCGGTGACCGGGCCGTAGCCGGCCAGTTCCCGCTCCGCGGCCGCGCACGCGCCGGGCTTCCTGGAGCTGATGTACACCCGCGCCCCGGCCGCCAGCAGGCCGCGCGCGATCATCAGCCCGATGCCGCGGGTGCCCCCGGTGACGACGGCCGTCTTACCCGACAGGTCGAACAGGTCCATGATCCCTCCGCCAGGTCACCGCCCGCCGCCGCGGGCACAACAGCCACACCGGGGCGATCGTCCCATACTGCCCGGTCCGGCCTCGTCAGGGCACGATGATCAGGGGGCAGTGCACGTGCCGGGCCAGCCAGCCGGGGACCGAGCCGGCCAGCTGGTGCCAGGCGTGCCCGGAGGCCCCGATGACCAGGGCGTCCGCGGACCACTCGACGGCCGCGGCGGCGAGTTCCCTGGCCGGGGTGCCGGACCGGATGAGCGCGCGCACCCGCAGGCCGTCGGCGTCGCAGACCTGGCCCAGCTCGCCCAGCAACCACCGGCCGATCTCGTCACGGTCCCGGACGGTGCCGATGACCTGGCCGGTCAGCGGCTCGCAGTAGGAGTCGCGGGGGGTCACGTAGACCACGAGCAGCGGCCGGTCCAGCCGCCGGGCCATGCCCGCCGCGTAGGCCAGCGCGTTCCGGCTCGGCGGCGAGCCGTCGAAGCCGGCCAGCACCGGGCACTCCAGGTCCTGATCCAGGTCCTGGTCCTGCCGGGGGTCAGGGGCGGGCTCAGCCGCCTGCTCGGGCCTGGCCGCGGGATCGGGCGGCTGGCCCGCGGGCTGCGGCTCTGGGTGGTTCATCGGTCCGGTCCTCGCGCCAAGTACTTCCCGGATACGGGAACACTACGCCAGCAAAGTTAGTTCGTATAAAGCAACTAACGTTAATCGGCCCCGGGACCACCCCGGGCGCGGCTGGCCCGCGCCGGGGCCAGGCCCCGTCCCGGAGGAACCCGCATGCTCAGCCAGTCCCGTCCCGGCCCCCGCTATAAGTGGGTCGCCCTATCCAATACCACCCTCGGCGTGCTGATGGCGACCGTCAACGCCTCGATCCTGCTGATCGCGCTGCCCGATATCTTCCGCGGCATCGGCGTCAACCCGCTGCGGCCGGGCAACACCAGCCTGCTGCTGTGGCTGCTGATGGGCTACCTGGTGGTCACCGCCGTGCTGGTGGTGAGCTTCGGGCGGCTCGGCGACATGTTCGGCCGGGTCCGGATGTACAACCTGGGCTTCGCCATCTTCGCGCTGTTCTCGATCGCGCTGGCGGTCACCTGGATGCACGGCAGCGCGGCCGCCTGGTGGCTGATCGCGATGCGGGTGCTGCAGGGCGTCGGCGGGGCGATGCTGATGGCCAACTCCAGCGCCATCCTCACCGACGCGTTCCCGGCCAGCGAGCGCGGGCTGGCGCTCGGGCTGAACCAGGTGGCCGGGATCGCGGGCTCGTTCATCGGCCTGGTGCTCGGCGGCGTGCTCGGGCCGGTCAGCTGGCGGCTGGTGTTCCTGGTGTCGGTCCCGTTCGGGGTGCTCGGCACGATCTGGTCCTACCTGAAGCTGCGCGAGCTGGGCACCCGCCGGCCGGCCCGGCTGGACTGGTGGGGCAACGTCACGTTCGCCGCCGGCCTGATCGCGCTGCTGGCCGGGATCACCTACGGCATCCAGCCCTACGGCGGGCACACGATGGGCTGGACCAGCCCGCTGGTGCTCGGCCTGATCGGCGGCGGGATCGCGGTGCTCGGCGCGTTCGGCGTGATCGAGAGCAGGGTCGCCGAGCCGATGTTCGGCCTGTCGCTGCTGCGGATCCGCCCGTTCACCGCGGGCAACCTGGCCAGCCTGCTGGCGGGCCTGGGCCGGGGCGGCCTGATGTTCATCCTGATCATCTGGCTGCAGGGGATCTACCTGCCGGTGCACGGCTACAGCTTCAGCCAGACCCCGCTGTGGGCGGGCATCGCGATGCTGCCGCTGACCGCCGGGTTCCTGATCGCCGGGCCGCTGTCGGGCTGGCTGTCGGACCGGTTCGGCGCGCGGCCGTTCGCGACCGGGGGGATGCTGGTGGCCGCGGCCTCGTTCCTGCTCCTGCAGCGGCTGCCGGTCAACTTCACCTACTGGCAGTTCGCGGCCATCCTGCTGGCCAACGGCATCGGCATGGGCCTGTTCGCCTCGCCGAACCGGGCCGGGATCATGAACAGCCTGCCGCCCGGGCAGCGCGGGGTCGGGGCCGGGATGAGCGCAACCTTCCAGAACTCGGCCATGGTGCTGTCGATCGGGATATTCTTCACGCTGATCATCGCGGGCCTGGCCGGCTCGCTGCCGGCCGCGCTGACCCACGGGCTGGTCGCGCAGGGCGTGCCGCGCGCGGACGCGGCCCGGGTGGCCGCGCTGCCGCCGGTGTCGATCATGTTCGCCGCGCTGCTCGGCTACAACCCGGTGCAGACGCTGCTCGGCCACGCGCTGACCAGGCTGCCGGCCAGCCATGCCGCCTACCTGACCGGGCACACCTTCTTCCCGTCGCTGATCTCGGCGCCGTTCGCCCGCGGCCTCGCGGTCGCGTTCTGGTTCGCGGTCGCGGCCTGCCTGGTCGCGGCGGTCGCGTCGCTGCTGCGCGGCGGCATCTACGTGCACGGCGTGCACGCCGCCCCGGCCGCACGGCAGGGGGGCCGGGCGGCGCGGGCCGCCGCAGCGGGGCGTGCCCTAGTGGCGGGTGAGGACGAGGCCGGGCTCGCCGGGCCCGGCGCACAACTCGGCCTCGCCGCCGAGCGGGATCGTGGCCATCGGGCTGGTGTGCCCGAAGTCCGCGTTGGCCAGCACCGGCAGGCCGGCCAGCCGCGGCTGGGCGGCGATGATCTGCTCCAGCAGCGGCCTGGTCATGTTGCTGGCCCGCTGGAACCGGCCGATGACCAGGCCCCGGATCGTCGCGGCGTCGGGCTGCTGCAGCAGGAACGTCAGGTTCCTGGCGAAGTGAGCCGGCTGTGACTCGGCGTCGTCCTCGACCACCAGCACCGCGTCGGCCAGCGAGGGCATGTAAGGGGTGCCCGGCAGCATCGTGATGGTGGCCAGGTTCCCGCCCGCCAGCCGGCCGGACGCGGTGCCCGGCTGGAGCGGCCACCAGCCCTCGCCCGGCAGCACCTCACGCTGCTCCTGGTCGATGAACCACAGGTCGTCGGTCCACTGGCTCGCCGGGGCCAGCCGGACCGGCGCGGAGCCGAGCAGGCACTCGCTGAACCATCGCAGCGTCTGGTCGAAGTGCCGGGCCATGCCGAAGCTGGACCAGTGCGGTCCGAGGTAGCTGACCAGGCCGGTCCTGGCGCTGATCGCGCCGTGCAGCGCGGTGATGTCGGAGTAGCCGCAGAACACCTTCGGGTTGGCCCTGATCAGCTCCCAGTCCAGGTAGGGCAGCAGCTCATTGCTGTTGTAGCCGCCGATGACGGTGAGGATCCCGGCCACCTGCGGGTCGGCGAACGCGGCGTGCAGGTCCGCGACCCTGGGCCCGACCGGCGCGGAGTCCAGCGCGTTCCGCTCGTCGACGTGCTCGCCGTAGGACAGCCGCAGGCCGAGGCCGGCGAACCGGTCCTCGATGATCGCGGTGTGATCGTGCTCGGCGACCATCGCGCGGGAACGGGACGGGGCGATGACGCGGATCAGGTCGCCGGGGGCCAGCTTCGCCGGGTAGATGGCATCCATCGGCGGATAGTACCCAGGTCGCCGGGGGAGTGTCAGCCCGATATCTCCAGCGCGGCGGCCGCCCCGGTGAGCGCGTCCAGGTGCTGGCCGGGGGTCGCCAGGCCCGCGCCCATGGTGTTGACCGACAGGTGCGTCGCCCCGGCCTCCCGCCACCGGCGGGCGTGCTCGGCCAGCCGGGCGGCCCCGCCGGCGCTCCAGCTGACCCGGCCCTCCATGCCCAGCGCGTCCGGGTCCCGGCCCGCCTGCCGGGCCGCGCCGGCCACGATCGCGCGGGCCTCGTCCAGCCGCGGGCCCGGCGGCGCCTGCGGGAACCAGCCGTCAGCCAGCCGCCCGGCCCGCTGGTAGGCGGGCGGGGTGTGCGCGCCGAACCACACCGGGATCGGCCGCTGCACCGGCAGCGGCGCCAGCCCGGCGGCGGTGACCCGCTCGTAGTCGCCGCGGAAGGTGACCGCCTGCTCGGTCCACAGCCTGCGCATCAGCGCGACCTGCTCCTCGACGCGGCGGCCGCGGTTGGTGAAGTCCTTGCCGAGCGCCTCGTACTCGACCGCGTTCCAGCCCAGCCCGATGCCCAGCCGCAGCCGGCCCCCGGTCAGCAGGTCGACCTCGGCGGCCTGCTTGGCGGCCAGTGCCGTCTGCCGCTGCGGCAGGATGATGATCCCGGTGACCAGCTCCATCGAGGTGACCCCGGCCAGGTAGCCGAACAGCACCATCGGCTCGTGGAAGGCCGAGTGCAGGTCATAGGGACCCTGCCAGGGCGCGTGCGCCCGCGGGTCGGCGCCGAGCACATGGTCGTAGGCCAGCACGTGGCTGAAGCCCAGTTGCTGCGCGTGCTCGGCGTAGGCCCGCACCGCGCCCGGGTCGCCGCCGATTTCGGTCTGCGGGAACACCACGCCAATCCGCATGACCTCGGTTATACACCGGCCGGCCGGGCCCGCCGCGGCCAGCTGGCCGTTCCGATGCAGCCTGAAGGTCCCTTTTCGGCATTAGTGGCGGGACCAAAGGCTCTACTGCGGCGGTGCGGGCCGGTGCCACGCTGCCGCGAAAGTGCCGCGCTGCCGGGGGTTGGCGGTGCGGCATCGACGCAGATCACCTAGGGGGAAGTAACGATGACGCTGCCAGGATTGCACGGGTTAGACCGGGCCGACGCACCGGGGGCCGGCAAGGCCAAGTCGATGCTTGAGGAGATCGGCGGGTCATGGTGGAACGTCTACATGGGCGGCCCTGAATCGGGCGGCTCGGGCTGGACCCCGGAACGGGTCCGCAAGTTTGCCGGTCAGGGGATCAGCCATTTCCTGCTGCTGTATGTCGGCAGGCAATGGGGCCAGGTGCCGCTGCTCACCGAAGATCAGGGCGAGATCGACGGCAACGAGGCCTGCCGGCTGGCGGGCCGGTTCGGCTACTCGGCCGTCGGCACCCCGGTCTGCCTGGACCTGGAGGCGCGGACGTTCGACGCGGCCCCGCATGCCTCGCTGGACTACGCCTGCGGCTGGTGTCACGCGGTCCGGGCGCACGGGTTCCGGCCTGGTGTCTACTCGACCCCGCGGGCGCTGATACCCCTGCATGCCCGCGGTGACCGGCCCGACTGGGTCTGGGCCGCCTCGTGGACCAGGCACCATGCCGATCATGGTGCTGACCCGCACCAGGCGCCTGGCCTTCCTGACGGCCTGTGGCCGCACCAGGGCCAGCGGGTCTGGCAGTACGCCGGCGCGTTCAGCGGCAGGCCGTGCAGTGTCGGCGGCGTGGACGTCGACATCAACGTCGCCGACGCCGGGTGCCTGGTGCACCAGGCCGGCGTCCGTGACCGCGGCCCGGTCTCGGCCCGGCTGTCCTGACCGCCGCCGGTCAGCCCGGGGCCGGCTGGCGGCCGGCCCCGGGCCCGGCGCGGAACGCCTCCAGCGCGGCGCCGGGGGTGTCGTAGTAGGCGTCCGGGCCCGCCGTCCCGGACAGCCCGTACCGGTCAAGCTGATGCCGCACCGGGGTCAGCAGGCTGGATACGGCGAACGTGATGTTCCTCGCGTGCAAGTGCCCGGCCACCTCCATCAGCACCGAAGCGGCGGTGAAATCGACGTCCCCGATCGCCGCGCCGTCCAGCACCAGCCAGCGCAGCCCCGGCGTCCCGGCCAGCACCGAGACGTCGGCCAGCAGCCGGGACGCGTTCGCGTAATACAGGCTGGAGCCGAACCGGTACACCACCAGCCCGTCCTCGGTGCGGGCCCCCTGGGTGACCGGGACCGGCTGCCAGTGCCCGGCCGCCGACTTCAGCAGCACGCTGCTCAGCGGGCGGTAGCTGTGCCGCAGGTGGTCGATGGTCGAGACGACGACCGCCACCACGATCCCGTCCTGGACGCCCAGGCCGACCACCGCGGCGGCGGTCAGCAGCGCGACCGCGAACTCAGCGGGCCGGACCGCGAGCACCCGCCGCAGCCCGGGCACGTCGACCAGCTGGGCCGCGATAAGGAACACCACCGCGGCCAGCGCGGCGGCCGGCAGGTAGCGCAGCGGGCCGGTGGCGATCAGCAGCACGATCAGCACCAGCAGGCTGGTGACCAGCTGGGTGAGCTGGCTGCGGCCGCCGGAGCTGTCGGCGATCTGGGTCTTGGTCGGGCTGCCGTTGACCACGAAGCTGCCGCACAGCGCCGCCGATATGTTGGCCGCGCCCAGCCCGGTCAGGTCGGTGTCCTCGTTCAGCGCCTCCTCGTACTTCAGCGCGTAGGCGCGGGCGGTGGCCGCGCTCTGGGCCAGGATGACCACGAACATCGACCCCGCGCTGACCGCCAGCAGCCGGGCATCGTGCAGGCCGAGGGCCGGGAGCCCGATCCGGGGCAGGCCGCGCGGCACCGGGCCGAGCACCGCCACCCCGTGGCCGGCCAGGCCGGCCGCCCTGGCCACGACGATCGACCCGGCCACCGCGATCAGCGCGCCGGGGATGCGGCGGGTGATCCGGCGGGCGGCCAGCACCACCGCGATCACCGCGGCGGACACCGCGACCGTGGCCGGGTGCGCGCGCGGCAGCGCGGCCAGGGTGTGCCACAGCAGCGGCAGCGTGCGGGCGCCGGTATGCGGCAGGCCGAGCATGTCGGGAAGCTGGCCGGCCGCCACCGCGACGCCGACGCCGGCCAGGAAGCCGAGCAGCACGGTGCGGGACAGGAAGCTGGCCAGGAACCCGAGCCTGGCGACCCGGGCCAGCACCAGCAGCACCCCGGTCAGCAGCGCCGCCAGCCCGGCCAGCTGGACGTAGCGGGGCGACCCGGCGGCCGCGACCCCGGTCAGCGCCGCGGCCAGGATGGCGGCGGTCGCCGAGTCCGCCCCGACGGCCAGGTGCCGGGAGGAGCCCAGGACCGCGAACACGGCCATGGGGATGAGCAGCGTGTACAGGCCGGTCACCACCGGCATCCCGGCGATCTTGGCGTACCCGAGCACCTCGGGGATGCCCAGCGCCGCCAGCGTGAGGCCGGCCAGCGCGTCGCTGGTCAGCTGCGCCCGGCGGACCGGCAGCACCCCGCGCAGGACCGGCCAGCCGGCCAGGATCCTGCGGGCGGCAGGCATCGGCTAGGCCGTCTCCTTCTGATCCTGCTGCGCCTTGCTGATCCGGCGGGCCGCGTCCTCGATGTGCTGCTGCATCGCCTGCTCGGCGGCCCGCTGGTCACCGGAGGCGATGATGTCCAGCAGGTGCTGATGGCTGCGGGCGTGCATGCGCAGCTCGTTCGGGGCCAGCGAGGTCGCGGCGGCCAGGTAGAAGTGGCTGGTCCTGGTGCGCATCTGCGCGGACAGCTCGACCAGCAGGGAGTTGTCGGTGAGCTCCCACAGCCGCTGATGGAACTTCTGGTCGAGCTCGTGCAGGGCGAGCAGGTCGTGCTGGCCGGCGGCGAGCATCATCTGCCCGATGATCGCCTGCAGCCCGTCGCGGGCCTCGGGCGTGAACCGGCCGGCCAGCCGCCTGACCACGAACTGCTCCAGCACCACCCGCAGGCTGGACACCTCCTCCAGCATCCGGGGAGTGAGGCTGGCGACCCGGGCGCCGCGCCGCGGCAGCCGCTCGACCAGGCCCTCCTCGGTCAGCCTGGCCAGCGCCTCGCGCAGCGGGATGTGGCTGATGCCGAACTCGTGCGCCAGGCGGCGCTCCACCAGGCGCTCGCCCGGCGGGTACCGGCCGGTCGAGATCGCGGTCCTGAGCCGGCCGACGACGGCGTCGGCCAGGCTCTGGCCGGCCAGCGGCTCGTTCGCGGTCACGCCCGTCCTCCTACTCCGCCCGGGCGCGGCCCGGGCGGGCCTCCCCGGCAATGCCAGGCACCATCGTGCCAGCCAAGAACTTTGCCCCCCCGACGCCGGCCGCGGCGTCCCGGTGCGGCCGGCCAGATGCCCATCTGCTACGCCGACTCGCAATATACGCCGAACGGGCCGGCATCGGGCGGCTAGTAGGGGCGCCGCGGGCAAAGATCCACCAGCGGGCCCGGCCCGGGCGAGAACAATGCGCCAGCCGCCGCCCCGCGGGCCAGGTCGCCCGCGCCCGGGCCGGGCCGCCCGGGCGCTGACACCCGCGCCGCCGGACCCGGGAAATGCCCCGGTTCGGCCGCAGGTGTTCCCCTAGACTGCCGGCCATGCGATCGAACCGCGGCCTGTGGCTCTGGCTCGGCGGCCTGCTGCTGGCGCTGACGCCCTTCTTCGTCGTCATCGCCGTTGCGTACTTTGAAAAGCAGCCGGATTACTCGCTGTTCCTGAACGGCTGGATGCTCGCCGCGCTCTTGTCGTTCGTCGCGGCCTTCGCGTGCTTCTTCGCGGCGGTCGAGGAATGGCAGGTGCCGGTGCCGCCGCTGGCCCGGCCGGATTTCCCTGGCCTGCGGGTGGAGATATTCGGGGCCGGCGCGCTCAGCACCGAGCGGGACGCCGGCAGCGGGCTGGTGTCGCCGGTGCAGCTGCGCACGTTCCACGTGCGGATCACCCGGGCCGGGGCCGGCCAGCCCGCCAGCCTGAACGTGCTGCTCTACCTGCGGCTGGTGCCCGGCTCGTGGGGACGGGCCGCCGAGGCGGTCTGCCCGCCACTGGACTGGGCGCCGCCCGCCGCGCTGAACCTGAGCCCGCTGAGCATGCCGTTCACGCTCGCGCCCGGCAGCGCCGTCGATGGTGACCTGGTGTACGAGGTGCCCGCCTACTACCGGGACAAGACCGCCGAGCCCGCCAGCGCGCGGCTGGAGCTGTCGGACGAGCGCAGCGGCAGGCGGATGAGCATCAGCGCCGCGGTGGGCAGTTACGACAAGAGCGACATGACGCAGACGTCGGGCACGGCCGAGATGCTCGGGCCAGAGCACGACATCCCGGCGCAGGCCGACCCCGGCCCGGCCTGAACCAGCCTGTCGTGGGGTCACGATAGGGTAAAGAACCATGTCGACCCATGCGCACACGGCCGGCGCCCGGGTAGCCGGGCCGGAAGAGCTGGATCAGTACCGCCGGGAGCTGACCGGGTACTGCTACCGGATGCTCGGCTCGGTCTTCGACGCCGACGACGCGGTGCAGGAGATCATGCTGCGCGCCTGGCGCGGGGCCGGCGGCTTCGAGGGCCGGTCGGCGGTGCGCTCGTGGCTCTACCGGATCGCCACCAACGTGTGCCTGGACATGCTGCGCAGCCGCCAGCGGCGGGCCAGGCCGATGGACATGGGCCCGAGCTCGACCGCCGAGACGCCGATCGGGCCGCTGCTGCCCGAGCACGCCTGGGTGCTGCCCGTTCCCGACGGCCGGGTGCTGGCCGATGGCGACCCGGCTGAGCTGGCCGAGCAGCGCGACACCGTGCGGCTGGCGTTCGTCGCGGCGCTGCAGCTGCTGCCCGCCAGGCAGCGGGCCGTGCTGATCCTGCGCGAAGTGCTGCGCTGGCAGGCGTCCGAGGTGGCGGACCTGCTGGACTCCAGCGTCGCGTCGGTCAACAGCGCGCTGCAGCGGGCCCGCGCCACCCTGGCCGAGGCCGACGTGGAGGCGGCGCCCGCCCGGCCGGTCGAGTCGGACCAGCAGGAGCTGCTGGCCAGGTACCTGGAAGCGTTCGAGCGCTACGACATCGACTCGCTGGTGGCGCTGCTGCACGACGAGTTCGTGATGTCCATGCCGCCCTACGACTTCTGGATGCGCGGGAAGGAGAACTTCGCCGGGTGGCTGCTCGGCCAGGGGTGCGGCTGCCGCGGCTCGCGGCTGGTGGCGACCAGCGCCAACGGCTGCCCCGCGTTCGGCTCCTACCGGATCGACCCGGCCGGCGGGCACGCGCCGTTCGCGCTCCAGGTGCTCGAGGTCTCCGGCGGCAGGATCAAGGGGCATCACAACTTCCTGGTGCCCGGGCTGTTCGCCGTGTTCGGCCTGCCCGCTCACCTCGACGCTTAGCCAGCATGCCCGTGGCCCGGTCGGTGGACGGCACGCCGATCACCTTCGACCGGGCCGGGGCCGGTCCCGCCCTGATCCTGGTATCCGGCGCGCTGCGGGACCGGTCGGCGGCGCGCGGGCTGGCCGCGGCGCTCGCGCCGGACTTCACCGTCTACAACTACGACCGGCGCGGCCGCGGCGACAGCGGGGACACCGCCCCGTACGCGGTCGGCAAGGAGATCGGCGACCTGGCCGCGATGCTCGCCGAGGCCGGCGGCTCGGCCCTGGTCTACGGCCACTCATCCGGCGGCGCGCTGGCGCTCGAAGCCGCCGCGCGCGGCCTGCCCATCACCGCGCTGGCGGTCTACGAACCGCCCTACGTGCTCACCGCCGGGCAGTCCGCGCGGCGGGTCGAGCTGGCCGCCGCGGTCGGCGAGCTGATCGACGCGGGCCGCCACGACGACGCGGTCGAGCGGTTCCTCCAGGTGGCGCTGGGTATGTCGGCCGCGGTGACCAGGCTGCTGCGCGAATCCCGGATGTGGGCGCCGATGCAGAGGCTGGCCGCGACCCTGCGCTACGACTTCGCGGTGCTGGACGGCGCGGCGATCCCGGCCGGCCGGCTGGCCCGGATCACCATTCCGGTGCTGTTCCTGGACGGGACGGCCAGCCCGGCCTGGGCGCGCGAGCCGGTCCGGGCGGCGGCCGCCGCGATCCCCGGGGCGCAGCACCGGTCGCTGGACCGGCAGGACCACAGCGTGACCGGGGCGGTCCTCGCGCCGCTGCTGGCGCGCTTCTTCAGCGCAGGAACGACAGCCTGACCTCGCGGTCGGGATTGTCCACGTTGAGGTCGACCAGCGCCACCGACTGCCAGGTGCCCAGCGCGAGCGACCCGGCCAGCACCGGCAGCACGGTGAACGGCGCGACGAAGGCGGGCAGCACGTGCGAGCGGCCGTGACCGGGTGACCCGTGCGCGTGCCGCCAGTGGCCGTCTGCGGGCAGCAGCTGGCGCAGGGTTGCCAGCAGGTCGGCGTCGCTGCCCGCGCCGAGCTCCAGCAGCGCCACGCCCGCGGTCGCGTGCGGGACGAAGACGTGCAGCAGCCCGTCGCCGCCGGCCGACGCGGCGGCGGCGAACTCCGCGCACCGCGCGGTGATGTCCTGCACCGTGTCGCGGCTGCCGGTGCGGAGGGTGAAGGTGATGGTTTCCATCTGACCGACTGTCGGCCATCGCCGGCCCCCCCGCAACCATTAACCCGGCCTGGCTCTGCGGCGAGGACCTGGTCAGCACCTGCCGGGCGAGTTCCACCCGGGACCCGATGCCCAGCTTGCGGAAGATCTGGCGCAGGTAGTAGTCGACGGTGTGCGGCGACAGGTACAGCTGGGCGGCGGCCTCCCTGTTGGTCCTGCCCTCCGCGATCACCTCGGCGACGCTGCGCTCGGTCTCGGTGAGGCTGTCCCAGCCCAGCACCGGGACCGCGGGGCCGGGGGCCGGCTGCGGGCTGGCCGGCTGGTCGAACCGCACCAGCGCGCCGGCCAGCATCCCGCCGTCGTAGATCGGCCAGGCGTGCGCGCTGACCAGCAGCCCGTCACTGAGCTCCAGCTCGCTGTCGGGGGAGCGGAGCCCGGCGACCACCGCGGCGATCCAGTCCCAGAGCACCGGCTGGTCGGCCGGGCGGACGAACCGGCCCGCGGCGGGATTGGCCTGCATGCCGTGCTGGCTCACCGCGGCCAGCGGCCCGGTGCCCTGCTGCCTGGCCCGGATGAAGCTGGAGCGCAGCGCCGGGTTCCTGGCCGAGGTCATGGCCAGCAGCCGCTCCTCGATCTCCCGGCCGGCCCGCCTGACCACCGGCAGCATGATCGGGTGCGCCAGGTCCGCCGAGCAGGTCAGGCAGATCGAGCCGAGGATCTCGCCGGTGCCCGGGTCGGTGACCGGCGCCGCGGTGCAGGCCAGCGCGCCGAGCGCGTCGGCGAAATGCTCCTCGCCGAGGATCGAGATCGGCCCGGCCTGCTTCAGCGCGGTCCCGACCCCGTTGGTGCCGATGATGTCCTCGGCGACGTCGAATCCGGGCGCGAGCCGGTCCCTGTCCAGCACCGCGCGCTGGCCCGGTTCGGTGACGTGCCTGGTCAGCAGCCGGCCCTGGCCGTCGGACACGAACAGGCTCACCCCGGTGTCGGTCAGGTCCTCGCTGAGCCTGCTGGCGACCGGCCTGGCCGCGCTGGCGAGCCGTCCCTCGAAGTCCAGGTCCGCCTGATACGGCGGGGCGACCTTGTCGGGCAGCAGGCCCGCGCTGGCTGACCGCTGCCAGGACGCCGCGATCTCCGCCCGGACCTGACCGGAGACGACGCGGCTGGACATGAACTGCATCCTGGCCTTGTGCAGTGCCGGATCCCTGGCCCCGGTAGCCATGGCTGACCTCCCCCGAATTTTGCCTGTACAACGACACCGCGTTGCCAGGTCATTCCGCTCCGGCTAGCCCTGACGCCAGGCTACATATGTAGTACTCGATGGTCACCAGGCCAAAGCCCCGCATTTCGACCGGCCGGCCACCGCAATCACGTCTTCCTGACGACCGTCACTTAGGCAGCACTACGTGAACACGTGGGGCGATCCGGACCGGGGACCGGGCAGACTCGGTGGGGTAGTCAGGGGTGCGATGGGGTCGCGGCGGCCCAGTCCGGACGGGGGTACGGACAGGGCGCCGCCGCCCCGGCTCGCTCGGGGGGAGTGAGTCACGCACCGTGCCCTGCCCCCGCGCCGCTGCCAGGACGCCGTCCGCGCCTAGCCCGCGCTCGGGGGGCGGGCTAAGAGCGCCGCGCCCGCGCGGCGCCGGGGCAGGCACCTGGCTTACGGACTTTCACCCCAATTAAATTGGTCAGTCCGGATATGCAGGTTCTGAGATTAACTGAACCAGCTGTCTTCATCGCGCCGTAAATAAGGCGTAGGCCGGCTGGTGCCGGGGCGGGCAGCGCGGCCTTGCCGCCACCCGCCGGGGGGTTTCGTCTGCGCGCGAGAGAGTACATGACTACGGTTGCGCTCATCAGCTGGCTCGCTGCTGCCTCATTCGGGCTGTTCATGTTCGCCATCTGGCTGATCGAATACGGCGGTAACGGGGAGAGCCGGCTGCCCGCCGCCGTGGTTTTCGGCCACGTCCTGCTGGCAGTGGCGGGCCTCGCGATCTGGATCGTCTACCTGATCGCCGCGGACGACCGGCTGGCTGACGCGGCACTGGTGATCCTGCTCGCGGTCGCGGCGCTCGGCCTGACCATGCTGCGGCGCTGGCTGTCGGTCTACCGGGAGTCCACGGTGACGCTCACCGTAGGGGCCGCCGAGCAGCCAGGGTCGGCGCCGGCCCTGCGGGCCACCCCGGCCGAGAGCAACTTCCCGGTCGCGGTGGTGGTCGGCCACGGCCTGTTCGCCGTCCTCACGGTCGTGCTGGTGCTGCTGACCGTGTTCGGCCTCGGCTAGCCGCCCTGGCGCTCCCCGGCCAGCGCCCGCCTGGTCAGCACCCGGGCCAGGTGCTGCCGGTAGCCGCGGCTGGCGTGGATGTCCTCGCCGGGCGAGGTCCCCTCCGCGGCCAGGTCCGCCGCCTGCCGCGGGCTAGCGCCGTCGGCGAGCGCCTTCTCCGCGGCCCTGGCCCGGACCGGCACCGGGCCCATGTTGGCCAGCGCGATCCGGCCCCCGGCGGCTGCCGCGCCGACGATCGCCCAGTCGTTCGCCCGCCGGACGAACTTCTGGTACCCCCAGCTCTGGCCCGGCCTGGCCGGCACCCGGACCGCGGTGATCATCTCGGCCGGGTCCAGCACGGTCTCGAAATAGCCGGCGAAGAAGTCGTCGGCGGCCACCACCCGGCTGCCGCCCGGGCCGAGGACCTGAACCGACCCGCCGAGCGCGACCAGCGCCATCGGCAGGTCGGCGGCCGGGTCGGCGTGCGCCAGCGAGCCGCCGATGGTGCCGCGGTGGCGGATCTGCGGATCACCGACCTGGCTGGCGGCGTGCGCCAGCAGCGGCGCGCCCGCCCGCACCAGGCCGTCGGCGGCCAGCGCGGCGTGGCAGGTCGCCGCGCCGATCACCAGCTCGTCCCCGTCGGCCCGCACCCCGGCCAGCTCGGCCAGCCCGCCGATGTCGATCAGCACCGCCGGCGCGGCCAGCCGCAGCTTCATCATCGGCAGCAGCGAATGACCGCCGGCCAGCAGCTTCGCGTCGTCGCCGTGGTCAGCCAGCAGCGAGACGGCGTGCCCGGCGCTGCCTGCCGCCTGGTACTCGAACGGGGCGGGGATCATGCGCGCACCGCCGGGCCCGCGCCCGCGCGGCCTGAGGCGGCCGCGGCGAGCACGGCGCGGACGATGTTGTGGTAGCCGGTGCAGCGGCACAGGTTGCCTTCCAGCCCCTCGCGCACCTGCGCCTCGGTCGGGTCCGGGTTCTCGGCGAGCAGCCCGACCGCCGCCATCACCATGCCCGGGGTGCAGAACCCGCACTGCAGCCCGTGCTCGGCCTGGAACGCCGCCTGCACCGGGTGCAGCTCGCCGGGCGGGGCCAGGCCCTCGGCGGTGCGGACGTCCTGCCCGGCGGCCTGGACCGCGAGCACGGTGCAGGACTTCACCGAGGCGCCGTTCAGCAGCACGGTGCAGGCGCCGCAGGAGGTGGTGTCGCAGCCGACGTTGGCGGCCCGCAGCCCGCACACCTCGCGCAGGTAGTGCACCAGCAGCAGCCGCGGCTCGACGTCGCCGGAGCGGGGCTGGCCATTGACGGTGAGCTGAAGGAGCATCTACGCGTTCTCCGTTCCGGCCTGTGGCGGTGCCATCGGGGCTGACCCGTCCTGCAGTGCCTGCCAGACCCGCTGCGGCGTGGCGGGCAGGTCGATGTGACGCACCCCCAGGTGAGCGAGCGCGTCGATGATCGCGCTCTGCACGGCGGGGGTGGAGCCGATGCTGCCGGCCTCGCCGATGCCCTTGGCCCCGAGCGGGTTGTAGCTGGTCGGCGTCTGCATGTCGACCAGCTCGAAGCTGGGCACCTCGGTCGCGGACAGGAACGGGTAGTCGGCCAGGGTCGCGGTCAGCGGGTTGCCGTCGCCGTCGTAGACGACCTCTTCCAGGAACGCCTGGGCGGCGCCCTGGGCCAGGCCGCCGTGCCGCTGCCCCTCGGCGAGCAGCGGGTTGAGCACGGTCCCCGCGTCGTCGACCGCGATCAGCCGCCGCAGCACCGCCTTGCCGGTCTCGGTGTCCACCTCGGCGACCGCGACGTGCGCGCCGAACGGGTAGGTGGCGCCCGGCGCGCTGAACACCGCCCGCACCAGCAGCCGCTCACCATCGGCCAGGCCGGCCAGCGGCACCGCGGCGTCGGGGTCACCGGCCACCTCGAACGCGCTGCGGGCCGGGTTGAACCGCAGGTCACCCGCGCTGGCCTCCAGCGCGTCCGCGGCCCGCTCCCTGGCGACCTCGATCAGTTCCTGGGCGGCCTGGCGGACCGCGGCGCCGCCCTGCTGCAGGCTGCGCGACCCGCCGGTGCCGCCGCCCTCGGGGATCAGGTCGGTGTCGCCCCAGCGCAGCGTGATCTTCTCCACCGGGATGCCGAGTTCCTCGCTGGCCAGCATCGCCCAGGCGGTCTCGTGCCCCTGACCGTGCGGTGAGGTGCCGGTGAGGATCGTCGCGGTGCCGTCCGGGTGGACCTCGACGGTCGCGTTCTCGTGCGGCGCGCCCGCCTCGTCGCCGCCGCCGGTTATCTCCACGTAACAGGACACCCCGATGCCCAGCTGCACGGTGTCGCCGCGCTCGCGGCGGCGGGCCTGGTCGCGGCGCAGCTCGTCGTAGCCCGCCGCCGCCAGCACCCGGTCCAGGGCCCCGGCGTAGTCCCCGCTGTCATACCGCGCGCCGAACTTGGTCTCGTGCGGCTCGGTGAACGGGGCGAGCAGGTTCTTGCGCCGGACTTGCGCCGGGTCCATCCCGATCTCGGCGGCGAACAGGTCCATGGCCCGTTCCAGCGCGGCGGTCGCCTCCGGCCGCCCGGCGCCCCGGTAAGCGCCGACCGGGGTGGTGTTGGTGGCGACCGACCGGGCCACCGCCTCGGCGCGCTCGATCACGTAGGGCCCCGGCGCCATCAGGATGGTGAGCTCGGGCAGGAACGCGCCGAGCCGCGGGTAGGCGCCGGTGTCCTGCAGCACCTCCAGCCGGTAGGCCAGCACGGTGCCGTCCCTGCGGCCGCCGATCGTGATCGTCTGCCGCTGAGCGCGGCCGTGCGTCATCGAGACCAGGTTCTCCGACCTGGTCTCGCTCCACCGCACCGGGCGTCCCAGCCGCCTGGCCGCCCACGCCACCAGGGCGTGCTCGGAGTCGGCGCCGAACTTCGCGCCGAACGCGCCGCCGACATCCGGGGTGATGACCCGGACCTGGCCGGGCTCGATCCCGAGCAGCCGGGCCATCGAACCCCTGGTGCTCTGCGCGCCCTGGTTCGGGATCCAGGCGGTCAGCCGCCCGTCCTGGCCCCACGCGGCCGCGGCCGCGCGGCTCTCCATCGGCGCCGGGGCGAGCCGCTGGTTGACGATCTCGCGCGTCACCACCGCCTCGCAGCCGTCGAGCAGGTGCTCATCCAGCTCGCCCGCGCCGCCGAACGTGCCCACCACGTTGGTGCCGGCCGCCTCGAACAGCAGCACCTGGCCGGCCGCCGCGTCCGCCACGTCGACGACCGCGGGCAGCGGGTCGTAGTCGACGTCGACGAGCTCGGCCGCGTCCTCGCCCTGGTACAGCTGCTCGGTGACGACGACGGCGACCGGCTCGCCGACATAGCGCACCAGGCCGGACGCCAGCAGCGGGCGGAGCATGTGCTGGTTGAACTCGCCAGGCGGCCGGACCGGGTCCAGGTCCAGGTCGCCGGCGGTGAACACGGCGACGACGCCGGGGGCGGCGGCCGCCTGGCTGGTGCTGATGCCGGTGATCCTGGCGTGCGCCACCGGGGAGCGCACGAAGAAGGCATGACAGGCGCCCGCGAGGCGTTCGTCCTGAAGGTCTTCGGTGTACACGCCGCCGGTGGTCAGGAACCGCGGATCCTCCACGCGCAGCACCCGGGTACCCAGGATGCTCACCGTCCATCAGCTCCTTCCGGGCTGCGGAACTCCCTCGGCCCGCATGGTGACTCTACCTACGGAAAAGCATTTCCCGCGGGCCAGGCCGGCTGGCTAGCATCGAGAGGCCCCAGCCCTGAATCGTCAATCAAGAAACGGGTGCCAACGTCATGCTCGCGGGTGCGCTGCTGCGCCGTTTCCCGGTGCTGCGGGCAGGTGATTTCCGGCTGCTGCTGGCCGACCGGCTGCTGGCCCCTGCCGCGTTCGCGTTCTCGATCGTCGGGGTCTCGTTCGCGGTGCTGGACGCCACCGGATCGACCGCGGACCTGTCCTACGTGCTGGCCGCGCAGATCGCCCCGTCGCTGGTGTTCACCATGGTCGGCGGCGTGGTGGCGGACCGGCTGCCGCCGCAGCGGGTGATCGTCGCGGCGAACGCGATGATCGCGCTGGGCGAGGGGAGCTTCGGGCTGCTGGTGGTGGCCGGCCACCCGGCGCTGTGGCAGATGATCTGCCTGGAGGTGGTGACCGGCTCGGGGATGGCGATCTTCTACCCGGCGTCCCAGGCGCTGCTGCCCCGGCTGGTGACCGGTGAGCTGCTGCAGCAGGCCAGCGCGGTGAGCCGGCTGGCGATGAACGGCGGCCAGATGGGCGGCGCGACGATCGCCGGGTTCTTCGTGGCTGCGGCCGGGCCCGGCTGGGCGCTGCTGATCTGCGGCGCCGGGCTGCTCAGCACGATCCCGCTGCTGCTGCGCATCAAGGTCACCGGGCTGCGCCCGGACGCGCGCCCGGGGATCGTGCGCGACCTGCGCGATGGCTGGTCGGAGTTCCGGTCGCACACCTGGCTGTGGGTGGTCGTGCTGCAGTTCGCGGTGGTCATGATGGCCTGGTACGGCTCGTTCGAGGTGCTCGGCCCGGTGGTCGCCAGGGCGGGCCTGGGCGGGCCCGCGGCCTGGGGCGCGATCACCGCCGCGGACGCGGTCGGGCTGATCGTGGGCGGCCTGGTGTCGCTGCGGTTCACCCCCGCGCGGCCGGTCCTGTTCGTGACCGGGATCGGGCTCGCGATCGCGGTCGGGCCGCTCTCGCTGGCCATGCTCTGGCCGCTGCCGCTGATCTGCGCGGCCTCCTTCGGCCTGGGCATCACGCTGGAGATCCTGATGGTCCAGTGGACGGTCACGCTGGCCCGGCGGATCCCGCCGGACAAGCTGGCCCGGGTGTCGGCGTATGACGCGCTCGGCACGGTGATGGCCATGCCGGCCGGCGCGCTGGTGGCCGGCCCGGTCGCCGCGGCCGTCGGGGTGCCCGCCGTGCAGTACGGCGCCGCCGCTCTGATCGTGGCGGCATCGGCGCTCGCGCTGATCCCGCGGGACGTGCGCCGCCTGCGCTCGGACGACCCCGCGCCCGCGCTGCCCGGCCCGGCCGGGGCTCAGGCGACCAGCTCGGCGTCCCCGGTGAACGTCGCCCACATCTGCGCGTAGCTGCCGCCGCGGGCCAGCAGCTCGTCGTGGCTGCCGATCTCGGCGATCCGGCCGTGCTCCACCACGACGATCCGGTCGGCCCTGGCCGCGGTGGTCAGCCGGTGCGCCACCACCAGGGTGGTGCGCCGGGCGGCGAGCTGCTCGGTGGCCTTGTTCACCGCGGCCTCGGCGGCCATGTCGAGCGCCGCCGTCGCCTCGTCCAGCAGCAGGATCGCCGGGTCGACCAGGTAGGCGCGGGCCAGCGCGATCAGCTGCCGCTGGCCGGCCGACAGGTTCCGGCCCCGCTCGGCGACCTCGTGGCCGAACCCGCCGGGCAGCCGGGCGATCATCTCGATCGCGCCGACCGCGCGGGTCGCGGCCTCCACCTCCGCGTCGGTGGCGTCCGGCCTGCCGTAGGCGATCGCGTCCCGCACCGTGCCCGCGAACAGGTACGGCTCCTGCGGCACCACGCCGAGCTGCTGCCGGTAGCCGGGCAGGTCGAAGTCGCGGATGTCGATCCCGTCCGCCAGCAGGCTGCCCGAGGTCACGTCGTAGAACCTGGCCACGAGCTTGACCAGCGTGGACTTGCCCGCGCCGGTCTGGCCGACCAGGGCCACCGTCTCGCCGGGCGCGACCGACAGGCTCACCCCGGCCAGCGCGTCCTGGTGCTGGCCCGGGTACCTGAAGCGCACGTCACGCAGTTCCAGCGCGCCCCGCAGCCGGCGCCGCGGGATGATCGGCACGGCCGCCTGCGGGGTCGAGGTGGGCATCCGGAGCAGGCCGGAGATCCGGCGCAGCCCGACCGCCGCCTGCTGGTAGCCGTCGAACACCTGGGACAGCTGCTGCACCGGCGAGAACAGCAGGTCGATGTAGAGCAGGTAGGCGATCAGGCCGCCGGCCTTGAGCGCCCCGCTGTGTACCTGGCCGGCCGCGGCGAACAGCACCAGCGCCCCGGCCACGGTGGACAGCGCCTGGACGAACGGGAAGTAGAGCGCGATGTAGCGCTGGGCGCGCAGCCGGGCGCCGAGGTAGGCCTCGCTCAGCCCGGCGAACCGGTCCGCGTTGACCTGCTCGCGCCGGTAGGCCTGCGCGACCCGCAGCCCGGCGACGTTCTCCTGCAGGCTGGCGTTCACCACGCTGACCTTCTCCCGCGCCTCGGTGTAGGCCTTCGACGACTTGGCCCGGAACACCACGCTGGCCGCGATCAGCACCGGCAGCAGCGCGAACAGCACCAGCCCGAGCCGGACGTTGATGAACAGCAGCGCGATGAAAACGCCGATGAACGACAGGCCCGAGTTGACCATCGTGATCAGGCCGGTCTGCAGGAAGCTGGACAGCGCGTCCACGTCGGTGGTCATCCTGGTCATGATCCGGCCCGACAGCTCGCGCTCGTAGTAGTCGAGGCCGAGCCGCTGCAGCTGCGCGAAGATCTTCACCCGCAGCGCGTACAGCAGCCGCTCCCCGTTGCGGCCGACCACGTAGGTCTGCACCGCGTTGACCACCCAGTCGGCGAGCACGATGCCGAGCGCGGCCAGCGCGATCAGCAGCACCGCGCCGGTCGCGGTGGCCAGCACGCCGTTGTCGATGCCGTTGCGGACCAGTGCGGGCATGGCGATGCCGGCCAGCGCGTCCAGCCCGTCCAGCACCAGGCCGATGGTCAGCGCGACCGCGAACGGCTTGAGCAGCCGCCGCAGCCGGAAGTGCGGGTCGCCGGCCCGCGCCCAGGACTGGCTCACCCCGGGCTCGTCGGTGGCCGGCGGCAGCGCGTCCACCTTGGCCAGCAGTTCCGGGCTGGGCGGGATGTAGGCCAGCATGCTGGTGCTGCGGGCGGCCGCGGCCCCGGCCCGGCCGCGTGCGCCGCCCGCCGCCCCGGTGGCGGGGCCGGCCCCGTTGGAGTTGCCCGTCCCGTTGGGGCTAGCCGCGCCGGGGGTGCTGGCCCCGTTGGAGCTGCCCGTCCCGTTGGGGCTAGCCCCGTCGGGGGTGCCGGCGCCGGCCGCGGCGGCGGGCCACAGGCCTGGCGTTACCGCGCCTTCGGTGACCACGGATCCGGCGCTGGCCGCGGCCCGGTCGGCGGCCTCGCTGGAGTAGCAGTCCAGCTCGCCGGCGTCGACGCCCTCAGCGTCGTCGCCGGGACCGGCCAGCAGCAGCCGGTAGAGCGCGCAGCGCCCGGTCAGCTCCTCGTTCGTGCCCTGGTCGACCAGCGCGCCCTCGTCCAGCACCGCGATCCGGTCGGCCAGCTGCAGGGTGGACCGCCGGTGCGCGATCAGCAGCGTGGTCCGGCCTGCCATCACCTTGCGCAGCGTCGCGTGGATCTGCGCCTCGACCTTGGCGTCGATCGCGGACGTGGCGTCGTCCAGGACCAGGATCGCCGGGTCGGTGATCAGCGCGCGAGCCAGCGACACCCGCTGGCGCTGGCCGCCGGACAAGGTCAGTCCCTGCTCGCCGATCACGGTGTCGTAGCCCTGCGGCAGGTCCTCGATGAAGTCGTCCGCCTCGGCTGCCCTGGCCGCCGCGACCACCTGCTCCATGGTGGCGTCGGGCCGGCCGTAGGCGATGTTGGCCCGGACCGAGTCGGAGAACAGGAAGCTGTCCTCCATCACCAGCCCGATCGAGGCGCGCAGCGAGTCGAGGGTGAGGTCACGGACGTCATGCCCGCCGATCCGCACCGCGCCGCCGCGCACGTCGTAGAACCGGGGGAGCAGCAGCGAGATCGTGGACTTGCCGGACCCGGACGTGCCGACCAGCGCGAGCGTCTCGCCCGGGCGCACCCGCAGCGACAGCCCGCGCAGCACCGGCTCGGACGGCAGGTAGCCGAACGTCACGTCGTCCAGCTCGACGTCGCGGGCGCCGGCCGGCAGCGCGATCGCGTCCGGCTTCTCGGTCAGCGCCGGCCGGGAGTCGATCACCTCGTACACCCTGATCACGCTGGCCCTGGCTTCCTGGCCGATGGTGACCAGCCCGGTCAGCGCGCGGACCGGCCCGACCAGCTGGGCCAGGTAGGCGGAGAACGCGAAGAAGGTGCCGATCGTGATCGAGTGCCGGATCGCCAGCCAGCCGCCGAGTGCCAGCACCCCGACCTGGCCGAGCGCCGGGATGGCCTGCAGCGAGGGGTTGTAGCGGGCCATCAGCCTGACCGCGCGCACCCGGGAGGCGTACAGCCACCGGCTGGCGCCCTCCAGCCGGCCGATCTCCTGCTCCTCCTGGCCGAAGCCCTTGACCACCCGCACCCCGGTGACCGCGCCGTCGACCACGCCCGCCACGTTCGCCGCCTGCTGCTGCGCGTCCCAGCTGGCCGGGAACAGCCGGGTCCTGGACTGGTAGGCGATCAGCCACAGGGCCGGCCCGACGGCCAGCGCGATGAGCGTGAGCAGCGGCGACAGGAACAGCATGAAGACCAGCGACAAGACGAACAGGACGAGGTTGCCCAGCAGCAGCGGCACCATGCTGAGCAGGCTCTGCGCCATGTTCAGGTCCGATATGGACCGGCTGACGATCTGGCCGGTGTGCAGCTGGTCCTGGCGGGCCCCGTCCAGCCGCGACAGCGAGCCGAACAGCTCGGTGCGCAGGCTGTGCTGGACGTCCAGCGAGAGCCGCCCGCCGCGGTAGCGCCGCAGGTAGATGCCGGCGAACGTGATCAGGGCGGCGGCGATCAGCGCCAGCGCGCCCGGCCAGATCGGCTGCCTTCGGGTAAGGATCGCGTTGTCGATGATGTCGCGCTGAATCAGCGGGATGACCGCGATCATCGCGGTCGCCAGCAGGCTCCCGCCCAGCGCCACCAGGGTAAGCCTGCGGAACCGCCAGCATTCGGCGGCCAGCCTCCGCAGCCACCGGTCCCTGGCCGGCCCGGTCACGCTCGCGCCCCGGTTAACCCGCCGGTCACCCGGTGCTCCCGTTCCCCGTCCCGTCGCGTCCGGCCCGGCCGTGTTGCCCCGCCGTGGCATCTGCTCGTCTCGCGTGGCTTCCTCGCCCCGTCTCGTCTCGTCCGCTCTGTGTTCGTCAGGCCGGGCTCGTCAGGCCGGGCTCGTCAGGCCGGCCCGGCCTCATCCAGCCGCCAGCACGGCCGGCGGCCGGCCGCCGCAGCGCGGCGGCTGGACCACCGTGTCCAGCACGGTCAGCGAGTGCAGGATCAGGATCCGGTCCGCCTCGCTGAGGTCGCCCAGCAGCCGGTCCAGCCAGCCCGCGTAGGCCGCGTCGGCCCGGTCAAGCGCATCCCGGCCCGCGGTGGTGAGCGACAGCCTGACCACCCGCCGGTCGCCGGGCTCGGCGTCGCGCCGGGCGTACCCGGCCGCGACCAGCCCGTCCGCGGTGGCGGTCAGCGTCGGCTTGGCGACCGCGAGCCGCTCCGCCAGCCGGGCCGAGCGCTCTCCGCCCGCGCCGGCCAGCTTCAGGATCCGGTACTGCTGCGGGGTCAGCCCGGCGTCAACCAGCTCCAGCGACCGGAACAGCCGCATCACCGTCAGGGCCACCCGCGAAGCACTCATCCCGTCCGCGGTGCTCACGTCCGGTGCGCTCACGCCAGCAGGCCTCTCATCGCGCTCAGCCAGCCCCTTGGTTCGGTAGCCAGATTGTTCGCTAAGCTAATCATCTAGCAAGCCGCCAGGGCCAGCTAATATTCCCGTCCGCCTCGCCTGCCCTCGCCCGGCGCGGCATATGCTGGCGGGGCTTCTAGCTTGCTGCGGAGATGACCCATGGTGCAGGAGGAACAGCAGGACCCGGTGCGGCAGGCGCTCGGCAGCACCGGGCAGAGCGCCGAGCCGGGGGTCGCGCGCCAGCTGAGCGAGCTGGCCCGCGAGCTGCAGGCCGATGTCACGACCGAGGCGCTGTTGCACCACATCGCGCGGGCCGCCGTGACCGAGGTAGACGGCGCGCAGTACGCCGGGATCACCCAGGTCACCGGCAGGGAGTTCGACACGACGGCGGCCTCCGGCGAGCTGGTCGGGCGGATCGACCGGCTGCAGTACCAGACCGGTGAGGGACCGTGCCTGGACGCCGCGCGAGAGCACAGGACGGTGCGCTGCGATGATCTGCGGGCAGAAGCCCGCTGGCCCCGGTTCGCCCGCCAGGCCGTCGACATGGGCGTGCTGTCGGTGCTGTCCGTCCAGCTGTTCGCCGGGAACGACAGCTTCGGGGCGCTGAACCTGTACGCCCCGAGCGCGGCCGCGTTCACCCCCGACAGCGAGAGCACCGGCATCCTGCTGGCCTCTCATGCCGCGCTGGCGATGGCCGCCGCCCGGACGCAGGCGGGCCTGCTGACCGCGCTGGACAGCCGTGACCTGATCGGGCAGGCCAAGGGCATCTTGATCGAGCGGTACAAGGTCACCGGGGTGCAGGCGTTCGGGCTGCTGGTCGCCTCGTCCCAGGCCGTCAACCGCAAGCTGCGGGACGTCGCCGAGCACCTGGTCGACACCGGGAGCCTGCTGACGCCTTCGCGCTGACCTGGCGCCCGACCGGCGGCAGCGGGCCACCCAGCGGCCGGCTGCCCGCCCGGGCCCGGTAGGGTGAAGGTGCCCGGCGGGTCAGGCAGCGGCGCAACGCCAGGCGCCTATCAAGGGACGCCCTTCATGACAGCAGCCCGTTCAGCGCTCCGGCCCCGGCTGACCATGCCGCCTGGTGCCCGGTGACCAGAAGCCCCGGTGCGGGGTTCAGTCTTTCTGATGGCTGGGATCTTTCCGGCCTCACCCTGCACCAGTTGTGGCTGAGCTACCTGGCCGTCGGCGGAACCGCCAGCCCGGCCCTGGTCCAGGCCTACGCCCGCGGCCGGGCCCGCCCCGACAGCTACCAGCACAACATGATCGCCCAGGCGATCAACGAGCACTTCCTGGGCAAGGGAGAAGACCACCCCGTCAGCTACCACGACGTCCCGTCCCTCCCTTAGCGGCCGCACGGGCGGCCGGCGGCACTACAGCCTGGGCTGGAGCGAGGTGATGGTTGAGCTGGTGCAGACGCCGGCGGGCTTGTTGCCGGTCATCTTGCAGATGGCGGCGGTGACCAGGTTCGCGGCGCCGTCGGCGCCCTGAGCGACCGGGCTGGACGGCTTGTGCAGCGCGGCGGCGATCTGCGACCAGCTGAGTCCCTGGAGCACGGACGGGTCGTAGCTGACCGAGGTGAGCGCGTACTTGCCGCCGAAGTTGATGAACGGGATCCCGCCCTTGGTGTACTGCTGCAGCAGGGCGTTCTGCTGGGAGGTGGGCGTCTGCAGCGGGGAGTGGTCGACCTTCTGCAGCTCGACCGGGGTGAAGGTCAGGTACTTGCTGGTGTAGCGGGTGTTGTAGAAGGTCAGCGTGGCGGTGTCGGGGAAGGTCTCGGGGGCGGGGGCCGACCGGATGCCGTGCAGCGGGGAGAACGTGCCGAACCGGCTCAGCGCGACCGCCATCGCCCACCGCTCGGTGGCGCAGAAGGGGCAGTACTCCGCGCCCATGTAGAGCATCTCCGGCTTGCCTCCGCTGGTCAGCGGCGTGCCGTTGATCGGGCTGATCGCCTTCGGGTTGTAGCTCAGCGCGCTGCCCGCGCCGACCGCGTCCAGCGTGCTGGCCGGGACGCTGGTGACCTGGCTGGTGACGCTGGCGGGCAGCGCGGTACCGCGAGGGGCGGCTGGCGGGCCCTGGGACGAGCTGTTCAGCTTGATCACGACGAAGACCAGCACGATCACCAGCACGGCCAGGACGCTGCCGCCCGCCAGCAGGGCCCGGTTGCGGGTCTCCGCCCGGCGTGCCGCCGCCCGCTGGGCCGCGATCCGCTCTCGTGCTGACTGCTCCCTGATCCGGTTTGCCTTACTCATCTGCCCTGGTCAGCCTTATCAGTTCGGGGCCATCCGCCGACGGTGCCAGTTAACCACGGCCAGCGAGGCCTGGCGCCAGCCCGGGACGGGGCACGGTCAGTCGGTCTAGAGCGCCCCGGTGGCCGTGGTCACGCCCGCCGAGCCGCACACGCTGGCCGGCTTGCTGCCGGTGACCTTGCAGATCGCGGCGGTGATCAGGTTCGCGGCGCCGTCCACGCTCTTGGCGATCGGGCTGGACGGGTCCTTGAGCGCGGCGGCGACCTGGGCCCAGCTCTTGCCCGCGAGCACCGCCGGGTCGAAGCTCGCGCCGTTGATCACGTACTTGTTGCCGAAGTCGACGAACGGGAACGAGCCGGACTCGTTCGTGTTCGGCACGTACGGCGGGACGTCGTACTTGCTCATCAGCTGGTTGTCCAGGCTGGTCAGCGGCTGCAGGGTGGCGCGCGTGACGGTCTGCGCCTCGGTGCTGGTGAAGGTCACGTACTTGCTGCTGTAGCTGGTCTTGTAGAACGTCAGCGTCGGCGTGTTCGGGTCGGTGTCGGTGGTGGAGGAGTGGATGCCGCGCAACCCCGTGAACGTGCCGAACCGGCTCAGCGCCGCGGTCATCGCCCACCGCTCGGCCGCGCAGAACGGGCAGTACTCCGCGCCGACGTAGACGACCTGGGGCTTGCCGCCCGAGGTCAGCTGCGGGCCATTGGCGATCGGCTGGATGGCGCCCTTGTAGGTGCTCCCCGTGCCGACCTGGTCCAGGGCGGCGGCGGGCACCTTGGTGACGTCAGAGATCACGCTCGCGGGCAGGTTAGAGGCCGACGTGCTGGCCGGCGACGAGTGGTGCGAGACCTTCACGATCACGAACACCACGACGATGGCGAGCACCGCGAGCACGCTGCCGCCCACGGTCAGGAGCTGCCGGTAGCGCTCGGCCCGGCGGTCGGCCGCGCGCTGAAATGCGATTTTCTCCTGGGCGTTCCGCCGCCGGTTCCGTTCCGCCTTGCCCATTCTCGGTTGCCTTACCCTTCCGGAGCTGACTGGCCTTACAACGCGACAACGCAGCACAACGCGGCCCGGTTCGGGGCCGGGCCACACTGCCCGGGCGACCGGGCGCGCGGGCGCATAGCGCGCGTTGCCGCACACAATGCTATGGGCGCGCCGGGCGCGCGGGACGCCTTCCCAGTCAAGCGAATCCGGCTGAGCGTCAGCTGAATGGCCGCTGCGCTTCCGCTCCGGGCCCGGGCGGGACCCGGCAGGGCCGCGACCCGGTGTCGTCAGTTCTTGCGCCGCGCAAGCGCTAGTGGCTAGGTTCAAAGGATGGCGTACCTCAGGAAAAGGCCGCACCGCTGGCGTACCAGCGGATTGCTCGCGATCACGGCCATCGCGCTGGCCGCGGCGGGCTGCGGCAGCTCATCGTCTTCCTCATCCTCCTCAGGCGGCGGCTCAGGCGGCGCGGCCAAGGGCACCGCGAACGTGGCCTACGCCGCGTCGCTGCAGTTCCTGAACGAGAAGATCGTCGGGCCCGGGTTCAGCAAGGCGACCGGCGACCAGTACTCCGGGCGGGGCGGCGCGTCGGGCGAGCTGTCCTCGGGCATCGCGGCCGGCGAGATCTCCCCGAACGTGTTCGAGAGCGTCGGCGGCGACAACATCACCCCGCTGGAGCCCAAGTTCACCAAGTGGTACGTCCAGTACGCGACCACCTCGATCGTGCTGGCCTACAACCCCAGCAGCAAGTACGCCAGCCAGTTCGAGGCCTACGCCAGCGGCAAGAAGGACCTGGCCGGCCTCTACAAGCTGCTCGAGACGCCCGGCCTCAAGCTCGGCCGGACCGACCCGAACACCGACCCGCAGGGCCGGGCGTTCATCTTCATGCTCGAGCTCGCGCAGGCCAAGTACCACCTGCCCGCCAGCACCGTCAGCAAGATCCTCGGCGGCCCGGCCGGCTCGGCGAGCTCACCGGAGATCTTCGCCGAGGCGTCGCTGGATGCCACCTTGCAGTCCGGCCAGCTCGACGCAGCCAGCGCGTACCTGTCCCAGGCGATCCAGCTGCACCTGCACTACATCACGCTGCCCGACGACATCAACCTCGGCAGCGCGGCGGACGCCGCGCAGTACGCCAAGGCCACGGTGACCATCACCGGGAACATGGTCAAGAAGGGCTCGCCGCTGGTGATCGACATCACCACGATCGGCAAGCCGACCCCGGCCGGGACCGCGTTCGTCAAGTACGTGCTGTCCCCGGCGGGCCTGCAGCTGCACAAGCAAGGCGGGTACACGCTGCTCACGCCGCAGGTGTTCGGCGATGCCAGCGCCGTCCCCGCAGCGGTCAAGAGTGAGCTGGGCGGCTAGGCCAGCCGCAGCGGCCGGCGGCGGCCCGCGCGGGGACCGGCCCCCCGCGGGCCGTCGCGGGCCTGGCCCCGCGGCGCTGCCGCGGGCAGCCAGGTCGGTTTCCGGCGCCGTCTCGGTCGGCGGCGCCGCGATCATCTGGGTGCTGCTGCTCGGCCCGGTGATCGCCCTGCTCACGCACCTGTCCTGGGGCGCGATCACGACCGCGCTGCGGGCGCCTGGCGCGCTGGACCCGCTGGTCACCTCGGTGGAGGCGGGCGCCGTCACGCTCGGCCTGCTGGTGCTGCTCGGCACGCCGCTGGCCTGGCTGATGGCGCGCGGGTCGCTGCCGTTCCCGCGGGTGTGGGAGACCGGGGTGCTGTGCAGCCTGCTGCTGCCGCCGCTGGTGATCGGGCTGCTGCTGATCTTCATGATCGGCCCGTTCACGCCGGCCGGCGAGCTGCTGGGCGACCTGCACCTGTCGGCGACCAACACGTTCCTGGCGCTGGTCATCGCCGAGATCTACGAGTCGGCGCCGTACTACGTGCTCGGCGCGCAGGCCGCGTTCAGCGACGTCGATCCCCGGCTGGAGCAGCAGGCCGCGCTGCTCGGCGACCCGCCGCGGCGGGTGCTGCGCCGGGTGACGCTGCCGCTGGCCGCGCCCGGGCTGGCGATGGCGCTGGCCATCGCGTGGGCGCGGGCGATGGGCGCGTTCGGCGCGGTGGTGATCGTGGCCTACCATCCGTTCGGGCTTCCGCTGCAGGTCTGGAACCAGCTGCAGATAACCGGCCTGGCCTCGGCGCTGCCGTTCGCCCTCGTCCTGCTCGTGGTCGCCCTGCCGCTTCCGCTGGCCGCCTACATCTGGAGCGCGCGTGCTCGAGGCCGACGTCGAGGTTGACCGCAGGGAGTTCACCGTGCGCGCCCGGCTGCGGGTGGCGCCGGGGGAGCGGCTGGCCCTGTTCGGCCCGTCCGGCGCGGGCAAGACCACGCTGCTGGAGACGATCGCCGGGCTGGTCCGGCCCCGGCGCGGCCGGATCGTGCTGCGCGGGCGGGTGCTCACCGACACCGGGCGCCCGGCGACCGCGGTGCCGCCCTGGCAGCGCAAGGTCGGGCTGCTGCGCCAGGACCCGGGGCTGTTCCCGCACCTGAGCGTGCGCAAGAACCTCGGCTACGGGCCCGGCGCGGTGGCGGGCGAGCTGGCCGAGCTGGCCGCGGTACTGGGCATCGCCGGGCTGCTGGACGCGATGCCCGCCAGGCTGTCGGGCGGGCAGGCGCACCGGGTGGCGCTCGGGCGGCTGCTGCTGGCGCACTGCGACGCGCTGCTGCTGGACGAGCCCTACACCGGGCTGGACGCCAGCCTGCGCCGGGTGCTCACCGAGCTGGTCGCCGGGCTGGTCGCGGCCCGCTCGGTGCCGGCCATGCTGGTGGCGCACGAGCTCGCCGACGCGCAGGCGTTCGCCGACCGGCTCGCGGTGCTGGACGCCGGCCAGCTGCTGCAGGCCGGGCCGCCGGACCAGGTGGTGCGTGACCCGGCCAGCAGGCGGGTGGCCGAGCTGACCGGGTATCTCGGCTTCGTGCCGGCCAGGCCGGGCCGGGATGGCAGCCTTGAGGTAGCCGGCCAGGACCACGGCGGCCTGGTGGCCGGGATTCATCCCGAGCGGGTGCTGCCCGGCGCGCACCCGGGCCGCGGGCTGGTCATCACCGCGACCGTGGTGGCGGTGCGGCCGGCCGGCGCCGGGTGGGAGGCTGACCTGCGGGCGGGCCCTGGCGGCGCGGCGGCGCTGACCGCGCGGCTGGCCGAGCGGCCAGGCGGACCCGGCGACCAGCTGACGGTGACCGCGCTGGCGCCGCCGCTGTTCGGGCCGGACGGCGCGGCGGCCGCGCGGCCGGGCGCGGGAAAGGAAACGGTTCGGTGAGCATGGCGGGACCGGGGGAGAGCGCGGGCAGCGGGGCCCGGCTGCGGCTGGCCCGGCAGGCGCGCGGGCTGTCCCAGCAGCAGCTGGCCGGGATGGCCGGGGTGTCACGGCAGGCGGTGTCGGCGATCGAGTCCGGGCTGTCGGACCCGTCGCTGCGGGTGGCGCTCGCGCTGGCCCGGGCGCTGGGCCTGACGGTGGAGGAGATGTTCGGCCCGGGCGGCCAGCCGCCGCCGGTGCGGGCCAGGCCGGTCGCGCCGCTGGGCAGCGGCGGCGGGCGGGTGACGCTGGCGCCGATGGGCGAGGGGTTCGTGGCGCTGCCGCTGGCCGGCCAGACGGCGAGCCGGGCCGGGTTCCTGCCGGCCGGCGGCCTCGCGCCCGGCGAGGGGCGGGCGGGGGAGCCAGCCCAGCCGGATCCGGCGATCGCGGTGCAGCCGATCGGGCCGCCGCGGCCGACGCTGGTGATGGCGGGCTGCGACCCGGCGATGCCGCTGCTGGAGACGCCGCTGGCGCTGCTGGACCCGCCGGTGGCGTTCAGCTGGTGGCCGTGCCCCAGCCAGCGGGCGCTGGAGCTGGCCGCCAGCGGACTGGTGCACGTGGCCGGGGCGCACCTGCGCGGGCCAGGCGGCGAGTACAACACCGGCCCGGCCAGCGCGCTGCTGCGCCGCGGCGGCGAGGTGATCGGGTTCTGCTCCTGGCGGGAAGGGCTGGTGCTGCGGCCTGAGCTGGCCGGCCAGGTGACCGGGGTCGGCGACCTGGCCAGGCTCGGGCTGCGGCTGGTGAACCGGGAAGCGGGCGCGGAGGCGCGCTGCGTGCTGGACCGGGAACTGGGCCGGCTGGGCATCGAGCCCGCCGGTCTGCCCGGCTATGACACCCAGGCGACCGGGCACCTGCAGGTGGCCGCGGCCATCGTGGCCGGGCTGGCGGACGCCGGGGTGGCCAGCGAGCCGGCCGCGCTGGCCTACGGGCTGGGCTTCGTCCCGCTGACCGCCGAGCGCTTCGACCTGGTCATCCCGGCCGGCCAGGCCGGGGCCCGCGAGGTGCAGGCGCTGGCGAAGGTGCTGTCCTCGCGCTGGCTGCTCGATCAGCTCGCCAGCCTGCCCGGGTACGACGCGGCTAGCTGCGGCGAGCACGTGGCGACCCTGCCGCCGGCCGGGCGCAGGCGTTAAGGTGCGTGAGTGTACGACCACGACCCGGACGACGTCAGCCTGCTGGGCTGGGAGGAATTCCTGGCGCGGCAGTGGGAGACCATCTTCGCCGGCTACCGCAGGCCGAGCGGGCTGCGCAAGACCTGCCGCCGCTGGAGCGACCTGATCGAGGCGGGCCTGCGCTGCCCGCAGGACATCGCCGACGCGCTGGTGCGGGCCGCGATCGTGGACCGGGCCGACCGCGACCTGGAGGGCACGGTCAGGGCGGCCGACCTGATCCCGGCGATGGCCGAGGTGGTCGCCGGGCTGGAGCAGGACATCGCCGGGCTGGACTGGATCGGCCCGCAGCAGCGCGAGGTGCTGCTGGAACGGCACCGGCTGTTCCAGGCCGCTATCTGGCGGCTGGCGTTCGGCACCGAAACCTGCCAGGCGGCCGGGGACTAGCCGCCAAGGCGGGCCAGCCACAGCTGGGTCAGGTAGGGCACCGACAGCTGGCCGCCGGGGAACTGGCCGAGCGCGATCTGGGTGAGCCGCGCCAGCAGGTCGTCCTGCCCGGCGGGTGGCAGGCTGGCCACGTAGGACTTGCTGAGCTGGTCGGTCAGCCAGGTGCGCAGCGGCAGCGTCCTGGTCCACCGGGTGACGAACCCGCCGACCGGGCCGAACAGCCCGCTGGCGGCCACCTCGGCGGCCCGGTCGGGACTGTGCTCGCGCTGGAAGAACTGGTAGTCCGGGCAGGCGCTGGCCATGACCGCCCGGTAGGCGACCAGCCAGCTGGCCAGCTGCGCGCCGTCGTCTATGTTCCACCACGCGGCCCAGTAACCGCCCGGCCGCAGCACCCTGGCGACCTCGGGCAGCCCGGCGGCCGGGTCGATCCAGTGCCACGACTGGGCGAAGCAGGCCAGCTCGACGCTGCCGTCGCGGAGCGGGATGGCGTGCCCGTCGGCCCGCACGCAGGCCAGGCCAGGGGTGCGGGCCCGGGCCCGGCGGAGCATCTGCTCGCCCAGCTCCAGCGCCACCAGGCAGGCGCCGCGCCCGGCCAGCTGGCGGGAGGCGATCCCGGTGCCGGCCCCGCCGTCGAGCACCAGCCGGCCCCGCAGCGGCCCGGTGACCCGCTCCAGCTCGTCGTAGAGCGCGGCTGGGTAGTCCGGCCTTGCGGCGTCGTACTGACCGGCGACGGGATCGAACCTGGAGCCGCTCATCTGCGGGTACCGCCTCCCTCACCGGCTCAGCCGAGAACGAAATCAGCCGCGGCGGCCAGGCCGCGACCGGCATAGTGCCCAGTATGAGACTTCTGGTACTTGGCGGGACGCACCACGTCGGCCGCGCGGTGGTGGAAGCCGCGCTGGCGGCCGGGGACGAGGTGACGACGGTCAACCGCGGGGTCAGCGGGCCGCCCGCGGCCGGCGCCAGGGCGCTGCACGCGGACCGGACCGACCCGGGCGCGCTGCGCGCCGCGCTCGGCGGCGAGAGCTGGGACGCGGTGATCGACACCTGGAGCCGCGCGCCCGCCGTGGTCCAGGACGCGGCCCGGCTGCTGGCCGGGCGGGCCGGCCACTACGGCTACGTGTCCAGCGAGTCGGTGTACACCTGGCCGCCGGCCCCGGGCGCGGATGAGAGCGCGCCGGTGGTGGACGGCGATCCGGCCGGTGCCGACGGCACCGATTACGCGGCCGCCAAGCGGGGCGGCGAGCTGGCCGCGACGGAGGCGTTCGGCGACAAGGCGCTGCTGGCCAGGGCCGGGCTGATCCTCGGGCCGTACGAGCGGGTCGGGCGGATGCCGTGGTGGCTGGGCAGGCTTGAGCGCGGCGGTGACGTGCTCGCGCCAGGGCCGCCGGACCAGCCGTTGCAGTACATCGACTGCCGGGACCTGGCGGCGTGGCTGCTGGCCGCGGCCCGGTCCGGCCTGGGCGGGGCGTTCAACACCGTCAGCAGGTCCGGCCACGCCACCATGGCGACGCTGCTGGAAGCCGGGCGGGAGGTGACCGGCGGGCGGGCCAGGCTGGTCTGGGTGCCGCCAGAGGTGATCGAGGCGGCCGGGATCGAGCCGTGGACCGAGCTGCCGGTCTGGGTGCCGCCGGGCGGCGAGTACGCGGGCCTGCACAACAGCGACGTGTCCAGGGCATACGCGGCCGGGCTCAGCTGCCGGCCCGTCGCGCAGACGGTGGCCGACACCTGGCGCTGGCTGCAGGATGAGGGTTTCCCCGAGGCGGCGCCTGGCCGGCCCGCGCACGGCCTCGACCCCGAGCGGGAACGCCAGGTGCTGGCCGGCCTGTAAGCGAGGGCCGGCCAGCTGGTCGCGGTCAGCTGCCCGGCGCGGCCGGGTCCAGCAGGTCGCGGCGGCCCCGCACCGGGCTGAACAGCAGGATCAGCGGCCCGATCAGGGTCAGCCCGCAGACCAGCCACATCGCCGCGCGGTTGCCGAGCGCGCTGGCCGCCGCGCCCGCGGCCAGCGCGCCGAACGGGATCACGCCCCAGGAGATGAACCGGACCGTCGCCATCACCCGGGGCAGCAGGTCCGGCGGGGACACCTGCTGCCGGTGCGTCCTGGTGGTGACGCTGACCACGACCACGCCCGCGCCGAGGCCCGCGCTGCCGACCGCGAACAGGGCCAGCCGCCAGCCTGCCGCTGCCAGCGGCATCGCCAGGCCCAGCAGCGCGCCGGCCGACTCGGCGGCCAGGATGGCCCGGGCCGAGCCGAGCCAGCCGGTCAGCCTCGGGGTCAGCGCGGCGCCGATCAGGCTGCCCGCCCCCTCGGCCGCGATCAGCGCGCCGACCGCCCAGGCCGGCAAGCCGACGGTGCGGACCAGGAACACCGGGGTCAGCGCCATCAGCCCGCCGGCCAGGAAGTTGTCCAGGGTGGCGGTCAGCGCGCACGGCCGGATGACCGGGTGCCGGGTGACGAACCGCCAGCCGTCCCCGATCAGCACCCGCATGCTGGTACCAGGCCCGTCCTGCCGTTGCCGCGGCGGCCGGGGCAGGCCCTGCAGCATGACCGCGGAGACCAGGTAGCTCACCACGTCCGCGACCAGGCTGGTGGCCGCGCCCAGCAGCTGGACCAGCAGGCCGCCGAGGGCCGGCCCGCCGAGCTGGGTGGCGGCGGCCGAGCCTGAGGTCAGGCTGTTGCGCGCGATCAGCTGCTCGCTGGGCACGACCGAGGGCAGGAAGGTGGCGTTGCCGACGTCGAAGATCACCGAGGCGAGCGAGATCGTGAACGCGACGATCACCAGCTGCGGCAGGTGCAGGTCCCCGGCCCAGGCGACGGCCGGCACGCTGGCCAGCGCGGCGGCCCGGATCAGGTCCATCGCGACCTGAGTCCCGCGCAGCGGCAGCCGGCCCACGATCACGCCGGCCGGCAGCCCGATCAGCAGCCAGGCGGCGTAGGTGGCCGCGGTCAGCAGGCTCACCTCGAAGCTGGAGGCGTGCAGCACCTTGACCGCGGTCAGCGGCAGCGCGACCGCGGTGACCGCGTCGCCGGTCATGCTGATCGTGGATGCGGTCCAGTACTGCCAGAACACCGCGGCGGCCCGGGCGGCCGATAGCTGACGAGCCTGCTGCGCTGCCTGGGTCACGCCGTCTCCTAGTGAGTTCCTTTTAGGAACTAACTATACTGAGGACACAGCCGCGGCCGGAAGCGGATCTGGCCGGCCGGAAGGGGGAGAGCCGATGCGGCACCTGCGCCCGGCCGACGCCGACTGCGCGATCGCGCAGGCGCTCGGCGTGGTCGGCGACTGGTGGGCGCTGCTGGTCGTCCGGGACGTGGCGGGCGGCATCCACCGGTTCGACGAGCTGCAGGCAGAGCTGTCGGTCAGCCGCAAGGTGCTGGCCGAGCGGCTGCGGCTGCTGGTCGCCGACGGGGTGCTGGAAAAGCGGCCCTACCGCGCGCACCCGCCGCGGTTCGAGTACCACCTCACCGAGGCGGGCCGGGGACTGCTGCCGGTGCTGGTGGCGCTGCAGAACTGGGGAACGCGCTACCTGCTGGGCAGCGGCGGGCAGTCGGCGACGGCCGAGCCCGGCTCGGCCGAGGCCCGCCGGGTGCACGCGCTGGCCGGCGCCCGGATCCCGCGGCTGAGGCTGGACCGCGCGGACGGCGGCACCGCCGACCCGGTCGCGGACGCCGACTGGACGGTGCTGTACTGCTTCCCCGGCGCCTACGCACCCGGCACCTTCAGCTACCCGCCGGACTGGAACGCCATCCCCGGCGCCCGCGGCTGCACCCTCGAATCCTGCACCTACCGGGACCGGCTGGCCGACTTCACCGCCCGGGGCGCGGCCGTCTACGGCGTGAGCACGCAGCGCCCCGACGAGCTCAGCGCGTTCGCCGGCCACGCCAGGATCGGGTTCCCGCTGCTGTCAGACACCGGCCTCACGCTGGCGATGTCGCTGCGGCTGCCCACCTTCCGGGCCGGCGGCACCGACCGGCTCAAGCGGCTCACCCTGGTAGCCGGCCGGGACCGGGCGATCCGCGGCGTGCTCTACCCGGTCGCTGACCCGGCCGGCTCCGTCGATGACGCGCTGGCCCTGATCGAGGCCGGCTAGCAGGGCTACGCAAAGCCGCCGCGGCCGGTCACACTGATGGATGTGTACGACTTCGACCTGCTGGTGATCGGCTCGGGACCAGGCGGCCAGAAGGCGGCGATCGCGGCGGCCAAGCTGGGCCGGTCGGTAGCGATCGTGGAACGCCGGGACATGATCGGCGGAGTCTGCCTGAACACCGGCACGATCCCGTCCAAGACGCTGCGGGAGGCGGTGCTCTACCTCACCGGGATCGACCAGCGCGAGATGTACGGGCAGGCCTACCGGGTCAAGGACGAGATCACCATCGCCGACCTGGCGGCCAGGACCCAGCACGTGGTCGGCCGCGAGACCGACGTGGTGCGCAGCCAGTTGTCGCGCAACCGGGTGACGATCCTGAACGGCACCGGCAGCTTCGTCGATCCGCACCAGGTGGAGGTCGACGACGGCGGCGGGCGGATCCGCCGGGCCAGCGCGGACAAGATCGTGATCGCCACCGGCACCCGGCCGGCCCGGCCCGCCAGCGTCGACTTCGACGAGCGCACCGTCATCGACTCCGACGGGATCGTTCACCTGGAGAAGGTGCCCCGGTCGATGGTGGTCGCCGGGGCCGGGGTGATCGGGATCGAGTACGCCTCGATGTTCGCCGCGCTCGGCACCAAGGTCACCGTGGTGGAACAGCGGGACCAGATGCTGGAGTTCTGCGACACCGAGGTGGTCGAGGCGCTCAAGTACCACCTGCGGGACCTGGCGGTGACGTTCCGGTTCGGCGAGAGCGTCGCGTCGGTGCAGTCCCGGCCCGAAGGCGCGATCGCGACGCTGCGCAGCGGCAAGAAGATTCCGGCTGACACCGTCATGTACTCGGCCGGGCGGCAGGGCGTCAGCGACAACCTCAACCTGGCCGCGGCCGGCCTGTCCGCCGACGAGCGCGGCCGGATCGGTGTCGATGACTACTTCCGCACCACGGTGCCGAACATCTACGCGGTCGGCGACGTGATCGGCTTCCCCGCGCTGGCCGCCACCTCCATGGAGCAGGGCAGGCTGGCCGCGCACCACGCCTGCGGCGAGCCGATGCCCGCGCTGGGCCAGCGGCAGCCGATCGGCATCTACAGCATCCCCGAGATCAGCTTCATCGGGCGCACCGAGGACCAGCTGACCAGGGAGAACGTGCCGTTCGAGGTGGGGGTGTCCCGGTACAGGGAGCTGGCCCGCGGGCAGATCATCGGCGATTCCTACGGGGTGCTCAAGCTGCTGGTGTCGCTGGCCGACCGGACCCTGCTCGGGGTGCACGTGTTCGGCACCGGCGCGACCGAGCTGGTACACATCGGGCAGGCGGTGATGGGCTGCGGCGGCACCGTCGACTACCTGGTCGACGCGGTGTTCAACTACCCGACGCTGGCCGAGTCCTACAAGGTCGCGGCGCTGGACGCGACCAACAAGATGCGCGAGATCGCCCGCCTGTCCTGAGCCGTGCCGTGCTGTGCTCTGCTTTCGTGACATGACGGCCGGCCGCGGCTGGCCTCCGGTGGCGGGGCCGGAAGCCAGCCTGGCCGCGGGGCGCCGGCCGGAGGCCACCCTGGCCGCCTCCCCCGGCCGCGGCTAGTGACCGAAGACCGGGATGAGCAGCCCGCGGGCGACGGTGTGGAACCTGAGGTTGAACCCGGCCACCGCCGGGGACACCTCCGAGTCGATCCCGAGCGACTCGGTGTCCAGGGCGTGCACCGCGAAGACGTACCGGTGCGCCGGGTCGCCCTGCGGCGGCGCGGCCCCGCCGAAGTCCTTGGTGCCGTAGTCGTTGCGGACCGAGAACGCCCCGGCGGGCAGCCCCGAGCCGCCGGCGGTGCCGGCCCCGGTGGCCAGCTCGGTGACCGACGCCGGGATGCCGAGCACCAGCCAGTGCCAGAAACCCGATCCGGTCGGCGCGTCGGGGTCATAGCAGGTCACGGCGAAGCTCTTGGCCTGCGCAGGGAAACCCTGCCAGCTCAGCTGCGGCGAGATGTTCTGGCCGGACATGCCGAAGCCGTTGTACACCTGGGCGTCGCCCATCTGCTGATCCTGGCTGACGTCATTGCTTGTCACCGTGAATGACGGCACTTGTGGCATAAAGTCGTATGGCAGCGGTGCCCGCTCGGTCATCGATCCTCCATTACTGCTGGAAGCGGCCAGATGGCCAAGCCCACGCTACGCACCGCGCGGGCTGCATCCGGCGCCGGGGCGGGAAACCGCTAGAGTGGCTGGCCGCCGTGGCCGGCCCGGGCTGGCAGCGGGCACCTGGCAGCTACCGCCATGAAGGGTCGAGGACGGGGTGAGGAAGGCGCACTTGTCGCCACGGCTGGCCCGGCGCGGGCTGCTGGCCGTCGTGCTGATAGCCGCCGCGCTGTTGCCCGGGCACGCCTTCGGGCAGCCCGCCAGGGGCTGCACCGGGCGGTGCGGGCTGGCCGGGAGCATCCGCTGGGCCAGGCCGCTGCCCGGCGCCTGGGTCGCCAGGGCCGGGGTCGACGGCACGGTGCCCGCGCAGGGCCAGGCCTACGCCGCGGCCGGGTCGGACATCGCCGCGGCCGGGTTCGGCATGACGGTGACCGCGTTCACCGAGCGCACCGGGGCGCCGCTGTGGACCACCGCGGTGTCCGGGTTCCCGGCCGGCTCCTCGATCGTCTCGGTCCGCGCCTGGCCGGGGGCGGTGACGGTCGGCGTCGGCTACCCGCGGCGGCGCGGCACCGCGCGGGCTGAGGTGCTGCTCAGCGGCCGGACCGGGCGGCAGATCCGGCGCTACCCCGCGGCCGCCTACGGCGGCGCGGTGGCGGCCGGCCAGGCGAGCACCGTCGTGGTCGGCCCGGCCTCGGTGACCAGCTACGACAACGCGACCGGCAAGGAAGGCTGGTCACGGCCGACCGGCCGGGTCCCGCAGGCGTGGCGGGCCGACTCCGGCGAGCTGTACGTGACCGTCGCGAGAGGCGGCTACCTGGGCAGCTCGCCGGTCACCGCGCTGCGCCGGATCAGCCTGAAGACCGGGGCGGAGAAACTGATCAGGCCCCCGGTCGGCAGCTTCGCCGGCACCCTGGCCGGGGCGTTCGACGGGGTGGTGCTGTTCACCGGGCCGGCCGGGCTGACCGCCTACAGCGGGCAGGACGGGCGGCAGCTGTGGCAGCTGCGCGGCGCGCTGCCGGCCGGGGTGGACGAGGTGCGCGGCACCCTGTACGTGACCAGCCACGGCGCGCTGCTCGGCGTCGGCCCGGACACCGGGACGCGGGTGGCGCAGCGCCCGGTGCCCGGCTCGGCGAGCCTGTACGGGATCCGCGGCGGGGTGGCGTTCGGCCTGGACCTCGGCGCGCGGGGCGACGCCTGGGGGTATGACATCGCGGCCCGGCGGGTCGTCTGGACCACGTCGGCGCTGCCGTGGCCGCACTATTTCGTGGATTTGTCCGGGATCGGCGGCAGCGCCGACCCGGCGAAGTCCACGGTGCTGCTGACCACCTGCGCGCGGCTGGGCCCGTCGTCAGCCGCCGGCCCCCCCGGGCAGGAGTGCCTGCAGCCCGAGCTGGTCGCGGTCAGCCGCTGACCCCGCTCACCGGCCCAGGTGGCCCGGGGTCACCTGCTCACCGCCGGGGCAGCGGACGACCCTGGTGACCGGCGCGGTGCGCTGGGCCCGGTGCGCGGCCGCGCACCGGGCGGGCGGGAACGCGGCATAGACGAAGACGGTGGCGATCATCGCCGCGACCGCGGCGGGGAAGAACAGCGCGGTGCGGACCCAGGAGTAACGCGGGGCCATCATGGCGCGGCGGGCCGCTGACAGCCGCCGCCGCAGCCGCCGAACCCTGGCCCGCGGCTGCTCCGGCCGGGGCATCTCCTCACCGGAATGCAGCCTGCTGAAGATCGTGAACAAGGCGGCCAGCTGCGGGTCAGAAACCCGCAGCGCCATCTCGATGTCCGCCAGCCTCCGGTGCTGGCGCGCAGGCAGGCCCACCGAGACCTCCGATCTGGCCCACACGGTTGAATGCCCCAGCTCACGGTAGCAGGCAGCCAGCGCGGGCCCCGGCGGGCCCGACCAGACCGGGGCTGTCACCGGCGGCCCAGCGTCACACCCGGCACAGCTGACACAGCTGACACCGCTGACACAGCAGCCACGCGGGTGGCCGCCGCCGGCGGCGGGCCCCGGCCCTGACCTACTCGATCCGGGCCGAAACCGGCGTGCCCAGCTCGACCGTCCGGCCCACGGTGCAGAGCCGGTCGTGCGACTTGCGTACCGCGTCGGGCAGCACCTGCCGGGCCGCGTCGCCCTGCTCGCCTGCCGGGAAAGAGAGCCGGAACGTCACCTCGATGCCGGTCAGCCGGTTGCCGCTGGCGTCGCGGATCTTCTCCGCGTCGACCTGCACCGCGAAGCTGTCTGGCTCGGCCCGGCGGGAGGTGAGAATGTCGACGTCAATGGCGGTGCAGCCGCCGATCGCCGCCAGCAGCAGCTCGGTCGGGGTGAAATCGGCGCCCGCGCCGGTGCCGAACGTGATCGAGCCGCCCCGGCTGTTGGTCACGGTGAACGCGCCGTTCGACACCCGGTTTACCTGCACGCTGCGATGGGTCGAGTCAGTCGCCATGCCCCTAGCGTGCCAGCCGGCCTGGCCCGGTCAGGACACTGGGCTGTTGCCGAGCAGCCCGAGCGGTCCTGGCGCGTAGAACTCGATCCGCAGCACGGTCCTGGTGCCGGTGTGCACCAGGCCGACGTTCGCCACCCGGTAGGGGGAGGTCTCCTGGCCAAGCAGCCGCAGCACGCTGTGCACGTAGGCGGACCGGGCCGAGGGCGCGGCGCCGTTGGTCTCGGCCAGGTCGGCGGCCCGCAGCGGCATCCCCGCGGTCGTGCCAGGGCCGGAGTCGGTGAACGACTTCACCGTGATCGGGCGCAGCGAGGCCAGGTCCGCGATGGCGATCATCAGCCGGGTGTCGACCTGCCCGCTGATCAGCTGCCGCCTGGCCAGCGGGCTGTAGCTGATCCGCTGGCTGGTGTCCAGCAGGGACCTGGCGGACTGCTGGCGGTCGCTCACGTCGCCGCGCAGCGCGGCCCGGTAGGCGGCGGCGCCCTTCGGGTAGATCACCCGGACCTCGACCCGCGCCTGGCCGGTCCCGAACCTGGCCAGGATGCCGGGGGCGTAGCCGGCCGCCAGGCTGCTGCCGAACTGACGGCGCACGGCAGCGGTGACCACGACCACCGACGCGCTCAGCGGGTACGGCGCCGACGGCCCGAGCTCGGTCAGGTGACCGCCGGGGAAGCCGAGCTTCTGCACCGCCCGGCACATCGACGGATCGCAGGCGACCACGGCGGACTTGCTGACCTGGTCGTTCACCCAGGCGGCGGCGCTGCCCCTGGCGGCGGCCGCGGCGGCGGCGCTGACCTGCCCGCTGCCGGGAACGGTGCCCGGGGATGCGCTGCCCCCGCCGGCGATCTGGTAGGCGGCGAACGCGACCCCCGCGACGAGCACGACCATCGCCGACACGAGCACGCCGAGCTTGACGCCGCGGCGCTGGCCGGTTGCGGTCGGCCCGGTGTCGTGTCTGCTTACGGTGTCCTGGCTGGCCCGGGCGGTTTCGGCAGGGCCGGCGTCATGGCCGGGGCGGGCCGGGCGGGCGGCCGGGCGGGCCGCGGGGCGGGGGCGCGCCGGTCCCGGCGGCCTGGACGGAGCGGGCGGGTGCGCCTCGGGCCGGCGGGCGGCAGCCCGGCCGCCGGGGGAAGCCGCGTGCCCGGGGCCGGACCTGACCCGGCCGGGCCGGGCGGCCGCGGACCCCGGCGGCTGATCCTGGGCCGGGGGGGCGAGCCGGGCGGTGACCACCGTCGGCGCGTCGTCGCCGTCCCCGGCCGCGCTGCCGGTCGTCGCACTGCCGGTTGTCGCACTGCCGGTTGTCGCACTGCCCTTGGCGGCACTGCCCTTGGCGGCACTGTCCTTGGCGGCACTGTCCTTGGCGGCACTGTCCTTGCCCGCACTGTCCCGGACGTCGCTGTCCTGATCGCTGACATAACTGTCCGCGACAGAATCGTCACGGTCAGTGCTGTCAGCGACAGTGCCGTCGGTGCGAGCGCTGCCGGTGACGGTGCTGCGGGTGGCGGTGCTACCGGTGACAGTGCTGATGGTGACAGTGCTGATGGTGACAGTGCTGTCCTCGGCCAGGTCGTCTGTGACGGAGTTGTCCTCGGACGGGCCGTCCAGGACGCTGGTGTCCGGGACAGTGCCGGTCTTCCCGGCGCCATTCCTGGCTGTCCGGCCGGCCCGGCCGGTCTTCCCGGTCCGGTCCGGCCAGCCGAACCGGCTCGTCTTCCTGGCGTGGTCGCGTTCTCGTACCTGCCTGCCCGCTTCGGCGGGCGCGGTGAGCACCGGGCTCGGCAGGTAGCCGGCCGGGGACCGCGGCACCGCCGGGATCGGCTGCGTGTCGTCCTCGGACTCAGCGGCGATCCGGCCGCGCAGCGAGGCGGGCAGGGACGGCGGGCTGACCCGGGCGGGCGCCTTGGGGCCGTCGCTGGCCCCGGGCACGCGCCGGGGCAGGCCAGCACGACCCGGGCCGGCGGTCCTGTCCCCGCCGCCCGGCTGGCTGCCCTGCTGTCGGTCCGGTTCGCCGCTGTCCGGCACCCGGCGCGCCTGCGCTGCCTGACCTCGCGGCGCCTTCGCTGGCTCCGCCTGGTCCTGCCCCTCCTGCGCAGGCTCGGCGCTGAGTGCGGCACGCGCGGCGAGCAGAACGGACTCTGGCAGGACGGGCGGCACAACCCGTGCCGCCGGCCTCGGTCCTCCTGCCGCACCGGGTACGCGCCTGGACAGCGGTGGAACGCGGCTGTCTTCTCCCATGCGGCCAAACCCCCTGGGACGCGCGTGCGGGATGACGCGGTCCCGAGGGAAAGCGCAGCACATGAAATCCCAGGAAGCAACCGGAATGACTCATTGACACGAAATAATTACACAGCGTATATATAAAATCTCGGCCAGATAACTCAGCCGGGTCGCGAAAATGAGAAAGTCGCGGTCAATAGCGGCAATTACGGTTCAACTTGCCCGCGGCTCCCTGCCGGGGCTGCCGGCCCGGCCGTTACCGGCTGGCCGGCGCTCTTGTCCGGCATGCGAACGGAAATTTCGGTAAACATCCGTCCCGGCCTGGCCGGCGGTCAGTAGCTTTCGTACCCGGGACCTGTGCGCGGGGTGCCGCCGCGACGCCGGCGGCATTTCCCGCCGCGGGTTACGGCGAGGGGTGGGGAGGTCGCTCTGCTGGGGCAGGGGAAGCGTGACCTGGCGGGCCGGCCAGTGACCGAGCGGGAGTCCGGGTCCTGGGAACCCGGGCCCTGGGAGTCCGGGCACGGTGCCGGGTGGGGGGACCGCCGCAGGCGGCCCCGGCCGGATCCGGGCCGGGGGAGGCTGACCAGTTCGGTGGTCATCCTCGGTGTCGCGGTGCTCATCGCCGCCGCCATCGTCTCGGTCTCGCTGCTGACCCCGCGCGGCCAGGCGGCGCCGGCCCCGCCACGGCCGCGGCCGGTCCGGTACCTCGGCGTGTACGAGCCGCAGGCGCTGCGCTCGTACGCGGGCATCGAGCAGTTCGGCAGGGCGGTCGGCCGGGCGCCGAACATCGTGTCGTATTACAGCGCCTGGATGGAGCCGTTCCAGGCCGCCTTCGCCGCGACCGCCGCCAGGCACGGCGCGCTGCCGCTGGTGCAGATCAACCCGACGCAGGTCAGCCTGGCCGCGATCGCGGACGGCAGTTACGACGGGTACCTGAGCGAATTCGCGGCCGCGGTCCGCGGGTATCACCGGCCGGTCATCGTCAGCTTCGGTCATGAAATGAACGGCTACTGGTACAGCTGGGGCCACCGGCACACCCCGCCGGCCCAGTTCGTGGCCGCGTGGCGGCACATTGTCAGCACGTTCCGCACGCTGGGAGCGGGCAACGTGATCTGGCTGTGGAACGTCAATGTGATCAACAAGCGGCACGACAGCATTCCTGACCCGGGCCCGTGGTGGCCGGGCAATGCCTATGTGACATGGGTAGGAATTGACGGTTATTACCACAAATCAAACTGGAAGTTCGCGCCGCTGTTCGGGCCGACGATCGCGGCGGTGCGCAGGCTGACCCCGGCCCCGATACTCATCGCCGAGACCGGCGCCGCGGCCGACACCGGCCAGCCAGCGAAGATCGCCGACTTGTTCGCCGGAGTCCGGGCCTATGACCTGCTGGGATTCCTGTGGTTCAACACGGTGGGGAACCGTGACTGGCGGCTGGACAGCCCGGCGGCGATCGCCGCGTTCCGCCGCGGCGCGAAGTCCTAGATTGGCCGTCTCCCGCCGACCTGGCCACCGAAATCCGGTAAACCTCCTGCCCGGCCCGGATCTGAACAGTAGTTTTTCATATGCGGTATTCCTGTCCGGGGGGGTATCGCCACGTCATGTGATGACGCCAGTACTTTTCGTGGAACGCAATGGGGGTTTAGGCGCTGCCTCCCTAGCGCGTCCTGATCGCAGGCAGGTGCGAGGTATGGAGCACGGGACAACCCGCTGGGAGGTCATTCCGGCACTCCCGCCCGAGGCAGGGCCGGCCCAGCAGGAGGCGGCGGGCCCGGCGGGCGCGGGACTGGCCGCGGAGCCCGAGGTGACCCGCCCGCCCGTGCCGCAGCCCAGGAACACCGCGGACTGGCGGGACCGGTGGCCGCTGTCGAGCCGGGCGTGGGGCTGGGCCGGCTGGCCGCTGGCGGCGATCCTGGTGGTGCAGGCGGTGCTGTCGGCCCGGCTGATCGGCGCCGACACCGCCTACCAGGATGAGGCCGCCTACCTGTGGGCCGGGCACCTGCAGTGGGCGCACTGGCTGCACGGCGTGGCCATCCCGCCGTTCTCCTACTACGTCTCCGGTGCGCCGGTGATCTACCCGCCGCTGGGCGCGCTGGCCGACGCGGTGGGCGGCCTGGCCGGGGCGCGGGTGCTGTCGCTGGTGTTCATGCTGGGCGCGACGTCGCTGGTGTGGGCGACCGCGGGGCGGTTGTTCGGGCGGCGGGCGGCGTTCTTCGCGGCGGCGCTGTTCGCGGTGCTCGGGCCGACCCTGCACCTGGGCTCGTTCGGCACCAATGACGCGCTCTCGGTGCTGCTGATCGCGCTGGCCGCCTGGCTGGTGGTCAGCACCGGGTCGCGGCGGCCGGACGCGACCGGCCAGATGGTGCTCGCCGGGCTCGCGCTGGCGGTGGCCAACGCGACCGCGTACTCGTCGGTGCTGTTCGACCTCGTCGTGCTCGCGCTCGCGGTGCTGGCCGCGCTCCCGTCCGGGCGGCGGGTGGTGATCAGGCGGGTCCTGACCCTGCTGATCGTGGCGGCCGCGCTGCTGGCGGCGGCGCTGCTGATCGGCGGCGCCCCGTACCTGTCGGGGTTCAAGCGGACCACGCTGACCTCGATGGCCGGCGCTGAATCGGCCGGCTCGGTGCTCGCCGACACCTGGTCCTGGTCGGGCATCCTGATCGTGCTCGCCGTCTGCGGCGTGGTCGCCAGCGCGGTCCGGCGGCAGCGGCCCGCCCAGACCCTGTCACTGGCGGTGCTGGCCGCCGCGGCGGTGCTCGGCCCGCTGGAGCAGGCCAGGATCCACTCGGCCGACGCGCTGAACAAGCACGTCGGTCTCGGCGCCTGGTTCGCCGCGATCGCGGCCGGCTACGCGGCCGACCTGCTGATCACCGCCGCGCCGGCGGGCCGGACGCGGGTGGTCACCTGCGCGGCCTGCGTGGTCGCGATGGCGTTCCCCGCCTCGCTCGGCGCCACCCAGTCGCACACGTTCGCCACCAGCTGGCCCGACTCGGCCAGCTTCACCGCGATCCTCGGGCCGCTGGCCGACCAGGGCAACGGCCGGCTGCTGGTCGAGGACCCCTCCATCGCCGAGTACTACCTGGCGGCCGGGAGCCAGTGGCAGCGCTGGTCCAGCACCCGCAACATCGCCCTGTCAGCGGGCGCCAGCACCGGCCACCCGTCTCAGGGGGCCAGCGTGGCCGGCGCGGGCAACCCGCAGGCCTATGCCAAGTACATCGCCGAGGGCTACTTCTCGATCGTCGCGCTGAACTTCGCCGACACCACGGCGCTCGACCACAGCATCCGCGCCGACCTGAAGAACAACCCGGACTACCACATCGTCCAGGTCATCCCCTACGGCATCGAGGTACCGCCGGTCGGCCAGGGCACGTACGTGATCTGGCGATACGAGCCATCCCGGTAAGCGAATAAGCTTGGCTGCAACCAACCGGCCCGCAGCCCGGCTGGCCGCTGCGCGGCTACCGGAGGGCCAGCAGGATCAGGAAGCAACTCGGTGTTGTGACTCGCCCCGCACCACCTCGCCGACCGGCAACAGGAGTTCTGGCGTGACGCGGCACAGCCCTGAGCGCACCATGACCCAGCGGTCACACCCCGACTTCCCGGCTTGGACGTCCCTGAGCTGGCGATCGTTCAGCTGGCGCTATGGCGTCCTGATCGGATGCGTGGTACTGATCATCGGGACCGGACTCGGCTTCGTCGCCTACCACCAGCTCAACCAGGGGCCGGTCATTCATCCCACCCCGGTCGTGCGGTACCTGGGCGTGCACGAGCCGACCGCGCCCAACACCTATACGGGCGTCAACCAGTTCGCGCAGAACATCGGCAGGCAGCCCAACCTGGTGGCCTATTACAGCCCGTGGGGATACCCGTTCCAGCCACAGTTCGCCGCGCAGGCGGCACAGCATGGGGCGATCACGCTCATCCAGATGGACCCGAAGGACGTCACGCTGGCCAGCATTGCCGCCGGACGGCAAGACGCCTACCTGCGCGGCTATGCCGCCGCGGTCAAGGCATTCGGGTCCAGGGTGGTGGTGTCCTTCGCGCACGAGATGAATGGCAACTGGTACCCGTGGGGCAATCAGCACACCCCGGCGGCGACCTTCGTAGCCGCATGGCGGCACGTCGTCAACGTGTTCCGCGCCACCGGTGCCAGCAACGTGATCTGGCTGTGGCAGGTCAACATCATCGACAACTCTGATCCGGTCCACATTCCGGGCCCGTCGCCCTGGTGGCCGGGCAAGTCGTATGTGACCTGGGTGGGCATCGACGGTTACTACTACAAGTCATCATCGAGCTTTGCCGAGGTGTTCGGGCCGACCGTCGTCGCGGTGCGGGAACTAACCGCGGCCCCGATCCTCATCGCCGAGACGGGTGCGGATCCTGCCGCTGACCAGCCTGCGAAGGTCAGCGACCTGTTCAGCGGCGTGCGCAGCTACGGGCTGCTCGGCTTCGTCTGGTTCGACGAGATCGCTCAGGGGCACGCCTGGCGCATCACGAGCCCGGCGGCCTTCGCCGCCTTCCGCCGCGGCGCCAGGGCGTTCGTGCGATCGTCGCCGATCCCGGCAGCGCAGCGGTCCGGATAGCGGCGATGCCCATGCGCATCGTGCAGCTGACGGACTTCTACCGGCCGGTCATCGGCGGACTTGAACGGCATGTCGAGACATTGTCCCGTGAGCTGGTCCGGCTGGGTCATACGGTTACCGTCGTGACGCTGCAGACCGCGGACCAGCCACATGAGGAGGTGCTCGATGGCGTGCGGGTCATCCGTATCCGCGGCTGGAGCACCGGCCTGAGCGCCCTGCACGCGGACACGGCCCGCCCGTTCCACCCGACGATTCCCGACCCGGGTGCGGTCATGGCGTTGCGCAGTGCCCTGCAGCGGGAGCGCCCCGACGTGGTGCACAGCCACAGCTGGCTGCAGTACTCATATTTGCCGCTGCACCGGGAGGGCCGTGGTCCCGCACACGTGGTGACCCTGCATGATTACGGGCTCGGGTGCGCGAAGAAGACGCTCATGCAGGGCAGCCGCGGCATTGCGGATCAGCCTGGCCGCGCGGACCCTGTCGTGGGCCGGCCCTGCAGCGGCCCTCAGCTGGTGAAGTGCCTCGCGTGCGCGCCCGGGCAGTACGGACTGCTCAAGGGCGCGGCGATCACCACAGGGCTGCGGGCAAGCCGGCTCCTGCACCGGCGCGCTGACCGTTACATCGCGCTCAGCACTGCGGTCGCCGCCGGATCGCGGCTGGCCCTGCCCGCAAGCCAGGAGATCGACATCGTGCCGACGATGGTGCCTGACGGCCTCCGGGCGCTGGCCGAGTCGGCGCCCCGGCCGGCCTTCCTGCCAGCCGAAGACGGCTACCTCATGTTCGTCGGGGCGCTCGGGCGGCACAAAGGCGTGGATGTGCTGCTTGAGGCGCGGCGCAGAATGCGCAACCGGCCGCCGCTGGTAATGATCGGCACTGCCATGCCGGATACGCCGAGAATTGAAGACCCGGGGATCATTGTCGCCCGCAATGTCCCGTCCGCACAGGTCATGGCGTCGTGGCTGCGCGCGTGCGCCGCCGTCGTGCCATCGGTGTGGGGTGAGCCGATGGGGCAGGTAGCTATCGAGGCGATGCTGGCCGGGCTGCCCGTGGTCGCATCCGACGTCGGCGGCCTACGCGACGTGGTCCAGCACGCCGCTACCGGGCTGCTGGTCCCTCCGGCTGACCCGGGCGCGCTGGCCGCGGCCCTGGACGGCCTGCTGGAGGATCCGCAGGCGCGGCGCCGGATGGGGGAGGCAGGGCGGCTGCGGGCACGGCAATTCGAGGTTTCCGCCGTGGCGCCGCGCATCGCCGAAATCTACTCTGGCGCGCTGCTGCGGCGTGACCGAGCCGTCCGCTGATCGCGCGGAGCAATGTCAGCGTCGGCGGCAGCGAGTAATCACCCGGCTCACCGCCCTGGCCAGCGAGCCAGCCCGCGGCCGGTAACGCGCGCACCGCGCGCACAGCGCGCACTCTGAGCCGCACCGGTAGTGACGGTGCACGCTATGCGGATGCCCGCACCGGCAACACGGGTCGTTCCCGGGATATGGGCGCACTGTCAGCAGGTCCTGTAAAGGGTTGGCGTGCATGGCGAGCAGCGACGAGATGAGGACTGCGGGTAATGATAGTGGCGGCGCCGCGGCCGGAGTATCCGCCCCGGCAGGAGCTAGCGCGGGCGGCCCTGGACCTGGTCTATGGACTGGCGCCTGGCCAGGTCCATCAGCTGCAGCAGGCCAGCCTGCGATGCTAGCGCTGCGGGCAGCTGATCGCCGGGAGCGGCGGCCAGCGTGTGCAGGGTCACCGGCTTGCGCAGGCGGGCATAGCCAGGCGCGCTGGCAATCGCCCCGGCGACCTGCGCCCCGAGCCAGGCCACGCCCACGCCGGCGATGCCGAGCCTGGGCATCAGGATCCATGCTCCGGTGAGGGTCAGGACCAGGATGCCCAGGTTGAGCGCAGCCGAGTAGCCCAGCCGCCCGGTGACCCGGAACACTGCCACGGCGACGTTGGAGACCGCGTCGGGCAGGGCGGATATCGCCAGCAGGATCAGCAACCCGTATCCGGCGGCGGCATAGGAGGCCCCGAACAGTCCCAGCAATAGCCTGCCGCCAGCGATCATCACCGCCATCGCCGGGATGAGCAGGATGAAGATCACTCGCAGCGCTCGCACCACCACAGCACGCAGATCAGCGTGCGCCCGCACGCCCTCAGCGAATATCGCCTGCGCCACTGACGGGCTGACCATAAAGAACGCTGCCCCCATCATCCAGGTGATGTAGAAGTAGGCATTAGGCGTGACGCCGAGCCTGAAGACCACGAGGACGGGCAGGACCAGCGGGGTGACGGCGCCACCCACGCTCGTCAGGTGCTGGCCCAGCAGATGGCGGACCGACTGGGCGGTGGGCGGCGTGACTGCTCGCTTGTGCCGCGGACGGGCCGGCGATCGCAGCCGGAAATCAGCGGCGGGCTGGCGGCGCGGCCGGGGGCCGGGCCGCCTGCCCAGCCTCATCCGCGGTATCAGCCAGGCGGCGCCAGTCCCGATACCCAGCACGGTGCTGGCGGCCCAGGCCTGCACCAGGCCGGCCGCGCGCGAGCCCGCGGCCGCCAGCAGCACCGCCAGCAGTATCTTGGACGCGCTGATCAGGGCCTGGATCGATAGCAGCCGCCCGGCGCGGCGGGCCGCTATGCAGGCCGCGCCGAACAAGTTGACGACGGTCCAGGCCGCGGCGCCGGCCACCGCGAGGATGACCGGCGCCGGCCCGCTGAAGAACAGCCGGTAGTCACGGGATGTCAGCATCAGCGGCACGGTGGCGGCGGTCGCTACCGCCGTTACCGCTGCTGTGGTCAGCGTGACCCGGATGAGGATGGCGGTCCATTCCGATGAGCCTTCGCTGGCGGGCAGCCGTTCAATCAGGATCGCCGATGAGCCGAGGTAAGTGAGCAGCGCCGCGGTCGAGCACAACGAGATCACCGCGCTGGCGATGCCCACTTGCTGGCTGGTGAATACGTGCGCCGCGACGGCCCAGAACACGTAACCCAGCGCCGCGGTCACCACCGTGGACGCCATCAGGTAGAGGCTGTTGCGAACCAGGCTGTCGGACCTGGCCCGGACCAGGTAGCCAGGTACCCGCCGGGCCGGCCCGGCGAGCTGAGTCACCCTCACGTGCATTTCTTCGATGGCTTACTCGGGTCGCGGACGTCAGCGTCGAGCGACCAGCTCTGCGGCTGCCTGGTCAGCGGATCGCTCTGCCGGGCCGCGGTCAGCGTCATCTCGATCCGGTAGATGCAGCCGTCAGGGGGCGACGGGACGAAGAGGGCACCACGGTAGGTCCGGCCAGAGCCGACGCGCACGGTCACCGGAGCCGCCAGCGGCCGCGGCGGCGAGCCCAGCCACGCCGCGCTGAGCAGGTAGGTGCCCGTGCCCGGTCCATGCCGGACGATCTGAAATCCCAGCCTCGCACCGGCGGCGCTGATCGTGACGTTGCCGGTTGGCGGCAATCCGGCCCAGTCAAGCATGGTGTAGCCGGCCGCGGCAGGCTGCGGATGATGGTCGTAGGCATAAAGTCCGCCGCCCAGCAGGCACACCCCGGCCACGACCGCGGCGGCGCAGTACAGTCCGGCCCCCCGGGAGACTGGTGCCTGGGCATCGTTGCGCTCGGCGTAGAACGAATCCGCCGCGGCTGGCTCCCGGGCGGCCCGGCGGCCGCGGCCCGGCGATCCGAGCACCAGCCGTGCCTGTGCCGCCAGGGCCAGCACGGCGCAGATGATCAGCAGGCAGAGGTAGGTGCTGCCCGCGGTGATGAGCACGCCCTGCAGGTACAGCAGGAGCGAGGCGAAGGCGGTCCAGACCGCACCGAGCAGCGTCGCGTAGCAGGCGAACGTTATTCCCCTGGGCCTGCGCTGCGGATGGAACAACGCGCCGAGCGTCACCGATCCGGGGACCAGGAGCAAGATCGGCACTGCGGCCACCGCGCGTGGGTAGCCAGCGGGCAGCAGACGTACCAGCGCCAGGCCGGCAAAAATCGCCAGGGACCAGAGCGGCCAGGCTGCCAGCCACACCAGCGCGAGGCGGCTCGGCACGTTGTCCGGCTCCGTCACGGCGTCACCAGGAACCTTCCCTGCGGCAGCTTCCCCCGGCCTGAGGGCGGCGGCTGCGGCTGATAGCTGGCCGCCGCGGCCGGCAGATTCAGCCGGTAAATGATGTAGTTGTCGGACTGGAAAACCTTGATCATCCACGGTGTGGTGCTGAATTTGCCCAGCCTGCCGTAGAAGACCGACCTGCCGTCGTGCGGCTGGAACTGCGCGGCGGGCTCGTCGGGCGTGAAGTACATCCCGAGTTCTGGTACCTGATACTCCATGCGCCGGTCGACGATCAGGTAGGTGTAATGCGACAAGCCCAGATCGAAGAGCAGGAAGGAGGGCTTGATCGGCTGGCCGGGCTTGGCCAGGTACAGGTTGTAGACCGGGAAGCCGGCCGACGGGGAAGCGGTATTCTGCAGGCCCAGCGAGCCGAAGATGAGACCGGTATAGCGGTCAGTGATGACATTGTTGTGCACGCCGAACCGGGCAGTGAACCACCGGCTCGTGCCGAGTAGCTCGGAGGTTACCGAGCGGGCGTCAGAGCCATACAGGAACGGGCCGGGGAACCGGTAGGAGGCGTCCAGGCCCGCTGCGGTGCCGCCGATCATGGCGATCGCCAGCGCGGCCGTCAGGCCTGAGTACAGGCTGACTCGCAGCCACTGGCGCCCGCGGTGCCAGGACCAGTCGAGCAGCCACACCACAGCCAGGCCCGACAGCACGCACAGCCCGAACCAGGTGAAAGCCCAGGACCGGCGGGCGCCCTCGGCTCCGGCGGGCGACAAGATGAAGATCGTCGACGGGAAGTACACCAGGCCGAGGACGGCGAACGCGCACATGAGCCCGCGGCGGCGGCCCGCTGGCAGCCCTCCGTCCCGGGCGCGAGCCCGGATCAGCAGCAATCCGCCTGCGGCGAGGCCGAGGGCGAACACCGGCACCAGGTAGGCGGACTTCTGCTCCCACCATGGCGATAGCGAGGCCCCGAACAGCTGGCGGGCCGTCCCGCTGCCCCTGGCGACCTGCATGAGCTCCGAGAAGCCCTGCCCCAGGAACGGCGACAGATATGAATAAGTCGTCGGCGCGACATAGCCGAACCACGCGACCGCCATCAGCGCCGTGACAAGGGTCAGCGCCCAGGCTGTCCCGGCCGTCTGGAGCCAGCCCCCGCGCCGGGCCAGCCAGGGAACGCTCATGATGAGCGCGACCAGGGCCATGATTGCCACGAGAGTGAACGTGGACAGGTGGTGGGTGACCACCGTTCCGGCCGCGAGCAGCAAGGTCAGCACGCACCACGCGGCCCGTCCCCGGCCCGCCGGGGTGCGGATCGCCTTGATGTAGCCCACGAGCGTCCACACCACGAGCGTGATGGCCATCGACTCGTAGGCATACTGCGTGTCGAAGTACAGGAACGAGGAGTTCAGGCTGTAGAGGACCGCGACGAGTGAGGCGGCCCGGTTGTTCAGGCCCAGGCTCCGGGCCAGGGCAGCGACTCCGAGGAGCAGCGCGACATGGCACGCTGCCAGCAGTATGGTGGCCGCCTGCCAGATTCCCAGCCCGGTGGCGTTCACCAGCGCGGCGGTCGCCGCGTGCAGGCCGGGGAACCGGGCGATGATCGAGATGATGGGGTTGGGCTGGAAGAGCCTGCCGGTAGTGAGGATCTCGAAGGTCTGACGCCAGTGCGCGTATTCGTCGTGGTAGAGCGGCCCGACCGGGTTGCGCAGCAGCTTTGGCGCGTAACTGACCAGCCCGTACAGGATGAGCAGCGCGGTTCGCACGGCGGGCGGGGTGCTCCAGCGGGCGATCAGGGCGGCCGGCGGCAGCAGCAGCAATGACATGCCCGCCCAGAACCAGCTGAATTCGAAGCCGCTGGTCAGCGCGTGCTGGCCGATGTGATACGCGCGGACGATGGCCAGCATCCCGGCCACCTCGCTGGCAGCCAGCACCGTCGCTGCGAGCAGGTAGTCCCGGCGGACCCGCTCAGATCGCATGGACGGCTGGTGATGCGTCGTCACAGCCAGCTGGCGCTGGCACGTGGCTGTCAAGCTGACTCCGCGAGTGCGGGTTCCAGCCGCGAGTACAGCTCGCGGGTCTGCTCCACCACGTCGGCCCAGGACGGCAGGCTGAGGCTGGCAGGCGCAAGCCGGCCAGCCGCAAGGGCTGAGGCCAGCACGGCGGCGAAACGGCTGGTGTCGCGCGGGTCGGCCAGGGTGACCGGAGCATCCGGGCCGGCCAGGCGCGCGAAGGCGGCGTGGGCCGGGATCGCCGAGGCCACGACCCGGGCACCCGCGGCCAGGCCCTCGGCGAGGGTGAGGCCGAATGCTTCGTGGTCACTAGCTGAGCTAATCACGACAGCCTGCGTCAGCAACTGGCCCAGCCGGGCGTCAGGGACCCGGCCGGTGAACTGTACCCGGCAGTCCGGGCCAGCGGCCGAGGCGCAGCGTTGCAGCCGCGGCCGGTCGGGCCCGTCGCCCACGATCACGAGTTCCGCCGGAGCGGGCAGTGCCCTGACCGCCTCGATGATCAGGTCCACGTTCTTGTACCGCTCCAGCCGTCCCACGGTCAGCACCATCGGCGGCCCGGCCCGGGAGCTGGTGCCCGCCAGGCCCGGCCGTCCCGGGTCAGAGCCGTTCGGGATCACCACGGCCTTCCCTGCTGCCGCGGGGAAGTGCCCGCGTACCAGGTCGAGCTCGGGCTGTGAGACGCAGATGACCGCGTTCGCGGCGGTGAACAGGCGGCCGCCGGGGCCGCGGTAGAGCCGGTGCCCGGCTCTGGCCAGCCAGCTGTGGCCAGTGCCGTGGTAGTGCGGGGTGAAGACGAACGGCAGCCCGGCGCCCGCCGCGGCCTGGGCGACGAGGTTGTGGTAATTGTGCGCGTGCACGAGATCGAAGTCGGCTGCGTGCCGCCGCAGGTAGCGATGCAGGCGCAGCGAGAACGGATAGGCGTGCGAGCGCAGCGCCAGCGGGAACCGGAGCACCTCGACCCCGGCCAGCCATTCCCGGGCGGGCCGGCCAGCTACCTCGTGAGTGAGGACCGTCACGCTGTCCCCGGCGCGGGCACAGCCCTGGGCGAGCTGGCGCACGTGCGTTTCCACCCCGCCTACGCGCGGATGGTAGGACGAGACGACCTGGACAATTCTCACCGATCGTCGGCTCCCGCGGATGCTAGCGGCGGCGCTGCCTGCTGGCGCGCCGCGACCGCGCTCGTCAGCGCCGCGGCGGCCGGCGAAGCCCCGCGGCCGCGCCGCAACCGGGCTGGCCTGGCGCGCAGGGCCGCCTGGCCGGCCAGGAAGCCGATAACCGCAATCGTGAACCCGGCGACGATCGCGACACTCCGCAGGGCGCTGGCCAGGTCACCGCCGACCGCCTTCCGCAGCCCCTTCGCCACGGCCGCGGGGAGCACCCGCCGGGCATAGCTGCGCTCGCTCGACACGCTGTCGCCCAGGCCGTTGAGCGCGGCCAGCCCGGCTTTCCCCCAGCCCTCGTGGAAGCAGCGGTAGGCGAAATAGCGCACGGTCGCGCGCTCAGCCGGGACCCGGTGGCCAGCGGATCCGGCCGGCTCGTAGACCCAGGTACCGCCCGCGCCGCGGCCAGCCGTGCGCAGGCACAAGTCGGTGTCCTCGGGCCGCGACCGGCTGCCGACCTTCCCGAAGTCAGCGCGGAACCCCCCGGCCAGGTCGAAGGCCTGCCGGCGGATGGCCATGTTGTTGCTCCAGACATTGCGCACCGGGCCGGCGGCAGTGGGCATTCCCTGGTAAGACGCGCCCACGGCCCAGTCGAACTCTGGCGGGAACCATCGCGGCCGCGCCGTCGCCCACAGCGGATCCAGGCGGCCGCCCACCCCCACCACGCCGGGGTCGCCGAAATGACCGAGCAGCGCCTCCAGCCAGCCCGGGGCGGCAACCGCGTCATCATCGAGAAACGCGGCCAGCTCGCCCCGGGAGGCGGCGACGCCGGTGTTGCGCGCTGCTGACGCTCCGGGGACGCCGGCGCTGGGGATGACGGTGACGTCGGTCAGCTCGCGGCGGGCTCGTGCCAGCAGGTCTGGCTGGTGGTCGATGACCACGATCGTCTCCAGCGCCGGCACGGTCTGGGCCTGCACGGAGGCGACCGCCGCGCACAGGTCGCCCCAGCGGTCCATGGAGAACGCGGCGATGATGACCGATACCGTAGGCAGCCGGACGCCTGGCGAGCTGACCGTCAATCGACCGCCCTCAGTTCTGTGGCCAGCGCCGTCGGAGGCAGGGAACAGTCGGCGTGCCCGGGCCCTAGGTCGCCGGGCAGCGAGCCGTTAGCCAGCGCGGTGCCAGCGGGCGCACCCTCATATGGCAGCGGGCGGCGCCCGCCAATAATGGTTCGCAGCACCCGCAGGCCATCGCGACACGCGTTCAGGTTGCTGACCCCGTGAATCCGGGAGTGCTCAAAACTCGGGACCTCGGTAACGGCCAGGCCCGCCCGGGCGGCACGAACGTGGATCAGGGTCTCAATCTCGAAGCCGTCCCCCCACAGCCGCCCGCCGCGCCGCGGCCGGGACGGGGATGTGGCGTCCAGGCCCAGCACCGGCACGTGGTGGCGCCAGAAGACGTTGAACCCATAACAAAGGTCGGAGTAGCTGCGGCCGTAAGAGACATTGAAGAAGGCGGTGAGCAAAAAATTGCCCAGGCTGCGCAGCCGGGTGATGTCACTGCTGCCGCCGCCGGCCGCGAACCGCGTGCCCTTGGCGAAGTCGGAGCCGTCGAGGAGCGCGGCCACGAAGCGCGGTATCTCGCCCGGGTCAGCTGACCCATCCGCGTCGACGACCGCGATGATGTCACCGGTCGCCGCAGCGAATCCGCAGGCCAGGGCGTTACCTTTGCCTCGCCGGGTCTGAGTGACCACCCGCACGTCCGGCCGGAGCCTGCGGGCGACCGCGACGGTGTCGTCAACAGACATGCCGTCGACCAGGATCACTTCGTAGACATCCGGTGGCATCCGGGCGAAAACGTACGGAAGGTTACGTGCTTCGTTGAGTGCCGGAATCACAACAGATACCATCGACGATGGCATTTCTACATCACCCCCCATGAAAATTGGCTGCGTTACATACGGTGGATTTGCCGGAAAATAGTCATTTTGCCCCTATGCCCACCCCTGGGTCACCTAACGTACTGGTGGTGCTACATGTCGTGGTGATTCGTCACAACACCAGCACCGCCAACGAAAAGGTACTGTCCGGTCAGGTCGCATGGGAGGCGTTTGCCCATTTCGGTCTGGAAGTAGAAGTAGCCCGGTATGTCCAGATAGTCAGCTGGCCCTGCGGCAGGTGCCGGGGCGGAGGGCCGGCCGCACAGGCCGGAAAATTCGGTAAACGCCTGCAGTCGTGCGCAGCGAACTGTACTTTTTCGTATGCGGTATTCCTGTCCGGGGGGGTATCGACACAGCGCGTCATGCCGCCAGCACGCTACGTGGGTTCCAGGGGGGTGGCCTAGATTCCCCTGCCCTTTGATCGCAGGCAGGTCTTTTCTATGGTTCGTGGCTCGGCGACAGGCGGCCATTAATGCTGACCGAGGTACTCGATCAGCAGCGCCGCCAGCGGCCATCCGGAACCAGTTACCTGCCGCAGCCTCCCACTCGCACGGAGAAATACGGGTACTTCCGCCGCCGCAGGCCCTATGTGTTCGGCTGGCTGCTGGTGGCGGCCGCCGGGATTCTCTACGGCTACGTGCGGGTCGCGACCAAGTCATGGTGGACGGCGCCGTCGCTGCTGCTGCTGACCGTCATGGTGCCGCCGGTGATCGTTAACTTCTGGCTCCGCGTCGGCAGGCCCCGGGTGACCCTGGCGGCCCATCACGCCATCACCCGCGCTTACCAGCACGGCGACCAGAGCGTGGACGTCTTCCTGCCCAGCTGCGGCGAGCCGGTCGAGCTGCTGGACAGCAACTTCCGCTGCGTCAGCGCCATGCGCTGGCATGCCGCCAAGACCGTCTACGTGCTCGATGACTCCGCCCGCGAGCAGGTGCGCGCGCTCGCCGCGCGATACGGCTTCCGGTACGTGGTGCGCGACAACCTCGGCGAGCTCAGGAAGGCCGGCAACCTCATCAACGCGTTCGGGGTGAGCCACGGCGAGTTCATCGTGGTGCTCGACGCCGACTTCGCGGTGCGGTCGGACTTCCTCTACGAGGTGATGCCCTACACCGCGGACCCGAAGGTCGGCGTCGTGCAGACCGCCCAGTTCTTCGACATCCACGACCGGACCTTCTCCTACATCCAGCGCTACTCCGGGGCGCTGCAGGAGATCTTCTTCCGGTTCATCCAGCCGGCCAGGGACCGGTACAAGGCGGCGATCTGCGCGGGCACGAACCTGGTCTACCGGCGCAGCGCGGTGGAGCGGGCCGGCGGGTTCGCCCGGGTGCCGATCGGGGAGGACGTGCACTCCGGGGTCAAGCTCTGGTGGGCCGGCTACGAGACCCGGTACGTGCCGCTGTGCCTGGCCAAGGGCGTCGCGCCGACGGACTTCGCGTCCCTGGCCAACCAGCAGACCCGGTGGTGCCGCTCGTCCATGCTGCTGATGATCAACAAGCATTTCCGCGAGGCGCCGTTCACCTGGAAGCAGCGGGTGGCGTTCTGGGCCGCGTTCCTCTACTACATGTCATCAGCGGCGCTGCTGCTCACCGGGCCGTTCCCGACCCTGGTCATGATGTGGTTCTTCCCGCGGCAGGTCTTCCCGCACAACTACCTGGTGATCCTGCCGTCGCTGGCGGCGACCCTGTTCGCGTTCCCGATGCTGAGCAGCGGCTGGCGGCCGACCATCTACCGGGTCTGCATCATCAACTCCTGCTGCCACCTGTACGCGATCTGGTACGCGATCCGGGGCCGGGTCGCGGACTGGGTGCCGACCGGCGCCTCCCAGCGCAGGGACCTGGTGCCCACGGTCGTGGGCCGGATCCTGCTCACCTGGATCCTGGCCGACCAGGTCCTGCTCTGGTCGTCGCTGGGCCTGCGGCTGACCGAGTTCGGCTGGCGGCCGTACTGGGCGACGCTCGTCCTCGGCGGATACCAGCTCTTCCTGCTGGCGCCGCTGATCACCAGCATGCGAGAACGCCGCCCGGCGACAGCGCCGGTCATCGTCGGCCCGGTAGGTGCCGCCCCGTGAAGCACAGAAGGAGCGAGGAATTGAAGCACGAGCGGAGGCGAGGCCGGACGAGGTCGCTGCCGATCGTCATCGCCGGGGCGGCGCTCATCGTCGTCGCCGCGGTATTCGTGGCCGTCAGCAGGCACGGCTCGGCAGCACCAGACCCCCCGCCGCCCGGCACGCTCCCGCATACCCCGGAGACTTACCTCGGGGTGTATGCGGACCGGGTGCCTAACTCCTACACCGGGGTGACGGCCTTCGCCGACGCGACCGGGGTCACCCCGGACGTGGTGATGTACTACAGCAGCTGGTACGAGCCGTTCCGGGAGAGCTTCGCGCAGACCGCGCTACAGCACGGGGCGGTGCCACTGGTTCAGATCGAGCCCGCCAAGGTCAGCCTGGCCGCGATCGCGAACGGGAAGTACGACGCCTACCTGAGCTCGTACGCGGCGGCGGTCCGGTCATTCGGGCACCCGGTCATCATCAGCTTCGGGCACGAGATGAACGGCAACTGGTACTCGTGGGGCAACCAGCACACCTCGCCGGCCGCGTTCGTGCGCGCGTGGCGGCACATCGTGACGGTCTTCCGCGACCTGGGGGCCAGGAACGTGACCTGGCTGTGGACCGTCAACATCATTGACCTGCGGCAGGACCGGATCCCGGCGCCCGCGCCGTGGTGGCCAGGCAATGCCTACGTGAACTGGGTTGGGATCGACGGCTACTACTTCAAGTCCAACTATGCGTTCGCGCCGCTGTTCGGCCCGACGATCGCCAAGGTCAGGAACCTGACCCATGACCCGATCCTGATCTCTGAAACGGGTGCCGCCGCCTCAGCCGGGCAGCCGGCGAAGATCGCCAACCTTTTCGCGGGCATCCGCAACTACGGGTTGCTCGGATTCGTCTGGTTCGATTCCACCGACATCGCCGACTACCGGATCAACTCCAATCCCGCGGCCCTTTCCGCGTTCCGTCAGGGCGCCAAGCACTACAAGTGGCCAGGGTCATGAGCAATCGCCTGCGGCTCACCGTGCTGGGCGCAGGGTACCTAGGCATCACCCACGCCGCGTGCATGTCCAGCCTGGGATTCGACGTGCTCGGCGTCGACACCGACCCGGCGAAGGTGGCGGCGCTCAGCTCAGGACGGCTGCCGATCTACGAGCCGGGGCTGCAGGACCTGCTGCGAGCCGGGCTGGCGAGCGGCCGGCTCAGCTTCACCACCTCCTATCCGCGCGCGGCGGCCTTCGGCGACGTGCACTTCATCTGCGCGGGCACGCCGCCGCGCCCCGGCAGCGACCACGCTGACCTGTCCCAGGTGCACAACTGCGTGGCCGCCCTCGCCCCGCTACTGGACCGGCCCTGCCTGATCGCCGGCAAGTCAACCGTCCCGGTGGGCACCGCACGCTGGCTGGCCACCGAACTAGCCGGCCTCGCCAGTGAGGCCGAACTGGCCTGGAACCCGGAGTTCCTGCGGGAAGGCTCGGCGGTCGCCGACACCCTCGCTCCGGACCGGATTGTCGCGGGGGTCACCTCCCGCCGGGCCAGCGACGTCCTCAGGCAGGTATATGCCGGGCCGCTCGCGGCCGGAACCCGGTTCTTCGCCACCGGGCTGGAGACCGCGGAACTGGCCAAGGTGGCAGCCAACTCATTCCTGGCGACGAAGATATCGTTCATCAACGCGATGGCCGAGGTGTGCGAGGCTGCCGGGGGCGACGTCGGCGACCTGGCGGAGATACTCGGCGCCGACGCGCGCATCGGCCCGGCGTTCCTGCGGGCCGGACTCGGCTTCGGCGGCGGCTGCCTGCCCAAGGACATCCGCGCGTTCATCGCCTGGGCCGCTGACGGTCCCGCCGGTGACGCACTCGGATTCCTGCGCGAGGTGAACGCGATCAACTTGCGGCGCCGGGCCAGGACCGCTGACCTGGCCGCCGGGCTGGCCGGCCCGGACCTGGCCGGCGCGCCGGTCTGCGTGCTCGGCGCGGCGTTCAAGCCCGGCTCCGATGACGTGCGCGATTCCCCGGCGCTGGACGTGGCGCGGATCCTGCACGGAATGGGAGCCAGGGTCACCGTCTACGATCCGGTGGCGCTCGCCAATGCGCGGCGGTCCTGCCCGGAACTGGGCTACGCCGCCAGCATCACGCAGGCCGCCCGGGACGCGCACGTCGTGCTGCTGCTGACCGAGTGGGCCGAGTTCGCCGGACTGAGGCCCGATACCCTGAGCGGCGTGGTCGCCCGCAGGAACATTGTCGATGGACGAGGCGTCCTGGACGCTGCCGCGTGGCGCGCTGCCGGATGGACCTACCGGACACTGGGTGTCGCGGCCGGCCCGCCAGGCTACGGGGCCGAGCGCAGCGAGGCCGGCCATCGGGGCTAGCGTGTCATGAGGTCCAGGCTGGTGCTGGTGCTGGCGGTCGCGCTGGCGGTGGCCGCGGTGGTGGTGGCGGTCAGCCGGCTCTGGCCCTCGTCCTCGCCGGCTGCCCCGGTGGCGCGGGCGGCCCTGCCGGCCAGGCCCGGCGGCTACCTCGGGGTCTACGCCCGCGGCGACCCGTCGGGGTATGAGCCGGTCACCGGCTTCGCGCGGGTGGCCGGGCGGGCGCCCAACATCGCCGGGTATTTCAGCGGCTGGGCCGAGCCGTTCGTCACCTCGTTCGCGCGGCAGGCCCGTGATCACGGCGCGGCCACTATCGTGCAGATCGATCCGACGTTCGCGTCCATCGCCGCGATAGCCCGCGGCAATTATGACCGGTACCTGCGGGCCTATGCCGACAGCGTGCGCGACTTCGGCCACCCGGTCATCATCGGGTTCGGTCACGAGATGAACGCGCCCTGGTATTCCTGGGGCTACCGGCACGTGCCGCCGCAGACATTCGTGGCGGCCTGGCGGCACCTGGTGACCGTGTTCCGCGGCCAGGGCGCCGGGAATGTCACCTGGCTGTGGACGATCAACCAGGACCGGTCCAATACCGGGCCGGTCCGGTCCTGGTGGCCCGGCAGCCGATATGTCACCTGGGTCGGCATCGACGGCTACTACTATCGGCGGTCCGACACCTTCGCCCGGGTCTTCGGCCACACCATCGACCAGGTACGGGCCTTCACCGGCAAGCCGGTGCTGCTGTCGGAGACGGCGGCCGGGCCGAGGGCCGGGCAGGCGGCCAAGATCGCCGACCTGTTCCAGGGAATACGGCAGTCGGGTGTCCTGGGGCTGGTGTGGTTCGATATCACCCAGCATGACGGAATTTACCATCAGGACTGGCGGCTGGAAGATAGTAAGAACGCTCAGGCGGCGTTCCGGCACGCAGCGTCATCGCTGACCCTCCAGCTGCCGTGAGCGATGTTTCCGGCCGGGCGCACTTAACCGGCGTTGGCTGCAATTCGGTAAAACACCCTTTCCCAGGGACTTCTGGGCAGTAACTTTTGTATGCGGTATTCCTATCCGGGGGGGTATCGCCACGGTATGTGACGACGCCAGTACTTTGTGTGGGCCGCGAGGGGGGAACCGAGCAGCCTTTCCTTTGCTGGCGTGTCCCTTCATCGCTGGCAGGTGCGATCTATGGAGCACGGCACAACGACGGGCTGGGAGGTTGTCCCGCCGTCGCCGTCAGCCCCAGGACAGGACGAGGAACGCCCGCGCCCAGACGGGCCGGGCGAGTCATCCGGCGCCGCGCCGCCGGCCGCCGCCGGGCAGGAGCCGGGCTCGGGGAACCGGCCGCCGCTCACCAGCCGGGTGCGGGGCTGGGCCGGCTGGCCGCTGGCGGCGATCCTGGTGGTGCAGGCGGTGCTGTCGGCCCGGCTGATCGGCGCCGACACCGCGTTCCAGGATGAGGCGGCCTACCTGTGGGCCGGGCACCTGCAGTGGGCGCACTGGCTGCACGGGGCGAGCACGCCCTCGTTCGCCGCCTACTTCTCCGGTGCGCCGGTGATCTACCCGCCGCTGGGCGCGCTGGCCGACGCGGTGGGCGGCCTGGCCGGGGCGCGGGTGCTGTCGCTGGTGTTCATGCTGGGCGCGACGTCGCTGGTGTGGGCGA
>DATBGO010000300.1:0-4528 GCA_036558005.1 Streptosporangiaceae bacterium | reverse complement strand
AGCAGGGACCGACCAGCCAGCTGACAACGGGCCGGCCGCGGCTCCGGCTGGTGATCGACCCGGCCGACCAGCCGTCCGCGCTGGCGCTGCTTCGCCGCTGGCCGACCCGGGCCGACGGCCCCGACACGGTGCTGGTGCACGCGGCCGACGGCCGCGGCGTCAACGAAGTTCTCGGCCGGGGCGGGGTCTGGGCCAGCCAGATCGTTCCTGAGCGGGCCGGGCTGGAAGACGCGTACCTGCAACTGACCGGGAACCCGGAGGCCACCGATGCGGCTGCTCCGCGCTGAGCTGATCAAGCTGGGCCGCCCGCTGACCTGGGGTGTAGCGGCCGCCGCCGCGGTGTTCTGTGTGCTGCTGGCCGTCGGCGGCGCGCACAACGCGGCGCTGGCGGGCGGGGCACCGGCCGGGCACATCCCCTCGTGTGCCGAGCTCGGGATCCCGGCCGGGCCGCGCTGCGCGCGTGCCGAGGCGCTGGAACGGGCCAGGGTGAACGAGGCCAGCGCGGAGCCGGCGCAGGTCGCCGCGCAGCTGAACCCGCTGGCAGCCGGCGCCGAGGCGGCGGGGCTGATGGCGTCGCTGCCCGGGGCGCTGGCGCTGGCGCTGCTGGCCGGCGCCCACATCGGTGGTGAGTGGTCGGGACGGACCATGAAGAGCCTGCTCGCCCAGCAGGGCCGACGATGGCGGGTGCTCGCGGCGAAGCTGGTCAGCCTGTGGCTGGCCGGGATCGGCCTGGTCGCCGTGTGCTGGGTGGCGCTGGCGGCCGCCGGGCCGGTTCTCGTCCGCGTCGATCATCTGCCGGCCACGCGCGAGTCGGCCGCCCATGCGCTCAGCCTGGCTGGCTCGCAGGCGGCGCGCGCCCTGCTGGTGCTCGCGGCGTTCGCCGGCATCGGCCTGCTCGCCGCCGTGGCGACCCGGGGCACGATCGGGACCACCGCCGCCACGGCGGGGGCGGTCATCGCGATGCTGATTGCCACGTCGCTGCCGGCCCTCGGACGGTGGACCCCGGCCACCTGGGTGCAGGCGTGGATGGGCTTCCCGGCTGGCCAGGCGTCGGTCACGCCGCTGCCGACCAACTTCTGGTCCCGCTTCATCAGCGCCGGTGGCGCTCCCGGCCACGTGACGGGCCTGGTGGGCGTGGGCGGTCTGCTCGCCGTGTGCCTGGCGGCGGCGGCCGCGCTGTTCCGCCGCCAGGACATCGGCGGATGACGCTGCGGTGATGCGGACCTACAGTCGGGTCATGCGCCGTCCGTGGAAGGACCTGGCCACCCCCCGCCGGCTGGACCTCCTGATCGCGGCGGGCCTGCTCGTGTGGGGGCTGCCCGACGTGCCGTGGTGGTGGGAGTATCCCGGTCACGCGGGCTCTACCCCGGACGTGCTCGGCTCGCTGGCGCTGACGCTCGCTATGTCGGTTCCGTTCTGCTGGCGTCGGGTGGCGCCGGTGCCGGTGCTCGGCCTGGCGGTGGGCGTGCTGGCGGTGCGCTTCGCGCTGCACCGGGACCTGACTTCCGCGTTCGCCGCGGTGCTGGTCGCCGCTTACGGGCTGGGGGCCTACGCCAGCCCGCTCCGCCGTTACGCCCGGTGGCTCGGCTGGGTGTCGCTCGCCGCCGCGGTGGTCGTCGTTGTCACCAGCGACGGCGTGAACAAGGCCTACCCCGGGATGTTCGCCGGCCGACTCGCCGGGGCGCCGCTGGCGCTGCTGGGCGCCGCGTTCGTGCTGGGGGACGCGGCGGACGCCCGGCGTCGTGAGGCCGCCGCCCTGGTGGAGGCGGCGCACCAGGCCGAACGCACCCGGATCGCCCGGGAACTGCACGACGTGGTCGCACACCAGTTGTCCGCCATCGCGGTACAGGCGGGTGCGGCGCGGATCGCCGCGGGCAGCGTCCGGTCCGGCGCGGACGCCGGCCAGGCCCCCGCGGGCAGCGGTCAGGCCCAGGCGGCGGTGATGGCCACCGTGGAGCGGCTGGCCAGGGAGGCGCTCACCGAACTGAACCACCTGCTCGGCGCCCTGCGGCGCGAGCCGACCGCCGGCCGCGCCCCAGCCCCCACGCTGGCGGAGCTGGAGACACTGCTGGACACTGCGCGGGCCTCCGGCGTTCCGGCCGACCTGACGGTCGAGGGTCCCCCACGGGCCCTGACCCCCGGCGTCGAGCTGTCCTGTTACCGCATCATCGCCGAGGCGCTTACCAACGTCGCGCGGCACGCCCCCGGCGCACCCACCCGGGTGGTGCTGCGCTACCGGCCCGGCGCGCTGGACATCGAGGTGGCCAACGGCCCTGCCCCCGGCGGGCGCCGGCCGACAGCGCCGCGGCCAGCCTCCGGCGGGCGCGGGGTGCGGGGGATGCGCGAGCGGGCCGAGCTGTACGGAGGATGCCTGGACGCGCGGGCCCGGCCTGGCGGGGGCTTCGTGGTGACCGCGGTGATCCCCGACAGCCCGGTCCGGGAGCCGGCATGACCACCCGGGTGCTGATCGCCGACGACCAGGCCCTCGTGCGGGCGGGCTTCGCGACGCTGCTGGACAGCCAGCCGGACCTCGATGTGGCCGGGCAAGCGGGCAACGGGCACGAGGCGGTGCTGCTCGCCCGCGAGCTCACCCCCGACGTGGTGCTGATGGACATCCGGATGCCCGTGCTCGACGGCCTGTCCGCCACCCGGCAGATCGTCGCGCGGGGCGACGGTGAGCCAGGCGGCGCTGCCGTTAAGGTGATCGTCCTCACCACCTATGACCTCGACGAGTATGTGTACGAGGCGTTGCGTGCGGGGGCATGCGGCTTCCTGCTCAAGCAGGCGCCACCGGAGGAGTTGCTGCTCGGCGTGCGGGCGGCCGCCGACGGCGGCGCGCTGCTGTCCCCCGGGGTGACCAGCAGGCTGCTGGCCGAGTTCGCCACCCGCCGCCCGGCGCCGCCCCGCGAGCCCGCCGAACTGGCCCGGCTCACCCCGCGCGAGCGGGAGGTGCTCGACCTGGTGATCCGCGGCCGGTCCAACGGCGAGATCGCACGCGACCTGTTCGTCTCCCACAGCACCGTCAAGACCCATCTCACCCACGTCCTGGACAAGCTCGGGCTGCGCGACCGGGTCCACGCCGTCGTGTACGGGTACGAGCACGGCCTGGTCGAGCCCGGCCGGGCGGACTGGCCCGGTCCGGAATGATCCGGGCGCCGCGCTGGCTGTAGTTCTCAGGTGCCACACGCGGGTCAGCGGGTCAGACACGGATCGTTTCTCCTCCACCGCTGCCGTGTACGGGAAGCCGGAGCACCACAGGCAGGAAGGAATCAGACAACGGGCACGGATGCGCACTCCGGCTGGCTGCGGAGACTGAGCCGGGCCTGCTGGCGTTACCCCCGCAACGTGGTGCTCGCGCTCGGCGGAACGCTGGTGGTGAGCCTGGTCGGGATCACCATCCCGCTGATCCAGCGCGCGATCGTCGACAACCTCACCGCCGCCACCCAGGCCGCGATCTGGCCGCTGGCGGTCGCGCTGATCGTGGCGGCCGCGGCCAACTTCGCAGGGCTGTACGTGCGCCGCTACCGCGGCGGGCGGCTGTCCCTGGACGTTCAGCACGACCTGCGCACGCAGCTGTTCTCCGCCCTGTCCCGGCTGGACGGCACCCGCCAGGACGAGCTGCACACCGGCCAGATCGTGAGCCGCTCGATCTCCGACCTGACGATGATCCAGTCCCTGCTGTCCATGGTGCCGATGCTGATGGGCAACGCGGTGCTGTTCGTCGGCTCGATGATCGCGATGGCCTTCCTCTCCCCCACACTGACCCTGGTCGCGCTGGCCGTCGGGCCCGCCCTCTGGTTCATCGCCGCCGCCTCCCGGCGGACCCTGTTCCCGGCCAGCTGGGACGCGCAGCAGCAGGCGGCCGGCGTCGCCGCCGTGGTCGACGAGGCCGTGACCGGGGTGCGGGTGGTGAAGGGCTTCGGGCAGGAAGAGCAGGAGGTCGGGCGGATCGAGCGGGCCAGCGGCCGACTGTACGCCTCGCGCGTCCGGGCCGTGCGGCTGATGGCCCGCTACAACCCGGCGCTGCAGGCAGTCCCGGCGCTGGGCCAGGTGGGGGTGCTCGCGCTCGGCGGCTGGCTGGCGCTGCGCGGCACGATCAGCCTGGGCACGTTCCTGGCCTTCTCCTCCTACCTCGTCGCGATGGTCTGGCCGGTCCGGTCGCTGGCCAGCCTGGTCACCATCGGCCAGCAGGCCCGGGCCAGCGTGATCCGCGTATTCGAGGTAATCGACGCCGAGCCGGTCGTCACCGACAAGCCCGGCGCTCTCCCGCTGCCGCCCGGCACCCCGGACGTGGAGCTGGACGACGTGAGGTTCGGCTACGTGCCGTCGCAGCCGGTGCTCCAGGGGCTGTCCCTGCGGGTGCGGCCGGGTGAAACGGTGGCACTGGTCGGCCCGGCCGGGTCGGGGAAGTCGACGATCTCGCTGCTGCTGCCGCGTTTCTATGACGTCAGCGGCGGCGCGCTGCGGGTCGGCGGACACGACGTCCGTGACCTCACGCAGGATTCGCTGCGCTCGACCATCGGGCTGG
>DATBGO010000299.1:0-2091 GCA_036558005.1 Streptosporangiaceae bacterium | reverse complement strand
CCGAGCTTGGCGAGGATGTGCGAGATATAGGTCTGGACGGTCCGCCGGGACAAGAACATGCCCCGGGCGATGTCCGACGTCGAATCGCCTCTGGCCACCATGGCGGCGATCTTGACCTCGGTCGGGGTGAGTGCCTTCCAGCCGGAGGCCGCCCGCTGGCCGCGCCGGCCGCGCGCGCCGCGCCTGATGCCATGGGAACGGAGCCGGCCCTCGGCCCGCCGGATATCCCAGCGGGCCTGCAGGCTCTCGTAGAGGCTGACCGCCTCGTTCACGGCGGCCCTGGCGTCCTCTTCCCGGCCGCGTCCGGCCTGCGCGACGGCCAGGTCCTCCAGGGCGGCGGGCAATTGCACCGCCGGCCCGGCCGCCCGGTAGTGGGCGACAGCTTCCTCAAGCGGGTCCGGATCGGCCTCGAGGAGTCCGTGACACCGCAGGCTGGCCGCGGCCGCCCGGGCCGGGTAGGTCTCCGCCGCGGCCTCCGCCCGGCAGGCCTGCGTCGCGGCCCGCGCCATCTGCCGGTCGCCGGCGGCGAGCGCGAGCCGGACCAGATCCGGTAGCCATTGGTGGATCAGGGTCATCTCCCCGTCGCGACGCGGCAGCATCGCGGCTAGCCTCAGCATGGCCTCGTGCGTCTCTCCGCCCTGTTCAAGCGCGAGCGCGTGCGCGGCGACCAGGAAGTCCTGGTTTTCCCGGTCGGCGACCGTCTGGATGGGCAGGGCCAGGCCCTGGCGAAGCTCCTGGGCGGCCAGTGTGCGCTCGTCCCGGCGGCCCGCGATGAGCGCGGACACGCCATGCCAGAGCAGCGCGGACCAGCGTTCGCGCAGAAAGGAATACGTCAGCCCGGGAGCATCAGCGTCATCCGGGCCCAGCTCGGCCAGGGCGTCATCCCACTGGCCGAGCCAGTACCGAAGCACCGCCGCGGTGACCCAGGTGGCACGGTCCGGGTTCCCGCTTCGCTGCGAGGCCTCGCGGGCCCGCCGCAGGGTCAGCTCGGCCTCCGGCCAGCGGTCGAGGTTCTGCAGCGTGAAGATGCGGTCGTCTAGGGCGAACGAGCGCAGGTCGGCGTGGCCAGGATCGTCGCCGAGCACGCGCAGCGCCCGGTCGATGTAGTCGAGCGCGGCCGCATGATCGCGCCTGATGGAACGGGTCAGCCACAGATCGGTTAGGGCGTGCGCCGTCGCGAACGCATCGCCGGCCTGCTCGGCGGCGGTCAGGGCCTGGATCGCGGTCGCGTCGGCCGTGTCCAGGTCGCCGGTGGCGGCCCGCTGCAGCATCGCCAGCAGAGCCAGCATCCGGGCCCGCCATTCGCCGGGTAGGCCGGCCGATGCCAATGCCCGCTGCATGGTCGTGATCGCGTCGTCGTTGCAGCCCGCGCTGACCTGTGCGCGCGTCAGCACCCAGTACGTCTCGGCTCGCCGGACCGGTTCGGTCATGACCGTCAGCGCCCGGGTGGCTTGCCTGGCCGCCTCCTGATGGGACCCGGCGGCGAGCAGAGCCCAGACCAGGCTGGTCATGAGCCCGGCCCAGGCCTCGTCGTCACTGGGCGTCTCATCCAGCGCCCGCCGCAGCAGCTCGGCCCCGAGCTGCGGCGCCCGGATAGCCAGCGCGGGCCCGGACTCGATGAGCCAGTCACGGACCCATGCCTCACCCGGCCACTTCGCGGCGGACAGCTGCTGCGCGATGCTCAATGCGTCCGCGCCCGAGGCCGCGAGTTCCCGGGCCGCCTCGGCGTGCAGCGCCGTGCGCAGGGCGGCCGGCATGCTCTCGTCGAGCGCCTGCTGGATGAGCAGATGACGGAACGCCAGGTCCGGACCGGAGCCGATCAGGATGCCCGCTGTCACCGCCTCCTGGACGCCGACCGCCAATTCCGACGCTGGCCGGCGGAGCACCACGGCTAGATCGGTAACCGTGAACCTCCCGCCGAGAAGCGCGGCGGTCCGCAGCAGCTGCGCTGTCTCGGCGGACACGGAGCTGAGCCGGTCATTCAGCACGGTGGCCAGCGACGCCGGCAGCCGTTCCCGGGCGGCGGAAACCTCGGCGGCGGCGGGTCCGATTTCCAGCGCCTGCTCGCGCACCATGGCGTCGACCAGCTCG
>DATBGO010000298.1:0-16500 GCA_036558005.1 Streptosporangiaceae bacterium | reverse complement strand
GGCCCCGGCCCCGGGCCTGGCCCTGGTGCTTCTCACCCAACCGCCCGCACCACCCTCCAGCCCAGACCAGCCACCAAGACCACGGGCAAGACCCCCCCACCCCACCCCGCCCCACCGATCCTAACCCCTCCCATCAGCACCGATCCCGAGCCAGCCGATGGCGTGCAGCGGTTGCCTGATGCTGGTGACCAGGCGGTCAAGATGGCCCTCTGGTTCCGGGCGCAAACCCCGGCTACCCCGTGAGCAGCCCGTCAATCCTCGGCGGCCCCTGGTGGCCGCAGTCGCCCGCTCGCTGGCGTGCTGGCGTTCCGCGCCCGGGCCGCCTGAGCTGGCCGGTCAGCTATCCCTAGGCCGGCGGGCGGGGCCGGGCTACGATGCCAGTGGCGGCACCGTCGCGGGCGCCGTGCGGGGAGGTGGGGGACGTGGGGAATCGCCAGGCCGTTGCCGCCAGGGCCGCGCAGCACAGGCCGCCGGCCGGGCCGCAGGCGGCGACGACGGAGCCGGCCCGCCCGCACTCCCTGTTAGGACCTGGCCGGTTCGTCTCGCCAGCCGCGACAGCTGGGTTACTCGGCCAGCTGGCGCACGGCCGCCAGCGAACTGCCGCACTGCAGGACCTGCAGCGTTACCGCGGCAACCGGTATGTCGGGGGCGTATTGCAGGCGATGCGGGAGGGCGCACCAGGCCCGCCGGGCGACCGCTGGGAGCAGGAGGCCGACCGGGTGGCGGGTCAGGTTACCTCGCCAGCGGCGAGGCCGGCCGCTCAGCTGAGGCCGTCGCCGCTCACCCGGAGCCGGTCTGCGATCCAGCGCTCGGCCGGCGGCGGTCCGGGCGCAGATCCGGGGCCCGCGCCGCACCAGGCGATCAGCTCCGCCCGCGGTAGCGGCCGGCCGATCCCCGCGCCCGTTCGCGCTCCGCTCGAACGGTCGCTGGACACCGACTTCAGCGCCGTCCGCGTGCACACCGACTCCGGTGCCGACCAGCTCGCCCTGGGCATGGGCGCGGTGGCCTTCACCACCGGTCAGGACATCTTCTTCCGCCGCGGCCGCTACGACCCGGACGCCCAGGCCGGCCGGCGCCTGCTGGCCCACGAACTCACCCACGTGGTGCAGCAGCAAGGCATGGCGGCCCCGGGCATCCAGCGCAAGATGGGCCTGGAGTACGAGGTCGACGACATCCGCACCCGCCACACCAACAGCTACCGCGCGAACCCGAGCAAGAACTGGGTGATCCACGACGCGGGCGACTTCATGATGCCCCGGACCAACTATGACATCACCGCTGACATCGCGACCGGCTCAGCGGTGCCCTACTCCCGCATCGAGTTCAAGACGCGGGCATTCGACGAGACCCAGCCAGCCGAGGTCGCGAACATGATCACGGCGGTGAACAGCATCCTGTCCGACATCGCCGCTATCAAGGCGGTCAGCTACCAGCACTCCCGGCCGGGCTACTTCGCCGGTAACAAGTGGCTGAGGGGCGGTGACCGGGGCTGGCTCGCCTATGACGAGTGGGTCGGCCTGAACGAGATCCCTCGCCTGCGGGGACCGTGGTACGAGCAGGTCATCTATGCCGGGCAGTTCCACAAGGACGCCGTCGGGACCTTGCAGCTGACCGGGGGATTCAGCTTGCCGGCGTTGCAGCGGCTGGTTTCGGGCCAGCAGCTGGGCAGCCTCGAGGAGTGGCCGCAACGGGCCACCGCCGAGCCTCGGCAGTACCTGCACGGCTATGCCCGCCAGGCCCGGCAGTCTCCGCAGCTCTACCGGTGGGCGCGCGCCGCCGTGGATCACTACGAGCTCAGCCGGGGCGGCGGGCCAGGCTCGGGCGGGATGATGGCCGCCGTCCTGACCGTCATGGCTCAGCTGCCACTCTCCCAGCGAGCCGCCAAGTACGACCTCGGCAACATGATCGCCAAGACCGACTATGCCAAGATCCTCTCGATGGCCCGGGACGAGGGCATGCAGTTCGGCCGCAACGATCTGCTCCAGGGCCTGCTGGCCGTGGTCAACGCGCACCTCACGGCCGGTAATCGGGTCAACGCCGACAGCCCGGTGATCCCTGATGCCGGCCCGCCGGACCTGAGCAAGGTCTCATTCCGGCAGTGGATCGAGGGCCTCATGCCAAGCCGGGCCGAACTGCGCGGCGGCCCGGGCCGGCCGCCGAAGGTCCCGACCGACCTGATGACCAAGGCCAGCTACCCCGGCACCCAGGGGGAAAAGGGCGCCCTGCGGGCCTTCGGCCCCTACCGGCACGCCGACCCGGGCCAGACGCCCGCCGACCGAGAGCGAGCGATCATCGAACTGCGCAGCATCATGCCCAACCCCTCTGCCGACCTCAACACCCTGGTCAACGCGCTCGTCACGCTCATGCACGCCCTCCATCAGTAGCCAGTGCAGCGGCACCCGCCGCGGTCGCGGTCAGCTCCTCGGCCGGCCGGGGCGCGTCCGCATCATCACGGGCGCAGCGGACGGCGCCCGGCCGGCTGCCCTGGCTAGCTGACGGTCTCGCAGGGTTCTCCGACCTTTGTAAAGGTCGACCCGGTCTTCTGCCATCCGATAACACAGACCTTGCCGGCGCCGTCGCCGTCGACAACGACCTTCAGGTTGCACCCGCTGCCGCTGTTCAAATGCTCATGCGGGAACAGGAACTGGAAATGCCCGCACCAGCCCACCAGCTGGCTCGCGTGGACGGTGAAGAGGTTCGGGTGGCCATCCACCGAGATGCAGGTCCATACATTACAGCCATGCGCCACGATCGTATCCGGGGCGGCGCTCGTGGCATTTCCCGCCACGACAGCCGGGCCGGAAGTCCCTGGACTGGGCAGCGGCATAGCCTGCGCAGGCCCGGCAGCCAGCGCAATCGAGGCAGCGCTGCCGAGAACGAGCACTGCCTGCCGGACCCGCCTGGGAGCAACAGTGTTGAAAGGCATTTCTCTCCTTGGTAAGTGGATTGGCACGCCGCCGGCAGCCCGATGCGGGGTTCCCGTTTCCGGCCAGCTGACTCACTCGCGGGGCTCGCCGATCGCGCAGGACTCCCAGGCCGGGACCGCGACGGTACCGGACTAGCGAAGCAACATCCGCTGTCATACCGCTGTCAGCTCGCTCCCAGGCCGCGCGGCTGCTCACCCAACCGCTCGGGCCAGGACAGCCCCAGGCCCGGACAGCGCGGGGCCAGGGCGATCGCGGCTAGAGCGCCGTCCTTGACAGCCTGCCAACTCTAGGCTAGAGCTTATAAAAAGTCTTGAATTAAGAACGCTGGTTCTTACCCGGACCGGGTTCACCGCCGCTGGTCAGTCACCGGGCGGCACCGCCCGCGTCGCCCCGTGGCCTCTGGGTCTGGCAGGAGGTAGGCAGATGAATCACGGGACTCTCCCCGCGGCGGGCCGGCCCTGGCCCGCTGCCCGGCCGCCGCGGTCGTTACGGCGGCCCTGCACCCTGACCGCGATCGCGCTGCTGGCCGGCTGCCTGACCAGCGTCGTTGCCATGGCGGCGGGCGGGGCGACGCCCGCCAGGGCGGGTACGGTACCGCCGCCGCCCTCGGGCTGGACGACGGTGTTCGGGGACAACTTCGCCGGCCCGGCCAGCTCCGCGCCATCGGCGGGAAACTGGTTTTACGACATCGGCACCGGCTACGGGACCGGGGAGACCGAGCACACCACCAGTTCCACCGGCAACGTATACCTGGACGGCAGCGGCCACCTGGTGCTGAAAGCGACCAGCAGCGGAGGGACCTGGACCTCTGGCCGGATCGAGAGCACCCGCGATGACTTCACCGCCCCGCCAGGCGGCGAGCTGGAGATGACCGCGTCAATCGAGCAGCCCAACCCGGCCAGCGGCCTGGGGTACTGGCCGGCGTTCTGGGCGCTCGGGTCCCCGATGCGGGCCGGCGGCGGCTGGCCCGCCTCCGGGGAGATCGACATGATGGAGGACGTCAACGGGCTGAACGAGGCGTCCCAGACCCTGCACGACGCGGCCAACAGCCCCGGCCACGCGCTGATCGCCTGCCCGGGCGCCGGCTCAGCCTGCCAGGCCGGCTACCACACCTACTCGGTGATCATCAACCGCACCAACACCAGCGCGGAGACGCTGCAGTTCCTGATGGACGGGACCGTCGAGAGCACCATCACCGAGGCGTCGGTCGGCACCACCGCCTGGCAGGAAGCCATTGACCACGGCTTCTTCATCATTTTCGACCTGGCGATGGGCGGCAACTACCCGAACGGGATCTGCAACTGCACGACCCCCACCTCGGCGACCACGTCCGGGGCGTCGATGAGCGTGGGCTACGTGGCCGTCTACGAAGAAGGCGGCAACTCCACCCCCACCGCGACGCCCACCGCCACCGGGCAGGTCACCGGCGTCAGCAGGCTGTGCCTGGCCAACCAGAACTCGCTGAACACCGAGGCCAACCCGATCGGCGTGACCGGCTGCAACACCTCAGCGGGCGAGCAGTGGTCCAGCTATTCCGACGGCACCCTGCGAACCCAGGGCGGCTGCCTGGACGTGGTCAGCGCCGGGAAGACCAGCGGCACCGCCGTGGACTGGTATCCGTGTAACGGCACCGCCGCGCAGGGCTGGACGCACCAGTCCAACGGCGAGCTGGCCAACCCGAATTCCGGCCTGTGCCTCACCGATCCCGGCGGCAACACCGGCTCGCGGCTGGACATCGAGACCTGCACCGGCTCAGCCCAGCAGCAGTGGTCGCTGCCCGCCGGCAGCGGCGGAGGTGGCGGTGGCGGCGGCAGCGGCTGCGGCACCGCCAACCTGGCCCTGCACCGGCCGGCCACGGCCTCCTCGACCCAGAACGGCTCGTTCCCTGCCGCCGACGCGACCGACGGCAACACCGGCACCCGGTGGTCGAGCGCGTTCTCCGACCCGCAGTGGCTGGAGGTGGACCTGGGTTCAGCCCAGCAGGTCTGCCAGGTGGTGCTGGACTGGGAGAACGCTTTCGCGACCGCGTTCCAGATCCAGGTGTCGGCGGACGGCTCGGCGTGGACCACGATCTACTCCACCACGGCGGGGACCGGCGGCACGCAGACCCTGAACGTCACCGGCACCGGCCGCTACATCCGGATGTACGGCACCGCGCGGGCCACCCAGTACGGCTACTCGCTGTGGGAAATGGAGGTCTTCAGCGGCTGAGCCGCCCGCCGGTATCCTGCCGGCAGGATGACTAACCGCTTCAGCGATGAGTTGTGGCAGGGCGCCGCCGGAACCTACGCCGCCATCCTGGCGCACCCGTTCCTGCGCGGGCTGGCCGACGGCTCCCTGCCCGAGGATGCGTTCACCTTCTACGTGCTCCAGGACGCCCTGTACCTGCGGGAGTACGCCCGCGCGCTGGCCGCCGTGGGCAGCCGCGCGCCCGGCGCCGCGGCGACGCGGATGTTCGCCCGGCACGCCGCGGACGCGATCGCGGTCGAGCGGGAGCTGCACGACTCGCTGCTGGCCCAGCTCGGCATCGAGCCCGCCGCGGCTGACCGGGCCGAGCCGGCCCCGGTCACCCTCGCCTACACCAGCTACCTGCTCGCCACCAGCATGGGCGGCAGCTACGCGGAGGGGGTGGGCGCGGTGCTGCCGTGCTACTGGATCTACTGGGAAGCCGGGAAGGAACTGCTGCGCCGGGGCTCGCCAAACCCCCGCTACCAGCAGTGGATCGGCACCTACGGCGGCGACGACTTCGGGTCCGTGGTCAGCGAGGTGCTGGCCGTCACCGACCAGCTCGGCCCTGGCCTGGGACCGGCCGAGCGGGCGCTGGTGCACCGGCACTTCCGGGTCACCAGCCGGTACGAGTGGATGTTCTGGGACATGGGTTACCGCAAGGAGAGCTGGCCGCTGACGGGCTGACAGGGGGTGATAGCCGTCATGCGCGGGGGTACCACTGGCCAGCCAGCTGACCTGGAGCAGGCAGCCGCGGCCGCTTACCTGGCCGGCCGCCCTGACTGGCCGCAGGCGTGGATCCTGGCCCACCGGGACTGCCTGCGCCGCGGCGAGCCGGGGCAGGCCGCACGGTGCGCGTTCTGGCTAGGCTTTGGCCTGCTCAGCGCGGGCGAGGTAGCACGGGGCGGCGGGTGGCTGGCGCGGGCAAGGAAGCTGGTCGATGAGGCGGGCCTGACCGGAGCCGAGCGCGGGTACCTGCTGGTGCCCGAGGGAATCGAGCTGCTCGAAGCCGGCGATTTCGGCGGCGCGCTGGCCCGGTTCACCGAGGCAGGCCGGCTCGCCGAGCGGCCCGGCGATCCGGACCTGGCCGCGCTCAGCCTGCTGGGTCGCAGCCAGGCGCTGATGGAACTGGGCGACAGTGCCCGCGGCCTGGCGCTGCTGGATGAGTCGATCGTCGCGGTCAGCGCGGCCGAGGTGTCGCCGATCGTCGCCGGCCTGGTGTACTGCGGCGCGCTCACTGTGTGCCACGAGATCCTCGACCTGCGCCGGGCCAGGGAATGGACCGCGGCGCTCAGCCAATGGTGCCGGTCACAGCCGGACCTGGCGCTCTATCAGGGCCAGTGCCTGGTACACCGGGCCCAGGTCATGCAGCTGCAAGGGGACTGGCAGGAGGCCGCCGCGCAGGCCAGGGATGCCTGCGAGCGGCTGTCAGGCGAGCCCGCGGCCGGCGACGCGCTGTACCAGCGGGCCGAACTGCACCGGCTGCGCGGCCAGCTGGCCGACGCCGAGGCAGCCTACCTGCTGGCCAGCCAGGCCGGCCGGGAGCCGCAGCCCGGCCTGGCGCTGCTCCGGCTCGCCCAGGGCAGCACCGGCGCGGCGCAGGCCGCGATCCGCCGGGTGGCCGCTGAGACCACCGGCAGCGCCGCCCGCGCTCAGGTCCTGGCCGCCTGTGCCGAGATCATGCTGGCCGCCGGGCAGGTGACCCAGGCCGGCGAAGCTGCCGCGGAGCTGGCCGGGCTCGCCGCCGCGCTCGATGTCGCGTTCGTCCGCGCCCTGGCCGGATACGCGACCGCGGCGGTGCTGCTCGCGCAGGGTCAGCCGCAGGCCGCGCTGCCGCCGCTGCGCACGGCCTGGGCCGCCTGGCGGGACATCGGCGCGCCGTATGAGGCCGCCCGGGCCCGGGTGCTCATCGGCCTGGCCTGCCGCGCGGTCGGCGACCGGGACACCGCCGCACTGGAACTCGACGCGGCCCGGGCGGTGTTCAGCCAGCTGGGCGCGGCAACCGAGCTGGCCAGGCTGCGGCAGCTGGCCGGCCGGCCAGCCCGGCTGCCCGGCGGCCTGTCGGCCAGGGAAGGCGAGGTGCTCGCGCTGCTAGCCGGGGGCAGCACCAACCGCGAGATCTCCGCCGCGCTGGTGATCAGCGAGCACACCGTCGCCCGCCACGTGCAGAACATCTTCGCCAAGCTCGGAGTCTCCTCCCGCACCGCGGCGACCGCCTTCGCGTTCCGGCACGGCCTGGCCTGACCTGCCGCTGATGGCCGGAACTGACCACGCGGCGGCCGCGGCGATGTGGTGAATCTGGCCGATGCGGGCCGCCGGCCCGCTGCGCCATGGTCGAAGCCTGGACCCCGGCGGAAGGAGATGAGAACGATGACGGCTACCGCAGTGACCGTCACGGCCCTTGACGGCGGGCAGGCCGGCCTCACCGCGGCGCAGGTCGGGCAGCTGCGCTCCCGGCTCACCGGACCTGTCCTGCGGCCTGGCCAGGATGGCTGGCCGGACGCGGTCAGGATCTGGAACGCCATGGCCGCCAGCGAGCCGCCGGCCCTGGTCGTGCAGCCCGTCTCGGCGCCGGACGTCGCGGCTGCCGTCGGGTTCGCCCGCGAGCATGGGCTGCGGGTCAGCATCAAGGGCGGCGGGCACAACATCGCGGGCACCGCCATCACCCCCGGCGGCCTGGTCATCGACATGGCCCGGATGCGCGCGGTCACCGTTGACCCCGGCGCCAGGCTGGTCCGGGCGGGCGCGGGCTGCCTGCTGCGCGACGTCGACCGGGCAACCGCCAGGCACGGGCTCGCCACCGTGCTCGGCTTCGTCTCCGAGGTCGGCGTCGCCGGCCTCACCCTCGGCGGCGGGCTCGGGTACCTGACCCGCCGCTTCGGCTGGACCGCCGACAACCTGGCGGAGGTCGAGATCGTGACCGCGGACGGCCAGGTCCGTACCGCCAGCAGGACACGGCACCCGGAGCTGTTCTGGGCGGTGCGCGGCGGCGGCGGCAACTTCGGCGTCGTCACCAGGTTCACGTTCCGGCTGCACCCGGTCGGCCCGGACGTCTACGGCGGGCTGATCGCCTGGCCGTTCTCCCGGGCCGCGGAGATCCTGCCCGCCTACCGGGAACTGGCCGCCGCGGCGCCCAGGGAGCTGGCGGTGTGGCTGAACCTGCTGCGCGCTCCGGCGGCCCCGTTCGTGCCGCGGCGATGGCACGGGGAGCGGGTCTGCGCCATGCAGGTGTGCTACAGCGGCGACCTCGCCGAGGCCGGCCAGGTGCTCGCCCCGGTCCGGGAGATCGGCGCGCCGGTGGCCGACCTGCTGGCCCGTCGGCCATACCCGCAGCTGCAGTCCCTGCTCGACCAGGCCGAGCCGAAGGGAAGCTGCTACTACTGGAAGACCGGGTACCTCAGCCAGCTCAGTGACGGCTTCCTGCGGACCTGGCAGGACCTGGCCGCGCGGTGCCCGGTCCCGCAGGCACAGCTCGGTCTGCTGCACCTGGGCGGCGCGCTGAACGAGCACGCAAGCGATGACGGGGCGGTCGGCAACCGGGATGCCCGGTTCGCCTGCGGCGTGCTCGGCATGTGGGACCAGGACGAGCCGGGCGCTGCCGGGTTCCCGGCGTGGATCCGCGCAGCCGCGGCCCAGGCCAGCCGGTTCTCGACCGGAGGCAGCTACGTCAACTTCCAGACCGCCGACGAGGACGACGAGCGGGTCCGCGCCGCCTACGGCGCTAACTACGCCCGGCTGGCCGAGGTCAAGCGGGCCTACGATCCGGGCAACCTGTTCCGGCGCAACCGCAACATCGCCCCGGCCGGCCGTTAGCCGGGGCCGGTGACGGCCAGCAGGGTCCACAGCCGCAGCGGCAGCCTGACCTGGAACCGGCCGCCGGTCTCGGTCACCGCCAGCCGCCGGGCCGGCTGGCCGGGGCTGGCCGCCCAGCAGTCTGGCGCCCGCAGGTGCCGCGGCAGCGTCACCGTGACCACCCGGCCGCGGGCGGGTGGCTGCGGCCGGTCCCAGGACGGGTCCTGCACCTCCAGCAGGTTCACCAGCGACAGCACCGTCCAGCCCGGGCTGGTGCTGGCCCTCGCCCAGACCCGGCCCGGCTCTGGCCGGGCCGAGTGCGGCAGGCTGAGCCGCCACTCGGCGGCCGGCCCGGCCACGAAGGCGGGCTCGGCCGGGTGGACCAGCGGCCCGCGCAGCCAGCCGCGGAACGCCACCCCGAAGCCGAGCAGGCGCGCCAGCATCGCCCGGGCCGCGGCGGGCGGTGCCACGTGGTTGGGGTAGTAGGGGTCGGCCAGCACCCGGCCACCCTCGCCGGCCAGCAGCGGCCAGGCGCCGCTGGCCAGGGTGACCGCGATCAGGTAGCCGAGCCCGTAGCCGGCCGGGCCGGGGGCCGGCCGCGGCGGCCGGCGCAGGAACGCCGGGTAGGCGGCCAGCAGCACCGGCCTGCTGGCCGCCCGCCGGGCCCGGTCCGCGAGCGCGGTGAGGTCTTCGTAGCGGGTGTGCGGCGGCCACACCTCGATGTAGGAGGCGACCTGCGGCACGGCGGCGAACTCATCCAGCGGCCAGGCGTTGACCGCGTTGGCGATCACCCCGCCGCCGGGCCGCCGGGCGGCCACCAGGGCGGCGGCGGCCCGGGCCATCCCGGCCAGGCCCGCGCCGACGTCTACCAGCCGTCCCGCGTCGTCCCATGCCGCCCGCGGGTAGCCGTACTGGTCCAGGTGGAAGCCGTCGAATCCGAGGGCATCGAGGGCGCCGTCCAGCTGGCCGAGCAGGTGCCGCCGCCAGCCGGGGCCGGCGGGGTTCATCAGGTAGAACAGCTCGGCCAGGTGCTCGGGCCGGCCCGCCGCGTCGGTGATCTGCCAGCCGCGGTGCGCGGCGGCGAAGTCGGGCAGCCCGGCGTACACGGCGGCGTAGCCGAGCGCGGCGATGCCCCGGTCCCGGCACGCGGCGATGCTGGCCCGGACGCTGGCCAGCGACAGCAGCCGGCCGACCGGGTCACGGAAGGTGTCCCGCGGCGGCAGCAGCTGATCGTGGCGGTACATCCAGTCGTAGAACTGCGCGCAGTTCAGGTGCAGGCCGGCCAGCGCGGCGGCCCGGTCCTGCTGCCCGGACGCGGCCGGGCCGAACTCCGACAGGAAGCCGTAGCGCGGGTCGGCCCGCCAGTCGGCCAGCACGTCGGCGCTGCCGAGGCCGTGCCCGGTGCCGCCGGCCGTCTGCACCGACGCCTCGACCAGGTAGCCCCGCTCCTCCCCGGGCGGGCTGGCGATCTCACAGCTGACCTGGCTGGTGCCGCGGGGCAGCCGGACCCGCCGCGCGGCCGCGCCGGCCCGGGCGTCCGGGCCGCCCGGCCAGGCCGGCCAGGCGCGGACGACGGCGTCGGCGGGCTCCGCGGCCCGGATGGTGAGCCGCAGCCGCCACGGCTCGCCCGGGGCGAAACCCGGCCGCTCGGGCACCAGCGCGGTGATCCGGGCTGTCACGGCCGGCTGTCCGGTGCCCCGGCCAGCTCGTGGGCGAGGATCAGGTAGGCCGCGTGCGACCAGGTCAGCGGGGTGGCGACGGCCCCCCAGCGGCGGGTCCAGGTGCCCACGAACGGCGGCTGCTGGACCGCTGTCAGGGTCTGCTCGGGCAGCAGCCCGCCGGACGTCGCTGCCGACTCGACCCAGTCCAGCAGCCCGGCGGCCAGCTCGGGCCGGCCCGCCCTGGCCCAGTACCAGCCCAGGTGCGCGGCCAGCGGTATCCATTCGCCGCCGCCGTAGTAGGTGTCACCCAGGTAGCGGTAGATCCCGCCGGTCGGCCCGGTCAGGTCGGCGGCGATCGCCGCCGCGGTGGCGGCCATCACCGGGTCGCCGGGCGCCAGCAGCCCGAACGGGACGCCGGCCCAGATCAGGCTGCCGTCGACCAGGTCACTGCCCAGGTGCTTGCGCAGCCGCCCGCCGCTGACGCCGGCCCCGAGGGCCAGCTCGCGGACCTGGCCGGCCACCTCCGGCCAGCGCGGCTCGCCGAGCAGCTGCCCGCCGGCGACCAGCCCCGCGTACACCGCGGCCAGCGTGCTGACATGCACCTGGCCGGCGCCCTCCTCCCAGCAGTCGTAGCTGGGCTGGTCCCACAGCGCCGCCAGGTACCGGACGGCCAGCCGGACCGGCCCGGCCAGCTCCCGGGCAGCGCCGCCGGGCACCGCGGCCGCCCACTGGCGCAGCGACCAGAGCCAGGCGCCGAGCCCGTCGAGCTGGAAGTTCGGCCATGGCTCCTCGCCCCGGCTGCCGTCGGCCCGGTACCGGGCGTCCAGGATGTAGCCGGGGTCGACCGGCTGGCCCGCCCGCCGCCCGGCTATGGCGTGCTCGATCGCGTCCCGGTCCCGGCGCACCACCTCGGCGGCCCAGCGGTGGAACCGGCCGGCCCGCTCCAGTTCCCCGGACACCAGCCAGGCGTGCGCGATGAACGCGCCGTCACGGAACCAGCAGTAGTCGTACTGGCTGAACGCGGTGCTGGCGAGGACCGCGCCGGTGCCAGCCTGGGCCTGCGCGAGCACCGCCAGGCTGCCCGCGCGCAGCGCCTGGCCGGCCGCGGTCCGGCCGGAAACCTGGCCGGTCACTGCAGCGCGCCCAGGGACAGTCCCTGCTGAAACCAGCGCTGGGCGATGGCGAAGGCGATGATGGTCGGGGCGGTGGCGATCACTGAGGCGGCGAAGAACGGCCCCCACGCGGTGGAGTGCGTCTGCTGGAACAAGGCGATGGCGATCGGCATGGTCCGTTTCGAAGGCGTGTTGATCATGGTCAGCGCGAGGACGAACTCGTCCCACGCGCCGTTGAAGGTAAACAGCCCGACTGTAGCCAGTGCCGCCTTCGACAGCGGCAGCACCAGCTTGATCAGGATCCCCAGCTCCGACACCCCGTCCAGCCGCATCGCCTCGGGTAGTTCCCGCGGGATGCCCTCGAAGAACCCGCGCAGCAGGAACACGCTGAACGGGACGTTGGCGCTGATGTACAGCAGCATCAGCCCGACCCTGGAGTCGAGCAGGCCCAGGTCGCGCATCAGCACGTACTGCGGCAGCACCAGCAGCGTGCCGGGCACCACCAGGCTGGCGAGCATCAGGTAGAACAGGGTCTCCCGGCCGCGGAACTGGTACCGGGCGAATCCGTAGGCGGTCACCGCCGACAGCACCAGGGTGCCAGCCACCGTGCCGGCCGCCACCAGCACGCTGTTCAGGAAGTAACCGGAGAAGTCGTTCTCGCTCCAGGCGGCGCCGTAGTTCCCCAGCGTCGGGTGCTGCGGCAGCACCGACAGGCCGGGCGCGAGCGCCCCGCCCAGCGTGCTGAACGACATCGACAGCATGTAGGCCAGCGGGAAGGCGCAGGCCAGCGCGAAGACCGCGATCACGGCCAGGCGGCCGGCCCCGCCCCGGCGCCAGACCGAGGTGTGCGCCCGGGCGGCGGTCAGGCCGGTCACGACGGCCTCCGCTCTCGCAGCAGCCGGATCTCCGCGGCGCTGAGCAGGAACAGCACGACGGCGAGCATGCTGGCCAGCGCCGCCGCGTAGCCGAAGTTAAAGAACGAGAACGCCAGCTGGTAGGTGTAGGTGAGCAGCACCTGGGTGCTGTTGTACGGGCCGCCGGCGGTGAGCAGGAAAATCGAGATGAACGCCTGCAGCGAGCCGATGACCAGCATCACGAACACGAATATCGCCGTCGGCCGGATCTGCGGCAGGATCACGTGCCACCACAGCCGCCAGCCGTGCGCGCCGTCCACCTGCCCGGACTCCACCACGGTGCGGTCCAGCGCGGTGAGCCCCGCCAGGAACATGATCATTGACCAGCCGATGCCCTTCCACACCGCCAGCAGCCAGATCACCACGAACGAGGTCCAGGTGTTCTGCAGCCAGTCCACCGTGACCGGGTGCCCGGCGAAGAAGCCGAGCACCGCGTTGATCAGTCCCTCGTCGGTGTTGAACAGGTAGGCGAACACGTAGCTGGCGATCACCCAGGAGGTGACCACCGGCAGGTAGATCAGGGTCCGCCAGAGCCAGCGGGCGGGCAGGCGGCGGTGCAGCAGGTTGGCGGCGGTGAGCCCGAGCAGCATCTGCGTCGGCACGGTGACCACGGTGTACAGCACCGAGTTGATCGCCGCGGTGTGCACCACCGGGTCGTGCAGGGCCTGCGCGTAGTAGCGCAGCCCGACGAACGGGGTCGGGGTGCCCGGCACGGCCTGCCAGTGCTGGAAGCTCATCTGGAACTGGCGCAGCACCGGGTAGACGGTGAAGATCAGGTAGAACGCCAGCCCGGGCAGCACGAACAGGTAGGGGAGGGGGCGCCGGCCGGTGGCCAGCGCCCCCCGCCTGCGGGAGAGCGCCGGCCCGCGGCGTTGTCTCAGGGCCTGCGCCACCGCGCCGTCCCCTCGCCCGCGGCCGGCCTCCCCCGCCCCCTCATGAGCTGCTGGTCAGCAGCTGGTTGACCTGCGGGGTGACCGCGTCCAGCTCCTGCTTCACGGTTCCCTTGTGGTGCAGCGCCGCGGAGATGGCGCCGGAGATGGCGGCGTCGATCTTGGCGTAGTTCGGCACCGGCGGCCTGGCCTGCGCCTTGAGCAGCTGCTGCGCGAACGGCGCGTAGTAGCTGGCCAGCTTCGTCTCGCTGCCGCCCGCGCTCTTCAGCACCGACATCTGGCCGGCCTTGGCCATCGCCAGCTGCGCGGCCGGCGACAGCATGTACCTGATGAACTCCGCCGCGGCCGCGGCGTGCTTGCTCCCGGCCGGCAGCACCAGGTCCTCGCCGCCGACCACCGAGACCGACCCGCCGGCCCCGGCCGGCATCTGGGCGATGCCGTACTGCTGGTCGTAACTGAGCGACGGGGTGCCGCCCTGGAAGGTCGCGACCGCCCACGGCCCGTCGATGTACATCGCGTACTTGCCGGTGGGGAAGCCGGCCTCGCCGCTGACCACGCCGGTGCCGCCGAGGATGTCCGAGCCGATCTCGCCCTTGCTGAACAGGCTGGTCAGGGTGGTCAGCTCGCCGACGGTGGCCGGGCCGTTGAGGTAGCCGCTGGCCGTGCCGTAGGACGGGCTGGTGATCTGGCCGCCGGCGCTCCACACGTAGGGCAGCAGGTTCCACAGGTCAGTGCCGTCGACGCCGAGTCCCCACTGCTTCTTCGCCGGGATCGTCAGCTTCTTCGCGTCCGCGAGCAGCTCGGCCATGGTCGTCGGCGGGCCGGACAGCCCCGCGGCCTTGAAGTCCGCCTTGTTCCAGTACAGGCTCTGGGTGTTGGTGTCGACCGGCAGCCCGTAGTAGGCACCCTGCCACTTGTTCGGCGACATGGTGCCCGGGTAGACCGAGGCGGCCAGGCCGCTGAACCCGGTCATCTTCTGGCTAAGCGGCACCAGCGCGCCCTGCTGGGCCAGGCCCGGCACCCAGGCCAGGTCGGCCCGCACCACGTCGGGCGGGTTCCCGGCGCTGATGGAGGCCAGCAGCTTGGAGTACATCTCGGTTTCCGAGGTGGGATAGACGTCGGAGACCACCTTGATGCCAGGGTGCGCCTTCTCGAACGCCGGGATGACGACCTTGGCGACCGTGCTCGCCTCGGTGTCGGTCTGGTTGTAGGTGTTCCAGAATTGCAGCACGACGGGATGCGCCGCCGACCCGGCCGACGACTGACCGCTGCCCGAGGAGCTGCAGGCTGACACAGCGAGGCCCGCCAGGCCCAGGATCACGCCTGGCGCCAGCCACCGGATGCGTCTGTGCTGAGTACCCATCGCCACCACCTAGATCTGTCCTGGTTACAGTGCCAGGTCCCGTTGTTGCTTCCTGTCCGCCGCGGGCCTGGCCTCCAGCCGGTGCCAGATGGCCCGGCTGCGCTCGTCCGGCGTCGGCAGGCTGAAGAGCTCGCGCAGCACCAGCGTTGCCGCGCCGACAGCCCATGCCTCGTTCCCCCATCGCTGGATCTTGATGGCCAGGTCGCGGCCCAGCCCGCCGAAAGTGCCCTCCCTGATGGCGGCGACCATCGGGTCGAAGAACGGCTCGCCCAGCTCGGTTCCCTCGCCGCAGACGATCAGCAACTCGGGGTTGAGCAGGGTGGTCATATTGGCGACCGCCAGGCCAAGCCGGGCGCCCGCCGCGGCCAGCAGCCCGGCCGTGACCGGGTCGCCCGCCTTGGCCCTGGTCACCAGCTCCGGCCGGGTGACCGGGCGGCCGAGCTGCTCGCCCAGCTGGCGGCACAGCGCCGCGTCGCTGACCAGCGCCTCCAGGCAGCCGGACCGCCCGCACTCGCACGGCGGGCCGCCAGGCTCGACGATCACGTGGCCGAACTCGCCCGCCGCGCCCAGCGCCCCCCGGTACAGCGTCCGGTCGACGACGATGCCGACCCCGACACCGCGTCCCACGCTGAGCGTGATGAAGTTGCGCGCGGCCGCGCCCTCGCCCGACCACTTCTCGGCCACCGCCAGCGTGTTCACGTCGTTGTCCACCCACACCGGCAGCCGCAGCCCTCTCGCGAGCGGCCCGGCCAGCGGGACGTCGCGCCAGTCCAGCAGGTGGGAGAACTGGCAGGTGCCCAGGGCCGAGTCGATGATCCCGGACAGGCCGATCCCGGCGCCGAGCACCTTGGACCTGGCGATCTTCGCCTCGCGCAGCATCTGCCTGGTGGCGTGCTCGATCGCGGTCAGCGCGGCCTCCGGGTCGGCGACGAACGCCCCGGGCACCTCGGCGGCGGCGACGACGTTGGCCTCCAGGTCGCAGACCACGTTGGTGAGGCCGTCGCCGCGCAGCTTGATCCCGACCACGTACCCGGCCCGCGGGTCGAGCTGCAGCAGGATCGGCGGCCGGCCGCCGCTGGACGGCGCGACCGCCACCTCGGTGAAGATGCCGCGCCGCAGCAACTCGGCGACGATGCCCGACACGGTCGGGGCGCTCAGCTCGCTGCGCCGGGCCAGGTCCGCCCTGGACACCGGGCCGGCCTGCCGGACCAGCTCGATCAGCAGGCTGACGTTCAGGTCACGCAGCAGGGCGCGCGAGCCGCGCTGCCCGGGCAGCCCGGTGACCTCCGCCCGGTCGCGCCCGCCCGGCCGCCCGCCGGCCGCCTCGCCCGGCCCGGTCCCGCCCGCCCGCCGCGCCATCGCCACTCCGACTAGCTTTAGTAGTTTAATAAAGTAAGTCGAAAGCTAGAGGTCCCGCTGTCCCGTGTCAAGAGCTGCGATCCGCGAGGCCCGGGCTCGTCCCGGGCCGAGCGGATCGCACCGGGGGGTGTGGGGGGTTGGTCCTCACCCCCCACACAAGCACCGCACCGGGGGGTGTGGGGGGTTGGTCCTCACCCCCCACACAAGCACCGCACCGGGGGGTGTGGGGGGTTGGTCCTCACCCCCCACACAAGCA
>DATBGO010000297.1:0-2342 GCA_036558005.1 Streptosporangiaceae bacterium | reverse complement strand
GGGTCAAGATCCGGCTGGTCAACGAGATGGACGATCCCATGCAGCACCCCTTCCACTTGCATGGCGCGGGCCGGTTCCTGGTCCTGGCCCGCGACGGGGTGGCCGAGCCCAACCTGGTCTGGAAGGACACGGTGCTCGTCTGCAATGACCAGACCGTGGACATCTTGTTCGACGTCACCAACCCGGGACTGTGGATGGCGCACTGCCACATCGCCGAGCACATGCAAAGCGGCATGATGTTCAGCTTCACCGTCGACCGGGCTCAGGGAGCGGCCCGATGACCGCCCGCAGGTTCGAAACGATGGAAACCGGCGGACCGCCCGACCAGGCGCTCGACGTAGTCGTGGCCGGCGGGAGCCAGGCCGGCCTGGCCCTGGCCTGGCACCTGGCCCGCCGCGGCCTGCGGTTCGTGGTGCTGGAGGCCGGCCCCGAGATCGGGCACGCGTGGCGCTCCCGCTGGGATTCGCTGACCCTGTTCACCCCGGCTGGGCCGCCGGATGTCGAGCCGGGACTTCGCCATCGGCAGCAGCCGCCGCCAACTCCAGAAGAAGGGCGTCAGGTTCCGGCCCCGGCTCACCGGCGCCGACGGGCACACCGCCCAGTTCGCCGACGGCAGCACACTGGACGCCGGTGTAGTGATCTGGGCCACCGGCTACCGTCCCGACTACTCCTGGATCCACGTACCGGGCGTGGCCCAGCACGGCCAGGTGACCCACCGGCGCGGCGTCACCGAGGTAACCGGCCTGTATTTCCTGGGCCTGCCCTGGCAGCACACCCGCGGCTCGGCCCTGCTCGGGTTCGTCGGCGACGACGCCGCCTACCTGGCCGGCCGCATCGCCGCCCACCAGCGCGCCACCTCAGCCGCCCTGCCTGGCACGGCGCCCCGCCCGTCCGGCTCGAACTGAACCATACGGGGAACAACTCATGTCCATCCCGGAACCGCCCCGTCCCGCCGCCGGAAAAAGCGCCGGCCCGGGGCCAGACAAACCGCTGAAGATCGCCCCCCCAAGCGGGCACTGAGGCGCGCTTACTTCGCGATCACCGCGGCGGAATGCCTCGCCGAACTAGGTCAATCGGTACACATGCGGGCGCAGATTGCCCGCAGCGACAGCGGAGGGAACGGGATGGGCAGCATGGTATGAGGAGTTTGTTGTCGCTGCGAGTTTCCCTGCCCGCCATCAGGGATCGCCTGCGCAGGCCCCCGGCGTGTGGACCGGCGCGATGCGGTTTGACCTGAGTGCGCGGCTGGTGTGGCTGGCCGTCGCGGGATTGGCAGCCGGGGCCGGCGCGGCCTGGATCGTCAGCATGGCCGGCCCGGGCCGCCCCGCGGTTCCCGACGTGCCGCTGGCTGTGCCGGTTGCCATCCTGGTCGGCTGGTCGTTTATCGGCAGCGGGCTGCTGTCGTGGCAGCCGGGCCAGCCGAACCGGCTGGGGCTGGTGCTGGTGTTCACCGGTTTCGCGTGGTTCGCCAGCATGTTGTCGGATTCGCATAACCCGGTGCTGTTCACGGCCGGGCAAGTGGTCTACCCGTTTTATTACGCGGGGTTTTTGTACCTGGTCCTGTCGTTCCCGTCCGGCCAGCTGCGGGGCAGGCTCGACCGCGCGCTGGTGGTGGTCACGATCGGGCTGGTCGTGGTCGTCAATCCGGCCGTGCTGCTGTTTTCCGACTCCCAGATGCTCTGCCGGAACTGCCCGGCGAATCTGCTGGAAGTGGCCCGCGTGGACGCGGTCATGATGGGGCTGATCTATCTGGTGCGGGTCGGCGGTATCGCGGTGGCGCTGACCGCGATCGGGCTGCTGACCGTGCGTTGGCGCCGGGCGAGCCGCCCGCAGCGGCGTGCGGTGATGCCGGTGGTGGCGGCCGGGGCGGTGGCGTTCGCCGTTCTCGTCGTGTCGTATGGGGCCGCTGCCCTGGGTGCGGCGATGACTGTGGTCCTTGGCCGGGCCGCCTGGTTCGCCCTGGCGGCCGTCCCGGTCGCGGTGCTGGTGGTGTTCATCCAGCGGCGGCTGGCCCAAGGCGCGGTCGCGGGCCTGGTGATCGAGCTGGGCGGGCGGGGCGCGCCAGCGGATCTGCGCGGGGCGCTGTCGCGGGCCCTGGCTGACCCCTCGCTGGCGCTGGCTTACTGGTATCCGGCCCAGTCCCGCTATGTCGATTCCGGCGGCGGGCCGGTCGAGCTGCCGGAGGCGGGCGCCGCCCGCAGCTCGACGCTGATCGAGCGGGATGGCCAGCCGGTCGCCGCTGTCATCCACGACCCGGCGCTGCAATACAACTCGGCGCCGAACGGCGCCGGATCGAGCGCAACCTGCACGACGGCGCGCAGCAGCAGCTGGTCGCACTGAAG
>DATBGO010000296.1:0-1799 GCA_036558005.1 Streptosporangiaceae bacterium | reverse complement strand
TCCGCGCCGCGATCGACCAGATCGCCCAGACCACGCTGCGCAAGGTCGTCGGCCAGCACACCCTGGACCAGACGCTGGCCGAGACCGACATGATCAACCTGGACATCCGGCAGATCCTCGACGCCACCACGGCCGAGTGGGGCGTGGAGGTGACCCTGGTCGAGCTCAAGGACATCCAGCTGCCCGACAGCATGAAGCGGGCCATGGCCCGCCAGGCCGAGGCCGAGCGGGAAAAGCGCGCTAAGATCATCAACGCCGAGGGCGAGTCCCTGGCCGCGGCCGCGCTCGGCGAGGCCTCCGACACGATGATGGCCCACCCGCTCGCGCTGCAGCTGCGCAACCTGCAGAGCCTGGTCGAGATCGGCGTCGACAAGAACACCACCGTTGTGTTCCCCGCCCCGCTGATGAGCACGATCGAGGAACTCGTCGCGTTCCTCGCCCGCGAGGACAGCGCCGCCCGGGGCGGAACCGTCCGGGCCATCGGCCGGCCGGACGGAACGGCGGCGCCGGCGGCCGCACGATGACGCCGTGCCGGGCCGGGGAGGCGGCGATGATCAGTCATGCGGATGTGGAGAAGCTACGGGGCAGGCGCGCGCCGGAACCGGCCGTGCTGTCGCTGTACCTGCCGGTGCCGCTGGACCCGGCCGGCGTGCGGGGCCTGGCCGCCCGGGCAGAGGACCTGATGGCCGGCGCCGGAGCCGGCGGCCCGGACCGTGCGAGTATCGCCAGGGCCGGTCCCGCCGACCGTGATGCCGTCCTCGGCGCGCTGGCCGCACACGGACGCGACTGGCCCGGCCGCACGGTCGCGTTCTTCGCCTGCCAGCAGCTTGGCCTGTTCGAGGCGCTGCCGCTGCCGTGCGTTCTCCCCGGACGTGCCGTCCTTGCCACACGGCCGCACGTCCGGCCGTTGCTCGCGGCGATCCAGCGATGCCCGGACTACCTGGTCGCGATCATCAGCCGGCGGCACGCCCGGGTGCTGTCGGTCAGCGGCAACCGGGTCGAAACCACCGCCAGCCAATCCGGGGAGGGCCCGCGCGGCCACGGCTTGGACGGGTGGTACGGGCTGGAAGCCCACCGCATCCAGCAGCGCATCATCCAGCTGGGCCGTCGCCACTACCGGGAGGTCGCCGCGATCCTCGGACGGGCCGCCGGCGTTGGCCGGCCCGTGCCGCTGGTGATCGCAGGGCACCATGACAGCGTCGCCGGCTTGCTGCAGGAGCTGCCGCCCGCGGCGCGGGAGGCCTTCGCCGGGAGCTTCACCGCCGACCCGCACGCCCTGACCCCGGCCAGGGTGCGGGAGCTGGCGGGCCCGGTCATCGAGGGCTGGGTGGCGCGCCGCGAACAAGAGCTGGCCGGGGAGGTCCTCGGCGGGCTGGCCGCGGTCGGGCTGCATGCATCGCTGGCCGCGGTCAACCAGGGCGTGGCCGGCCACCTGCTGGTGGCGCATGAGGGCATGATCCCGGGATTCGCGTGCGGCCGCTGCGGCGCGCTGAGCACCGGCAGCTTCGAGTGCCCCGACTGCGGCACGGCCGCGCGGACGGTGCCGGACCTGCTGGAGGAGATGGTGCAGCGGACCCTGGACGATAACGGGCCGGTGACGGTGATCCGCGACGCCCCGTTCAGCGTCGCCGCGAGGCTGCGTTTCCCGGTTACGGAAGGAGAGAGCGTCACGACAGGGGGCGGACGATGAGGGCTGCTCAGACCGCGCAGGTGCAGGTCGGAATCCATGGCAGGGTTCCGGATGGGCCCGCGGAGCTGGCTGAGGCCAAGGTCGGCCCGCTGCTGCGAGCCGCGTCCGA
>DATBGO010000295.1:0-3089 GCA_036558005.1 Streptosporangiaceae bacterium | reverse complement strand
CCTGCCGTGCCGGACCGACGGTTGTGCGGGCCGCCGAGAGCGTCACTGATTGGACTTGGCGGAGTCATCGGATGCGATCCCGTCGATGATGATCGCGCTCGGCGAGGACAACGCCGCGAGATCCTCGCGGGGGTCGTTTTCGTAAGTCACGAGCGTGGCTGGCCGACCGGGCTGGCCGAACGGTTCACCGAGGAAGCTTAGCGGTCGGATCGTGTGGAGGTCAGGTCCTGCGCGGCCGCCTGTGCGGCGAGTTCGGTGCGGGTGGCGATGCCGAGCTTGGTGAAGATGTGCGTCAGGTGCACCTTAACGGTGCCGGGGGCGATGAACAGGCGCTGGGCGATGGCGTCGTTCCGCAGGCCTTCGGCCACGAGGCGGATGACCGCCAGTTCGGCCGGGGTGAGGCTGGCCCAGCCGGTCGCGGGCCGCTTGCGTCCGCCGCCCTTGCGTGCTGCGAAGGCGACCGCATCATCGAGGGCAAGTGCCTGGCCTTGCTCCCATGTCCGGGCGAAGCCGTCGTCGCCGAGGGCATGCCGGGCCTGGGCGGCGGCGCGGGTGGCGGCGGCGCGGGCGGCGGTGAAGCCGGGGGCCAGGTACTGCAGCGGGCGGCGGGCCGCGTCGGCGGCGGCCAGCAGGCGGGCCGCGTCGGGGTGGCGTTCGCGGGCGGCGGCGAGCACGCCGAGCAGCTCGATGCCGTCGCAGGCGTCCATCCGGTCGCCGCAGCGGTGCCACTGCACGGTGGCTTCGCGGATCAGGTGCTCGGCGGCGGCGAGCTCGCCCCGGTGCCAGGCCATGACCCCCTCGGCGTAGCGCAGCGCGGCGGCGGTGATCGCCTGGCGGCGGCCGCCGAGCTCCGCCCGCGCCTCGCCGACGGCGGCGGCTGCCGCGGCCTGGTCACCGGCGATGGCGGCCATGCACGCCAGGGCGGCCAGGGCGGCCGGGACGAACATGACGCTGCCGACGCGGCGGCCGCCGTCGGCTGCCCGGCGCAGCGCGCCGATGGCGGTCGTGGTGTCGCCCCGGGCGGCGGCCAGGCGTGCCTCGCCCTGCGGGGCGGCGTTTGCCGCCACATGGACGGCGCCGCCTCGTCCCGCGGCCCAGCACAATCCGACCTCGGTTTCGGCCGCGTCGAACTGGCCCAGGGTGGCGAACAGGTCCGCCCGCAGCCGGCGCACTATCGTTTCGGCGAAGCGGTCCGGATGCGCCGCCAGCACGGTCGCGGCCTCATCCAGCGCGGCCATGGTGGCGGGCTGGATGCCCGCACCGGCGATCGCGGCCGCCGCCGGGCCGGTCAGCGCGAGGGCGAGCCCTTCCTGGCCCGCCGCCGTCCGGGCGAGCTCGACCGCGGCCAGGCCGTGCCGCTCCTGCCCGGCCAGGTCGCCGGCCAGGAAGGCCGCCATGGCCAGCAGGCTCTGCGCCCGCGCCGCAAGCGCCGGATCGGCCTGGCCGGATAGGACCCGGCTGGCTTCGATCTCGGCGACGATCCGGTCCGCATCGCCGGCGTGCCACGCCAGGACGGCCAGCAGGTTGCGGCCCCAGGCTTCCAGCTGCGGTTCACCAGCGTGCTGGGCGCAGGCGATGCCGTCGGCGGCGAGCGGGGCCGCCCGGCCGAAGTCACCCAGATGGAACGCCGACCAAGCGGCGCCGGTCAGCACCCGGGCGTCGATGCCGGGAGCCGTCTGGGAAGGGATGCCGGCCGCGGTGGTCAGGAACTGGCCCGCTTCGCTGTACCTGCCGGTGGCGATCCACCACCGGGCGAGCCGGGCGGCCAGTTCCCGTCCCGCCTCGGGTTCCTGCCCGCCGAGCGCCCATGACAAGGCGGCGCGGATGCTGTCTTGCCCGGCCGACAGGCGGCTGGCCCGCGCGGCCCATCCGGTGCTGCCCCCGGTCGCCTCCGCCGACCGGGCCTCGTCCAGCGCCCAGTCCAGCAGCCGCAGGTGACCCTCCGTTTCCTCGCCGGAGGCGGCCAGCCGGCTGGCGGCGAACTGGCGGATGGTCTCCAGCAGCGAGTAACGGACCGCGCCGCCGTCATGAATGCGCACGACGGACTTGCCGGCCAGGCTGGCCAGCAGCCCGGCGATCGCCTCCGGCCGCAGCGGCCCGCCGGCCGCCACCCGTTCGGCGGTGCCGAGGTCGAACTCTCCGCGCAGCACTGACAGGCGGGCCAGCAGGCGCCGTCCGGCCTCATCGAGCAGCTCATAGCTCCACGCCACTAGCGCCTCCAATGACCGGTGCCGCCCTGGGCGGGCCGGACCGCCGGACAGCAGCCCGGGATGGCCGTCCAGCCGGGCGGCCAGCTCCGCCGGGCCCAGAGCCGGGCACCTGGCCGCGGCCAGTTCGATGGCCAGCGGGATGCCGTCCAGCCGGGCGCACACCTGCGCGACCGCGACCGCGTTGTGCGCCGACAGCTCGAAGGCGGGACTGGCCGCGGCGGCCCGGGCCGCGAACAGCAGGCCGGCCTCCGACGCAGCGACCGCCGCCGCCGAGCCATCGGCCGGCAGTCCCAGCGGAGGCACCGGGAAGACCAGCTCACCCGGCATATCCAGGCGTTCCCGGCTGGTGGCCAGGAACCGCACTCGCGGGCACTGGGCGAGCAGCGCGGCCACCAGGCCCGCCGCCGCCGCCAGGACGTGCTCGCAGTTGTCCAGCACCACCAGCAGCTCACGGCCGGCCAGCGCGTGCACCAGTCCGGCGGCCGGCGTGGGCGCATCCCGTTCCGACACGCCCAGGGCCTGCGCGACGCTGGCCGGGACCAGCGCCGGATCGGTGAGCGGGGCCAGTTCGGCCAGCCGGGCGCCGTCGCCAAAGGCGGCCTCGGCCAGCGCCGCCACCCGCAGCGCCAGCCGGGTCTTGCCGCACCCGCCCGGGCCGGTGAGCGTGACCGCCCTGGCCGTGCGCAGGCGCCCGAGCACGGCAGCTATCTCCGGGCCGCGGCCCACCAGCGAACTCACTTCGGCCGGCAGCCCTGACTGCCGCCGCGGGAGACCTGACGTCTGCGCACCCCCTTAACCGTCCTGGCCGGCACCACGCTTCATATGACCCGGCCAGCCCTCTCGTATGACCCAGCCGGGCGAAACATACCTCCTTCGGCA
>DATBGO010000294.1:0-3695 GCA_036558005.1 Streptosporangiaceae bacterium | reverse complement strand
ATGCGGCCAGGGCCAGGGCGAGCAGGGCGGCCGTGATGGCGGCCGGGGCGGCCCGCAGGCCGCGGCGCCGGGTGGCACCTCGGGTGGTCAAGCGACAGCCTCCTCGTTATCGTCGCGACGTGCGGCAGGGCCGGGCTCGTGGCGGGGAGGTTCCCCGCTGGCCTGCGTGATCAGCAGCGTGACCTGCGCTCCGTCCGGTAGTTCCGGCGATTGCTGCGGTGCCGCTGTGGCCACCGCCGCGTCTCCGGCGCGAATGGCACGGGCCTGGCAGAGCAGCAACGCGGCCCCGGCCACCGCTACCAGGTGCTGTGCTTCGTCTGCGCCGAACGTCTCCCCCCCCCAACACGTCGGCGATGGCGGTCAGCGCGAGCCCGGTCGCGGCGATCCCGCACGGCCAGGCCAGCCCCGCCGACAGCGCCGGGCGGATCGCGCCGACCGCGAACGCGATCGCCAGCGCCAGGGCGAACGACCCCAGTTCATGCGCCGCGTGCTCGCCGGCTACGGGGTCACGGCCGAGCACCAGCAGCGGCACGGTGATCGCGAACTGGGCCAGGGCGACGGCGGCCAGCGCCGCGCGCCGCGCCCGCGGCACCGTCCATGTCCTGAGCCGCCACCCGCGGCTGGGCAGGGACGGCAAGGCGTCCGCCGCTGCCAGCACCGCCGCGGTCAGGTCGTAGTTGAGGACATGCCCGCCGAGGCGGGCGTGCCGGGTGAGCGCGTGCGCCGCCTCCCGCCAGGCCCGGCAGCCGGCGCAGCCGGCCAGGTGCGCCTCGACCGCGCTGGCGGGCATGCACGGTGCCGCGCCGTCCAGGCTCGCGGAGATGGCCTCGCGGACGTGATCGCAGGTCATGTCCCACCAGTGCACCCGCGCGGCGGAAAAGTTCCCGGCACCCGGTGACAGGTTCTACTACAGGGTGTCGTAACCTGTCGTGGCGTGGATGAGCTAACTCGCCTCGCCCGTGCCGCCGGCCGCGGTGACCGCGCCGCGCTCGCCGGGCTAATCCGCGCCACCCAGGCCGACGTATGGCGGCTGTGCGCCCACCTGGCCGATCCCGGCAGCGCGGACGACCTGGCGCAGGAAACCTACCTGCGGGCGATCCCGGCGCTGCGCGGGTTCCGCGGCGATGCGCCGGTCCGGACCTGGCTGCTGACGATCGCCCGCCGGGTCTGCGCCGGCGAGGTCCAGGCCCGGCAGCGGGACCGGTCGCTGTCAGCGAGCCTGGCCGCCGCTCGGCGGGCGCAGCCGCGTCCCGACCCCATCCTGCGGACCGAGCTGACCATGCTGATCGCCGCCCTTGACCCGGACCGGCGTGCCGCGTTCGTGCTCACCCAGCTGCTCGGCTGCAGCTACGCCGAAGCCGCCGCCATCTGCGGGTGCCTGGAGGGCACCATCCGCTCCCGGGTCGCCCGCGCCCGGACCGACCTCATCGCGATGACCGTCGAAGCGCCCAGCGGCGCAGCCTCCGGCTGACCTCACCCGGGCGGGGCAGAATCACAGTGCTATCCGGGCGCTAGCCTCACCCATTTCGGGGATAGCCGGCCAACACTGCTGGACATAGAACCGGCCGTGATCGGCGCGGGCGGGCACCTAACGATCACGGCGAGGCGAGCCAGGTGAGGAGGGTCTCGTCGGACCTCCAGATTGGCGTAGCGCGGCACCCCCTGGAAATACGGGCGGCTCGCATGCCCGTAGCGCTTCTGAAGCCTGGCCGACAAGGATGTACGGCAAGTCGTAGTAGGGTGGCCGAACCGGCTCCCAGGTACCGCCCACGCGGCGGACGATGACATTTTCATCATGTTCCGCCGAGTCCGGCGACATCCCGGCTTACGTTGACATCACCGGGCTACCCCACGGCGGGCGAGGCCCGGTGGCCCTGGAGGTGACCGGCGCCATGCCCGGCATGAATAGCGGCCTGAACGTCGACGATCCCACGGTGGTCGCCGCGTTCCGGGCGGCGCTGCTGCATCAGATGCTGATAATCCTGGCGATCTTCGCCGTGCTGTCCATCGCCTGGGTCGCGCTCCGCCGCCCGATGGCTGCGGGGGAGAGGGTCCGCGCCGCGGTGGCCGAGCCGGCCGGGCGCCGGGTGCTGCGGACCGGCTTCGGGGTGCTGTGGCTGATCGACGGGCTGCTGCAGGCACAGCCGGGGATGGCCGCGGGCCTGCCGTCGCAGGTGATCGAGCCGACGGCGTCCAGCTCGCCGACCTGGGTGCAGCACCTGGTGAACTGGGCGGGCACCAGCTGGTCCTATCACCCCATCCAGGCCGGCGCGGCCACGGTCTGGATCCAGGCCGGGATCGGGCTGTGGCTGCTGGCCGCGCCGCGGGGCACCGCGTCCCGGCTGGCCGGGCTGGCCAGCGCGGGCTGGGGGCTGGTGGTCTGGGTGTTCGGCGAGTCCTTCGGCGGGATCTTCGCCCCCGGCCTCACCTGGCTGTTCGGCGCCCCGGGCGCCGCGCTGGCATACTGCGCCGCCGGAGCCCTGATCGCGCTGCCGGAGCGGAGCTGGCGGACGCCGCGGCTCGGCCGGGTAATCCTGGCCGGGTTGGGGCTGTTCCTGGCCGGGATGGCAGTGCTGCAGGCGTGGCCGGGCCGGGGGTTCTGGCAGGGGATCTCGGGCGGCCAGCCGGGCACCCTGGCCGGCATGGTCCAGACGATGGCGCAGACCTCGCAGCCCCGGGTCATCTCTGACCTGGTGTCGGGTTTTGGTGTGTTCACCGGCCGGCATGGCTTCGCGGTCAACCTGGTCGCCGTGGTCGCGCTCGGGGTCATCGGCGTGGCGTTTATCGCCGGGCGGCGCACGGTGACCCGCCCCGCCCTGGCCGCCTTCGTCGCGCTATGCCTGGCGGACTGGGTGCTGGTCGAGGACATGGGCATCTTCGGCGGGCTGGGCACCGACCCGAACAGCATGATCCCGATGGCGCTGCTGGCGGCGGGCGGTTACCTGGCGGTGACCCGCGCCCCCGCCGGTGCGGCGGCCACGGCGGAACCGGCGGCGGCCGGGCCGGACACCATCGGTGCCGGGCCGGGGGTGAGCTGGCGTGAGCGGCTGCGGCCGGCCGCGGTGCGGCAGTCGGTGGCGACGGCAAGCGCCGGGACCGTGATCTCGGCTGGCGCGGTCGGCGTGATCGTCCTGGGGGCGGCCCCGATGGCCGCCGCCCAGGCCAGCCCGGCCGCCAGCACGATCCTGGCGCAGGCCGTCGACGGAGCCTCCAGCCCGGTCGACATCCCGGCGCCGGGTTTCACCCTCACCGACCAGCACGGCCGCCAGGTGCCGCTGTCCGGCTTGCGCGGCAAGGTGGTGCTGCTGACCTTCCTCGACCCGGTGTGCGTGACGGACTGCCCGCTGATCGCCCAGGAATTCCGGCAGGCCGGCCAGCTCCTCGGCAGCAGCGCGGGCCGCGTCGAGCTGGTCGCCGTGGACGTCAACCCGCTGTACAACGAGCTGGCCTACACCCAGGCCTTCGACCGCCAGGAAGGCTTGGCCAGCGTGCCGGACTGGCTGTACCTGACCGGCAGCCCCGGCCAGCTCCGGCCGGTGTACCGCGCCTACGGCGTCGCCTCGGAGACCGCCCCGGGCGGCGCGATGCTCGCGCACAACGACGTCGCCTTCGTGATCGACCAGGCCGGGCACCTGCGCCAGGAACTGAACTTCGATCCCGGGCCGGGCACCGCGGCCACCAAGTCCTCGTTCGCC
>DATBGO010000293.1:0-8448 GCA_036558005.1 Streptosporangiaceae bacterium | reverse complement strand
CCCCGCCGGGCGGCGCCGGCCGCCGTCGTCCTGGCCGCGCTACATGCCCCTGACCGCGTCCTGCAGCGCCGCGTCCACGTCCTCGGGCTTGACGCCCAGGTGCTTGGCGGTCCGCTTCTCCGCCCGGGTGACCGCGTGCTCGATCGCCTGCTCGACCTTGGTCTCGCCGACCACGACGAGCCCGGCCTCGCCCGGGTCGATGAAGTCGCCTAGCTCCTTGGCGTCAGACCGGGACATGCCGCGGGCGAGGTGACCGCTGACACCGCCGATGACACCGCCGAGGGCGGCCGTGCCGAGAATGCTCGGCGGGAAGAGGACGCCGACCGCTGCCCCGGCGGCGATACCCCACCAGGCGCCGTGCCTGGTGGCGGTCTCGTCTTTGTTCTCGTGTACCTTGCCGTCAGCGTCCTTGGTGATGACGGCCGCGTCGTAGGAACCGACCAGCCCGCTGGAGTGCAGTCCCTTGACGACCTGGTAGTCGTCGCGGGCCGCCGCCTCGTTCGGGTAGGTCGCGACATAGATGAAAGTCCCGTCTGCGCCGGACATGTGCCTTCCTTCCCCCGTCGTATCGCGTGTTGCCAGCCAGCAGTCTGGAGCCGCGCCCGCCCGGCTGCCTCACCCGCAGCGGGTGAGCGCGCCGCAGGTCAGCGGGTCCTCAGCCGGCCAGCACCTGCGACAGGTTGAAGCTCACCGGCTCCTCCAGCTGGGTGAAGCCGCACGAGCGCGGGTCCCGGTCTGGCCGCCACCGGACGAACTGGGCGGTGTGCCGGAACCGGGTGCCCTCCATGTGCTCGTAGCGGACCTCGGCGACCCGCTCGGGCCGCAGCGGCACGAACGACAGGTCCTTGCCAGCGTTCCACCTGCTGTGCTCGGACTCGCGCGGGTTACGGACGCCCTCCTGCCGGGCCGCCCAGTTCCACGGGTGCTCGTCGAAGCTGGTGACCAGCGGCTGCAGCTCGGTGAACAGGGCCCGGCGCCGCTCCATCGGGAACGCGCCGACCACGCCCACGCTGGCCAGCCTGCCCGCGTCGTCGTAGAGCCCGAGCAGCAGCGAGCCGATCGCGTCCGGGCCGCTCTTGTGCACCCGGTACCCGGCCACCACGCACTCCGCGGTGCGCTCGTGCTTGATCTTGAACATGACCCGCTTGTCGGGCTGGTACGTCCCCTCCAGCGGCTTGGCGACGATGCCGTCCAGGCCGGCCCCCTCGAACTGGCTGAACCACTGTGAGGCCAGGTCACGGTCGAGGGTCGCCTGGGTGACGAAGACCGGCGCCCCGGCCCCGGCCAGGGCCTCGCGCAGCAGCGCGCGCCGCTGCCGGAACGGCGCCTCGGTGTAGTCGGTGTCGTCGAGCGCGAGCAGGTCGAAGGCGACGTAGGCGGCCGGGGTCTGCTTGGCCAGCAGCCGGACCCGGCTGTCGGCCGGGTGCACCCGCTGCAGCAGCGCCTCGAAGTCCAGCTTGCGGCCGGCCGAGTCGGGGATGACGATCTCGCCGTCGACCACGCACCGCGGCGGCAGGTTGGCCAGGACCGCCTCGACCAGTTCGGGGAAGTACCGGGTCATCGGCCGCTCGTTGCGGCTGCCGATCTCGACCTCGGGGCCATCACGGAAGACGACCGACCGGAAACCATCCCATTTCGGCTCATAGCTCAGCGTGCCGCCCGGGATCTCCTTCACTGACTTGGCCAGCATCGGCGCCACCGGCGGCATGATCGGAAGGTCCATGACCCCATCTTCCCTGGTCACTCGCCCGGCCGCAGCAGCCGGGCATGCAGCTGCCTGGATTCCGGGCTGGGCACGACGCCGAGCTCGTCGCTGAGCAGCCGGACCAGGTCGTCGTAGACGCGCAGCGCCTCGGCCGGGTTGCCGCGCGCGGCCAGCGCCTCCATCAGCACCCGGTAGCCGCTCTCCCGGAACGGCGCCCGCGACACCAGGTCGGCGGCCGCCCGCTCGGCGGTGGCCAGCTCGGTGCCGCCCAGCCGCAGTGCCGCGGTCGCGTACGCCTCCAGCGCGCGGGCGTGCAGGCTGTCCAGCTCCTGCCGGGCCTGCCCGATCCACGGCAGGTCCTCGCCGGCCAGGAAGCCGCGCCGCGCGGTGAACAGAGTGATCTGGGCGGCACCCCAGGCCCGGCCCCACTCGCCGAGCGCCACCGCCGACTCGGCCCGGTGAATGGCGTCCCTGGCCGCCTCCAGGTCGACCCAGGCGCCCGGCGGGAGCACCAGCCGCAGGCCGTCCAGGCGCACCGGCGCGAGTGTCCGCCGCAGCCGGGACAGCAGCGCGCTCAGTGCCGCGTCCGGGGCGGCGGGCGGCCGCTCGCCCCACAGCGCGGCGTGCAGCTCTGGCCTGCTCAGCGAGGCGAACCGGCGCAGGGTGAGATAGGCGAACAGGCGCCGTCCCTGCGGGCCGGGCAGCCCGGACTCACGGCGCTCGCCGCCGATCTCCGCGCAAACCCGGCCGCAGAGCTGGATTCGCACGCCCGGACCCGCCAAAGTTTCTCCAAGTTCTTGACAACGACGTCGTGCCGTACTGATTGTGCAGCCGAAAGGAGATCCGGCGATGGCAAAGGTGATCAACTGCGAGTGCGGGTTCGTGGCCCGCGGTGACAGCGACGACGAGGTCGTCGAGACGATCCGCGGCCATATGGCTACAGACCATCCCGAACTGCTCGCGTCGGTCGACCGCCGGGATCTGTACGGCTGGATCGAGGAGGTCTAGCCCAGGAGGTGGTCGCGATGACCGCGGCACAGCAGCAGTTCGACCCGGTGGCTTATAAGAACTCGACCCGCGAGCAGTGGGACGGCGCGGCGGTCGCGTGGGACGCGTGGGGCCCGGTGCTCGAGCAGTGGCTCGGCGCGGCGACCGAGGTGATGCTCGACCTGGCTCGGGTGCGGCCAGGGTCGCGGGTGCTGGACGTCGCGGCGGGCGCGGGCGGCCAGACGGTGGCCGCAGCGCGCCGGGCCGGGCCTGACGGCCGGGTGCTCGCGACCGACATCTCGCCCGGGATCCTGGCCTACGCGGGGCGGCGTCTCGCGGCCGAGGGCCTGACCAGCGCGGCGACCATGGTGATGGACGGCGAGGAGCTGGCCGTCGAGCCCGGTCACTACGACGCGGTGATCAGCCGGGTCGGACTGATCTACTTCCCGGACCGGCAGCGCGCCCTGGCCAGCGCGCGCGCCGCGCTGCGGCCAGGCGGCCGGATCGCGGTGATCGTGTACGCGGAGGCCGCCGCCAACGGGTTCTTCTCGGTGCCGGTGTCGGTCATCAGGCAGGCGGCCGGGCTCGGGCCGCCGCTGCCCGGCCAGCCGGGCCCGTTCAGCCTCGGCGGCGACGGCGTGCTGGCCGCCGAGCTCGCCGCGGCCGGCTTCGGCGACATCGAGGTCCGCGCCGTCGACGCGCCGCTGCGGCTGGCCAGCGCGGCCGAGTGCCTGCGGTTCGAGCGCGAGTCGTTCGGCGCGCTGCACCAGATGCTGGCCGGGCTGTCCGGGCCGGACCGGGAGGCCGCGTGGGCGCAGGCAGGCGAGCAGCTGCGGCAGTTCGAGGACTCATCCGGGTTCACCGGGCCGGGCCGGCTTCTGGTCGGCGCGGGCACCCGGTGACCGGCGGGCATCGTGATGAGCACGGCGATCGTGGCGGCGGTCCAGGCGGCGCCTGAGTTCCTGGACCGCGACGCCACCGTGGACAAGGCCTGCGCGCTGATCGCGCAGGCCGCCGGGGCCGGCGCCGCGCTGGTGGTCTTCCCCGAGGCGTTCGTGCCCGGCTACCCGGACTGGGTGTGGCGCGCGCCGGCCTGGAGCGACACCGAGCTCACCAGGCGGCTGCACGCCGAGTCCGTCGAGGTGCCGTCGGCGGCGACCGAGCGGCTCGGCGCGGCGGCGGCCGACAGCGGCGTCTACGTCGCGGTCGGGGTGAACGAGATCGACGGCGGCACGCTCTACAACACGCTGCTGTACTTCGCCCCGGACGGGTCGCTGGCCGGCCGGCACCGCAAGCTGATGCCGACCGGCGGCGAGCGCAGCGTCTGGGGCATGGGCGACGGGTCGATGCTGGAGGTGGTGCGGACACCGTTCGGCGTGATCGGCGGGCTGATCTGCTGGGAGAACTACATGCCGCTGGCCCGGGCCGCGATGTACGCCAGGGGCACCGACATCTACCTGGCGCCCACCTGGGACAACAGCCAGACCTGGGTGGCTACGCTGCAGCACATCGCCAAGGAGGGACGGGTCTACGTGCTGGGGGTGGCCCCGCTGCTGCACGGCGGGCACGTGCCCGCCGGACTGCGCGGCGACCTGTACAGCGAGGACGGCGACTGGATGAGCCGCGGGCACACCACCATCGTCGAGCCCGGCGGGAAGATCCTGGCCGGCCCGGTGACCGAGCGGGAGGAGATCCTCTACGCGGAGATCGACCCCGCGGTGATCAGCGCGAGCCGCCGGGAGTTCGACCCGGTCGGCCACTACGCCAGGCCAGATGTGTTCCAGCTGAACGTCGACACCACGGCCAGGCAGCCGGTCCGGTTCGGAGCGCCCGCCGCCGGATTGCTCCAGACTGGGTAGTAACCTCCGGTTTAGCGCGACGTCTGCTCCGGAACACCTGGCTGTCCTCCCTGCCCGTGCCGCGACATGGCGCAGGCCTGGGCGGGCTGGCCCGCACCAGGAAGGCCCAGCGATGGCGAGGGAGACAACGGGAACGGCCGGAAGCCCCTCCGGCGGCGCGCCCGCGCTGCCGGAGCGGCCTGCCATCACCGCGGTCGAGCACCGCGGTATCGAGCACGTGCCCGCCGGAAGCCGGTGGGGCCGCCCCAGCGGGCTGTTCTGGATGTGGGCGGGCGCGGTCTGGAACGTCGAGTTCCTGATCTACGGCTGCCTGGCCGTGATCGTCTTCGGCCTGTCGTTCGCCCAGGCCGTCGTCATCATCCTGATCGGCAACGTGACCTACCTGCTGACCGGGCTGGGCAGCCTGCAGGGCCCGCAGGCGGGCACGACCACGTTCGCGATCAGCCGGGCGCCGTTCGGGCCGAACGGCAACCGGATGCCGTCCCTGTTCAACTGGGTGACTCAGGTCGGGTTCGAGATCGAGGGCATCGCGCTGATCGTGTTCTCGGCGATCGCCCTGTCGGACCGGGCCGGGTTCTCCTCCGGCGACCCCGCGAAGATCATCTTCATCGTGGCGGCGGTGGCGATCCAGGCGGTGCTGCCGCTGCTGGGCCACACCGCCGTGCTCAAGGTGCTCAAATGGCTCGCGATCCCGTTCGTGATCCTGTTCGTGATCATGGCGGTCATCACGACCTCCAAGGTGAAGCTGCACGCGGCACCGCACGGCGCGGGCTGGGGGATGATGATGGTCTTCCTGGCCCTGGTCATCGCCGCGGGCGGGCTGGGCTTCTCGGAGAACGGCAACGACTACTCCCGCTACCTGCCCGCCGCGGCCAGCAAGCGCGACATCGTGGTGGCGGTCACCCTCGGCGCCGCCATCCCCTCGGCGCTGCTGGAGATCCTCGGCGCCGCGGTCGCGACCGGGGTGCCCGGCGCGACCTCGATCACCAGGCTGACCGCCGGGTTCCCCGGCTGGTTCATCGTGCCCTACCTGATCGTGGCGATCTTCCAGCTGTTCGCGATCAACACGCTGGACCTGTACTCCTCCGGGGTCACGCTGCAGAGCCTGGTGCCGGGCCTGCGGCGGCTGCAGTGCGTGGGCATCGACACGGTGATCTGCGGCGCGCTGGCGGCCTACGCGGTGTTCTCGAGCCGGTTCTTCTCGCTGCTGACCGACTTCCTGCTGTTCATCATCGTGTGGCTGGGCCCGTGGTGCGCGATCTACCTGGTCGACTGCTGGCTGCGGCGCAACCGCTACGACCACGGGTCGCTGCTCGCCGGGCGCGGCGGCCGCTACTGGCGCGCGGGCGGGATCCACTGGCCGGCCATCATCGCCCAGCTGGCCGGGATGGTCGCGGCGGCGCTCTGGCTGGACGCCTACTCGCCTTATGTCTCGCCGCTGTCCAGCCGGATCGGCGGGTCGGACTTCAGCGTCTTCCTCGGCCTGTTCGCCGGCGGAGCGGTGTACTGGCTGCTGGCCCGCCATACGGTCAGGGCCGAAGGGGAGGCCACTCCCGCCGCGACCGCGCCCAGCTAGGTAGCTGACTCAGGCGCCGAGACCGTCAGCGCCCGCGGCCGGGAGCTTAGGCTGACAGCGGCGCGTATCGGCTCGCTGCATGGTGGGGTGGCATGGTGCGGTTCAGCTTGCGGGAGTTCAACGCCCAGCCCGACGGCCAGGCCCGTGACGTCCTGCTGGGCTGCTGCTCGTCGCGGCGGTGGGCGGGCCAGGTGGCCGCGGGCCGGCCGTACGCGTCGCTGGCCGAGCTGCTGCGCTCCGCGGCCGCCGCGGCCGCCGCGCTGGACCCGGCCGACCTGAGCCAGGCGCTGGCCGGGCATCCCCGGATCGGCGCCCGCCCGCCCGCGCGGGAACAGGCCGCAGGGAAGCAAGCAGCGGGGAAGCAAGCAGCAGGAAAGCAAGCAGCAGGAAAGCAAGCAGCAGGGAAGCAGGCGGCAGGGAAGCAGGCGGCGGGGGAGGGGACGGCGCTGGATCAGGCGGCGCTGGAGCGGGCGGCACTGGCTCAGGCGGCGGGGAATCAGGCGGCGGGGGAGCGGGCGGCGGGGGAGCGGGCGGCGGGGGAGCGGGCCGGCTGGTCCGAGCGGGAGCAGGCCGGGGTGGACACCGCCGACGAGGCGCTGATGCGGGCGCTCGCCGACGGCAACCGGGCTTACGAGCAGCGGTTCGGCCATATCTACCTGGCCTGCGCCACTGGCCGGACCGGTCGCGAGCTGCTTGCCCTGCTGACCGAACGGCTGGGCAACGACCCGGCCGCGGAATGGCGGGTAGTCGCCGCCGAGCTGGAGAAGATAAACCAGATCAGGCTGCGCCAGCTGATCAGCGCGGAAGCAGCGGACGAGCCCGGAGGCGGAGACCAGTGAGCGAGCAGGCCAGCCCGGTCAGCGCGGTGACCACCCACGTGCTGGACACGGCGCGCGGCGTCCCGGCCTCCGGGATGCCGGTCCGGCTGGATCAGCTCGGCGACGGCGGCCCGGCTGAGATCGCGGCAGCCCGCACCGACGGCGACGGGCGGGTCAGGTCCCTCGGGCCGGCCAGGCTGCCGGCCGGGACCTACCGGCTGACCTTCGACACCGGCAGCTACCTGGCCGGACAGGGCGACGCCGGACTGCGGGACGCCGGGCCAGGCGGGTCTGGCGGGGCCGCCCGGCCGGGCGGGACCGCGTTCTACCCCGAGGTCGCGGTGACCTTCCTGATCGAAGACCCGGCGGCGCACTACCACGTGCCGCTGCTGCTCAGCCCGTTCGGCTATTCGACCTATCGCGGGAGCTGATCATGGCCGTGGTCCTCAGCGCCAACCAATACGGCAAGGCGGAAACCCGGGTGGTGCGGATCTACCGGGACACCGCCAGGCACCAGATCAGGGACCTGAACGTCACCACGACCCTGCACGGCGACTTCGCCGCCGCCTACACCCACGGTGACCAGACGCGGGTACTGCCGACCGACTCGCAGAAAAACACCTGCTTCGCCTACGCCAGTGAGCACGGCGTGGCCTCGCCCGAGCAGTACGCGATGACCCTGGCCAGCCATTTCGTCGACGACATCGAGCCGGTCAGCGCCGCCCGCGTCGATGTCGATGAGTACCCATGGGAGCGGCTGCAGGTCGGCGGCGAGGGCCACCCGCACACGTTCATCAGGTCCGGCCAGGAAGTCCGCACCGCCGCGGTCACCGTGACCGGGACCGGCGCCGGCCGGCAGTCGTGGGTGGTGTCCGGCCTGCGGGACCTGGTCGTGCTGAAGTCGACCGGCTCGGAGTTCGCCGGCTTCCTGAAGGACCGTTACACCACCCTCCCCGAGACGCACGACCGGGTTCTGGCGACGGCACTGAGCGCGCAATGGCGTTATGAATCGACGCCAGTTCCGTGGGACGAGAAGTTCCCGCAGGTCAGGCGGTTGCTACTGGAACGGTTCGCGCAGGTGCACAGCCTCGCGCTGCAGCAGACGCTGTGGGAGATGGGCAAGGCGGTCCTGGAAGCGCACCCGGACGTCGCGGAAGTCAGGCTGTCGGCCCCGAACAAGCACCATTTCCTCGCCGACCTGTCCCCGTTCGGGCTGGACAACCCCGGCGAGGTCTTCTACGCCGCGGACCGGCCCTACGGCCTCATCCAGTGCGCCGTCCAGCGCGACGACGCCAGCGACCCCGGCCCCGCCTGGTCCACCCCCGCCACCTTCACCTAGCCCCTCACCCTAATCCGACATATGTCGGGTTAGCCGGGACGCGCCTGCCAGCCGAGTGCCCGGCCGCAGCCTGTGCCCGCCGCCGGCCCGTCCGGCCCGCAGCGCGCTGGCAACGGATGCGCTGGCCCGGAGCTGCGCAAACAACAGCAGCTCCGGGCCAGCGC
>DATBGO010000292.1:0-4784 GCA_036558005.1 Streptosporangiaceae bacterium | reverse complement strand
GGGGCGCGCCGGGCCGTTCCGGCGGCGGCGCGCCCGCCACCCGCAGCTGCGAGAGCCGGTCGGACAGGCTCATGCCACCCGCCTCCGGCCGCGCGACCGGCCGGCCGCCTTCCGGTCGGCCTCCGCCGCGCCCGCCAGCCGGTGCTGCGCGAACCGGGCGATGGCCTGGCTCACCGGGTGGCCGGGGCTGTCCAGGGTGATGGGCGTGCCCTTGTTGATCGAGACGGGCACGGCCCGGCTGGACGGGATGTGCGCGGAGATGGGGGACCGCACCACCCGTTCCACGTGCTCCAGGCTCAGCCCCACCTTGGAATCGGAGCGGTTGACCACCACCGAGCGGATCTGCCGCGGGTAGGACAGCAGGTCCAGCATGTCCAGCGTGACGCGAAGGTTCTTCAGGGCGGGAACATCCGGGGTGGTGAGCAGGACGAGCTGCGAGGACACGTCCATCGCGGTGAGCACGTGCTCGCTGAACTGCGCCGGGGTGTCCACCACGATGAAGTCGAACATGGTCCGCAGGACGGCGAGCAGCTCCCCCACCAGCCTGGGCGGAACCTTCTCCGCGTCCCCGGGGGTGACGGGCGCCAGCAGCATGTCGAGCCCCGGCTGGTAGCGGGTCAGCAGGGAGGCGGCGCCGGTGACGTCCAGGTGGCCCGCCATCGGCAGCGCATCCACCACGGTCCGCACCGGGTCGAGCTGGACGCTGATCGCCACGTCGCCGAATGCCAGGTCGAGATCCAGCACACACACCCGGCCGGCCTGCCGGGCGAGCGCCACCCCGAGATTGATCGCCAGGGTGGTCTTCCCGCAGCCGCCCTTGGCCGCGAACACGGTGATGATCTCGCCCGGCGCCGAGTCGTCCTCGGCGGCCGGCGCGAGCATTCGCCGCGACACCTCGTAGGAGCGGCGGCAGGCGGCCGCCAGCGCGCCATGGTCGCCCGAGGGCACGACCTCGCGCACGCCGGACTGCAGCGCGCGGGTCAGCAGGGTGATGTCGACATCCCGGCAGGCCATGATGACGCCCACCGCGGGCCGGGCCAGCCGCAGCGCCGCGCTGAACGCCAGCGCGTCGCCGATGCCCACCCGCGGGCCGATCACCACCAGGGTCTCGTTGGGGTCGTTGTCCAGCAGCTTGGCCGCGCCGCCCAGGGTGTCCGCGACGTACACTTCGCCGTCGATGCTGTGCATCAGCTCCCGGGCGCTCGAGGCCGGCTCGCAGAGAATAGGCACGGTTGACTCCTGGTTCAGCGCTGGAACAGGGACACGGGCGTGGTGTCGAGCCCGGTCTGGGACGTGGGCGTGAGCAGCGCCAGGTAGGGCAGGCCCGCCTGGCCGAGCTGGATGAGCCGTTCGGCGTCGTCCTGCCGGACGGCCAGCGTCACCAGCACCGCCCCCTGTGAGGCGGCGGAGCTGGCCGGCCCGCCGGAGAACGCGTTGGCGGTCCCCGCCGACGCGCCCTGGGCGCTGGCCGGGGATGGCCCCACCGACAGCACCTCCACCCGGGGCAGCACCATGGCGGTGTGCACGGCCCCCTCGGCCTGCACCTGATGCGAGGCGTTGCAGGTCTCCTGCACGTTCAGGGACTTGGTGCCGTAGGTGTCGAACACCGCCACCTCCGAGCCGGCGGTGATATAGCCCGCCACCGCCTCGGGCAGGCATATCTGTATGGTCACCGCGATCATGCCCCTGGGGATCGCCACCCCGCCGGTGACCTGCGCGGAAGCCACCAGCATCGGCCGCAGCAGCAGCTGCCCGGACGGCACCGCCCCGCTCGTGACGAGCCCGGCGAGGTCGGGGGTGATGGCGTGCACCGCGTTGCCGGGCACGGACGCGGCCGGCAGCCGCTGGCTGCCCAGCAGCCCGTCCCGCAGCGCCTGGCCCACCGGGGTGCCGGCCGGGACCGCGCTCTGGGCGACGATCACGCTGACTGCCTTCATGCCCGCGACGGCCCGGGTGTTGGCCTGGTGGACGTAGGCCAGGACCGCCACGGTGCCGAGCCCGGCCAGCACGATGGCCACGGCGATGGTGAGCATCCGACGCTTCAACGTTCCTCTTCTCTCCGATGGGGCCCGGTGCGGCTCACCCGGTCAGGTTGATGGCCGAGACCCCCAGGTTGGTGCCGCCCAGGCTGCCCGTGAACGGGATGACTCCCTGCGTGAAGTAGCCGTTGAGGCAGGCGCTGGTGCCCGGGCAGCCGTTCAGCGGGTTCAGCCAGTCCGGGGCGTCGAAGGTGAAGCCGTTGCGGCCGGGCAGGTGGTAGCCGGTGACCACGAAGTCAGCGAACCCCCGCAGGACGTAGGTGGGGCCGCCGTTCACCGAAACGTAGACCGGGACGGTGATGGGGGTGTGGTTCAGCTGCGAATTCCGCAGGATCTGCTGGCAGGAGAAGCTCACCGTGGTACGGGTGCGGCCCTGGAAGTCCCCGCTGATGGGCGCGGTGCAGTTGCCCCGGGGATGCGCCACCCACGCGAAGGTGCCCGGGCCGTCCGCGCCCGGCGGCTCGCTCCCGCAGCCGGTGCCGCTGCCCGCGTTCAGCGTGAGCACCCGATCGGCGGAGGCCGGCGGCTGGCTGGGCGGGGGCGGCGGGAACAGGGTCCCCTGCTGCGTCGCCTGGTCCCACTCGCAGGCCGGCATCGTGACCGCCGCGGTGGTGGCGGCCGAGGGCGCGCCCCACTCGGCCTGGGAGCAGGCGAGCACCGTGCTGCCGTGGTAGCTGCCGTTCCCCAGCACCGTGCTGGCGAAGACCGGGGGCAGCAGCGTGGAGCCGCTGGCGGTCCGCGTGGATGTGGAGACGTCCACATAATTGGCGCCGGCCGGGGGCGGCGGGCAGTCGGTCGGAGCGCCGGTGCTGGCCGGGCAGCCGCCCAGCGTCCCGGAGCCGCAGACCAGGGAGACCCCCGCCGTTCCCCCGGTCAGGGCGGAGGCGTTGCCGTCGGCGTAGGTGACGGCGGCGGCCGGGTTGCAGGTACCGAGGGCGCAGCTTTTGGCCACCCCGACCGCGGCCGCGTCAGCGCCGTTCTGCAGCTCGGCACGTTCCTGGTAGAGCTGGCCGACGTCGATGACCAGGGCGCCCATGCCCAGCAGCACGCCGCCGCCGAGCAGGAGCGCGACCAGCACCGCGACCGCGCCCCGCTCGTCGCGGCCCGGCCGCCGGGCCCGGCGGGCGAGCCGGGCGATCAGGTCTCGCATGGCATGACCCCCTGGGCGGTCAGCGTGACCGGGGACCCGAAACCGCCGCCGCCGAGCAGGCCGGCGATCGCGCCTACCGGGGTGACGAACGAGAACGAGTAGCTGGCCGCCACCACCCCGTTGGCGCTGGGCCCGGCGCCGGCCGGGCAGGAGGTCACGGTCACGTCGACCGGGCTCAGCCCGACGGCGGCCGCCTGGGTCCGGCTCACCACGTTCGGCTGGCCCAGGGCCGTCAGCCGGGCCCCCTCACGGGCGGCCTGGGTGAGTGTTATCTGAGCGCTCAGCGCCCGGCCGAAGTCGATGATCGCGAACACGAGCAGCAGCAGGAGCGGGAGCACGAGGGCGAACTCCACGGCCGCGGCGCCACGGTCTCGTGCGCTGCGGCCGCCGGATCGCTGCCGGTCCATCGTCGGGGGTGGCCTTTCTCCGTATGCCCCCCAGAGGCGGGACGGGGGGGCTTCCGTCCCGCCCGGCTCTGGTGGTGAGCTCATTCAGGGGCTGGCTGATCGGGTGCTGAGCCCGGCGCCGGGCATCATCACCCGCGATGGGGACCACGCCGCAGCCGGCGCCGCCTGCAGGCCGTGCCCCGCTGCGGGCGCACCCTCGGCCGCCAGCATCGTGGCTGGCACCAGGGTCGTCCCGGCGCAGCGGCCGGGCGGGTTCCGCCAGAGGGATCCGCGGCGCTCCGCGCCCGGCACTGATGCGCCGGGCATCTCGGCGAGGCCGCCGGACGGCGGCTGGAACCCTGCCTCAGGTGGCTTGGCCGCGGCCCAGTCCAGCTGGGCCCGGCTCAGATGTGCGTGGCTATGTTGCTCAACGTGCTGCTGATGTTGCCGCCCAGCGTGACCAGCGCCGTGACGATGACCGCCGCGATCAGCGCGACGATCAGGCCGTACTCGACGGCGGTGGCGCCACGGTCGTCTCCGCGAAGCGGCTCGGCCAGGAAATTCTGCAGGAACACGATGAACTTGAACATGGGAACTCCTTGGGCTTGAGGAAGGCGATCTGGATCGCCTGACACCGGGCGGCAGAGCGCTGCCCCGAGGGATCACCATGTCCGAGATGCCCGGCTGGCGGCATCGGCCGGCCGGCCGGACAATCCGGGCCAGCGGCCGGCATGCCGGCCGATCGGCCGGCACACGGCGCCGGCCGGCCGGCACGGCGGCCCCCGGCCGGGGCGATTCCTTCCCGGTACCGCCCGCCGGCCCGGCCCGGGGCCTACGGTGGGGCGGCATGGACCTGATGTGGGCCGGTGCGGGCGCGGCCGCCGGCCTGGTGGCCGGGGCTCTGCTCCGGGGCACGGTCTTCCGGCTCTCGGTCGCCAGCGGCCGCCCGGAACGGACCGCCTGCCCCGGCTGCACCGCCCCGGTGCGCCGCTGGGCCGCCGTCCGCTGCGGGCGCTGCGGGCGCAGCCTCGGCACCCCGCTGGTGCTGGAGCTGGCCACGGCCGGGGTGCTGGCGCTGCTGGCCGTCCGGCTGGCGGGCCAGCCGGTCCTGGTGGCGTTCGGTTTCGTCGGCGCGCTCGGCGTGGCGCTGGCCGCGATCGACATCGCCGTCCAGCGGCTCCCCGACCGGCTGACGCTGCCCGCCTATCC
>DATBGO010000291.1:0-3007 GCA_036558005.1 Streptosporangiaceae bacterium | reverse complement strand
ACCGGGATGACCTGCGAGCACTGCGTCCGCGCCGTGCGGGCCGAGATCGGCAGGCTCCCTGGGGTCACCGGGGTCGACGTCGACCTCGCCGCGGGCACCGTCCACGTCTCCGGCGACTCGCTGCCCGGTGACGCCCCGCTGCGCGAGGCCGTCGAGGAAGCCGGGTACGAGTTCGCCGGCTAGGCACGCCCGCTCGAGGCCGCCGGGTCCCTTGCCCGGGATCGCAATAGCGTCATCAGGTCAGCTCCTGCTACTCGGAAATACAGCATCACAATACCCCGGCAGGGTTTTCTGAATACCCTCCCCCGGTTTATTCAATACCACTACAGGGTTTTCCAGGCGGACCGAGATGCGGGTTTACAAGCGCCTTCTAGCTGCAGGTTTACGTTATATTACTTGTTTCGCCCCTGTAACGCTTGAGAGCCGGGAAAGCCGGCGACTATCATTTTCCTGAATTCCCGATCTTTATGGCCATGCCTGGGCGGTCAGCGTCCTCTGATGGCTGTTCGCGGGGGACATAGTCAGCCTGGGTGCGAGGGCACGCGGGCCGGGCAGGCGAGGAGAACCGGATGAGCGAGATCGCCGCCGCGGGGGTCCATCCCGCCCGGCGGGCCAGGCTCGGCGCCGGGGCCGGGGTGGCCCGCGGGGCACCCGACGCCAGGCGGCTGCTCCAGCTGGCGCTGGCCGGGCTCTGGCTGCTGGACGGCGTGCTGCAGTACCAGGCGTTCATGTTCTCCAAGGGGTTCAGCGACATGCTGGCCGATTCGGCGTCCGGCAACCCGGGGGTCGTGGCCAGGCCGATCACCTGGGACGCCACGCTGGTCGGGCATCATCTCGCGGCGCTGAACGCGCTCTTCGCCACGATCCAGCTGCTGATCGGGATCGGGATCGCCTGGCGGCCCACGGTACGGGTGGCGCTGGCCGCCTCGGTCGCCTGGTCGCTGGGCGTGTGGTGGTTCGGCGAGGGACTCGGGATGGTGCTGACCGGCGACGTGAGCCCGGTCAACGGCGCGCCCGGCGCCGTGATTCTGTACGCGCTGCTCGCGGTGCTGCTGTGGCCGGCCGACCGCCCGGCGCCTGCGCCGTTCGTGGCGGCGCGCGCGGTGGGTGCCCCGGTCGCGCGGGCGCTGTGGCTCGTGCTGTGGCTCAGCCTGGCCTACTTCGCGCTGCTGCCCGGAAACCGGGCGCCGCAGGCGCTGCACGACATGATCGCCGGGATGACGGACGGCGAGCCGGGCTGGCTGGCCGCGCTGGACCGTGGCGCCGCCTCACTCGTCACCCATCAGGGCCTGGCCGCCTCGGTCGTGCTGGCCGTCGCCCTGGTGATCGTCGCCGCGGGCGTGTACCTGCCGGCCCAGGCCGCCAAGGTCACGCTGGTCCTGGCCATCGTGCTGGCCGCGGTGATCTGGGTGTTCGGCCAGGCGTTCGGGGAGATCATGACCGGCGGGGCCACCGACCCGAACTCCGCTCCGCTGCTTGCCCTGCTGGCCCTGGCCTACTGGCCGTCCAGGGCCGCCGCTAGCGAAGGGACGGCCGCATCATGATCCCGTCCTGGATCCTGGACATCTTCGCTGCGGTCATGCTCGTGGTGGCGGCGGCCAGCGCGGCCCGCCTGGTCGCGGCGCGGCCCTGGCAGCACGTGACGCGGCCGGCGGCGCTGGCCGACATTGACGTCGCGCACCTGCTGATGGCCATCGCCATGGCCGGCATGCTGGTCCCCAGCCTGCGGACCCTGCCCGACGGTGCGTGGGAGGTCGTCTTCGCGGTGATGACGGCCTGGTTCGCCTACCGGGTCATCCGGGACGCGCAGGTCAGCGGCGTCCGGGCGCTGGCGGGCGGGCACTGCGCGCCGCACCTTGTCCACGCCGGGGCCATGCTGTACATGTTCGTCGCCCTGTCCGCCCCCGTGGAGCACGGATCGGGCGGCATGGGCGGGATGGCCGGCGCCGGGATGAGCGGGATGGGCACCCTGAGCCTGCCGTTCCTGGCGTTGCTGTTCGCGCTGGTGCTGGTCGGGTACACCATCTGGGACCTGGATCAGCTCTCGGGTCCCGGCACCAGCGGGCACTACAGCCTCACGGTCGCCCGCGTGGCGCCGCCCGGCCCGGTACTGGCCGGAGTCGGGGCGACGGCCGGGCCCGGCGCGGCTGCCGCGGTCGCGGTCGCGGAGCCGGCCACCGCCGTGTCCGCGACCGCGGCCGAGGAGGCCCCCGTGGTGCCGCCGGCCAGCGCCCCGGCAGACGGTACCGGCGTCCTGGCCCCGTGGGTCGCGACCGGCTGCCGGATCGCCATGGGCGTCACCATGGCGTTCATGCTGCTGATCATGATCTAGCGGTGACCCGGGCCGCGGCGGGCTAGCTGCCGCTGGAGGAGCCGTACTGGATGGGCACCTTGATGGCTTGCGTCTTGGTCCAGCGGGCGGGCTGGCCGGTCAGCTGCCAGGCGGTCAGCATGCTGCCGGCCGCGGCGAGCAGGTCGGTGGTGCCGGGGGCGGGCAGGGCCAGGACGACGGCCTGCCCGGGGGGAAGCTTCGGCAGCTGGCGCCAGGCGGCTCCGGGGCCGCCGACGGTCACCCCGCGGCCGCCGGACAGCACGACGGCGACCGCGCCGTCCGTCCCGAGCGACGCGGCTACCGCATGCGATCCCGACAGCCCGAAGGCCGGGGACAGGGTCCAGGCGCGGCCGTCGCCGGTCCAGGCCGCGAGCAGGCTCGCGGACGCTCCGGTGCCCGCCTGGAGCAGCGCCACGTCGCGGCCGCCGGCCTGGCTCAGCCGGATGACCTGTACTGGCTGGCCGCTTAGCGCGGCGGGCAGTTCCGGGCCGACCAGCTGCCAGGTTCCGCCTTGGCGGCCGAACACGCCGGCCGTGCCCGCCCGGCCGCAGATCCCGGCCAGCAGCGGTGACCCGGCCGGGGTGTAGGCGACCGCGGTGAGCCTGGCCAGCGCGCAGCGCCGTCCCGCGGCCGTCGCGGCGAGATCTTTCACAGTGGTCAGCGTGGTCCAGGCGG
>DATBGO010000290.1:0-3426 GCA_036558005.1 Streptosporangiaceae bacterium | reverse complement strand
CGGCTCGGCGGTGACCGCCGACCGCGGGCCGCCCGCCGGGTCCCGCCAGCTGACCGTGGCGGCGGCCTGCTGCCTGCCGCCCAGCAGGGCCGGCGCGGCGGTCTCGATGATCTGGCCGCGCCGGATCACCGCCACCCGGCTGGCGAGCGCCTCGGCCTCGTCCAGGTAGTGCGTGGTCAGCAGGATCGCGGTGCCGGCACCGGCCAGGCCGCGGACCAGCGACCAGAACTGGCGCCTGGCGTCGGGGTCGAAACCGGTCGTCGGCTCGTCCAGGAACAGCAGTTCCGGGCCGCCGATGACGCCGATGGCCACGTCCAGCCTGCGGCGCTGGCCGCCGGAGAGCTGCCCGGGCCTGGCCGCGGCCTGCTCGCCGAGGCCGACCAGGGCCAGCGCCCTGGCCGGGGTCAGCGGCGCCGGGTAGTAGCTGGCGAAATGCGCCAGGATGCGGGTTATTGCCAGGTCCGGCAGCCCGCTACCGGACTGGGCCACGATCCCGATCCTGGCCCGCAGCGCGCGCCCGGCCCGCCCCCGCGCCGCCGGGTCGGTGCCGAGCACCCGGGCGGTGCCCGCGTCCGGCCTGCGATATCCGGCCATGATCTCCAGGGCGGTGGTCTTGCCCGCGCCGTTGGGGCCGAGCAGGGCGAGCACCTCGCCGTGGCCGACCTCCAGGTCGATCCCGCGCAGCGCGGGCACCCCGTCATAGTGCTTGCACAGCCCGCGGACCTGCGCCGCGAGCCCGGCTGTCCTAGTCATGCCGCCAGCATCGCCCGGCCCGCCGCGGCCCGCCGCCGGCCGCACGGCTTCCGCGCTGTCAGCCATCTGGTGGACACCCCCGGCCCGGTGCACACCCACCGGCGCGGCCGGCCCGCTGGCCATGAAACATAGGCTGGAGGTTGATTGTTCTGATACAGCATGGTGCTGGCGGGGCAGACGAAGGCAGGAGGTGATGGCGTGCTTTCCGACTCCTACGGGCGGGTGGCAACCGACCTCCGGGTATCCCTGACCGACCGGTGCAACCTGCGCTGCGCCTACTGCATGCCGCCCGAAGGGCTGGACTGGCTGCCCAAGCCCGCGCTGCTGACCGACGACGAGGTGATCCGCCTGGTCGGGCTGGCGGTCACCCGGCTCGGGATCAGGCAGGTCAGGTTCACCGGGGGAGAGCCGCTGCTGCGCCGCGGACTGCCCGGGATCGTGGCGGCCGCCGCGGCGCTGCGGCCGCGCCCGGAGATCTCGCTGACCACCAACGGCATCGGGCTGGACCGGCTGGCGCGGCCGCTGGCCGCGGCGGGGCTGGACCGGGTCAACGTGTCGCTGGACACGCTGCGCCCCGACCGGTTCGCGCGGCTCGCGCACCGGGACCGGCTGGATGACGTGCTCGCCGGGCTCACCGCCGCGGCCGCCGCCGGGCTGACCCCGGTCAAGGTCAACGCCGTGCTGATGCGCGGGATCAACGAGGACGAGGCGCCCGGGCTGCTGCGGTACTGCGTGGACCGCGGCTACCAGCTCCGGTTCATCGAGCAGATGCCGCTGGACGCCCAGCACGGCTGGCGGCGCGAGCATATGGTCACCGCCGACGAGATCCTGGCCAGCCTGTCGGCGCTTTTCACGCTGACCCCCGCTGACCCGGCCGAGCGCGGCTCGGCGCCCGCCGAGGCGTTCCTGGTCGACGGCGGGCCCCAGCAGGTCGGCGTGATCGGCTCGGTGACCAGGCCATTCTGCGCGGACTGCGACCGGGTCCGGCTGACCGCCGACGGCCAGGTCCGCAACTGCCTGTTCGCCAGGACCGAGAGCGACCTGCGCGGGCCGCTGCGCTCTGGCGCGGGCGACGACGAGCTGGCCGGCCTGTGGCGCCGCTGCGTCGCGGCCAAGCTGCCCGGCCACGGCATCAACGACCCGGAGTTCCTGCAGCCATCCCGGCCGATGTCGGCCATCGGCGGCTGACCCAGGAGCGGCGATGACCGCCGGTGCCGGCCAGGCCGGCGACTTCGAGGCGATCGTGCTGGCCGGCGGCCGGGCGGCCCGGCTCGGCGGTGCCGACAAGCCCGGGCTGCGGGTGGCGGGCACCCCGATGCTCAGCTCGGTGACCGCCGTCGCGGGGCGGGCGGGCGCCGCCGCGGTGATCGTGGTCGGCCCGGCCCGGCCGCGGCTGGCCGGGCTGCCGCCCGGCACCGCGTTCGTGACCGAGCAGCCGCCGGGCGCCGGGCCGGTGCCCGCGCTGCGCCGCGGCCTGGCCAGGGCCGGGCACCCGGTGGTCGCGCTGCTGGCCGCCGACCTGCCGTTCCTGACCAGCGGCACGCTGCGGCTGCTGCTGGGCGTGCTGGCGGGGGAGCAGGGGCCGGCCGGCGCGGTGCTCGCCGATGACGCCGGGGCGCCGCAGTGGCTGGTCAGCTGCTGGCAGCGGGCCGCGCTCAGCGCGGCGGCCGCGGATTACCCGGGGACGTCGCTGCGCGGGCTGCTCGGGCCGCTGCGGCCGGCCCTGGTCCGGGCGCGCCCGGATGCGGGGCAGCCGCCGCCGTGGTTCGATTGCGACACCGCGCAGCAGCTCGCGCTGGCCCGGCGGTGGGCCGCAGCGGGGCAGGCCAGGCCGCCGGGCCCGGCCCGAGCCGAGACCAGGCCGGAGGCACCACGATGAGCACGCTGGACGACTGGACCAGGGCCGCCTGCGCGGACCTGGGCATCGACCCGGCCAGCGCCGACACCCGGGTCATCCTGGACCTGGCCAGGGACGTCGCGCACGCGGTGCAGCGGCCGGCCGCGCCGCTGACCGCCTACCTGCTCGGCGTCGCGGTCGGCCAGGGCGGTGACCTGCGCGCCGCCGCCGCGGGCCTGCGGGCGCTGGCCGCGGGCTGGCCGCCCGGCGACGGCGGCTGAGCCGAAGCCGGCCCGGGCCGGGCCACGTCAACTCATTCCAGGACCTGACCGCCAGGCGCCTTGCCGCGCCGCAGGCGTTCCGCACCCGCCCGCTGCGCGCCCAGCGCGCTGCCGCTGCGCGCGTCAAGGCTTTGCCAGCCGAGTCATAACGATATATCGTTAACGTATCTTCTTATTCGGAAGACAGTCGCCGAACGATCGGCGTTAGAACACTGAGGAGTCAGCGATGCACGCAGAAGAGGTATGGCCGACCCCCCCGGAGGAGGCCGGCTGGCCCCGGCACGGGGGCAGGCGAGGACACGGCCGCGGCCCGGGCCGGCGCGGCGGGCCTGGTTTCCCCCGCGGCGCGGGCGGTTACCCGGGATTCGGGCCATGGGGCGGTGACCCGCGGCTGTCGCGCGGGCCGCGGGCCAGGCGGGGCGACGTACGTGCCGCCGCGCTCGCCCTGCTCGCCCAGCAGCCGATGAACGGGTACCAGATCATCCAGGAAATCGGGGAGCGCAGCGACGGCGTCTGGCGGCCGAGCCCTGGGTCGGTCTACCCGGCCCTGCAGCA
>DATBGO010000289.1:0-1834 GCA_036558005.1 Streptosporangiaceae bacterium | reverse complement strand
ACCCTGGCCCGTCACCATCGTGGTCTTCTCGGCGTCTGGTGCGACGTGCTCACCGGCGGCACCCTGTCAGTCGGGGAGGAAGCGACCGTCGCAGCTCGTCGCCCCGCCGAGGGTGGCGCACACCGTTAGCGACCGTGCTATCCGAAGCACCGATCAGCCGATGGCCGGGCTGTCACGCGGCAGAAGTGTCACGATGTCGTGCACGGTCGGCAGATGCCCGGGTAACCCGAGCCGTCCGATGGCGTCCGGCGCGTGCTCCTGCCCTGGCCTGGGACCAGACCATCGAGTCGATCAACCAGCAGGAAAGACGCAGGTAACGGTCGGCGCACTTTCAGCTTTCTCCCAGCTATCACAGCAACTGTCGACTAGAGCAGACCGGCCGGCGCATACCTTGACGCGCTGCGGCTGTGGATCGCCGACCCGGCCGGGCTCAGCTCCGGCGGGGACGGCACGTGCAGCTTCGGGAGCTGTGCCGCACGGCACGCCCCAGCTGGCCGCTGACATGAACAATCAACACGGGTGAGGAGTGGAGCCGTGGCTGACCACAATCTCCCGGCCAGGGTGTGCGACATTCTGCCCAACGGCATCCCCGCCGATCCCCGGGACGCTCCGCAAGGCCCGGCGGCTGGCCCGCGGCGGCGGCCGGGCTGGCCGCTGGGGAGCTTGCGCTCGGGTTCGCCGTCAGCCACCGTCCAGCAGTCATGGCCGACACGCCCGTGGCAGCACCGCATCCGCACGGCACCGCTCCGGCGCCCACACCTACGGACACCAGCACCCCGCCCGCACCCGCGCCCAGCCCAAACCTGATCCCGGCGTGTCACGGTCGGCGGCACTTCCGCGCGCTGGTCATGCGGGTTCGCGAGCCCACCTCTGACGGAAACAGAAGACAGAAATGAACTGGCAGTACCTCCCGGCCCACCACACCGCCAAGAGCGTCGGCCGCGCGGACACGCAGCCGGTCGACCTCGTGGCACTGAACCGGATGCTAGTGGCCAGCGGCGGCCAGCCCGTGCAGCCCAGCTGGGTCAGCAGCCCCGGCCGGTACGGGGCACCTAAGCCCCGCCCGGTGCCGCAGCTGCCCGCCCCCATGCCGCCGCCCGTGCCGCGCCGCAGGCGGCGCTGGCCGGTGGCGGTCGCGCTCGCCTTGGTCGTGGCGGTGCTCGGCGGCCTGGCCGTCGCGGTCGCCACCAGCCCGGCGATGGCCCGGGCCATCAGCGCCATCGCCGACTGGAGGCCGGGCCCGGCCCCCGGCCCGGCCGCAGTCCCGGCGGCCAGCCAGCCCGCCGCCCCGCACGTCGTCAAGCTCACCAGGCGGGTGATCTTCCGGGTGACCGGCTCCGCACCGCACGGGGTGTCGGTCCGCAGCTACGGCACCCAGGCCGCTTACCTGATCGGCGGGGACTACCTACCGCTGGCGTGGCACGCCTCGATGCCGTACTCGGCCGACGCCAGCTGGTACGCCATCAACGCCCAGCTCGACGACGGCATCGGCGACATCACCACCGAGGTGATCTTCCGTAAGATCACCCGCTACAGCGACGGCAGCCGCAAGGTCGCCGACCGGGTGGCCGCCACCAGCCATGTCGCTGGCGGGTACGGGATCGCCAGCGCCCAGTGGAATCGCTGACGGACCCGAAGCCCCCATAGCTGGAGGGACGGTCGGCTATCAGCCTCTCGGGCAGAAGGCTCCCGGCGTTCGCGGCGTGTACGGCCGCTCTGGGCTGCGGCGGCGCAGACCAGGGGGAACCACCAGGGTCTTCCCTGGGGCGACGCAGCGGTCGAGATCGTTAGCGTCATCCCTGACACGACCCCCAGGGAGGCGGCAATGAGCACG
>DATBGO010000288.1:0-7460 GCA_036558005.1 Streptosporangiaceae bacterium | reverse complement strand
TTCATCGAGTTCAGCCGGCAGCGGGGACTGGCCCCCGACGGCCGCGCCAAGCCCTTCGCCGCCGCCGCCGACGGCACCAGCTTCGCCGAAGGCGCCGGCCTGATCCTGCTCGAACGCCTCACCAGCGCCCGCGCCGCCGGCCGCCACATCCACGCCATCATCCGCGGCAGCGCCATCAACCAAGACGGCGCCAGCAACGGCCTGACCGCCCCCAACGGCCCCGCCCAGCAACGCCTCATCCACACCGCCCTGGCCAACGCCAGCCTCACCCCCGCCGACATCGACGCACTCGAAGCCCACGGCACCGGCACCCGCCTGGGCGACCCCATCGAAGCCCACGCCCTGCACGCCACCTACGGCCAGCACCGCCCCCACGGCCACCCCCTCTACCTCGGCTCCGTCAAATCCAACATCGGCCACACCCAAGCCGCCGCCGGCATCGCCAGCATCATCAAAATGACCCAGGCCATCACCCACGCCCACCTCCCCGCCACCCTCCACATCGACCACCCCACCCCCCACACCGACTGGAACCCCGCCACCATCAAACTCCTCACCCAGCCCACCCCCTGGCCCCCCCACACCCGCCCCCGCCGCGCCGCCATCTCCAGCTTCGGCATCAGCGGCACCAACGCCCACCTCATCCTCGAACAACCCCCCGCCCCCCAGCCCACCCCCCAGCCCGCCACCACCCAGCCCCCCGCCACCAGCACCCCGCCCTGGATCCTCACCGCCAAAACCCCCCACGCCCTCCAAACCCACGCCAAAAACCTCCTCACCTACCTCACCACCCACCCCCACACCAGCCCCCACCACATCGCCGCCGCCCTCACCACCAGAACCCGCCACCCCCACCGCGCCGCCCTCACCCCCACCACCCCCGACGGCTACCACCACACCCTCCACGCCCTCACCACCCACACCCCCCACCCCGACCTCACCCAAACCCACACCACCACCCACCCCAAAACCGCCTTCATCTTCCCCGGCCAAGGCTCCCAGCAAAATGGAATGGGCGCCGGGCTCTACCGCGCCTTCCCCGTCTTCGCCGCCGCGCTGGACGAGGCGTGCGCTCACCTCGACCAGCACCTCGGCCGGTCGCTGCGGGAGATCATGTTCGCCGAGGACGGCACCGCCGACGCCGGCCTGCTGCACCAGACCGAGTACACCCAGTGCGCGCTGTTCGCGCTGGAGGTGGCGCTGTTCGCGCTGCTGACGGACTGGGGCCTGGTGCCCGGCTACCTGGCCGGGCACTCGATCGGGGAGCTCAGCGCGGCGCACGTGTCCGGCGTGCTGGCGCTTGAGGACGCGTGCTCGCTGGTCGCCGCCCGGGGCAGGCTGATGCAGAGCGCCCGCGCCGACGGCGTGATGATCGCCATCCAGGCGACCGCGGACGAGGTGCGCGAGTCGCTGGCCGGCCGGGCGGACAGCGTCGGCATCGCCGCCGTCAACGGGCCAGCCGCGACGGTGATCTCCGGCGATGAGACCGCCGCCACGCAGGTCGCGGCGCACTGGCGGGCGCAGGGCCGCAAGACCAGGCGGCTGACCGTCAGCCATGCGTTCCACTCCCATCACATGGCCGGGATCCTGCAGGAGTTCGGTGCCGTGGCGAGCGGCCTGCGCTACCGGGAACCGGGCATCCCGATCGTGTCCAGCCTCACCGGCGAGCTCGCCGCCGCCGCCGAACTCGCCTCGCCCGAGCACTGGGTCAGCCAGCTGCGCCAGCCGGTCCGGTTCCACCAGGCGATCACCACCTTGCACGGCCTGGGGGCCGGCGCCTACCTGGAGACCGGGCCGGGCGGGGTGCTCACCGCCATGACCGAGGACTGCCTGGCCGCCACTGGTGACGAACCGCTCCTGCTGCCGGTGCTGCGGCAGCGCCAGCCCGAGCCGGACGCCGCGCTGGCCGCGCTCGTCCTGGCCGACGCGCACGGCATCGGCCCGGTGCGCTGGGACCAGGTGCTGCCAGCCCTTTCCGCCGCGGAGCGCCCCGACCTGCCCAAGTACCCGTTCGAGCGGCGGCGGTTCTGGCTGGAGCAGCGGGTGGCCGCCAGCCCGGCCGCGGCCGGCCTGGCCCCCGCCGGGCACCCGCTGCTGGGCGCGGCCACCGACCTGCCCGATGGCGGCTTCCTGTTCACCGGCCGCCTCAGCCTCGACACCCACCCCTGGCTGGCCGGCCACGAAGTACACGGCGCGGTCATCGTCCCCGGCACCGCGCTCGCCGAGCTGGCCCTGTACGCGGCCGGCCAGGCCGGCTGCGACCAGGTCGAGGACCTGGTCCTGGAGGCGCCGCTGGTGGTCAAGGCCGGCGCCGCCATCCAGCTCCAGGTGTCCCTCGGCCCGGCCGACGAGGCCGGCCGCCGCGCCTGCGCCATCCACGCCAGGACCAGCGGCGAGGACGCCGGCCCGGAGTGGACCAGGCACGCGGCGGGCACCGTGCTGGCCGCGGGAGGCCCGGCCGGGCCCGGCGAGCTGGCGGACTGGCCGCCGCCCGGGGCGGTGCCGGCCGACATCAGCGGCATCTACGACGAGCTCGAGAACATGGGCCTGCGCTACGGCCCGGCCTTCCGCGGCCTGCGCGCCGCCTGGACGGACCAGGACGGCATCTGCGCCGAGGTGGCGCTGCCCGCCGAGACCGACGCGGCCGGCTTCACCATCCACCCGGCCCTGCTGGACGCCGCCCTGCACCCGCTGGCCGGGCCGTCCGTCCGGCCGGCCGGCCCCGGCGACGCGGACATCAGGCTCCCGTTCTCCTGGTCCGGGATCACCGTGCACGCGAGGGCGGCCACCGCCCTCAGGGTCCGGATATCACCGGCGGGCGACAACGCCGTGACCCTCACGGTGGCCGACGCCACCGGCCGGCCGGTGCTGTCCGTCGCGTCCCTGACCACCCGCCCGGTGCGGGCCGACCAGCTTGCCGCGGCGGCCGGGCCGGCCAGCGACGCGCTGTTCCAGCTCGGCTGGGTGCCGCTGCCCGCGCCGGAGGGAGCGTTCCAGGGGCCGGTCGCGGTGCTCGGCGACGACGCGGGCTGGGCGGCCGGCCTGGACCAGGCCGCCAGCTATCCCAGCCTGGACGAGCTGCGGGCGGGCACGGCCGGCCGGCCGCCGTCGGTGATCCTGCTTGACGGCGGAGCGCCGGCCGCGGAGGGCGGCCCGGCCGGCGCGGCCCGCGCCGCCGCGCAGCGGACCCTGCGGCTGATCCAGGACGTGCTCGCCGACGAGCAGTGGGCGAACACGCTGCTGGCCGTGGTGACCCGCGGCGCGGTGGCCGCCGGGCCGGGCGAGGCGGTCACCGATCTCGCGACCGCGGCCGTGTGGGGCCTGATCCGCTGCGCGCAGGCCGAGCACCCGGACCGGATCGCGGTGCTGGACACCGACGACGTGGCCGCGTCCAGGCAGCTGCTGGCCGGGGCGCTGCCGGTGCTGCTGGCCGGGGAGCCGCAGCTTGCCCTGCGCGCGGGCGGACTACTGGCGCCGCGGCTGGCGCCGGCCGGCCAGGCGCTGACGGTGCCGGCCGGGGGAGCCTGGCGGGTCGACAGCGCCACCGGCTCGTCGCTGGACGACCTCGCGCTGGTCCCGGACCAGGCCGGGGACGAGCCGCTCGGCGACGGGCAGGTCCGGATCCAGGTCCGCGCGGCGGGACTGAACTTCAGGGACGTGCTGATCGCGCTCGGCATGTATCCCGGCCAGGCCCGGATCGGGGCCGAGGCGGCGGGGATCGTCACCGAGGTCGGGCCCGGCGTCACCGACCTGGCGGCCGGCGACCGGGTGACCGGGCTGTTCGCCGGCGGCATGGGCCCGGTGGCGGTGGCCGACCGGCGGATGGTCATCCCGGTGCCGGCCGGCTGGTCCTTCGCCCAGGCGGCCGCGATCCCGGTGGTGTTCCTGACCGCTTACTACGGGCTGACCGATCTGGCCCGGGTGCGGCCGGGCCAGCGGCTGCTGGTGCACGCGGCGGCTGGCGGGGTGGGCATGGCGGCGGTCCAGCTCGCCCGGCACTGGGGGCTGGACGTCTACGGCACGGCCAGTCCGGCTAAATGGCCGGTGCTGCGCGCCTGCGGATTCGACGACAGCCATATCGCCAGCTCCCGCAGCCTTGACTTCGAGGGCCAATTCGGCGGCGCGGACAAGGGCCAGTGCATGGACGTCGTGCTCAATTCGCTGGCCCACGATTACGTCGACGCGTCGCTGCGGCTGGTGCGCTCCGGCGGCACATTCCTTGAAATGGGCAAAACGGATATCCGTGACCCGGACACGCTCGCAACGGCTTATCCCGGCGTCACTTACCAGGCCTTCGACATGCAGGACGCGGGCCCGGAGCGGATCGGCCAGATGCTGGCTGAAATCGGCGCGCTGATCGGGCAGGGCGCGCTGCGGCCGCTCCCGGTCACCGGGTGGGACGTGCGCCAGGCGCGCGAGGCGTTCCGTCACCTGAGCCAGGGGCGCAACGTCGGCAAGGTGGTGCTCAGCCTGCCCGCGCCGCTGAACCCCGACGGCACGGTGCTGATCACCGGCGGCACCGGGGCGCTCGGCGGGCTGCTGGCCCGCCACCTGGTCACCGCGCACGGCGCCCGCCACCTGGTGCTAGCCAGCAGGCGCGGGCCCGATGCCCCCGGAGCCAGCGAGCTGCGGGCCGAACTGGCCGGGCTGGGCGCCGAGGTGACCGTCGCCGGATGCGACGCCGCCGACCGGGACGCGCTGGCTGGCCTGCTCGCCCGGGTGCCCGCCGCGCACCCGCTGACCGCCGTGTTCCACACCGCCGGGGTGCTCGACGACGCCACCATCCCGGCGCTGACCCCCGGGCACATCGACCGGGTGCTGAGCCCGAAGGCCAGCGCGGCCTGGAACCTGCACGAGCTGACCGCAGGGGCCGATCTCGCCGCGTTCGTGCTGTTCTCTTCCATCGCGGGAACGCTAGGCAACGCCGGGCAGGCTGGCTACGGCGCGGCCAACTCCTTCCTCGACGCGCTGGCCCAGTACCGGCAGCGGCAGGGCCTGCCCGCCCTCTCGCTGGCCTGGGGCCTGTGGGAGACGCCGGCCGGGACCGGCGGGATGACGGCCGGGCTGCGCGAAGCCGACCGGGCCCGGATGGCCCGCTCCAGCGTCGCCCCCCTGCCCGCGCAGCAGGCACTGGCGCTGCTGGATGCCTCGCTCGCCCTGGGCCGTGACGTGCTCGTCCCGGTCAAGCTGAACCTGGCCGCGCTGCGGGCAGGCCAGGACGGACTGCCCGCGCCGCTGCGCGGCCTGACCCGCCGCCGCGGCGGCCTCGCGGGCGCCGCGTCCGGGCGCGCTGGCCAGCCCGCCATGACCGGGTGGATCCAGCGGGTCAGCCAGCTGCCCGCCAGTGAGCAGCAGGACACGATGGTCCAGCTCATCCTGGCCGAGGCGGCCTCGATCCTCGGCCACCAGGACGCGTCGGGTATCGAGCCGGGCCGCCCGTTCAAGGACGCGGGCTTCGACTCGCTGACCGCGGTCGAGCTGCGCAACCGGCTGCGGGCCAGTCTCGGCCTGCGGCTGCCGCCGTCGCTGATCTTCGACTACCCCACCCCGGCCGATCTTGGCCGGCATCTGCTCAGCTCGCTCGCGCCCGTTTCCGCGCCGCGGCTTCCGGCCGTGCTCGATGACCTGGAAAGGTTCGAGAAGCGTGATTTCAGCGCCCTGATCGACGGTGAAATGCGGCACCAGGTCTCGGCCCGGCTCCGGGCCATCCTGAACAAGCTGGCGGAATCCGGGAAGCCGGATGGGCCTGCGGATGCGGGCGTCGCCGCGCACATCGGGTCAGCTACCGACGAGGAAATGTTCCAGTTCATCGAGAACGAGCTCTGATCAATTAGCCCCGGTTGCCCAAGCCGCGGCCAAGCCGCATTTAAGGGCTTATTCGCAGAATGCTCGCATGAGTCATTTCCGCTGAGCCAGCGCCGGCCAAGGACGTGCCCGCCCCAGCAACCTGCAACCCGACGTCAGGACTGACCACATGGCGAATGAGGACAAGCTACGCGGTTACCTCAGGCGAACGGTCACTGACCTGCATGAGGCCAGGCAGCGGCTGCGCGACCTCGAGCAGCAGAGCCGCGAGCCGGTCGCGATCGTCGCCATGGCGTGCCGCTTCCCCGGCGGGGTCCGCTCGCCCGGGGAGCTGTGGCAGCTGGTCGCCGAGGGACGGGAGACGGTGTCCGGCTTCCCGGCGAACCGGGGCTGGGCCGATCCGGCCGCCATCTACAGCCCGGACCCGGACGCGCACGGCAAGACCTACTGCACGCACGGCTCGTTCCTGCACGACGCGGACGGGTTTGACGCCGAGTTCTTCGGCATCGGGCCGAGGGAGGCGCTGGCGATGGACCCGCAGCAGCGGGTGCTGCTGGAGGTCGCGTGGGAGGCGCTGGAGAACGCGCGGATCGTGCCGGACACCCTGCGCGGCGGCCGGGTCGGCGTGTACACCGGGGTGCCGGCCCAGGAATACGCCTCGCTGCGGTACGGCGCCCCGCAGGCGGTGGACGGCCACGTGCTGACCGGCCTGCTCGCCAGCGTGGTGTCCGGGCGGCTGGCCTACGCGTTCGGGTTCGAGGGCCCGGCGGTGACGGTGGACACGGCGTGCTCTTCCTCGCTGGTCGCGGTGCACCTGGCGGCGCAGGCGCTGCGCACCAGGGAATGCGACCTGGCGCTGGCGGGCGGGGCCACGATCATGTCGTCCCCTGGGCTGTTCGTCGAGTTCAGCAGGCAGCGGGGGATCGCGCCGGATGGCCGGTGCAAGCCGTTCTCCGACGCCGCCGACGGCGTGGGCTGGGGTGAGGGCGCGGGGCTGGTGCTGCTGGAGCGGCTGCCGGATGCGCTCCGGCTGGGGCACCCGGTGCTGGCGGTGATCCGCGGCTCGGCGGTGAACTCCGACGGGGCCAGCAACGGGCTGACCGCCCCCAACGGCCCGTCCCAGCAGCGCGTCATCCGCCAGGCCCTCACCAACGCGGGCCTCCAGCCCCACGACATCGACGCCGTCGAAGCCCACGGCACCGGCACCCGCCTCGGCGACCCCATCGAAGCCCAGGCCCTGCTGGCCACCTACGGCCAGGACCGGCCCGGGGAAGACCCGCTCTGGCTCGGCTCGGTCAAGTCCAACATCGGCCACACCCAGGCCGCGGCCGGGGTGGCCGGGATCATCAAGATGGTCCAGGCGATCATCCACGGGCAGCTGCCGCGCACCCTGCACGCCGACACCCCCAGCACCCGCGTCGACTGGACCGACGGCCACATCAAACTGCTCGCCGAAGCCGTCTCCTGGCCCGATCACGACCGCCCGCGCCGCGCCGCCGTCTCCAGCTTCGGGATCAGTGGTACCAACGCGCACCTGATCCTGGAGGCGCCCCCGGCCCCCCAGCCCGACCCCGCGCCTGGCGACGGCAGTCCCGAGGCCGCGCCCGGCGGGGTGGGCGGGGTGGTGGCGTGGGTGGTGTCCGCCCAGTCACCAG
>DATBGO010000287.1:0-2820 GCA_036558005.1 Streptosporangiaceae bacterium | reverse complement strand
TCATCGCCTCGTCGATGCCGACCTTGCGGCCGGTCAGGACCATGTCCGCGGCCCGGCCCGGGCCCAGGCGGCGCAGCGCCAGCTGGGTGCCGCCGCCGCCGGGCACCAGCCCGACCGTCACCTCGGGCAGGCCGAAGGTGGCGGTCTCGTCGGCGACCACCAGATCACACGAGAGCGCCAGCTCGCAGCCGCCGCCGAGGGCGAAGCCGTGCACCGCGGCGATGACGGGCTGCGGCAGCGCGAGCAGCGCGCCGAACACGCCGCGGATCGCGTGCCGCTGGCGCATGATGTCCGCGTCGGTCATGCCGGCCCGCTCCTTCAGGTCCGCCCCGGCGCTGAAAGCCCGCTCCCCGGCCGCGCCGAGCACGACCACCCGGACCTCCGGCGCGGTAGCGAGCTCGGCGCAGGTCCGGGCGAGCTCGGCCGCCATCGCGGAGCTGATGGCGTTCATCGCCTCGGGCCGGCTGAGCGTGATCTGGGCGATCCCGTCGCCGGGACGCGAGGTGCTGACGGTGCTCGGCGCCGGGCTCACGGCTGGCTCCTCTCGTTCCGCTCCAGCCTGCGCTGTTCCTCCTCCACCAGCCGGAACAGCGTGGCCTGGGTGAACTCCACCCGGGGAATGTCGTTCAGCAGGATCTGGCCGTGCTCGCCCGCCGACTCGACCACCAGCCGGCCGCTGCCGAGCAGCCGGTCCAGCAGGCCCTTCTCGAACGAGACGTCGTTGATCCTGGCCAGCGGGATGTCCCGGCCGCGCCTGGTCGCGATGCCGGACCGGACCCGCAGCCGCCGGGTGGTCAGCTCGTAGATGGTCGTCCGCCAGCGCAGCACCGGCACGATCAGCCACAACATGACCGCGAGGATCGCGACCGCGGCCACCACCAGGCGCTCCACCGGCGCCGCCGAGTTCGACGGGATCAGCACCTCCGCGATCAGCGCCGCCGCCACCACGAGCACCGCGACCGACACCGGCCCGATCAGCGTCTTCCAGTGCGGGTGCAGCCGCAGCACCAGATGCTCATCTTCGGTGAGCGTGGGGTCCGAGGTCATACGGCAAATAGTGGCACGTCCGGCGGGCCACCGGGACGCCGCATAGATTGTGTCCGTGGACCTGGCACGGAAAGCACGCCAGCACTGGCTGTTCGGGCTGGCGCTGGTCGCGGCGCTCGTGCTGCGGATTCTGGTCGCGCTGGCGTTCCGGCCGATCATGTGGTTCGGCGGCGACTCGGCGTCGTACCTGGCGACCGGGCTGCGGCTGATCCCGGACCCGGCCCGGGTGGGCGGCTACGGCTTCATGCTGTGGGTGCTGCGGCCGCTGCACAGCTTCGCGCTGGTCGCCGGCATACAGCACCTGATGGGCCTGGCCATGGGCGTGCTGATCTACCTGCTGGCGCGGCGCTACGGGCTGCCCGCCTGGGCCGCGACGCTGGCCACCGTCCCGGTGCTCTTCGACGCGTACGAGCTCCAGCTCGAATCCGATGCGCTGCCCGACATCCCGTTCGCCTTCCTGGTGGTGCTCGCCTTGTACCTGCTGCTGCGGTCACCGGGCGAACGGCGGCTGGCCGACACCATCGGGGCCGCCTTCCTGCTGGGGGTGTCGGCGCTGCTGTGGCCGGTCGGGCTGGTGCTGCTCGGGGTGCTGCTGGTTGTGCTGCTGGCCGCGCTGCTGATCCGGCGGGCGGGGCTGGTGACCGTGCTGGCCGCGCTGCTGGCCGGGGCGCTGCCGGTCGCGGCCTACAGCGCCTGGTTCAGCGTTCACCGGCACCAGTTCAGCCTGACCAGGAGCGACGGGGTGTACCTGTGGTCGCGGACGATGTCGTTCGCGGACTGCGCGGTGATCAGGCTGCCGGCCGGGGAGCGGCCGCTGTGCCCGCCGCCGGGACCGCGGATCGCCGCGTCGCTGTACATCTGGAACGCGAATTCGCCGGTGCTGGCCATGCCCAGCGGGCGGTTCTCCGCCCGGACCAACCATCTCGCGCTGGCCTTCGCGCTGCGGGCCATCGCCGCGCAGCCGGGCGACTACGCCGCCGCGGTCGCTCACGACTTCGGCTTGAGCTTCTACTGGGACCGGCCGGTCCACCCGGACGCCGCGATCGTGGACCGGTACCAGTTCGCCGACGCCACCACGGCCTGGGTGCCGGCCACCCTGTGGACCCCGGGTGGCGGGACGCTGGCCGGCGACCAGGCCACCTACAACAACGGGCATCCCGCGCCGACCCGCGCGGTGCAGCCGTACGCCTCCTGGCTGGTGACCTACCAGCGGTACGTGTACCTGCGGGGGACGCTGCTCGGCGTGATCCTGCTGGCCGCGCTGGCGGCGATGATCGCCCGGCGGCGGGTGAACCCGGCCGGGCTGCCGTGGGCGTTCGCGATGACGATCCTGCTGGTGCCGCCGCTGATCGCCGACTTCGACCTGCGCTACGTGCTCGTGGCGGTGCCCTCCGCCTGCCTGGCCGCGGCGCTCGCGTTCGCGCCGGGCCCGGACGGGCCGGCTCAGCGCAGGTGGACGACGTCGGCGGCGGCCACCGGGACCTCGGCGCCCGACGCGACCCGGACCAGCAGCCTGCCGTCCGAATCGACGCCGGCGGCCGGGCCGGAGAGCGCCTGACCGCCGGGGAGTTCGGCCCGGACGGTGCGGCCGATCGTGGCGGAGAGCCGGGTGTATCCGATGCGCAGCCCGCTGCGGTCCGGGTCGCCGCCGGCCTGCCGCCAGGGCTGGTACCACCGCTCGAACCCGGCCAGGATCGCGAGCAGGAGTTCCTCGCGGTTCGGCGCGGTCGCGCCGGCCGCCCGCAGCGAGGTGGCGGGCAGCGCGCCGGGGCC
>DATBGO010000286.1:0-5488 GCA_036558005.1 Streptosporangiaceae bacterium | reverse complement strand
ACGTCGGCGCGATCTTCGCGGCGGCGGCCCGGGCCGGCCCGCCGGCCGCCCTGGTCTGCGCGGCGGCGGTGCTTGCCCCGGCCCCGTTCGGGCAGACCACGCCGCAGCTGTGGAACCAGACCCTGGGCGTCAACCTGACCGGCTGCTTCCTGTGCTGCCGCGCCGCGTTCACCGCCATGCGCGCGGCCGGCGGGGGCAGGATCGTCACCATCGGCTCGCTGTCCGGGGTGTACGCCACCGAGAAGTTCCCCGGCCTGAGCGCCTACAACGTCTCGAAGTTCGGCGTGATCGGGCTGACCGAGGCGATCGCGGTGGAGGGGAAGGAGCACGGCATCAGCGCGATCTGCGTCAGCCCTGGCGCGGTCGACACCCAGATGCTGCGGCGGGCCAATCCAGCCCTGTCACCCGGTCTCACCCCAGACCAGGTCGCCGCGCTCATCCTGAGCCTGCTCGACAGCCCGATGGCACCCGCCAGCGGTGCGAACATACCGCTTTTCTCGAACGCTAGCTCCCCCTGACCCACCCGGGCAGGCTGGCTCACTCCGACCTGGTCAGAGCCCACAGGTCGGTCTTCACGGCCGCAAGCTGGCCAGGTTCGGGCCGGGCCCGCATGGCCACCAGCCGGGCACAGGCCGCCATCTCCCCGCCGGTGTCCAGCTCAGGGTCGCCGCCGCGGTCCAGGCCGACAGCTGCCCGGATGATCCCGCCGGACAGGTAACAGCCGATCACCCCGCCCTCGGCCAGGCTCCCCCGCAGCACGAACTCGTCCCACCCGGCGGCGTGGCCGACGTACTCCAGCTTGTGCTCGTACTGGTCGGACCAGAAGCTGTGGATGTAGCCGTAGGGGTCGGCCGGCCCGAGCATGGCCCGCGCCGCCGCCGCGCCGCTCTTCTCGGCGTTGTTGTAGTGCTCGACCCGGACCCGGCCGAACACCGGGTGCAGCAGGTTCGCGACGTCGCCCGCCGCGTAGACGCCGGCCGCGCTGGTCCGGCAGAGCTCGTCGGCCAGGATGCCGTTGTCCTGCGCGATGCCGGTCCCGGCCAGCGCGGCCACCTCCGGCTCGATCCCGACGCCGGCCACGGCGAAGTCGCACGGCACCCGGATACCGCTGGCGGTCCTGACCGCCTCCAGCCGGCCGTCCCCCTCGAACGCGGCCACCTGCTCCCCGGCCAGCAGCTCGGCGCCGTTCGCCCGGTGGATCGCGCCGATCATCGCGCCGACCTGCTGGCCGAGCACCCGCCCGAGCGGCACCTGGCCGGGGAAGATCGCGGTCACCTCCACCCCGAGCTGGCGCAGCGAGGCGGTCACCTCGCAGCCGATGAAGCTCATGCCCGCGACCACCACGCGCCGCCCGGGAACCGCGGCCCGCTTGATCGCCTCGCAGTCGGCCACGGTGCGCAGGTAGCAGATCCCGGGCAGCCCGGAGCCGGGAACCCGCAGCCGCCGCTTCCGCCCGCCGGTGGCGATCAGCGCCCGCTGGTAGGGCAGGGCCCGGCCATTGTCCAGGATCAGCTCGTGCGCGGCGGTGTCCAGGCCGGCCGCCGCGGACCTGACGATGTCCACGTCATGCTCGTCGTACCAGCTGGCGGGCCGGACGTACCATCCGTCGAGCTCCTCCTCCGAGCGCAGGTAGGTCTTGGACAGCGGCGGGCGGCCGAACGGGACACCGGGCTCGGGGCTGAGGATCATCAGCGGGCCGCGGAATCCCTCCTCCCGCAGGGTCACCGCCGCGTTCCCCCCGGCGATGCCGCCGCCCGCGATCACGATCGGGCCCTGCCCGTTCTTCTCCGGCATCGGCTGATTCTCCCCCGCCAGCGCCCCCGGAAACAGGACAGGCGCAGGGCAGTCAGACTATAGTCGAACGTGCGTTCGATCTCAGGGAAAGGCTACGGGATCACCACCGGGCTGCGTAGCCTGCTTCCCACGCGGGCGATGAGTTCGCCGGCTGGCAGCGGTCAGTACCTGGGGAGCCACGACGGAGGGAAGCAGATGAGCGGCGTACGAGTACTGGTCGGGACGCGCAAGGGCGCGTTCATCCTGACCTCGGATGCTAAGCGTGAGCAGTGGGCGGTCAGCGGACCGCACTTCGCTGGCTGGGAGATCTATCACGTCAAGGGGTCGCCAGCTGACCCAGACCGGCTGTACGCATCCCAGTCCAGCGGCTGGTTCGGCCAGCTGATCCAGCGCTCCGACGACGGCGGCGCGACCTGGGAGCCGGCTGGCAACGAGTTCAGCTACGACGGCGTGCCCGGCACACACCAGTGGTACGACGGCACGCCGCATCCCTGGGAGTTTGCCCGGGTCTGGCACCTGGAGCCGTCGCTGCACGACCCGGACACGGTCTACGCCGGGGTGGAGGACGCCGGGCTGTTCCGCTCGGCCGACGGCGGGCGGAACTGGGAGGAACTGCCGGGCCTGCGCACGCACGACTCCGGGCCGTCCTGGCAGCCGGGCGCGGGCGGGATGTGCCTGCACACGATCCTGCTGGACCCGCAGACGCCGGACCGGATGTTCGCCGCGATCTCGGCCGCGGGCGCGTTCCGGTCCGACGACGCGGGCCAGAGCTGGCGGCCGGTGAACCGCGGGCTGCGGTCGGAGGGCATTCCCGACCCGGACGCGCAGGTGGGCCACTGCGTGCACCGGATCGCCCAGCACCCGGCCCGGCCCGAGGTGCTGTACATGCAGAAGCACTGGGACGTGATGCGCAGCGACAACGCGGGCGACTCGTGGCGCGAGGTGAGCGGCAACCTGCCCACCGACTTCGGGTTCCCCATCGACGTGCACGCGCACGAGCCGGACACTGTCTACGTGGTGCCGATCACCAGCGACTCCCACCACTTCCCGCCCGAGGGCAAGCTGCGGGTGTACCGCAGCCGGACGGGCGGGGACGACTGGGAGCCGCTGACCAGAGGGCTGCCGCAGGAACACTGTTACGTCAACGTGCTGCGGGACGCGATGGCAGTGGACTCGCTCGACTCCTGCGGGATCTACTTCGGCACGACCGGCGGGCAGGTGTACGGGTCGGCGGACGCGGGTGACTCCTGGGCGCCGATCGTCCGGGACCTGCCGGCCGTCTTGTCGGTGGAGGTGCAGACGCTGTCATGATCCGGGTGGTGCTGCCCGCGCACCTGCGGGCCCTCGCCCGGGTCGACGGCGAGGTGCAGCTGACGGTGGCCGGCCAGGTCACCCAGCGCGCCGTGCTGGACGCGCTGGAGGCCAGGTACCCGGTGCTGCGCGGGACAATCCGCGACCACCGCACCGGGAAGCGGCGGGCGTTCGTCCGGTTCTACGCCTGCGAGCAGGATCTCTCGCATGAGCGGCCGGAAGACCCGCTGCCCGGCGAGGTGGCGGCGGGGACCGAGCCGTACCTGATCGTGGGGGCGATGGCAGGCGGCTAGCCAGGCCGGGCGGGCGAGGGACCGGCCGCGTGCCGGCGCAGCCAGGTCTGCGGCTGCCCGGACTCGGCCGAGATGGCCTGCCAGGTCCAGCCGGCCGCCCGGCGCCTGGCCACGTACTCGGTGACGCTGGCGAAGCCCATGCTGGCGGCGACCTCGCTGGCGCGGCGCCGGGCGGCGTGCCGCTTCCCGGCGTGCGCGATCCTGGCCAGCCCGTGCCGGCGCAGCGCCGACTCGACGGCGTGATGCGACACGCCGGCCTCAGCGGCGATCGCGTTGACCGTGCGATGCTGCACCAGATGGCGTTCGGCAAGGAACCGCGCCACGTCAGTGAAGCCCGCCCCGCGCACGGCCGGTGCCCAGGCCGCGTCCGGCCGGCGGCTGGCGAGCGCCCTGGCGGCGGCCGCCGCCTCCGGGCCGGCCAGGTACAGATGGCGCGACAGCCAGTCCTTGTGCAGCCCGGCTTCCCGGCTGATCGCGGCCAGGCTGGCCCCCGCCCGCAGCCGCGCGGTGACGAACGCCTGCAGGTCGGGGTAGCCGTGATCCGCGGCTACCCGCGCCGCGACCTGGGCCAGGCGGCGGACGGCGCGATCCCGGTTCGCCTGCGCCAGCAGGCCGGCCGGCACCGCGGCCCGGGCCTGGCGGGCCTTCGCGCGGCGCTGCTCGGGGAAGGGCCGCCCGCGGGCGGCCGCGGCGGCGTCCCTGGCTAGCTCGCCGCTGCGGGCCCTGGCCCGGCCTGCCGCGCTGCCCTCGCGGACGGCGGGCTCGAAGACCAGCCGGGCGGCCAGCGCCGCGGCCCGCAGCTTGCGGGTCTCCGGTCCCTCCAGCGGCTGGCCGCGTTCCAGGCCGAACGCCTCGCAGTACTGCTCCTTGGTCCAGCCGTGCGCGCTCAGGTGCGCCGTGACCGAGCGCAGCGAGCGGCCGCACAGGTGACAGACGATCCGGGCGTCGTCGGTGACGACCACGCCGATCGGGGCGAAGAACGCGGTGCCGTCGGGCAGGTTCCCGGCGACGGGCCGGACGGCGCGACCGCGTCCCCGGCCCGGGCCGGGCCAGGGTGGTGCTGGCCTGGTAGCAGGGCTGGCCGACGGCGCGGACATGACCGGGCCCCCTCCCTGGCGACTTCGCTAGTCTCATTGAGACTAGCTGAGCGGCCGGCTCCCGGCCAGGGAAACCTGCCGCGCACGCGTCGTAGCCTTGGGTCATGCCTGCCGCGCGAGAGCCGTCGCTGTCACTGGCCGAGTGGCTGGTGCTGTGCCTGGTGTGCGAGAAGGCAATGCACGGGTTCGCCATCGTCCGGCTGCTCGACCACGACGGCAGCATGGGCCGGGTATGGCGGGTGCCGAAACCGGTGATCTACCGGGCCCTGCAGCGGCTGGAGCAGCTCGGCCTGGTCGCGACCACCGAGCACCAGCCCTCCAGCCAGGGCCCGGTCCGGTCGCTGGTCGACGCCACCGCGGCGGGCCGGGCCCAGGCCGCGGCGTGGCTGGCCAGGCCCGCCAGCCACAACCGGGACGTGCGGTCAGAACTGCTGGTGAAGCTCGCCCTGCTGGACCGGGCCGGGACGACGCCGCAGCCGCTGCTCGGCGCCCAGCGCGACCAGCTCATCCCGGTGGCCAGCGCGCTGCAGGACCGGCTCGCCCGGGCGTCGGGCTTCGACCGGACCCTCATCCTGTGGCGCTATGAGACCGTGTCGGCGACCCTCCGGTTCCTCGACGTGCTAGCCGCCGAGACCGCGCCCGCGACCCCGGCCAGGTAACCCGGGCACGGGCCGCCAGCCTGGTCCCTGCCCGCCCTGGTCCCTGCCCGCCAGATTCGCGGGCGGCACGCAGCTAACCCGGGCTGCCGCCTGGGGCACTATGAGGTGTGACTGGCCGCTCCGCGCGATCCTGCGACGCTGAGCTGGTCGCCGCTGCCCTGACTGGCCGCAAGGATGCCTTCGCGGAGCTGGTGGCCAGGCACTGGGCCACCGCCGTCGCGCTCGGCGCCCGGGTGCTGGGCTCGGCTGACCGGGGGCAGGACGCCGCCCAGGAAGCGAGCATCACCGCGATGCTCAGCCTGGGCCGGCTGCGCGCCCCGGACCGGTTCAGCGC
>DATBGO010000285.1:0-2466 GCA_036558005.1 Streptosporangiaceae bacterium | reverse complement strand
CCGCCCAGCCAGTCCGTCACCGCCTGGTTCCAGCGCACGAAGGAGTACATCAACCAGTCTTCCTCGCGCAGTTCGGCCAAGGCCTGCCGGTTGTAGCCGACGGCGAGGGCGGCATCACCGCGCAGCCGTGCGAGCGAGGCGCGCAGGAACGCGATCCCCGCGGGGACATTGGCCAGCACGCTCACCGCCCGCCCGTCGGGGTCCTTATACGGTTCGTCGCCGCTGACCGCAAAGGCGCGTTCGGCGTCATCGAGCAGGGCCTCGAGTGCTTCCAGCTGGAAACCCTGGGCGGCGCCGTATGCCTGGGCCAGGCACAGGCGCGACCGGGCGCGGACCGACTCCGCCGGCAGCGCCGATAGCCAGCGGCGCACGGTCGCGCCCTCGCCGCGGCCGAGCCGTTCCTCGACGTGCCGCTCGACCAGCCGCGCCGCCCAGGCGGCGTCCCCGGCCGCCAGCGCGTGCCGCACTGCGTCATCGGCCAGGTCATGCTCTTCAGACCAGGCGGCGGCGGCCCGGTGCAGTGCCTGCGCCCGGCCGGGCTGCTCAGCCTGCAGCCGGGCGCGGAGCAGGTCGGCGAACAGGTGGTGGTAGCGCCACCAGCCACGCACGTCATCCAGCGGCACCAGGAACAGGCCCGCCCGCTCGATGTCATGCAGCATCGCCTGGCTGCCGGTCCGGCCGGTGATCGCATCACACAGCTCTCCCGACAAACGCTCCAGCACCGAGGTTTCCAGCAGGAACGCGCGCACCGGCCCGGTCTGGCCGTCAAGGACCTCATCGGCTAGGTAGTCCAGCACGAAGCGGTGGCTACCACCGAATGCCGCCGCGAACCCGGCCGCGTCCGCGCGCCCCCGCAGCGACAGTCCGGCTAGTTGCAGCCCCGCCGCCCACCCCTCGGTGCGGGCCACCAGCGCGGCGACCGCCGTGTCGGACAGGCCCGGCCCCGCCGCCTCACCCAGCAGCGCCGTCGCCTCATCAGGGGTGAAGCGCAGGTCGGCGGCGCGCAGCTCAGCCAGTTGGCCGCGGGCCCGCAGCCGCGCCAGCGGCAGCGGCGGGTCGGCCCGGCCGGACACCACCACCCGCAGGCCTGGCGGCAGATTCTCCAGCAAGAACGCCATCGACTCGTGCACCGGCCCGGAGTCAACCAGATGGTAATCATCCAGGACCAGCAGCACCTCATCCGGGCCGGGATCGGCGGCTAGCTCGTTGATCAGGGTCGTCGCCAGCGCTCCGAACGAACGCGAGGGCAGCGGGCCCATCCGCCCGGCGAGCCCCGGCCGGGCCCGGTCCAGCGCGGCCACCGCGTAAAGCCAGAACCGGGCCGGGTCGCTGTCGCCGCTGTCTAGGCCCAGCCACGCCACCGGCCGCCCGCCACCGCCGGCCCAGTCGGCCAGCAACGCCGTCTTACCGAATCCCGCCGGAGCGCACACCAGTACCCGGCCCCTCGCCAGCCCGTCGCCGAGCGCCTGCACCAGACGCGGCCGGGGCACGAAACCCGGCTGCGGCCGGGGCACATGCAGCTTGGTCGCCAGCAGGACCTCATGCCCGGACATGGCAACCCCCGCCGGGGCCGTCACAGACGGGTCAGCCATCGGTGACTTACCGCCCAGGCCAGCAGGCTGATCGCGGGAAAACGTGCCGCTCTCCGTCATCTGGTGTCTCCACCCAGGCCGGCGGCGGCTCAGAGCTTCGAGTCATCGTCAGGCCGTCCGGGCCACAAGTAGGTTACCGCCTGCGAGGCTCACGGTCAGAAGACGATGCTCCATCCCTCGGCGGTGGCTTGGGCCTGGGTATAGGCGACGCCATCGACCTTCAGGCCGTCCGGGTTGAGGAGCGTGATCAGCCCGCCTTGGTTTCCGAGTTGCACCGGCGCCGCAACCTGGATACGGACGCTGTCGCCGGGGGCCAGCAATCCACTCTGGAGCATCATCTGGTGCTTGGCCCGGTCCAGGATCGACCAGCCGGTCAGGTCAACCTGTTGCGGGCTGGCGTTGAGCAGCGTGACCGTCTCGGCCTCTGGCGCCGGCCCCGGGGGGTTGACCAGTGCCGCGACGATCCGCACGATGTGGTCCGGCTCGGCGGGCCCGGGGCCCGGTCCTGGCGGCCCGGTGACGGCGTGCCCGGTCTGGTCGTCGGTGTGCCATGCCTGGGACTGAAACGCCAGGAAGACCCCGACCCATTGGTCCTGGGCCGGGTAGTGCAACAGCAGCCCGCCGTCCTGCCAGACGCCGTCGTCCTGGCGGAAGCGCTGACTGTTGCCCTGATTCATGTGGATGTCATGAACCCCGTTGCCGGGCCGGAAGCCAAAGATCTTGTCCGGGATCTCTTCGGGCCCCCAGCGCTGCCCGAAGGCATACAGGCGGGCAGCCGGGTCTGCGGCGGCGCGGCGCACGAAATGGTCCAGCTTGTCGGCCAGGTCGTTGTCCGGCCCCGGCACGCTGGCCGGCTCCGGCTGCATCTGCTGCC
>DATBGO010000284.1:0-30028 GCA_036558005.1 Streptosporangiaceae bacterium | reverse complement strand
GACGAGGACGGCACCGAGGCGGCCGGACTGCCCGGCCAGCTGCCGCCCGAGCAGATCGCCGAGCGGGTCAGCGACGTGGCTGACCTGGCCGACGAGCTGATGGCCCAGCGCGCCGCGGAGCGGGCCGGCGAGGTCGTCGAGGTGCTGATCGAAGAGGCTCAGGGGCGGGGCCGTTACCTGGGCCGGGGGCCGCACCAGGCGCCCGAGGTCGACGGCAGCACGCTGGTCCGGTCTGGCGCCGGGCTGGCGGCTGGCGACCTGGTCCGGGCGGTGGTCGCCGGCAGCGACGGGGTGGACCTGATCGCCGATGCGGCCAGCGAGCCGGCCGTGCCCGCGAGAGGCGCGTGAGCGCATGGAGCCGGCCCGGGGCCGGCGGCACGGGGGCGGAAGACGGGCTGAGCGAAGGCGTCGCCATCCCGCCGCCCAGCCTGGTCAACATCGCGAACGGGCTGACGGTCGGCCGCCTGGTCCTGGTGCCGGTTTTCGTCATCCTGCTGCTGCCTGGCGGCACGGGCTGGCGGATCGCGGCGTTCGTGGTGTTCGCGGTGGCGTCGCTGACCGATCTGCTCGACGGTGAGCTGGCCCGCCGCCGCGGCCTGATCACCGATTTCGGCAAGATCGCGGACCCGATCGCGGACAAGGCGCTGACCGGGTCGGCGCTGGTGTCGCTGTCGCTGCTGGGCGAGCTGTCATGGTGGGTGACCGGGATCATCTTGTTCCGCGAGCTCGCGGTCACCGGGCTGCGGTTCTGGGTCATCCGCCGTGGCGTGATCGCGGCCAGCCGGGGGGGCAAGGCCAAGACCCTGCTCCAGGTGCTGGCGATCAGCCTGTACATCCTGCCCGGGCCGCCACCGGAGATCAGGGCGACGGTGATGGCGGCCGCGGTGGCGGTGACGGTGGTGACCGGGGCGGACTACGTGCTGCGGGCGGTACGGCTGCGCCGCTCGGTGCCGGGCAGCCGGGCCGCCGCCGGGCCGGGCGGGACGGCATGACCGGGGACGGCAGCGGCGATACCGCCGGGCCAGCGCCCCCCGGGCCGAAGCTAGCCGGGCAGGTCATCAGCCTGCTGGCCGCCCGCGGCCAGACGCTCGCCGTGGCCGAGTCGCTGACCGGCGGACTGCTCGCCGCCGCGCTGACCACGATCCCCGGCGCCTCAGTGGTGTTCCGCGGCGGCGTCGTGGCCTACGCGACCGACCTCAAGAGCGCCCTGCTGGACGTGCCGTCCGGCCTGCTGGCGCGGCACGGGCCGGTGCACCAGGACGTGGCCGCGGCCATGGCCGCCGGGGCCAGGACCCGGCTCGGGGCCGACGTCGGCGCGGCCACCACCGGGGTGGCCGGCCCCGGCCCGGCGGACGGACAGCCGGCCGGCACGGTGTACATAGCGGTCAGCGTGGGAACAGAAGCGGCAGTGCGCGCGCTCGCGCTCGGCGGGAACCGACGGCAGGTGAGGGCCGGGTCCGTCGGGCACGTGCTGGCGCTGCTTGTCGGTATGCTGAGGGAAGATAATGCTTGATTACAGTGTTACTTCATCGAACACGCACCTATGCCCTCTCCCGCACAGTCAGTAAGGGCAGGTACGGTGGAGGTGTCAACGGGTCGGCCTTCGGAAGGGAGTGCGACGATGGTGCTGCTTCGTCACTTTCTCGGTGACGCCCTGCGGCGGCTGCGTCTGCGTCAGGGTCGCACTCTCCGCGAGGTTTCCGCCGCCGCCCGGGTCTCACTCGGCTACCTGTCGGAGGTCGAGCGGGGCCAGAAGGAAGCATCCTCCGAACTGCTCGCCTCGATCTGCGGCGCGCTGGGAGCGCCGCTGTCCCAGGTGCTCAGGGAGGTCTCCGACAACTTCGCGCTCGCCGAACTGCAGAACGAGCCGGTGCTGACCGGGGCCAGGGAGCCCGCCAGGTCCGGCGCCGCCGCCCCCGAGCCCGAGCCCGCCGCTGCCGCCCGCCCGGCCGGGCCTGGCGCGCCGCGGCTGGTGACGACGCAGGAGCAGGTTCTCGACCCGGCGGTGCTGCGTGCCGACCAGCCGGTGATCGAGCGGGTCAGCCGCGGCGCGCGCGAGATCACCGACATGGTGCCGGTCTGACCCGTTCTCCCGCCCGCCCTGGCCTGACCCCGTGTCCCCGTGAACTCCCTGCCCGTTTCGGCTGCCCGGCCCCTGAATCCCTGCTGGCTGGTCTTACACCCAGGCCTGCGGGTTGTCGGCGAGCGAGCGGACGCTGGCGGGAAGCTGCCTGGACACGACGTGGGCGAGGGTGACTTCCTCCAGGATGGCGCGCTCGTTGGCGCGCAGCGCGATCCACACGTCCTGCAGCGGCTCGGCCGCGCCGGTATAGCCCAGGTTTTCCGGGCGCTCGCCGCGCACGCCTACCAGCGGCCCGTCGATCGCCCTGATGATGTCGGCCAGTGAGATCTGGTCGGCCGGCCTGGCCAGCCAGAATCCGCCGTCGGGCCCGCGCTGGCTGCGTACCAGCCCGCCGCGCCGCAACTGGGTCAGGATCGCCTCAAGGAACTTGCCGGGGATGTGCTGGGCCCTGGCGAGCTGATCGGCGGTCACGTGGCCGTTGCTGGCGGCCGCGAGCTCGATCGCGGCGCGAAGCGCATAGTCTGCGCGGGCGGACAGTCGCATGTCAAGCATTATGCAGGCAAACGGAGTCAGCCAGGTTAGCGGCGCGCGAGGCCGAGCACCTCAGCGGCGGCCCTGCCGCTGGTCCTGGCCGCCCCGTAGGTGGCGATGTAGGCCGCGGCGGGCGGGCGCCAGGCCGGCAGCCCCATCTCCACCACGACCGCGTCAGGGCGCGCTCTGAGCAGCGCGGTGACCAGGTCCCTGGCGGCCCGGTAGCGGTGCGCGTCGCGCACCACGATGATCAGTGGCCGGCCCGCGGCCGCGGTCAGCACGGACGGGGCGGCCTGCCGCGCCGCGGCGGTGCTGACCCGGCGGACGCTGCCGCGCGGCACCCACGACCCGAGCCCCCACGGGACGGTGCCCACGGCGATGTTGGCCGGCGGCACGATCTCGACCACCAGCGGGTTCGCGGCCGGCCTCACGGCGCCCTCGACCCGGACCGCGCGCCGCGCCGCGATGAGCCCGACCTCCCCCCGAGGGGCGGGGGCCGCCTCCCCTTCCGGGGCGGGTCCGGCCTGCCCTTCGGGAGCGGGTCCGGCCTGCCCTTCCGGAGCAGGGCCCGCCTCCCCGTCCGGGGCGGGGCCGGACGGGGAGGTGCCTGCGGGGACCGGACCTGCCGGGGCCGGGCCTGCCGGGGCCTTGCCTGCTGAGATCGGGCCTGCCGGGGCCTTGCCTGCTGAGACCGGGCCTGCCGGGATTCGGCCTGCCGGGACTCGGCCCGATCGGACCCGGGCCGCTGGGATCGGGCCTGCCGGGACCGGGCTTACCGGGACTGGGCTTACCGGGACCGGGCTTACCGGGACCGGGCGGGCCGCGGTCCAGGCACGCAGCTCGGCCACCCGGGCCGCGGCCTCCTCCAGCCGGCGCCCGGGCAGCCGCCCGTCGGCGACAGCCGTGACCAGCGCATCCCGCACCGCCAGGTAGGTCAGCTCGTCCTGGTCCCGGCCAAAGCACAGCACGTCGGTGCCCGCCGCCACGGCGAGCACCGCCGCCTCGGGAATGCCCGCCGGCCTGCTCACCGCGCGCATCTCCAGCGCGTCAGAGACGATCACGCCGGTGAAGCCGAGATCGCCGCGCAGCAGCCCGGTCAGCGCGGCCGCCGACAGCGACGCGGGCAGGTCGCCGGTCAGCTCGGGTACCCGCAGGTGGCCGGGCATGACCGCGCGCACGCCGGCGGCGATGGCGGCCTCGAACGGGGGCAGGTCCCGGCGGATGACATCGGCCAGCGTGCCCTCCACCAGGGCGACCGCGTGGTGGGTGTCGGACCGGGTGCTGCCGTGGCCGGGGAAGTGCTTGGCGCAGGCGGCCACCCCGGCGGCCTGCAGGCCGCGGACCGCGGCGGCGGCGTGCCTGGCCACCAGGGCGGTGTCGGAGCCGAACGAGCGGGTGCCGATGACCGGGTTGTCGGCGGCGGTGTTCACGTCCGCTGACGGGGCCAGGTCGACGTTGATGCCCAGCGCCGCGAGGTCCGCGCCTAGCGCGCGGTACACCGCCTCGGTCAGCGTCACGTCATCGACCGCGCCGAGCGCCGCGTTGCCCGGGTAGCTGCTGCCCTTGCGGTGCGCGATCCTGGTGACGTCGCCGCCTTCCTCGTCGATCGCGATGACCGGCTCGGTCCCGGCCGCGCGCAGCCGCCCGGCCAGCGCGGCGAGCTGGCCGGTCCCGCTGATGTTGGGCCCGAACAGGGTCACCCCGGCCAGGCCCTCGCCCAGCGCGGCCAGCACCCAGGCGGGCGCGCGGGTGCCAGGGAACGGCGGGATCAGGATCGCGTCGGCGAGCCGGGCTAGCGAGGGGTCAGCGGCGGCAGGGGCGCTCACCCTTTCACCGCCCCCGCGACCAGCCCGCCGACCAGGCGCCGCCGGACGATCAGGAAGAAGATCACCACCGGGACCGTGTACATGGTGGACGCCGCCATGATCGGCCCCCACTCGGCGCCGCCCCGGCCGAAGAAGTAGGTCACGTAGATCGGCAGCGTGTAGGTCGAGTGCGCCTGGCCGAGGAAGGTGAGCGCCACGATGAACTCGTTGTAGGCGGTGATGAACGAGAAGATGCTGGTCGCCACCAGGCCGGGCGCGACCAGCGGGAACAGGATCCGCCAGAAGATCTTCGGGGCGGAGGCGCCGTCGATCGCGGCCGCCTCCTCCAGGTCCCTGGGCACGGTGGCGACGAAGTTGCGCAGCATCCAGATCGACACCGGCAGCGCCTGCGCGGTGTAGACCACGATCAGCCCGGTCAGGCTCTGCAGCAGGCCGATCCCGTTGAAGTCCAGGAACAGCGCGATGATCAGCGCCTGGCCGGGGATCATCTGGACGATCAGCAGCATGATCAGGAACGAGGTCCGGAACCTGAACCGGAACCTGGCGACCGCGACCGAGGCCAGCAGGGACAGCAGCGAGGCCAGCAGCACCGTGGCCAGTGTCACCGCCAGACTGTTGCGGAAGAACAGCCAGACCGAGCCGATGCCGGACGCGCTGCCGCTGATCACCCTGCTGAAATTGGCGATGGTGGGGTGAGCGGGCACCAGCTGGGGGGTGAGTGAGTAGATCTCCTGGGACGGCTTGAACGCGGTGGAGATCATCCAGAGGATCGGGAACAGCGTGATGAGGGCGATCAGCAGTCCGAACGCGTTCAGGCTTGTGGTCTTGGCTCTTTTGGCTAGCCGCGGGCTGATCGGGCTGTTGCTCATGTCAGCGCTCCCTGGCGGACCGAGGCCCGGACGTAGCCGACCGTGATGATCAGCAAGATCAGCGTGAAGATCAGTGCCAGCGCGCCGCCCAGCCCGTAGGCGGGCGGGAACTGGAACGCCTTGTCGTAGATGTAGAGCGACAGGTTGAACTCGTCCTGGTTGCCGGGGAAGCCGGTCAGCAGGTAGCTCTGGGTGAAGACGTTGAAGTCCCAGATCACCGAGAGCAGCAGCAGCACCAGGTAGATCGGCTTGAGCAGCGGGTAGGTGATCCGCCAGAACACCCGCCAGGGCCCGGCCCCGTCCACCCTGGCCGCCTCGACCACCTCGGCGGGGATGGTCTTCAGCCCGGCCAGCACGGTCACCGCGACGAACGGGAACGCCTGCCAGACCACCAGCAGCACCATGACCGTGTAGGCCTGGAGCGCGCCGTTGGTGGTCCAGTTGTAGCCGGCCCAGTCGGTGCTGCCCACCAGCCAGTTCGGCAGCTTGCTGAGCGTCCAGTCAACCAGCCCGCCGTCGGGGTTGAACATCCAGTAGAACAGCACGCTGGCCGAGACCGGCGGGGTCGCCCAGGCCAGCAGCGCGGCGGTGGACACGAACCCGGCCATCTTCGGGCCGAGCCGGTTCAGCAGCAGGCCGACGACCGAGCCTGCGATCAGGGTGAGCGGGACCGCGACCGCGGCGAACAGCACGGTGATCCGCAGCGACAGCCAGAACTCGGAGTCGGCGATGGTGCCGGAGAAATTGCCCAGCCCGACCCACTGGACCGGGGCCGCGCCGGTGATCTGCGGCAGGCCGTAATTCTGGAACGAGTAGAGCGCCACCTGCACCAGCGGCCACAGCAGCACCAGCGCGATGCCGGCCAGCGCGGGCGCGAGCAGCAGGTAGGGGGCGAGCTTGTGGCGCCGGACGAAGGTGCCGAGCCCGGCACCCGCCGCCGCGGGCGGCAGGTGCCGGCTCAGCCTGCGTGGTGGCCGCAGGCCCGTCTTCTCCTGGAGGGTGTTCGCCATGCTGTGGACAGCCTCCTTGCTGAGAGGGGCGGGCCGGCGGCTAGCTTGTCAGCTCTCCTTGCCAGTGTTGAGCACGTTCTGCAGAGCGGTGTTGGCCTTGCTCACGGTCGGGCCGAACGGTGCGCCCTTCATCAGTGCCTTCATCATGTTCGGGATGATCGCGTCGGTGGCGTCTGCGGTCGCCCAGTTCGCGGTGTTGAGCGGCGAGATCTGGGTGTAGGCGGCGGCCTTGGCGAACCCGGACAGGATCGGGCTGCTGGCGTAGCTGCCGCTGTTCAGCGCGCTGGTGAACTCGGGGAAGAACCCCTGGGAGTTGGCGAAGGTGGTCGCGTTGGTCGGGCTGTCCATCACCTGGATGAGGTCCCAGGCGGCCTGCTTGTTCGGGCTCTTGGCCCAGACGCCCAGGTCAGAACCACCGGCGAAGGCCGGGGCCGGGTTGGGGCCGTTCTGGCTCGGGATCGGGAACGATGCCCAGTCAGCGGAGAACTTCTTGCTCACCTGCTCCAGCTGCGCCTGCGCCCAGGGGCCGTCGATGTACATGTCCAGGGTGCCCTTGGCGAAGTCCTCGTTCGACCCGCCGGAGGTCGCGCCCGGCGCGCCGAGCTCGGTCTGGCCGATGTACTTGGTCGGCGATACGTGCTGGGTCAGGAAGAGGTCGGCGTAGAACTTGATGCCGGCCTCGGACTGCGGGCTGGTCAGCTGGGCTACCCACTTGCTGCCCTGCTTGACCGCGACCTGGCCGCCCGCGCCCCAGATGAAGCTGACGATCGCGTTGGTGAAGTTGCTGGGCGCGCCCAGGCCGCTAGTGCCGGGGAACTTGTGCTGCAGCAGCTTGGCGTCGGCGACCAGCTGGGCCCAGGTGGTGGGCGGCGCTGAGATGCCGGCCTGCTTGAACTCGTCGGTCCGGTACCAGATGCCGCGCACCCCGCCGAACCACGGCACGGCGTAATTGGTGCTGCCGACCGTGTCGTTGGCCAGGTTGCCCGCGATCAGCGCGGATCCGTTGGACCAGGACTTGACCTGGCTGGTGATGGCCGACAGCGCACCCTGGGTGGCCATGCCGGGGGTGTCGGTGTTACCGAGCTCGGTGATGTCCGGCCCGCCCTTTCCGCTGGTCAGGGCGTTGGTCCAGTCGGTGACCCGGTTGGTCCAGGGGACCCAGTTGACGGTCACCTTGGTGTTCTTATACGTGGGGAACTGCTTGTGGAACTGCTTGACGACCCCGTTCATCCAGGTGACCTGGGACGGGACAGAGGCGCCCATCCGCCACACCACCAACTTGGCGGGGGCGGCTGAGCCTGACGATGCGGAGTTGCTGCCGCCCGAGCCGCATCCTGCGGCGGCTCCTGCGAGCACGACCGCGGCGCCCATCATTGCGGCCGATCTGGTGAACTTCACTGCTCGATCTCCCTTCCCGGCTGTCCGCGGAGGCTACCCTCCAGTCGGCTCGGCGGCCGGCCCTGGCTTTAGGCTGTGGGCGGGATCAGCTGTTTGGGGTCAGCCCGCCTAGGAGCACATCGTCGTGGCCGGACACTGAAATGCTCTGCCCAGAAACTAACAGGAAAGTTTCCTATAAGATAGAGTTAGTTGCGAGATTGAGATAGATCTCTCCTGCAGTGCCCGATGAGCTGCGCGGATGGCCGTCATGTGACGGCAGATGATCATGGAGGGGCGGCATGAAGCGACGGCCGGGGACGCCGAGCTTGCTGCGCGAGCTCAATGATCGGGCGGCGCTTGAGCTGCTGCTCACCGGTGGCCCCATGACCAGGGCGCAGCTCGGAGAGCACACCGGCCTGTCCAAGGTGACGGCCGCGCAACTGCTGGCCCGGCTGCAGGACCGCGGGCTGGTCGAGGTCGCGGGCGAGCAGGCGGGCGGCCGCGGGCCGAACGCCGCCCTGTACGCGGTGGTGCCGGAGACCGCGTACGTGGCCGGGCTGCACGTGGAGCAGGACGCGGTCAGCGCCGGCGTGGCCGACGTGACCGGCCAGGTGGTCACCGAGGTGTCGGTGGACCCCAACGGCACCGGCAACCCGGTCGAGCTGGTCCGCGGCGCGGTCGCCACCGCGTGCCGGGCCGCCGGGATCTCCTCGGCGGCGCTGCGCGCGTTTGTGATCGGCACCCCCGGGGTGCTGGACCCGCGTACCGGCGACCCCTGGCTCGCGGTCAACCTGCCGGCCTGGCACGAGGGCGTGCTCGCCGCGCTGCGCAGCGACCTGGGCCGCCCCGTCACCATCGAGAACGACGTGAACCTGGCCGCGATGGCCGAGCGCGCGGAAGGCGCCGCCGCCGGCCTGGACGATTTCGTGCTGGCCTGGATCGGCGTCGGGCTGGGCCTGGCGACCGTGCTGGGCGGCCGGCTGCACCGTGGCGCTGCCGGGGCCGCGGGCGAGATCGGCTACCTGCCGGTGCCCGGCGTGCCGCTGCCCGAGGACGTCACTCACCCGGCGACCGGCGCGTTCCAGTCCCTGGTGGGAGCGGCCGCGCTGCGGCCGCTGGCGGCCAGGTACGGGTTCACCGGGCAGGGCGTCGGGGACGCGGTGCGCGCCGCCGTCGCCGCCGCCTCGGCGGGCGAGCCGCAGGGCGCGGAGTTCCTCAGCGAGCTGGCCAGCCGGGTCGCGACCGGGGTCGCGGCCGTCTGCGTCGTGCTCGATCCCGGCCTGGTGGTGCTCGGCGGGGAGGTCGGGCTGGCCGGCGGCACCGCGCTGGCGGGCCGGGTGGCCGCCGAGGTGCGCCGGATCTGCCCGGCCCGGCCGCAGGTGGTGCCCACCGCGGTCAGCGGCGGGCCGGTGCTGCGCGGCGCGATCCAGGCAGCTGTCGACCAGGCCAGGTCGGAGCTACTCGCCTCCGTCGCGACCCCCTAACCTAAGCGCGGACCGTCATCGGTCTCGACCGCTAACTCGACATATGTAGCCTTAGCCGGGCGTGCGCCTGTCGGGCCCCGTTTTTCATGATCACGGTTAGTTTTGGGCTTAGCGTGCGGGTTCAGGCCCTAAAAGTCACCGCGATCATGGACTGGTGCCTGCTCATCTCGCCTGGGCCGGTGATGCACACTGGTCGATGAACCATGATCACGGTCGCCGGGCGGTGCCGCCCTGGCGGCTGCGCCGGATTGTCATCGATGAGGCGTGAGTGATGGATCAGCCGCTGGTCGTGCTCGACGGGACCGCGCTGTCCTGCGAGGCTGTCACCGCCGTCGCGCGCGGCCAGGCCCGGGTGGGGCTCAGTCAGGAGGGCCGGGACCGGGCGCTGGCCGCGGCGCGGGTCGCCGCACTGGTCAGTGAGCGCAGCCCGGTGTACGGGCGGACCACCGGGGTCGGGTCCAACCGGGACGTGAGCGTCGGCCTGGGCGACATCGCCGGGCACGGCCTGCGACTGGCCCGCAGCCACGCGGGCGGCGGCGGCCAGCTGATCGACGCCGAGCTCGGCAGGGCGATGCTGGTGGTGCGGGCCAACCAGATCGCGGCGGGTGGGTCCGGGGTGGACCCTGGCGTGCTGGACGTGCTCGCCGACTGCGTCAACCGCGGGCTGTCGGTGCCGGTCCGGCGCTACGGGGCGATCGGCACCGGGGACCTGACCGCGCTGGCTATGACGGTGCTGTGCCTGCTCGGCGAGCGGGACTGGCTGCCCGCGGCGGCGGGCCCGGGCCAGGACGAGAGCGCAGGCCCGACCGACGCGGACCCGGGCGCGGCCAAGCCGGGCGCGGTCGGCCCGGATGGGGCCGGACCGGGCGGTGAGGGCGGCCCCGGCGGGCAGCCGCGGTTCAGGCTGGCGCCCGCTGATGCAGTCGGCTTCATCTCCAGCAACGCGGCCACCCTCGGTGAGGCGGCGCTTGCTTGTCACGACCTGGCCTTGATGCTGCGGGCCGCGCTGGTGCCCGCCGCGTTCGCGCACCTGGCGGTCGACGCCTCGATGGAGCCCTACGCGGCGGCGGTCCAGGATGCCCGGCCGCATCACGGCCAGCAAGTGGTGGCCGCCGCGATGCGCGCGCTGCTGGCCGGGCACATCGGGCCGGCCGCTCGGATCCAGGACCCGTTCGGGTACCGGGCCTTCCCGCAGGTGCACGGCCCGGCCGTCGACGCGGCCAGGCGCGCGGAGCGGACCGTGACCGTCGAGCTGAACGCCGCGGCCGAGAACCCGCTGATCGACGTGGCCGGGCAGGCCGCCTGGCACAACGGCAACTTCCACACGACATATGTAGGACTGGCGCTGGACGCGGTGCGGGCCGCGCTGTTCCAGACCGCCGCGTTGTCGGCGGCCCGGCTCGGCACGCTGGTCGAGCCCGCGTTCACCGGGCTGGCGCCGTTCCTGGCGACCGACCGCGCGCCCAGTTCCGGGATCATGATCCTGGAGTACGTGTCGCATTCGGCTGCCGCCGACATCCGGCGGCTGGCCGCGCCCGCTGCGCTGGGCAGCGCGGTGCTGTCGCGCGGGGTCGAGGAGCACGCCGGTTTCTCCACCCAGTCCGCCCGGGCCACCACCGACGTGATCACCGCCTACCAGGTCGTGCTCGCCTGCGAGCTGATCGCCGCGGTCCGGGCGCTGCGGCTGCGCGGCATCCGCCCGGCCGGCGCCGCGCTCGGCGAGGCGTTCGCGCTGACGGCTGGGGCGCTGCCAGCCGGTACCGCCGACCGCCCGCTGGATGATGACCTGGCCGCCGCGCAGCAGTTGCTGCCCCGGCTGGCCAGCTTGCCGCCGGACTGAGCACGGTGACCGGCCCGGACCGGACACTGGCCCGTCAGGCCGGCCGCGGTCAGTGGCGGCGGCGAAGGTTCCCCCGGCCCGGGAACCGGGCTGGCTGCGGCTTGGCCGTATTGCCCGCCGCCTGGCTAGGACCGGGCAGGCCCGGCGAGCGGACTGGTCACGGCCAGCCCCAGGTCCGAGCTACCAGCCTCCGTCGCGACCCCCTGACCCGAAGTATGTAGCCGGAACTGCCAGCACGTGCAGCGGCCGGTACCTGCACTTCACCCTTATCGGTTCTAACAGTCAGGGCAAGCCTTACGGGTACTACCAGTTCAGCAACGGCAATTACATGGCCAGCAACGACGACTGCACCGGCATCACCATCAAGTCGTCGGCCAGTAGCAACGGTGTGGTCTGGACATGGCCCGGCCTGCCCAGCCCCGGCTTTCTCGCCAACCGCTACTGCAGCGGCTTCTACCTGTCCTCCAACGACACCATCGGCGACCAGTGGAAGACCAAAGCGCCGGGCGCCGCGGGGTGGTTCCAGGCCATAGGACTCGACATTCCCCAGTCCTGATGATTCACAGTGGCTCGTCGCTGGCCTGGGACGGCCGCCGCGGCTTGTGGATCACTGGCAGCAGGTCGCGCTCGGCTACCCGGCGACCTTGGGCACTGCCCCAGCGCGACTCCTCAGCCCTCGGCCGTGCTGACCGTAGAACGAACGAGCCCGGTGAGACGTTGTGGCCGGGTGCCCGGTGGCCTATGCGGGCTGCCGGTCGGTACCGGCCCGGAGCAGCCGGCGCAGCATCCGCGGGTCCTCGAAGCCGGCCGACCGCGCGGCCGCCTGCAAGGTCGCCCCGTGCCCGATCAGGTGCTCGGCGTGCTCGGCCCGCAGCAGCTGCTGGTAGCGCAGCGGCGTCATCCCGGTGGCCTGGCTGAACCGCCTGGTCAGGGTCCGCTGGCTGACCCCGGACGCGGCGGCGAGGTGGGCGAGCGGCAGCCGCTCGGTGAACCGGGCGTCGATCAGGTCCTGGACCCGGTGCACGGTGTCGCTCAGGTGCGCCCGGTGCCGCAGCATCGCGCTGGCCTGCGGCTCGTCGCCGTTGCGGCGGGCGTAGGCGACCATCGCGCGGGCGATCCGCGCGGCCGCGCTCGGCCCGTGTCTGACCGAGATCAGGTGCAGCGCGAGGTCGATGCCGCTAGCGATGCCGGCCGAGGTCACTACCCGGCGGTCGAGCACGTAGAGCACGTCGCGTACCACCGTGGCCTTCGGGTAGCGCCGCGCCAGCTCGTCCTGCACCTCGTGGTGGGTCGTGCAGCGACGGCCGTCCAGCAGCCCGGCCCGGCCCAGCGCGTCGGCCCCGGCGCACACGCTGGCGACGGTGCCGCCCGCGGCGTGGTGCCCGGACAGCCGCTGCAGCGTTGCCCGGCTGAGCTGCCCGCTGCCGCGGCAGGTCGCGTCCTGCCAGCCGGGCACGACGATCAGGTCGTCCGGGCTCAGCTCCGGCCAGTCCACGCTTGCCTGCACCGGAAGGCCCTGCGCGGTCGGCACCTCAGGCTGCTCGGCCACATAGTGGATCTCATACTTGTACCCGCTGTCGGCCGCGGTCCAGAACACCTGAACTGGCCCGGCCAGGTCCAGCAGGTGAACCTGCGGGACGAGCAGGAAGACGATCCTGGCCACGATCTGGTCAGCCCGCGGTGACAGCCCCGGCCGGCGCCAGCTCGGCGACAGTGCGGATGGTGGCGAACCGGCCCGCGAGCGCGTACTCGGTCCGGGCGATGACCTCGCTGGCCGGAAGCGTGCGCGGATCGGCCAGGACGTCAGCGGCCGGCCGGCCCGGGGGAGCGTCCCGGTGCTCGATCGGCGAGGTGGCCGTCGCGTCGGTCACGAACGTGACCCCGTAGCCCAGGTCCGAGGCCACCCTGGCGGTCGTCTCGCAGCACTGCTCGGTCCTGATCCCGCAGATCACGACGTCGCTGACGCCGCGGCTGGTCAGGATCTGCTGCAGGCTCGTGGTGGTGAAGGCGTTGTGCGCGGTCTTGGTCAGCACCGGCTCGCCCGGCTGAGCGGTCAGCCCGTCCATCAGGCGGACGTGCCCGCTGGCCGGGTCGAACGGCGTGCCCGAGCCCGTGTCCGCGTGCATCACCCAGATGACCAGGTCACCGCGGTCCCTGGCGGCATCGACCAGGCGGGCCACCTGGCCGGCGACCTGCGGGTCGGAAATGGACGCCCAGGAGGAAAGCTGCCGGAACGACTCCTGGACGTCGATGACGATCAGAGCGGTATTCATGGGTACATCCTGGCCTGCGGCGGATTCCCCCGGAAGGCATCATCGGGCCCAGATGCGGACAGATCTGGTCACCTGTCCCTCCCGCGCCACGCGCCGCAGGCTGCCCCTGTTATCCGGCGGCGGCGTCCGGCCGGAACGGCACCTCCCGGCCGAGCAAGGCGGCAAGCTGGTCAAGCGGCGGCGCGCCGACCGGGACATGGGTGGACGGGGCGAACGGCCGCCGGCCGGGCGGGACATCGGCCAGCGCCCTGGTGCTGAACGCCAGCTCCTGCTCGATCGTCCCGGCGGCGAACCGCGGAACCTGGCCAGTGGCACTGGCCAGGTCCCAGCCGTGCACCAGGATCTCGGTGAGCCGCAAGTGCAGCGCCACCTGCCCGGGGACGGTGCCGAACGGGACGGTAACCACCCGCTCCAGCGCGCCGGGCTGGCTGAACGCGACGACCAGCGGCCCGGCCGCCTCTCGGTAGGCGCTGAGCAGGCTGGCCGCGGAGCGCTGATCCGGCCCGGCGGCGGGGGCCGGGCGCGGCTGGCCTGCCATGATCGCGGCAAACGCCTCGTTGCCGCTGACCAGGTGCCCGATCAGCGTCCGGACCTCCCATTCCGCGCACGGTGTCGGCGCGGTGAGCTGGCTGTCGTGCACGCCAGCTATCAGCTGCTCAGCGTCGTCGAGAGCCTGGGCGAGCTGGGCTACTAGTCCGGATGTCATCAGTTCTCCTCGCCTGGTACTCCGGCCCGGTTATGAGCGGCCGGCGTCACGACCATCCTGCCCGCTGGCCGCCCTCAGCACTGCCGCGGCACGCGAACCAGCACGCGGGCCGGTGGCTGGTATTGGATAGACGGGTGAACCCGGTGGCGGCGTTGCGGCAGATCGCGTTCCAGCTCGAACGGGCCGGCGCGCCCACCTACCGGGTCCGGGCGTTCCGCCGGGCTGCCCAGGTGGTGGCCGGCCTCCCGGCTGGCGAGCTGGAAGAACGGATCACTGCCGGCACGCTGCGCGAGGTCGCGGGGATCGGCGAGGTCACCGCCGAGGTGATCACCCAGGCGGCGGGCGGGGCCGAGCCGGACTACCTGATCAGGCTGTACGGCGAGGCCGAGCCGGCCAGGCAGACCGCCATGCGCGCGGCGCTGCGCGGCGACTGCCACACCCACTCGGACTGGTCCGACGGCGGCAGCCCGCCGGATGAGATGGCGCAGGCGGCGCGCCGCCTCGGGCACGAGTGGATGGCGCTCACCGACCATTCGCCCCGGCTGACCGTGGCCAGCGGGCTGACCGCCGAGCGGCTGACCGCTCAGCTGGAACTGATCAGCGCGCTCAACGCCGGACTGTCCCCGTTCCGGATCCTGACCGGGATCGAGGTCGACATCCTCGAGGACGGCGCCCTGGACCAGCGCGACGACCTGCTCGGCGAGCTCGACGTGGTGGTCGCCAGCGTCCACTCCAAGCTGCGGATGCCCGCGGACGAGATGACCCAGCGGATGGTCGCCGCGGTATCCAGCCCGCACGTCGATGTCCTCGGCCACTGCACCGGGCGGCTGATCACCGGGCGAGGCCGGCCGGAGTCGGTGTTCGACCCGGAGCGGGTGTTCGCCGCTTGCCGGGACCACGGTGTCGCGGTGGAGATCAATTGCAGGCCTGAACGCCAGGATCCGCCAGACGACCTGCTCCAGCTGGCCGCCCGGACCGGGTGCCTGTTCGCGATCGACACCGACGCGCACGCGCCGGGCCAGCTGGACTGGCTGGACTCTGGCTGCGCCAGGGCCGAGCAGTTCGGCATCGCCCCGGACCGGGTGATCAACACCCGCCCGGCCAGCGAAGCGGCCCGCCGCGGCGGGCCAGCCCCACCGGACCGCTAACCCGACATATATAGGATTAGCCCCGGTATTCCCTCGGATGTATATGCCGGTCTTGTCATGATTGATCCGGTGCCGGCAGCCGGGCTAGGCGGGATTAACGGCTATTAACATCACCGGCCCTGTTCAGCGGCTCCTTCACGCCGCCGCTAGAACGCGGTCCGGGACCCGCCCGTGCGCCGACCGCGCCGGGGTCGGCCGTAGGCGCATGATTCAGCTGGGTCCCGGCGCGCCTGTAAGGATGCCAGTGCATCCGAATGGCGGTGCCGCGCCGACGCGATACCAATCCGACATATGTCGAGTTAGGCGGCGAGGTCCGGGCTGGATATGGCTGCGCTGGCCCGGAGCTGCTGTTGTTTGCGCAGCTCCGGGCCAGCGCATCCGTTGCCACCCCGTTGCGGGTCGTGGCCGGTCCGGCGGCCGGTCCTGGCGGCGGCGTCAGCCGGGGCACCGGGCTGGCAGGCGTGCCGTTTGGCTAACCCGACATATGTCGAGTTAGGGCTGGCTAACCCTACATATGTCGGCTTAGGTCATGTGCTTGAGGAAGGCCGCGCTGGAGGGAACGGGGTCCGGGGTTGCCCGGCGATGTCGGGGCTCTGGTGATGCCGGTTAGCGGCTGCGCCGGGTTTGGCGGCCGGGCTGGTCAGGCGGGATTCCCGGTGCCCCGCTCGGGCCTGCCGATCCGGACGTCTACGCCGGGGGAGTAGTGCGCCAGCGGCTGGCCGGCCGGGCGCGGCAGGCCGGCGGCGGTGAGCAGCTGGTCGTCACAGGCCAGCACGTCGGCTCGGTGTAGCGGCCAGGGCTGGTGCCGGGCCAGGGCGTGCCGCTGCCTGGTTCCTGTAACGCTGAACAGCAGCCACCGGGCGGTCAGGAAATGATCACGCTCGTCCAGTTCGGCGGTCAGGTACGGGGCACCGATGCTGATCCGCACATGGCTGGTGGCGGGCGGGCCTGGCCAGCGGCGGCGGCAGTCGTAGCTGATCTCCTGGCCAGCCCGGGTCAGTCGCATCGAGGACCAGAAGTAGGGCAGCCGGTAGGTGGCGCGGGCAACGCTGACCGCGGCAAGCCGGGCAGCGTCCAGCGAGAAGAACCAGATTCCTGAACGCCCGGCGGCGTCCCTGACGTAGGTCCGCACGTTGGTCTCGCAGAAGTCCGACAGCCACGGCAGGTGCTGCCCGGTACCGCCAGACACCCGCATGAAGAACGGGACCAGGCCGACCCACGCGGCCCCGCCGAACGTCTCGGCGCGCAGGCCGGCCGGCAGCAGCCGCTGCACCTCGGCCGGCTCGAACGGCCAGTGCAGGAACGTCAGCTGTTCCCAGCGCTGCAGCATCACCGGCCGGCTGACCGGGTACGGGCAGGAGCCTGCGGGCGCCGCCCCCGCCCCGGCGCCAGCCCCGGACCCGGCCGGGTCGTCGGTCTGCACACGTCCATCATGGGCCTCGCCGCCGGGGACGCGCTCATCGCCCTGACGCTGCCGATGTCCCGAGGCTGGACCGGCACGTTGTTCCGGCCGTCAGCAACGCGGCCAGCGGGCTGGCCCAGCGGGTTCAGCCCGGATTGCCTGGCTGGCCGTCCGTCGGGGCGGCGGCCGGGGCGGCCCGGATGAGCCGCCCAGTGCTGGCCCGGCCCTGTGGTGACAGCGGGCCGGTGCCCGGTGCGGCCGGCTATGTCGCGACGGCGGGCCGGTCAGGCGAGGCACACAGTGCTGGCCTGGCCCGTGGCTACGGTGGGCCGGTTAGGCAAGGTGCCAGGTGCGGCCCGGCCCTGTCGTGACGGCGGGTCGGCCAGGGAGGCGCCCGGTGCGGCCGGCTCTGTGGTGACGGCGGGCCGGTTGGGAGGGCGCGCGGTGCGGCCTGGCCCTGTGGTGATGGCGGGCCGGTTGGGCAGGGCGCTCAGCGTGGGCTAGCCGCGTAGGCGGAGGCCGCGGGGGGTTGGGCGGAACCCGGCTTGTTCCAGGGCCTGGGCGAGTGGTGAGTCGTAGACGCCGGTTCCGTCGGCGCGTTCCACGGTGAGCCTGCCCAGCGCTCCGTCGCGGGCCGCGCCGGCCAGGGCGGCGGCGGCCGGGCCAAGCAGGGTGGGGTCGCTGGTCCACGACAGCAGGGTCTTGCCGCCGCGCTCGACGTACAGGATGAGCTCGCCGTCGGCCAGGATCACCAGTGCCCCGGCCTTGCGGCCGGGCCGGTGGCCGCCGGGGGTCTCGTCCGGCCGGGGCGGCCAGGGCAGTGCCGCGCCATAGGCGTTAGCCGGGTCCGCGGCGGCCAGCACGGTCGTGCTGACCTGAGGGCCGCGACTGGCGGTGCCGCCGCCACCCGGTCCGGACCGGCCGGGGTGGCGCACGGGACCAGCTGGAAAGGCGGTGCCGGCCGGGAATGCGAGGGCGCCGCCCTGGGAGGCAGCGCCCGCTGAGGGTCCGCTGCCTGCCGGGGATGGGCTGCCTGCCGGGGATGGGCTGCCTGCCGGGGATGCGGTGCCTGCCGGGGATGCGGTGCCTGCCCGGGACGGGGAGCTTGCTGGGGTCGCGCTGCCCGCTGGGGCTGGGGTGGCTGCTTGGGGCGCGGGACCGGGCGGAGGCGCGGGGGTGGTGAACACGGGGGCGGTGGCGGCAGGGACTGGGTCGCGGGTGGCCATCGCGCGCAGCCGGTCGACGGCACCGGGCAGGGCGAACTGGGCCGCGCCGAGGCCCTCGACGAAATAGCCGCGCCGGCACTGGCCCGCTTCCTCCATCGCGCGCAGCACCGGGTAGAGCGCGCCGAAGCCGCCTGGCACCCGCTCGGCCGCGACCGCGCCCCTGATCACGATGCCGTGCCGGTCGAGCAGGCTACTGGCCAGCGCGTGCAGGCGGCGGGTGCGGTCGGGGGCTGGCGGGGGGAGCAGCGACCAGCGGCCGCTCACGGTCGGCGGGCCGGCCCGGGTTGGCATGATCGCCCGGCCGTAGCCTGGGCGGCGGCCGCCAGCGCGGCCGGGGCGGCCAGGCCGCCCGGCCCGAACCGGGCCCGCGCCGAACGTGGCACCGCTGCCGCCAGGGCCGGCCTGGCCGTCGCCGTTAGCCAGTGAGGCGGCGACCGGCCGGCCGGACGCCAGCACGGTCCGCAGCGGGGCGAGCGTGTCATTGGTCAGCCGGCCAGCCCAGACCAGGTCCCAGATCGCCGCCGCGAGATCCTGGTCGGTCGCGGGCGCGGCCCGGTCGGCCAGCGCGCGGAAGAACAGCGCGCCGCCGCCGTCCAGCGCCGAGAGCACCGCCTCGTGCACCGGCGTCATCGTGATCTCGGCTGGGTCTGGTAGCAGCAGCGGCGCGGTTTCGGCGGGCGCCAGCACCACCCAGCCGTCGCCGCCCGGCAGGCCGCCCGCCCCGGCCCAGACGACCTCGCCCGCAGCGGTCAGCTCGTCCAGCAGCGCGGCAGAGTAGCCCGGTACCCGGGCCGGCAGCACCAGGGTCTCCAGCGCGGAGGCCGCGATCAAGGCGCCCGCCAGCTGATCGACCACGTCATAGACGGCATCGGGCCCAGGCCGGCGCCGGGCGAAGCCGGGGCGGGTCCGATCCTGGCCGGCCGCCTCGGTGGCGCCCTGCCACGCGGGCAGGAACCTGGCCAGGGCGGCCGGCGGCACCGGCTCGGCTTCGCGGCGCAGCCGGGCCAGGCAGCGCCTGCGCAGCAGCCGCAGCACCTCGGCGTCGCACCACTGCGAGCCCGGGCCGCCGGCCAGGAAATCACCCTCAGCGACCCGGCCCGCCGCCGCCAGCCGGTGCAGCGCGCCGGTCACGATGGCCACCCCGAGCCCGTAGCGCTGCGCCACCGCCAGCGCGTAGAACGGCCCGTGCGTGCGGGCATACCTGGCCACCAGGTCAGCGACCGGATCGGGGACCGGCTCGGTGAAGGCCAGCGGGACGCCAGGCGGCAGCGCGACGCCGAGCGCGTCACGCAGCCGGCCGGCGTCCTCGACCGCCGCCCAGCGGCTCTCGCCTGCGATCCGCACCTCGATCACCCTGCGCTGCGCAAACAGCTCAGCCAGCCAGGCCGGCGCCGCCGCCGGCTCGGTGGAGCGGGCACCGACCTCGGCTGACGAGAGCGGCCCGAGCGCGGCGAGCAGGTCCGCGACCGCTTCCTCGTCCCGGCAGGCCCGGTCGGGCGAGAGCCGCTGCAGATCGCGCTCGGTGCTCCCGACGACCTCAGGGTCCAGCAGCTCGCGCAGGTCAGCCTGGCCGAGCAGCTCGGCGAGCAGGGAGGAGTCCAGGGCCAGCGCCTGCGCCCGGCGCTCGGCCAGCGGGGCGTCGCCCTCATACATGAACGCCCCGATGTACCGGAACAGCAGCGACCGGCCGAACGGGGACGGAGCCGGGGTCTCCACCTCGACCAGCCGGATCCGGCGGCCTGCCAGGTCGCGGAGCAGGCTGACCAGCCCGGGCACGTCGAACACGTCCTGCAGGCACTCCCTGACCGTCTCCAGCACGATCGGGAACGCGGCGTACTTGCTGGCGACCGAAAGCAGCTGCGCGGAGCGCTGGCGCTGCTGCCACAGCGGGGTGCGGCGGCCCGGCTGGCGCCTGGGCAGCAGCAGGGCGCGGGCCGCGCACTCGCGGAACCGCGAGGCGAACAGCGCCGATGACCCTAGCTCGGCGGTGACCAGCTGCTCCGCCTCGTCCGGGTCGAGCAGCGCGATCCCGGCCGGCGGCGGGTCGTCGGCGTCGGGAACGCGGATCACGATGCCGTCGTCGGTGTGCAGGGCCTGCACGTCCATCTCGCCGTAGCGCTCGCGCAGCCGGGCGGCGATGGCCAGGGCCCACGGCGCGTGCACCCGCGCGCCGTACGGGCTGTGCAGGATCAGCCGCCAGTCGCCAAGCTCGTCCCTGAAACGCTCCAGCACCAGCGTGCGGTCATCGGGCAGGTAGCCGGTGGCGTCGCGCTGCGCGGTCAGGTAGCTGACCAGGTTGGCGGCGGCCAGCTGGTCCAGCCCGGCGTCCCTGAGCCGGGCCGCCGCCAGCTCCGGCGGGGCCGCGCCCAGCTCGCGGCAGTAGCTGCCGATGGCGGCGCCCAGCTCGGCGGGCCGGCCCGGCGCGTCGCCGTGCCAGAACGGCAGCCGCCCCGGCTGTCCCGGCGCGGGCGAGACCAGCACCTGGTCGGCGGTGATGTCCTCAATCCGCCAGGAACTGGCGCCGAGCACGAACACGTCGCCGACCCTGGACTCGTAGACCATCTCCTCGTCGAGTTCGCCCACCCGCCGGGAGTGCCGGCCGGACTTGTCCCGCTCGGCTCCGGCCAGGAACACGCCGAACAGGCCGCGGTCGGGGATCGTGCCGCCGCTGGTGACGGCCAGCCGCTGGCCGCCTGGCCGGCCGCGCAGCACGCCGGTGGTGCGATCCCAGACCAGCCTGGCCCGCAGCCCGGCGAACTCCTCGCTCGGGTAGCGGCCCGCCAGCATGTCCAGCACCGCCTCAAGGACCGGGCGGGTGAGGCTGGCGAACGGCGCGGCCCGGCGCACGGTGCGCTCCAGCTCGGTGCTGTCCCAGTCGTCCATCGCGGTCATCGCCACGATGTGCTGGGCCAGCACGTCCAGCGGGTTACGCGGGATCCGCAGCTCCTCGATCTGGCCGGCCTGCATCCGCTGCGCGACGACCGCCGCCTGGACCAGGTCGCCCTGGTACTTGGGGAAGATCACGCCCCTGGACACGTCACCGACGTTGTGCCCGGCCCGCCCGGTGCGCTGCAGGCCGCTGGCCACCGACGGCGGCGACTCGACCTGGATCACCAGGTCAACGGCGCCCATGTCGATGCCGAGTTCCAGGCTGGAGGTGGCGACCACGGCCGGCAGCCTGCCCGCCTTGAGCGCCTCCTCGATCTGGTTGCGCTCCTGCCGGGAGACCGAGCCGTGGTGTGCCCTGGCCACCTCGAGGCTGGCCCCTGCGGCGGCACCGGACTCGGCCATGATTTCCGCCGGAGGGCGGGCCGGGGCCGGGCGCTCGTCCTGGTCAACAAGCAGGCCGTCCGGGCCGGCGGCCCGTTCGGCGGCGAGCTCGTTGAGCCGGGCACACAGCCGCTCGGCGAGGCGGCGGGAGTTGGCGAACACGATCGTGGACCGGTGCGCCTCGATCAGGTCCAGCACCTTCGCCTCGACGTGCGGCCAGATCGACCGCCGGGATGCCGGGTCAGCCGAATTCCCAGGGCTGTCGCCGCCCGGGCCGGGGCCCGCCGCTATCTCCAGGTCGGACATGTCCTCGACCGGCACCACGATCCGCAGGTCCAGCCGCTTGTCAGCGGCGGGCTGGACGATGGTGACCGGTCGCGCGCCGCCGAGGAACGCGGCGACCTCCTGCGGCGGCCGGACCGTCGCGGACAGGCCGATCCGCTGGGCCGGCCCGGCACCGGCCGGCCTCGCACTAGCTGGGCTGGCAATGTCTGGGCTGGCAATGTCTGGGCTGGGGCGGGCTCGGCTTGCGGCGGCTGGGCTGGCGCTGTCGGGGGTGGTGCGGGCTCGGCTGGTGGCGGCTGGGCTGGCATGGGGTGTCGCCGTGCGGGCTGGACTGGCCGTGCGGCGGCTGTCATCGGGAGGCTGGGCGTCACCGGTGTCCTGCGGGCTGGCCCGCAGCTCGTCTAGCCGTTCCAGGGACAGCGCCAGGTGCGCGCCGCGCTTGCTGCCCGCCAGCGCGTGCACCTCGTCGACGATGACGGTGTCGATGCTGCGCAGCGCCTCCCTGGCTTGCGAGGTCAGCAGCAGGAACAGCGACTCAGGCGTGGTGATCAGGATGTCTGGCGGCTGGCTGGACAGCTTGCGGCGCTCGTCGGCTGCGGTGTCGCCGGTGCGCACGCCGACCCGGATGTCCGGCTCGGGCAGGCCGAGCCGCCGGGCCGCCTGCCCGATCCCGGTCAGCGGCGAGCGCAGGTTCCGCTCGATGTCCACGGCCAGCGCCTTCAGCGGCGAGATGTAGAGCACCCGGCAGCGCTGCCGCGGGTCGGCAGGCCCGGGTCCCGCCGTCAGCTTGTCGATCGCCCACAGGAACGCGGCCAGCGTCTTGCCTGACCCGGTCGGGGCGACGACCAGCGTGTTGTCCCCGCGGCTGATCGATTCCCAGGCCTGGGCCTGGGCCGGCGTCGGCTCGGCGAAGGCAGCACCGAACCAGGCGCTGGTGACATCGCTGAAGCCAGCCATCGCCTGGCCGGCCGCCGGCGTGATCGCGGGCATAACGCCATCCTGCCTCGCCGGTCTGACAGCCCGGGCCGGCCAGCCCTCTTTCCTTGCCGGGCTAGGGCTGCGGCTTGGCGCTGATCCGGGTGCCCAGCTCGATGCCCTCGCAGATCTGGCGCATGGCGCCCGCGGTGGCCACGTTGAAGACGTGCATGGTGAGGCCCTGCTCGTTGGCGAGCACGAAGGCGCTGGTGTCCATCACCCGCACGCCCGCCGCGAGCGCCTCGTCGTAGGTCAGCTCGGTGTAGCGGACCGCGTCCGGGTTGATGTTCGGGTCGCTGTCATACACCCCGTCCACGCCGCGCTTGGCCACCAGCAGCACGTCGGCGTCGAGTTCCAGCGCCCGCTGGACTGCCGGGTAGTCGGTGGTGACGTACGGCTGGCCGATGCCGCCGGCCAGCAGCACGATCAGCCCGTGGTCCAGGTGGCGGCTGGCCCGCAGCCGGATGAACGGCTCGGCCACGCTCTGGATCGGCATGGCGGTCATCACCCGGACGTCGGTGCCGGTTCTGGCGGTGAGCACGCCGCGCAGCATCAGCGCGTTCATCACCGTGCCGAGCATCCCGATGTTGTCCGCCTCGGCCCTGGTGATGCCCCAGCCCTCGGCCATCCGGCCGCGGAAGTAGTTGCCACCGCCGATGACGACCGCGACCTGAACGCCAAGTTCGTGCACGGACAGCACTTCACTGGCGACCTGGGCGAGGCTGTCGGGATCCACGCCCGAGCTGGACGAGCCAGCGAGCGCCTCGCCGCTGAGCTTGACGACTACCCGGCGGTAACGCCCCATGAGCTGGTCCCTTCCGGCTGCTTGCTGTTGCAACCGGCAACGCTACCGCATGCCGCCCGCTCAGATAGCGGGCTTCCGCGGGGCCGAGGCCGGCGGCCAGGTCAGGCACGCGGCCCGCTCCGTTCGCCGGCGCTCGCGGCAGGCCCGCCGATCCCGCAGCCCGCGGTCAGCGCCCGCCACGGCGGGCGCGCCTGGCCGGCCGGATGGGGGACAATGGCAGCGGCGGAAGCGGCGGGGACCGGAGAGCGAGATGAGCATGCGGGTACGCGCGGGATACAGCGGGACCGGGCCGGGGGCCATCACCCCTGACGGGTGCGCGGTTGACTTGTATGCCCGGATCGGCGTCGGCGACGAGCCGGACGTGATCGCGGGCGCGGTGCCGGCCGGGGCGCACATCCTGGAACTTGGCTGCGGGGCGGGCCGGATGACGCGGCCGCTGGCCGAGCGCGGGTTCACGGTCACCGCGGTGGACGAATCGCCGCAGATGCTGGCCCTGGTACCGCAGGCCAGGACGGTCTGCAGCGCGATCGAGGACCTTGACCTGGGCGAGCGGTTCGACGTCGTGCTGCTGGCCTCGTACCTGGTGCACGCGGCCGGGCCTGGAGTGCGACAGCAGCTGCTGGACACCTGCAGGCGGCACGTGGCCGACGGCGGCTGCGTGCTGATCCAGCGCGAGCGGGAAGGGCGGCACGAAGGGCTGCCGGGCGAGCCGCAGCCGCTTGGTGACGGCATGGTCCGGGTGGTGTCCTCCGACCCGGTCAGCCCCGGGGTGCGGTCGGTACACGTCGAGTACACGTTCCCGGACGCCAGCTGGACCCAGACCTTCCTGTCGTGCCCGCTGACCCCGGCGCAGTTCGATCAGGCGCTGGCGGGGGCGGGCCTGGCCGTCGACGCCTGCCTGACCGAGGACGGCACCTGGGTACGCGCCGTTCCCGTGTGACCTGGGCCGTTGCGGGCACCTGGCCGGAATCGGCCCTCTCACCGGGCCCGGGTCACGTGCCGGTGGCCGCACGGGTCAGCGTTCCTGGCCGCGGCGCGGAACCGGTCGATGACCAGGCTGGCGACAGCCGGGTGGCAGCCGAGCGGCTCGCTGACCCAGCGGGCACCGGAGCGCTTCAGCCGGTCGTAGAACAGGCCGGGGGACAGCAGGTAGGAGGCCACCGCGACGGGGCGGCCGGACGGCCCGCTTAGCGCGTCGATCGCCTCGGTCACGGTGGGCCGGGCGGCCGAGGCGAACCCGACCAGCACCGGGGCGCCGGTCCTGGCGGCCAGCAGCCTGGCCTGGCGCCACACGGCGGCCAGCGCCCGAGGGTCGGCCGAGCCTGCGGCGGCGAGCACGGTCGCGGTGCCCGCGGGCACGCCCGCCCTGGCCAGCCGGTCGGCCAGCGCGTCGGCCAGCCGCGGGCCGGGGCCCAGCGGCGCGGCCATGCTCGCGCCCGCGGCCAGCGCGGCGCCCGCGATGTCAACGCTGGCGTGGTACCCGGTGGACAGCAGCAACGGGACCACCACGGCGCCGCGGCCGGCCGCGGCGAGCACGCCGGGCAGGGCGGGCTCGGCGTGCGCCGCGAAGGCGACCCGCACGTCCAGCTCCGGAGCCTGATACTGGACCAGCCGGGCGAGCGCGCGCACGGTGAGCTGCGCGGCCGGGTCCGCGCTGCCGTGTGCCACCGCGATCAGTGCCGGGGTGGTCATGGCGATCCGAGCAGGTCCCGCAGCCTGACCACCTCGCCGACCACGATGACCGCGGGCGGGGTGATGCCCGCGCGGGCCGCCGCCGCGGCGACCTCGCCGAGGGTGGAGGTCAGCACCCGCTGGCGCGGGGTGGTGCCCGCGCAGATCACCGCGACCGGGGTCGCGGCGTCCCGGCCGCGCTTGACCAGCTCCCTGCTGACCTGCTCGAGCCGGCCCACCGCCATCATCAGCACCAGCGTGCCGGGGCCGGAGGCCAGCGCCTCCCAGTCGACGGTCGCGCCCGGGTGCGTGGGGTCCAGGTGCGCCGAGACGACGGCGAAGTCCTGGGTGATGCCGCGATGGGTGACCGGGATGCCCGCGCAGGCCGGGACCGCGACCGCGCTGGACACGCCAGGCACCACCTGGAACGGGACGCCGGCCCGGACGCAGGCCAGCGCTTCCTCGCCGCCTCGTCCGAAGACGAACGGGTCGCCGCCCTTGAGCCGCACGACCCGCTGGCCGGCCAGGGCGCGGCTGGTGAGGACGTGGTTGATCTGGTCCTGGGTCAGCGTGTGCGCGCCGGGCGCCTTGCCCGCGTCGATGATCTCGACCGCCGGGTCCAGCTCGGCCAGCACGTCGCGCGGGGCCAGGTAGTCGGCCACGACGACGTCGGCCTCGGCCAGCAGCCGCCGGCCGCGCACGGTGAGCAGGCCCGGGTCGCCGGGCCCCCCGCCGACCAGCGCCACGCTCCCCAGCCCGGCCCGATCGGGACCCGCGGCTACGCGGCCGCCCGGCCCGCCGGTGGCGTCCGGGCGTGATCGTGGTGGTTTGTCAGCGCTATTTACTGACCAGCAACCACGATCATGGCCGGACGCCCAGCTGGGTGCGGGGGTCGCCGGGCGGCCGGGGCTGGGTGCGGGGGTCGCCGGGCGGCCGGGGCCGGGGCCGGGCGCGGGCGGGGGCGAGGCGGGGGTGTGCGGGCGGTGGGGGCGGGTGGGCAGGCCGCCTTCGGCCAGGGCCAGCGCGATGGCCGAGCGCAGCCGCTGGGCGCGGACCGGGTCACCGCCCGCGGTGACCGCGACGGTCACGTCGCCGTGGCTGGTCACGGCCGGCGTCCAGGCGTCCGATGCGGCCGCGTCGTCGGCCCGGACGCACCAGATCATCCGGCGGTGCGCCTCGGCGGCGACAGCCGCGTTCACCGCCGGGTCGCCGGTCGCGGCGTGCGCCAGCCAGGCGCCGGCCAGGTCGCCGTCGCGGTAGCGGCGGCGGGTCAGGGTCACGTCCAGGCCGGCCAGCCCGGCGACCACCTGCGGGGCGATCACCTGGACCAGGGCCCCGGCCGCGAGCATCGAGGCGGCCCGGCGCGCGGCCACCGGCCCGCCGCCGATCACGACCGCCTTGCGGCCGGACAGGTCGAGCGCCAGCGGATAGGGCTTCACCCGGCGCGCCCTCTGGCCGCGTGCCGTGCTCCGCCCGCGGGAGGCGGGGCGGGGGGTCGCGTTAGGCCCGCGAACGCCAGGGTGAACGAGCGGGCGCAGGCACCGCAGCACCAGCCGCCCGCCTCGGGGCCGGCCGGGCGCAGGTCCTCCTCGCCGCAGTACGGGCAGAACAGCGGCGGCTGCCGCTCGGTCACGTCAGCTGCCCGGCGTCGGCGCGGCGGACCCAGGCGGCGAACTGCTCGCCGTCGGCCCGGCCGGCCAGGTAGTTGCGCAGCAGCCGCTCGACGTAGTCGGTCAGCCCGTCGGCGGTCACCTTCAGGCCGCGCAGCTTGCGCCCGAACGCCGGGTCGGCGCCCAGCGACCCGCCCAGGTGCACCTGGAAGCCCTCGGCGCCGTCCACGATCGAGCCCTTCAGCCCGATGTCGGCGACCTGGAACCGGGCGCAGGAGTTGGGGCAGCCGTTGACGTTGATGCTGACCGGGGCGTCGAACCCGGGCAGCCGCCGGTCCAGTTCGGCGTACAGGTCACGGGCCCGCTGCTTGGTCTCGACGATGGCCAGCTTGCAGAACTCGATCCCGGTGCAGGCCATCGCCGACCGGCGGAACACCGACGGGCGGGGCGGCAGGTCCTCGGCCTCCAGCGCGCTCACCAGGTCACCGACCCGGTCTCCGGGCACGTCCAGGATGAGCAGCTTCTGCTCGGTGGTGGTCCGGATCCGGCCCGAGCCGTACTGGGCGGCGAGCTCGGCGACCTGCCACAGCTGGCTGCCGGAGGTCCGCCCGACGTGCGGCGCGACCCCGACGTAGTACCGGCCGTCGTGCTGGGCGCGCACGCCGACGTGGTCGCGGGCGCCGGGCGGCGGAGCTGGCGGCGGCGGGCCGTCGGGCAGCGCGAAGCCCAGGTACTCCCGCTCCAGCACCTCCCTGAAGCGCTCGGCGCCCCAGTCGGCGACCAGGAACTTCAGCCGGGCCCGGCTGCGCAGCCTGCGGTAACCGTAGTCGCGGAACAGGCCGGTGACCCCGGCCCAGACCTGGGCGACCTGACCGGGCTCGACGAAGACGCCGAGCCGCCGGGCGAGCATCGGGTTGGTGGACAGCCCGCCGCCGGCCCACAGGTCGAAGCCGGGAGCGCCGCCTGGCCCGGTGACGCCGACGAACGCCACGTCGTTGATCTCGTGCGGGACGCACTGCACGCCGCAGCCGCTGACCGCGGTCTTGTACTTGCGGGGCAGGTTGGAGAACTCCGGGTTGGCGGCGGCCACCTCCTCGATGGCGCGCAGCGCCGCGCTGGCGTCGATCACCTCGTCCGCGCCGATCCCGGCCACCGGGCAGCCCAGGATGTTGCGCGGCACGTCACCGCAGGCCTGCAGGCTGGACAGGCCGGCGCTCTCCAGCCGCTGCCAGATCTCGGGCACGTCCTCGATCCTGATCCAGTGGTACTGCACGTTCTGCCGGTCGGTGATGTCGGCGAGGTCGCGGCCGTACTCCTTGGCGATCTCGGCCACGGTGGCGAGCTGCGCGGCTGACAGCTGGCCGCCGGGGATCCGCACCCGCATCATGAAGTACTGGTCCTCGATGTCGGCGTCCTCCAGCATGCCGGTGCGGCCGCCGCCGATCCCCGGCCTGCGCTGGGTGTACAGGCCCCACCAGCGGAACCGGCCGCGCAGGTCAGCCGGGTCGATCGAGCTGAACCCGCCGGCCGCGTACCGGTTCAGGATCCGGTCGCGCACGTGCAGGCCGTCGTCGTCTTTCTTGAACCGTTCGGCCGCGTTCAGCGGCTCCAGGTGGCCAAGCGCCCACTGGCCCTGGCCCCGGGCTGATCGGGATGACATGGGGTTCCTTCGGCTGCTAGGTCTGGTCGCGCATCGCCGGGCAGCGGCCTGCGGGCAGGAGGGCTACGGCGGCGCGGGGGCCTGGGGTTAGCAGCAGGAACGACAGACGGCGCTGGACACGAGCAGCAAGTCGACGTGGCGCCGCGAAACGAGGAGCAGCTCGCCGCGGGTGCCGGCGATGCGGGTCACGGGGGCCTCCGGGTCGGTGCTGCCATCAGCTGGCGTCGTTTTCGACAGTAAGTCGGGTCCGGGGCTGGTGCAAGTCTGATAAAGGGCGCGGGCCGGCGGCCGGTAACCTGGCGCGGATGCGGCTGACAACATTCTGGGAGCGGATGCGCGCGCAGTTCGGCGAGGCATACGCGCCGAGCGTCGCGGCTGATCATGTGATCGCCGAGCTGGGCGGCCGCACGGTGAACCAGGCGCTGGCCGACGGGGAGGATGCCAAGACCGTCTGGCGGGCGGTGTGCGCCGCGTTCAACCTTCCTGAGCAGGAACGCTAATCCGGGGCCGGACGGCTGCGGCCGGGCCGGCGTGTTGCCATCACGGTCGAACAGTTGTTCGTCTAGAGTGCTATTGCGGATGGCGTCAGGCCGCCGGCGGAATTGTCAGAGGCGGCGCGTAGCGTCTGGACCAGCAGACGGGCAGACGGTTTCTTTGATCCCACGGGAGTTCACATGGCACCCAGCGACAGGGCGGGCAGCGCCAAGACCGGCGACAGGGAGAAGTCCCTGGAGACTGCGCTCGCCCAGATCGAGCGGCAGTTCGGCCGTGGCTCGATCATGCGGCTCGGCGACGACACCCGTGCCCCGGTGGAGGTGATCCCGACCGGATCGATCGCGCTGGACGCCGCGCTCGGCGTCGGCGGGCTGCCCCGGGGCCGGATCATCGAGATCTACGGGCCGGAGAGCAGCGGGAAGACCAGCCTGGCCCTGCACGCGGTGGCCAACGCGCAGAAGGCGGGCGGGATCGCCGCGTTCATCGACGCCGAGCACGCCCTCGACCCTGACTACGCCAAGAAGCTGGGCGTGGACACCGACGCGCTGCTGGTCTCCCAGCCCGACACCGGCGAGCAGGCGCTGGAGATTGCCGACATGCTGGTGCGCTCCGGCGCGCTGGAGATCATCGTCATCGACTCGGTGGCGGCGCTGGTGCCCCGCGCCGAGATCGAGGGCGAGATGGGCGACAGCCACGTCGGTCTGCAGGCCCGCCTCATGAGCCAGGCGCTGCGGAAGATCACCGGCGCCCTGAACAGCGCCGGCACCACCGCGATCTTCATCAACCAGCTCCGCGAGAAGGTCGGCGTGATGTTCGGCTCCCCGGAGACCACCACCGGTGGCCGGGCGCTGAAGTTCTACGCCTCGGTCCGGCTGGACATCCGGCGCATCGAGACCCTGAAGGACGGCACGGACGCGGTCGGCAACCGCACCCGTGTCAAGGTCGTCAAGAACAAGGTCGCGCCGCCCTTCAAGCAGGCGGAGTTCGACATTCTCTACGGCCACGGCATCAGCCGCGAGGGCGGCCTGATCGACATGGGCGTGGAGCACGGCTTCGTCCGCAAGGCCGGCGCCTGGTACACGTACGAGGGCGACCAGCTCGGCCAGGGCAAGGAGAACGCGCGCAACTTCCTCAAGGACAACCCCGACCTGGCCAACGAGATCGAGAAGAAGATCAAGGAGAAGCTGGGCGTCGGCGTCCGTCCGGAGGAGCCGGGCAGCGAGCCGAGCGCGGACGCGGCGGCGGAGACCGCTCCTGCCGAGGACGCGGCCAAGACGGTGCCCGCGCCCAAGGCGGCCAAGTCCAAGGCCGCGGCGGCCAAGAGCTAGTCCGCCGTGACACGACGAACCGACTGGGCCGAGTACGCGCACCCCGACGTTCCGCGGAGGCGGCGGGGGAGCGGGGGCGCGGGTCCTGCCTGGACGGGCGACGGTACGGGGGACGACGGCACGTCCGCAGACACCGGGCCGTACGGGGGTGACC
>DATBGO010000283.1:0-8435 GCA_036558005.1 Streptosporangiaceae bacterium | reverse complement strand
GGGAGGTAGGCGGCGGCGTCCCGCCAGGACAGCCCACCGAACGCGGCATCGACGAAGGACACCACCGGGTTGAAGTGGCCGCCGGAGACCGGGCCGAACATCAAGATGATCGCGTACAGCCCGGCCGCGGTCGCCGCCGCGTTCTCCAGCAACATCAGCCCGGTCTGGCCCGGCGACAGCCGCTGCGCCGCGATCCCGGAGCCGATCACCACCGCGGCCAGGAACGCGCTGCCGAGGAACTCGGCTAGCAGCCGACGCCACAGCAGGATGGGTCCACTGGTCACGGGGTCATCTTGACAGAGGAAGATGTCTCAGTCAAGATTGAGTCAATGTCTTCTGATCTAACCTCTGAGCTGGAGCGGCGCGCCATCTTGCATGCCGCCCTGGCCGACCCGGCCCGGCTGCGTATCACCGACACGCTGCTGGCCGGGGACGCGTCCCCGTCCGAGCTGGCCGCCATGCTGGCCATGCCGTCCAACCTGCTGGCACATCACCTGCACGTGCTGGAGCAGGCCGGGATCATCACCCGCCGCCGGTCCGAGGGCGACCGCCGCCGCACCTACCTGCAGCTGATTCCCGGCACCCTGGACCAGCTGGCCCCCCCGCCAGCCCGTGCGGCAATGCGGGTGCTGTTCGTCTGCACCGCCAACTCCGCCCGCTCGCATCTGGCCGCAGCGCTATGGCGCCAGGCCAGCAAGGTCCCGGCGGTATCGGCCGGAACCCATCCCGCCGAAGCGATCGACCCCGGCGCCATCGCGGCCGCCGGCCGTCACAGCCTGCCGCTGCCCCGGCTGCGGCCCCGCCACATCAGCGACATCCGGCACCAGGGCGACCTGGTCATCACCGTGTGCGACCTGGCGCACGAAGAACTCGCCGAAGCTACAGCGGTGCACTGGTCCATCCCGGATCCGGTAACGGTCGGCGATCCGGGCAGCTTCGACGCGGCGCTAGCTCAGCTGGCTGATCGTGTCGGGCGTCTGGCACCGCGCCTGGCGGCGGTCTCCTGACCGATGGCTTGCCCGTCCAGCGTCTGGCACCGCACCCGGAACGACCTTGTGACCTCCCGCCGTGTACGCGGCCCGGCCCGCACCTTGCGCACTTACCGGTCCCGATGGACCCACCGTCTGGGCGGAACGCATACTGGCTAGAGTGCGCTGATGCCCGGGCGCGGCCGCCCCTGGCGCCGATCGCGGTGCTCGGGGTGCTCACGATCATCGGTTACGGTGCGTGCTATTACGCCTACGGCGTACTGATCGGGCCGATCAGCGCCGACACGCGCTGGCCGGACGCGGCGCTCGGCGCGATCTTCAGCGCGACGCTGGTCATCGCCGGGGCCGGGGGGATCGTCGCGGGCCGGATGCTGGACCGCCGCGGCCCGCGGCCTATCTTCCTGCTCGCGGGCATCGCCGGAGCCGGCGCGATGCTCGCCGCCTCGGTGCAGGGCGCGCTGCTCCCGTTCGCAATCGCCTACGCCGCCGGCTGCGGCCTGGTCGGGGCGCTCGGTTTCTATCACATCACGCAGGCGGTCGCCGCCCGCGCCGCGCCCGCCGCGCCCGCACGGGCCATCATCTGGCTGACCCTCTTCGGCGCCGTGTCCAGCCCCGTCTACCTCCCGCTGACCGCCTGGCTCACCCAGTCGGCCGGATGGCGAGGCGCGATCCGGGTCGAGGCGGGCACCGTCGGGGTCGCGTTCCTGCTTGCTGCCGTCATGGTCAAGAACCCGGGCGGCTCCCGGCCCGGCCAGCCAGCCGGCCGCCGGGCCGGGGTGCTCCGCCTCGCCTGGCGAAGCCCGCTGGCCCGGGCGTGGCTGGCCGCCACCCTGGTCGGCGGGGCAGGCGTGAATGCGCTCATCGTCTACCAGGTCCCGGTCACCACCAGGGCCGGGCTCTCGCTCGGCATCGCGGCGGCCGTCGCCGGGTTCCGCGGCCTGGCCCAGCTGGCCGGGCGGCTGCCGCTCACCGCCCTGACCAGCAGGCTCGGCGCCCGCATCACGCTGGTACTCGCCTACGCCCTGGCCGCGGCCGTCACGCTGCTACTGTTCGCGGGCGGCGCGCTCGCGCCGGTGCTGGTGCTGAGCCTGCTCGCCGGCGCCGCGATCGGCGCGGTCTACACGCTGCAAGGCGTCTACGCTCACGAGCTCATCGATCCCCGCCACCTGGGCACGCTGCTCGGCATCGCCCAGGCCGTGTTCGCCGCGGGCGGCGCCCTGGGTTCCCTCACGGTCGGCGCCCTGCTGGGCGCCACCGGCTCCGGCACCCCGGCGATCACGATCATCAGCGCCGGATTCGCCGCAGCCGCCGGCGTGCTCCTGCTCGGCCGGGCACCCGGCCCGGCCGCGGCCGGCGACTCCGCCGCCGAACCGGGCCGCAGGTGATCCCGGTGGCCAAGCGGCCGTGGTACTGGCCGGCCCAGGCTCATCTGCACATCGCGCCGGATCCGCGTCGGGTGTCTCGGCCGCGTCTGGCCGCGACCAGTTAGCCCCCGCTGCCGGCGGCACCTGCGGGCCAGAGGCCTGTGGGCTCTTCCTCGCGCGAAGGATCGCGCGGGTGATGAGGGGGACGGCGACCGCGGCGGGCAGGATCCAGAAGGCGAGGGTGGGCAGACGGTTCCACAGCGGCAGGTGTGACCCGTTGTCGACGTAGAACGCGGTGAGCATGGCGGTGTAGGCGATGCCCATCCCGGCGATGTGCCCGGTGTTGCCGGGGCGGTGGCGGCGGCGGTGCAGAACGCCGGCAGTGGCGGCGGTAAACGCCACCGTGCCGAGGACGAACAGATACCAGTCCTGGCTCCAGCGCATGGCGGCCAGCGTGGCCGCGGTGGCGAACACGGTCGTGATGGCGCGGTAATACCAGCGGCCGGCCCGGATGTGCCGAGGGCCGCCCTTGCGGGCCAGCGCGGCGGCCGCGCCGGTGATGACGGCGGTCAGGCCGGCGATGACGTGGACGGCGAGGATGGCCAGGAAGGCGGGAGCGGTGGAGCCCACCTGGTCGCTCAGGATGCGGCTGGCGGTGGTCATCGGCGGCTCCCTTCTCGTGCGGCGGGCCCGATAGGTAGCAATACTACATATAAGCGTTACGGTAGCTGACGTATTGCCTGGAGGGAAGGGTTAAAGTAGCGTTGCTACATATGAGGGCCGAGGAGCTGAAGGGGCACCTGGACGCGCTGCTGCTGGCCGCGCTGGAAGCGGGCCCGCGGCACGGATACGCGGTGATCGAGTCGCTGCGGCAGGACACCGGCGGGCGGCTGGACCTGCCGACCGGGACGATCTACCCGGCGCTGCGTCGGCTGGAGCAGGCCGGGCCGATCGCCGGATCGTGGTCAGTGGTGGCCGGAAGGCGGCGGCGGTGCTACCGGCTCACCGCCGCCGGCCAGCGGGCGCTGGCGGGCCGACGGGCGGCCTGGCGGGAGTTCGCGACCACGGTCAGCGCGGTGCTGGAGGGCGGCCCATGCCCGGACCCGGCCTGATCGCCAGCTACCTCGACACGCTGTCCAGGCAGCTGCCGGGCCAGGTAGTGGAGGAACTGGCCGACGGGCTGGAGGAGACCTACCGGCGGCACCTGGGCCTGGGCCTGGCCCCGGACGCGGCGGCGGAGGCCGCCGTGGCCGAGTTCGGCGACCCGGAGCTGATCGCGGCGGGGTTCACCCGCGCGCACCCGGCCCGCCGGGCCGCGCTCTGGCTGCTGGCAGCCGGGCCGGCGGTCGGGTTGTGCTGGGCGGTGGCGCTGATCACTTGCCGCGCATGGACCTGGCCGGTCCCGGCGGCGGCCCGCGTCGTGCCCGGCCTGGCCCTGGTGATGGTCGTGACGCTGCTGGCAGTCGCCGCGCGCACGACCCGGTACCGAGCGGCTGGCCGGGCGGGCGCGGCCGGGTGCATCGGCACCGCCGCGCTGGATGCCTTCATGATCATCGGCGTGCTGGCCGCTCATCCGGCGGCCAGGTGGGCGGTGGCCGTGGCCATAACCGCCAGCGCGGCCCGGCTGAGTCTCAGCGCGCGGGTGCTGCGGCCGGTCCTAGCCGGGAGCGGCTAACACCGCCGGGCTGCGGCGCTCGATTAGGGCGACGTCGCGCCAGCGGCCGTAGTGCTGGCCGATGCGTTCCCGGGTGCCAACGACGCGGAACCCGGCGGCCTGGTGCAGGGCCAGGCTGGCGGTGTTCTCCGGGAAGATCCCGGACTGGATGGTCGAGATCTCGGCCGCCTCGGTAGAGGCGATCATCGCGTCCAGGAGCAGGCGGCCGATGCCGCGACCGCGGGCGCCCGGATGGACATAGACCGAGTGCTCGACCACCCCGGCGTAGACGCAGCGGCCGGAGACCGCCGAGGCGGCCACCCACCCGGCGACCTGGCCTCCGGTGGTCGCGACGTACCGGTGGGCGGGCAGCCGGGCCGTGGTGAAGTCCGCCCAGTCCGGCGCGATGGTCTCGAAGGTGGCGTTGCCCTCCTCGATCCCGGCCCGGTAGATCGCGAGCACTTCGTCGGCGTGTACGTCGGCCATCGGCTCGATGCGCAGGTCTGCCCCGGGGACTGGCATGGTTACGGCTTGACCGCGCGGATGATTGCCGAGTGCACCCCGACGCTGGCCCGGTGAGTCGGGGTGATGATGAGGCCGGTGAACCCGGCCCGGGCCAGGCCGTCGCGGTACTCGGCGAAGGAGGGCGTCCCGGCGATGCAGCCGGCCTGGGCGCCGCGCTCGAGCCGCTGGGCTGCGGTGAGGTGATCCTCGGCGAGGATGTCGGTAATGCCCAGGCGGCCGCCGGGCCGCAGCACCCGGAAGCTCTCGGCGAAGACGGCGGGCCGGTCGGTGGACAGGTTGATCACGCAGTTGGAGATGATCACGTCCACTGACTGGCCGGGCAGCGGGATCGCCTCGATCTGGCCGCGCAGGGAACTCCACGTTTCCCGCGCCGGCGGCGCGGGCGTTGGCGCGGGCCAGATCCAGCATCTCCTCGGTCATGTCCAGCCCGTACACCCTGCCCGCGGGGCCGACCCGGCGGGCTGAGAGCAGCACGTCGATGCCGCCGCCCGAGCCGAGGTCCAGCACCGTCTCACCCGGCCGCAGGTCCGCGACCGCGACCGGGTTGCCGCAGCCGAGGCTTGCCCGCACCGCGGCCTCGGGCAGGTCGCCGGCATCCGGGTACACGGCGGCGCAGTCCGCTGAGGCATCCGGGTCGCCGTCGGTGATCATCTCGCCCGCCTGCGCGGCGCGGGCCATGCTGGCGTACCGGGCGGCGACCGCCTCCCGGACCCGTTCACGGTCAGCAGGAGCCATGGTCATCCTCCGGGCGCATCAGCGGACAGGACGGGTGAGGGCTTGCCCATCACGAGGTCGGCAGCGGTCGGGAAGCAGGTCACGCAGTTGTCGTTGATCCGGTACAGCCGCGAGGTGCCGCGGTCCTCGGCCAGCACGAACCGGACCTCGGCGAGCTGGCGTAGGTGCTCGGACACCGTCGACTGGCCCACCGGCACCGCCGCGACGATCTCCTTGACGGTCAACGGCCGGCCGGCCCGGGCCAGCAACGAGACGATCTGTACCCGGGTGCCGTCGGCCAGCGCCTTGAACCAGGCCGCGTACGTCTCAGCGGTCTGCCGGTCCAGCGGCTGTATCTCATTCATCGTTAATCGACGATAAACGATGAATGGCGGAGATGGAAGCCCGGGCGGCTGGCTATGGCGCGGCGCGGCTATGGCGAGGGGCAGCCGATCAGCGCGGCCAGGCTGGCCAGCGCCTGGGGGCGGATCCGGTAGTAGACCCACACGCCGCGCTTGTCCCGGTCCACCAGGCCGGCCTCGTGCAGCACCTTCATGTGGTGGCTGATCGTCGGCTGGGACAGGTCGAACGCGTCATTCAGGTCGCAGATGCACGCCTCCCCGCCCTCATGCGAGGCCACCAGCGACATCAGCCGCAGCCGCACCGGGTCGGCCAGCGCCTTCAGCAGCGGCGCCACCTGCTCGGCCTGCTCCATCGTCAGCGGCGCGGCCGTCAGCGGGGTGCAGCAGGCCGCCGTCTCGGCCGGGGTGATCACCGTCAAGGGAATCGACACACATCTATATTGACAGATGCCAATGTATGTGGCAACCTCAGCAGTGACAAGACATAGACAGATATCAATACCTTGTGGAGGTCTCCATGTCCCGGGTGCAGCTCGCGCTGAACGTCAACGACATCGAGGAGGCTGTCAGCTTCTACACCAGGCTGTTCGGCACCGAGCCGGCCAAGCGCAGGCCCGGCTACGCCAACTTCGCCATCACCGAGCCGCCGCTCAAGCTCGTCCTGCTCGAGAACCCCGGCCAGGGCGGCACCCTGAACCACCTCGGCGTCGAAGTCGACAGCGCCGACGCGGTCGACGCCCAGCAGGCCCGGCTGGCCCAGGCGGGCCTGGCCGCGGTCGACGAGCGGGACACCACCTGCTGCTACGCCCGGCAGGACAAGTTCTGGGTCACCGGTGCCCCCGGCGGCGAGCGCTGGGAGATCTACACCGTCCTGGCCGACAGCCCGACGTTCTGGGGCCAGGACAGCGAACAGCGCTGGGACGCCGTCCAGGCCGAACTCGACGCCCCCGCCGGGCAGCCCACCCAGTGCTGCGGCGGCCCAGCGGCAACCGGCCAGGAAGACGCCACCTCATCCGGCGCCTGCTGCGCGTGATGGCAGAGCTACCTCAACTCAGTCCTGCCGCGTCGGCGGCTGGCTAACCCTTCGCGGACCCCGCGAGGTAGACCACCCGGTGGGCGATGTTGACGGCGTGGTCGGCGAGACGCTCGTAGAACCGCGCCACCAGCGTCATCTCCATCGTCACCGGTACCGCCATGCGTCCCGAGGCCAGCTCGGCGATCAGGCTGGAGTAGAGCTGGTCCATCTCGTCATCACGCTCGGCCAGCGCCTGCGCGGCCGACCGGTCCCGCTGGTACCAGCAGTCCGCGGCCTGGCGCCACATGTCCGACGCCAGGCTCCCCATGCGCTCGACGATGCCCCGCGTACGCGGCGACAGGTCCTCGCTGAGGAAGTGGTTGGCCCGGGAGGCGATCTGTATCACAAGGTCGTGGGAGAGCTCGAACTCGGTCAGGACGCGCAGCACGGACAACAGGAAGCGCAGGTCGCTAGCCACGGGGGCCTGCAGCAAGATCTCGCGGTTTGCCAGCTGCTCGGTTTCCGGGTACAGGGCGCTGATCACCTTGTCCCGCTCGAGCAGCTTTTGCATGATCTCGTTATTGCCGCTGAGCAGCGCGCTGGTCGCTTCAGGCAGGTCCTCGGCGACCATGGCGAACAGCTCGATGACCTTGGCCTCGATGGCCTCCAGGTCGCGCTCAAATTCCTGCCGGTTCTCACCCACGGTAAAAGACTACTGGGCCGTTATCTGGCCTGCCAGGCGGTCGATCCGCTTGTCATCGGCCGCACGAGCACGATTTGCGTGCGGTAATTCCCGCGTTTGCCGACCGTTTACCTGAACCGGAGGTTCGCCGGAGTTACCAGATGATCAACCACGTCGTAGGCGCACGAGCCGGCCCGGCGACGGAACCACCTGCGCTCGTGCGAGATCGATGATAACCAGGCCAGCGGCTGGCGCGGATTCCGTGCCGTTGGCCGGCAAACACAACCTCATTCGACACAAACGTCACTAGAGCACGGATGGTGCTCAATTCAATCGCGCCTAGAAAATAAATGCTGATCATGCTGTTTCAGCATGGCGTTCCCCGGAAATGTCAGAGTGGTTCGATAGAATCGAACTGAAATCCTAGAGATACGCGCCAAGCGACGGAGGAGCCGCTACCGGTCCTGAGCAGCCCAGAGGGAGGTGAGCCAGATGGACGCAGTCCCGACATTCGCCAGCGTCAGCGAGGCGATAGATATGGTGCAGGCGGGGCTGTCCTACCTGGCCGCCGCCGACGCTGCCCAGCTGGCTGCGGAGACTCAGGCTGAGTGCCTGCGGGGGCTAGAGCGGACCGACGCGATTAGCACGGCGGTGCGCGCGTCGTTCCTGTCGGCGTTCACCTTCGGCCAGGGGTACAGCGCGGACGCCGATTACAGTCCGCGGGCCTGGCTGATGCACCGGACCGGAATCACACGCGGCGCCGCCGCCGCGCACACCGCGTGGGCCAAGCGGGCGCAGGCGCATCCGCGGGTGGTGGCGGCGCTGGCCGCCGGGGAGCTGTCGGAGTCCTGCGGGCGGGCGATCTGCCGGTGGACGGACAAGCTGCCGCAGAAGTACCGGGAGGAGTCCGATGAGCTGCTGCTCACCGCGGCGGCGGGCGGGCTGGGGCTGGCGGACCTGGCCGCGCTGTTCGCCGAGATGTACCAGCGGGCCCGGTCCGAGCTGCCCGATGAGGACCCGGAGCGGGACTTCGCCGACCGCGGGGTGCGGCTGGAGACCACGTTCCAGGGCGCCGGGGTCATCAACGGGGACCTGACGCCGGAGTGCGCGGCGGTGGTGAGCGCGGTGCT
>DATBGO010000282.1:0-2527 GCA_036558005.1 Streptosporangiaceae bacterium | reverse complement strand
GGACACCGAGCGGGCCACGGGCCGGCCCGCCGGTGAGCTGGTCGGCTCCCCGGCCGGAGCCGGAGGATGAGCCGCCACAGCGCACCGGGGACGGACGGGGTGTACGGGGACGGGACGTGGCTGCCCGGCGGGTCGTCCGCGGTCCCGCCGGAAGACGGCGGCCGAAGGCGGCGTCAGTCGGCCCGGCACGCAGCTGACCCGCCGTACCAGCCGGATGGATCCGCGCAGACTTCGCTGGGCAGCGACAGCCCGACCGCCCCCCCCTGGGAGCAGCCGGACTGGGAGGACACCGGCAGCTTGCCGCCGGGGCCCGGCCCGGCCGACCTGGCCGGGAAGCATCCATCGGAGCCGCTGCCCTCGCTGCCGCCGTTGCTGCCGGAGGGCGACTGGGCCGAGGTGGCGCCGGCGTACGAGTACGCCGGCGAGGCCGGCCCCGAGACCGGTTACCACGGGACCGGCTACGACGGCGATGCCGGTGACACCGGCGGCGGCTACGCCGGCGATCGCCCCGACGACACCGGCTTCGGGTACGCGGGATACGCCGGCACCGGGTATGACCCCGGCAGCTATCCGGAGGCGGGCTATCTCGAGGGCTACGACGACACGGGCACCGGATTCCCGGCGACGAACGGCGGGTTCCCCCCGGTCACCGGCGAGTTCCCGGCAGCCAGCGGCGATTTCACCGACACCGGCGCGGGCTACGCCGACCCGGCCTACGCCGACGGGCCGCTCACCGATGGTGCGGGCCGGTATCCCGACGATGGCGGCTACCCGGCCGGGGATGAGTACCTGCGGTACGGCGAGCCCACCGCTGGCCCTGACGGTGGTGGCGGCTATCCCGACCGCGAGGGCTGGTACGAGGACACCGGCGTGCACAGCGGCTGGGCGGAGGGCGACGACAGCGGTTTCCTGCCCGGCATGGGCAGCGGCACCCAGGACGGCGATGACGGCCGCGCGGGCGGCCGCCGCACGGACGAGCGCGGCGGGCGTCGCAGCAGCATAGGTCCCGGCAGGCAGAGCACCGGCAGGCCAGGACCCGGCAGGTCGGGCACGGGCAGGTCAGGCACGGGCAAGTCGGGCACGGCAGGGGGCGGCAAGCGCAAGAGCGGCATGCGGCGGCTCGCGCCTTGGCTGGCCCTGAGCGTGGTCGTGGCCCTGGTGATCGGGGCCGGCGCCGGCTACTTCTACGTGTACCGCACCTATCTCCACCCGCCCGACTTCGCCGGCCCGGGCACGACCCCGCAGATCGTGCGCATCTTCCAGGACGACACCGCCAGCCAGGTGGGCCAGCGCCTGCAGCAGGAGGGCGTGGTCGCCAGCGCCCGCGCGTTCTCCAACGCGGCCAAGGCCAGCGGCCAGGGCAGCGCCCTGGAGCCCGGCTACTACCGGGTGCGCCTGCACATGAACGCGGCGCTGGCGTTCGCGCTGCTGCTCAAGCCGTCGTCGCGGGTGCAGACAAGGGTCACCATCCCGGAGGGATGGCGGCTGTCCCAGATCATCGCGGCCCTGGGCCGCGATACCGGCAACCCGCAGGGCTACCAGCAGGCCATCAAGAACGTCGCCGCGCTGAGCCTGCCGTCGTTCGCCAAGGACAACCCCGAGGGGTACCTGTTCCCCGCGACCTACTCCATCCAGCCGAACACGCCTCCGCTCAAGGTGCTGCAGGACATGGTCACCCGGTTCGGCCAGGAGGCGGCCAGCATCAACCTGCCCGCCGCCGCGGCGCACGCCGAGCTCACCCAGTCCGACGTCATCATCGTCGCGAGCCTGATCCAGGCCGAGGGCAGGCATGCGGCCGACTTCCCGAAGATCGCCCGGGTGATCTACAACCGGCTGAACTCCAGCCCGCAGATCCCGCTCCAGCTCGACAGCACCGTGATGTTCGCGCTGCGCAAGTACGGCATCATCGCCACTTCCCAGCAGATCAAGGTGAAGTCGCGCTACAACACCTACCTGCACACCGGCCTCCCGCCGGGCCCGATCGACAGCCCGGGCGCCGCCGCCATCAACGCCGCGCTGCATCCGGCCCACGGGACCTGGATGTACTTCGTCACGGTGGACCCCAAGACCGGCGAGACCAAGTTCACCAGCAGCTTCACCCAGTTCCAGCAGTTCCGGGCCGAACTGGAGTCGAACATCGCCAAGGGGAAGTAGCCAAAGGGGAAGCAGCTGAAAGCCGCCGTCCTCGGCTCGCCGATCGCGCATTCCCTGTCGCCGGCCCTGCACCAGGCCGGCTACCTGGCGCTCAGCCTCACTGGCTGGACCTACCAGGCCATTGAGTGCGACGAGGCCGCCCTGCCCGGCCTCCTCGCCTCCTGCGGCCCGGACTGGGCGGGCCTGTCCCTGACCATGCCGCTCAAGCGTGCCGTGCTGCCGCTGCTCGACTGCACCGAGCCGCTCGCCACCGAGGTGGGCGCGGCGAACACGGTCATCTTCGCCGCCGGCCGCCGCCACGGCCACAACACCGACGTGCCCGGCCTGCTCGCCGCCCTCGCCGAGCGGGGCGTGACCCGCACCTCCCTCCCGC
>DATBGO010000281.1:0-11431 GCA_036558005.1 Streptosporangiaceae bacterium | reverse complement strand
GCCGAGGCGCAGCGTCGAGGCGGCATCTGCGCCTTCGTCGACGCCGAGCACGCGATGGATCCGACCTACGCCAAGCGAATCGGCGTCGACATCGACGAGCTGCTCGTCTCGCAGCCCGACACCGGCGAGCAGGCGCTGGAGATCGCCGACATGCTGGTCCGGTCCGGCGCCATCGACGTCGTGGTGATCGACTCGGTGGCCGCGCTGGTGCCGCGGGCCGAGATCGAGGGCGAGATGGGGGACAGCCACGTCGGGCTGCAGGCCAGGCTGATGTCCCAGGCGCTGCGCAAGCTCGCGGGCGCGCTGAACCAGACCAAGACCACCGCGATCTTCATCAACCAGCTGCGGGAGAAGATCGGGGTCATGTTCGGGTCCCCGGAGACCACCTCGGGCGGTAAGGCGCTGAAGTTCTACGCGTCGATCCGGATGGACATCCGGCGGATCGAGACCCTCAAGGACGGCACCGACGCGGTGGGCAACCGCACCAGGGTCAAGGTGGTGAAGAACAAGTGCAGCCCGCCGTTCAAGGTCGCGGAGTTCGACATTCTCTACGGGCAGGGGATCAGCAGGGAAGGCAGCCTGATCGACCTGGGGGTGGAGCAGGCGATCGTGCGCAAGTCCGGTGCCTGGTACACCTACGAGGGCGATCAGCTCGGCCAGGGCAAGGAGAACGCGCGGAATTTCCTGCGCTCCAACCCTGACCTCGCGAACGAGATCGAGAAGAAGATCAAGGAGAAGCTGGGCGTGGGGCCGCGGCTGGACGCCGACGCCGCTGCCGCCGGGAACGGCGCGGCGGCCGGGCTGACCGTGGTGCCCGGCGGTGGCCGCTAGCCCGCCGTGGCCCGCCGGGCCAGCGGACCCGGCCGACCCTGAGGCAGACCCCGAAGCCGTCGCGCGGCTGATCTGCCTGCGGCTGCTGACCACCGCGCCGCGGACCAGGGCGGAATTGGCCAGCGCGCTGCGCCGGCGCGGCGTCCCCGCGGCCGCGGCCGAGGCGGTGCTGAGCCGGTTCACCGACGTGAAGCTGATCGACGACGCGCTGTTCGCGACCGCGTGGGTGGAGTCGCGGCACCACGGCAGGGGGCTGGCCGGCCGGGTCCTCGCGACCGAGCTGCGCCACCGGGGCGTGCCCGCCGAGCACATCCGGGCCGCGGTCAGCGAGCTCGGCCCCGACCAGGAGGCCGCGACCGCGCGGGCGCTGGTGGACCAGCGGCTGGCCAGTACCAGGGGCAAGCCCGCCGCGACCCGGGTCCGGCGGCTGGTCGGGCTGCTGGCCAGGAAGGGCTACCCGCAGGCGCTGGCGTACCGGGTGGTGCGGGAGGCGCTGGAGCAGGACGGGCTCGACCCGGCGGCCGAGGGGATCGACCTCAGCGACGCCGACGAGCCGGGCGGCGAGGACGAGTCGTCCGGCTGGTGAACGGGGTACGAACCCCGGAGATCAGAAGACGCTTGCTTGCCCAAATCGTTATATCCGCTTAACCTCACGGCAGCGAGGTTTACGCCGCACACGCGGATCAACCGAGGTGAATGAGACTAGTTACGGGTACCGGACGGTTCGGGTCGGCTGACCCTGGCCGCCGGGAGTCCGAGGACGTTTGCCAGGCCGGCCGGGTCACGGCCGGCCGCGCGGATTGGACGACGATGGCATGGCACGGCTTCCCCTGCCCGCGGCGGCGGGCCGGGGCTGAGCCGGTCACGCCGCCAGCCCGGCGCGGTGCGGGAGCGCCGCCAGGGCCAGTAGCGAGTCACGCCCTAGCCAGCGGCCAGAGCAGGCAAGGAGGCACAGCACCGGCCAGCCAGGCTTAAACCGGGCACCGGCCGCCGCCCCCGACGGGCGCGGTGAGCCGGCCCGGCCAGGAGCAGCCCCGGACCGGGATCGCCCGCACGGCGATCGCCGGCACCGGGATTCGCCCGGCCCGCGTCCGCGGCGCGCAGTACTCCTCGCTGCAGGGATGCGCGTGGCGTCAGCAGGCGGCGCCATGGCTGGTGGAGCGGGAAGGGGCGTGCGGTGAGTAACGGGATAGCGCTCGTGCTGGCGATCGGTCTGGTAGCCGCCCTGTTTGCGCTGGTGTTCGTGCTCCGCAGGTCCCCGGCCCGGATCGGCGGCCAGGAAGCCGCGGGCGAGGCACCCGCCGCGGGCCGGACCGCGCTGACCGGCCCCGAGCTGGCCGCCGCGGCGGCCGAGGCCGACCGGCTGCGGGCGCGGGCAGAAGCTGACGCCGAGGCGATCCTGCGCAAGGCCGAGCTCTCCGCGCAGCAGGCCGTCAGGGACCGCGGCGAAGCCGAGGAGCAGATCCGGGCGGTCAAGGACGAGATCCGGCAGCTGCGCGGTGACCTGGAGCGCAGGGAAACCCGGCTGGCCGAGCGCGAGCAGCGGGTGCACGAGGAGGCGCGCAAGGCGCAGGAGCGCACCGCTGAGCTGGACGAGATCGGCCGCGGCCTGGACGCGCAGCGGGCCGACCTGGACCAGCTCAGCGAGCAGCGGCGCGAGGTGCTGGAACGGGTCGCCGGGCTGACCGCCGAGCAGGCCAAGGCCGAGCTGGTCACCGGGATCGAGAACCAGGCCAAGCGGGAGGCCGCGCTGATCGTCCGGGGGGTCGAGGACGAGGCGAGGAAGGAAGGCGCCAAGCGGGCCAGGAAGATCGTCACGCTGGCCATCCAGCGGGTGGCGAGCGAGCAGACCAGCGAGTCGGTGGTGTCGGTGCTGCACCTGCCCGGCGACGAGATGAAGGGCCGGATCATCGGCAGGGAAGGCCGCAACATCCGGGCGTTCGAGACCGTCACCGGAGTGAACCTGATCATCGATGACACCCCGGAAGCGGTGCTGCTGTCCTGCTTCGACCCGGTGCGCCGCGAGGTTGGCAGGCTGACGCTGGAGCGGCTGGTGCTCGACGGCCGGATCCACCCGCAGCGGATCGAGGAAGCCTACGACCGGAGCAAGGCCGAGATCGAGCAGCTGTGCGTGCGGGCCGGCGAGGACGCGCTGGTGGACCTCGCCATCACCGACATGCACCCGGAGCTGACCAACCTGCTCGGCCGGCTCCGGTACCGGACCTCCTACGGGCAGAACGTGCTCAAGCACCTGGTCGAGTCCGCGCACATCGCCGGCATGATGGCCAGCGAGCTGGGCATGGACACGGCGCTGCTGAAGCGCTGCACCGTCCTGCATGACATCGGCAAGGCGCTGACCCACGAGGTGCAGGGCAGCCACGCCCTGATCGGGGCGGAGATCGCCCGCCGGTACGGCGAGCCGGACGACGTGGTGCACGCGATCGAGGCGCACCACAACGAGGTAGAGGTCAAGACCGTCGAGGCGGTGCTGACCCAGGCGGCGGACGCGATCAGCGGCGGGCGGCCAGGCGCGCGGCGGGAGTCGCTGGAGGCCTACATCAAGCGGCTGGAGCGGCTGGAGCAGATCGCGCTGGCCCAGCAGGGCGTGGAGAAGGTGTTCGCCATGCAGGCGGGCCGGGAGATCCGGGTGATGGTCAAGCCGGAGAACGTCGACGACATCCAGGCGCAGGTGATCGCCAGGGACGTGGCCAAGCAGGTGGAAGAGGAACTCACCTACCCGGGCCAGATCCGGGTGACCGTGGTCCGCGAGTCGCGGGCCATCGAGTTCGCCCGCTAGCGCGGTGTGGCGAGCTTCAGCACCGGGACGGCTGGCGGGGTGAAGCCGAGAACCTGGCCGTAGAAGGACAGCTCGGCCTCCAGCGCGGCGGCGATCGCCTCGGCCCCGGCGAACCCGTGCGACTCACCCTCGAACGCCAGGTACGCGTGCCGGATACCGTTCCCGGCCAGGTCGGCGGCCATCCGCTCGGCCTGCTCGGGCAGCACGATCGGGTCATCCAGGCCCTGTAGCAGCAGCACCGGGCAGGTGGCCTCGCTGACGTGGCCGGCCGGGGCCCGGTCGGCGTACTCGGCCTCGAACGCGGGCAGCGGCCCGATCAGCCCGTCCAGGTAGCGCGACTCGAAGTCGTGCGTGCGCGCGGCGAAGCCCGCCAGGTCGGCCACCCCGAACAGGGACGTCGCCGCGCTGAAGACCGCGCCGCCGCTGGCCGGCCCGGCGACCGCGGTGGTCACCGCGGCCAGCGTCGTCCAGCCGCCCGCCGAGCCGCCGCGGATCGCCAGCCGGGAGCCGTCCGCCAGCCCCTCCGCGGCCACCCAGCGGGCCGCCGCCGCCGCGTCCTCGACGTCCACCACGCCCCACTGCCGCCGCAGCCGTTCCCGGTACAGCCGGCCGTAGCCGGTGGAGCCGCCGTAGTTCACGTCGATGATCCCGATGCCCCGGCTGGTGAAATACGCCTTCTCCAGGTCGAGCAGCGTGTTCGCGTGCGCGGCCGGGCCGCCGTGCACCCAGACCACGAACGGGGGCAGCTGCCCGGCCGGGCCGGTCGCGTCCGGGCTGGCCGGCGGGTAGACGATCGCGTGCACCGGCCGCCCGTACCGGCCCTCGAACCGCACCCGCCGCGGCTGCGGCAGGTAGCCCGGCTCGGGCAGGTCATCCCGCTCCCGGCGCAGGACCTCCAGCTTCGCGGTGGCCATCTCGATCCGGACCACCGACAATGACCGGGCCGGGCCGCCCGCGGCCGCGACCACCGTGCCGCCGTCCGCCGACAGGGCCGGCACGAACTGGGTGACCGGCAGGTCCAGGTCGGCCAGTTCGAGCGACTCGGGGTCGAGCAGGCCGAGCCGGGCGCTGCCCTGGCCGTGCAGCACCGCGAGCCGCCCGTCGCCCAGCACCGCGAACGGCCGGCTGCCCAGCAGCCACAGCGGGCCGGCGAACTCCTCCTCCGCCGGGTACAGCGCCTGCGGCGGCTCGCCGGTGAGGCCGACCTGGTAGATGTTCCACCAGCCGGTCCAGTCGGTGGCGACGTACAGGCTGGTGTTGTCCCGCCAGGCCGGCGCCAGCACGGACTCGCGCTGGCCGCCCTTGACCAGCCGGCCGGGACCGGGCACGCCGTCCTCGATGACCGCCACCCGCAGCTCGGTGCCGTCCCAGGGCAGCTGCGGGTGGTTCCAGCAGATCCAGGCCAGCCGCCGCCCGTCCGGCGACGGCGTCGGGAACGCGTAGAAGTCGCTGCCGGTGACCAGCCGCCGGATCGCGCCGGGATGATCGGCGGCGGAGCCGTCCAGCGGGACGGCGACGATCGCGCGGCTGACCTTCGCGTCCTCGTGCCGTTCCTGCACGCACCAGATGTCCAGGCCGTCGGGGGACAGCACGAAGTCGGCGTACCGCAGCGCCGGGCCCGGGCCGGCGCCGCCCGCCGGGGTGAGCGGGCGCGGCTCCTGCTTGCCCTCGGCGACCTCCGGCCCGGCCGCGTACAGCCGCTGGTCCTGGTAGTGCGCGAACACGATCGCGTGGCCGCGCGGCGCGCGGCCCGCGGACCCGGCCGGGCGCAGCGCCGCGCGGGGGACCGGCAGGTAAGCCTGGCCGCCGTACTCGTGCACCCGGGTGCGCGCGTCCCACGGCGCGGGCAGCAGGCTCGCCTGCCTGCCGCCGGGGCCGCGGTGCATGACGGTGACCCGGCCGTGCTCCTCGGGCAGGCGCTCCTGCCACCACACCTCGGCGCCGATCAGCACCGGGAACGAGACCCGGACCCGGCCGCGCCCCAGGTCGGCGGCGGTGACCGGGGACGGCCACTCGCCGAACGCCACGGCAGGGGGCGGGGGCGGCCCGGCGGGCTCGCCGGCGGCGTCGTCCCCGGCCGGCGTCCCCGGTGCCGGTCCCGGGGCGTCTTGCGCTGTCCGCACCGTTCCCGCCACCCTGTCCGTCATAGGGATATCGTGCCCTACCGGGCCGGCCCCGCTGACGGTGATTACCGACATGGCCGGAACGGAACCGGGCTGGCCGGCGTCTACCCTGGTGACCATGGCGGGATCGGACAACCGGCGGAGCTTCGAGATCCGCACCTACGGGTGCCAGATGAACATGCACGACTCCGAGCGGCTCGCCGGGCTGCTCGAGCAGGCCGGGTACCGGCGCGCCGAGGACGGCGCCGCTGACGTGGTGGTCTTCAACACCTGCGCGGTCAGGGAGAACGCGGACAACCGGCTGTATGGCAACCTCGGTCACCTGCTCCCGGTCAAGAACGCCCGCCCCGGCATGCAGATCGCGGTCGGGGGCTGCCTGGCGCAGAAGGACCGGGCCGCGATCACCGCCCGGGCCCCGTGGGTGGACGTGGTGTTCGGCACCCACAACATCGGCTCGCTGCCCGCGCTGCTGCGCCGGGCCGAGGTGCTGCAGCAGGCGCAGGTCGAGATCGTCGAGACGCTGGAGCGCTTCCCTTCCGTGCTGCCGGCCAGCCGGGCCAGCGCCTACAGCGCCTGGGTGGCCATCTCGGTGGGCTGCAACAACACCTGCACGTTCTGCATCGTGCCGAGCCTGCGCGGCAAAGAGGAGGACCGCAGGCCCGGCGACGTGCTCGCGGAGATTTCCGCCCTGGTCGCCGACGGCGTGGTGGAGGTCACCCTGCTGGGGCAGAACGTCAACTCCTACGGGATCGGTTTCGGTGACCGGCTGGCGTTCGGCAAGCTGCTGCGCTCAGCCGGCCAGGTCGACGGGCTGGAACGGGTGCGCTTCACCTCACCGCACCCCAGGGACTTCACCGACGACGTGATCGAGGCGATGGCGGCCACCCCCAACGTCATGCCGCAGCTGCACATGCCGCTGCAATCGGGCTCGGATGCGGTGCTGCGGGCGATGCGGCGCGCCTACCGGCGGGAGAAGTACCTGGCGATCCTGGACAAGGTCCGGGCGGCGATGCCGGACGCCGCGATCACCACCGACATCATCGTCGGCTTCCCCGGCGAGACCGAGCGGGACTTCGAGGACACCCTCGACCTGGTCGGCCGGGCCCGGTTCAGCGGCGCGTTCACCTTCCAGTACTCGCTCCGGCCTGGCACCCCGGCCGCGCAGATGGACGGCCAGGTGCCGGCCGGCGTCGTACAGGAACGCTACGACCGGCTCACCGCGCTGGTCGCCGAGACCGCGCTGGCCGAGAACCAGCGGCTGACCGGCACCGAGGTCGAGGTCATGGTCGCCGAAGGCGAGGGCCGCAAGGACCAGGTCACGCACCGGATGTCGGGCCGGGCCAGGGACAACCGGCTGGTGCACTTCCGGCCCGGCAGCACCGAGCCCCGGCCAGGCGACCTGGTCACCACCGTGGTCACCAGCGCCGCGCCGAACTACCTGATCGCCGACGGCGAGCCGGCCGCGGTCCGGCGGACCCGCGGCGGCGACGCCTGGGCGGCCCGCCAGGCAGCGCTGGACGCCGGCCCGGCCGGCCCGGCGCCGGATGACAGCGGGACCGCCCCGGTGCTGCTAGGCATGCCCGCCGTCGGCCAGCCGGCCTGACACCGTGCTGGTCGCGGCCGCGGTCTGCCCGCACCCGCCGCTGCTCATCCCGCAGGCGCTGGGCGCGGCCGGTGCGCCCGGCGGCGGCCCGGGCCAGGACGAGCAGGCTGGTCCCGGCGGCCCGCTGGCGGTGCTGGCGCGGGTCCGGGCCGCCTGCTTCGCCGCCGTGGCCGGGCTGATCGAGGCAGGCCCGGACCTGATCATGGTGGCCGGCGGGGCGGACCGGACGGCCAGCTACCCCGCGGCGGCGGCCGGCAGCCTGCGCGACTTCGGGATCGCGTTCGGCACCGGGACCGGCGACCCGGTGCTGCCGCTGTCGCTCACCGTCGGCGCCTGGCTGGTCCGCACCAGCCTCGGCCGGCACCCGGCTGGCCGGCCGCCCGGGCTGGCGCTGCAGGCGGTCGCCAGCGACACCCCCGCGGCCGGTTGCGCCCGGCTGGGGCAGCGGCTGGCCCTGGCCGCGGACCGGGTCGCGCTGCTGGCGATGGGCGACGCGTCGGCGCGGAAGGCGGCCGGGGTGCACGGCGCGCCCGACCCGCAGGCGGAACGCTACGACGCGGCCGTGGCCGCCGCCCTGGCCGCGGCCGACACCGCGGCGCTGGCCGGCCTCGACCCGGCGCTCGACGCCGAGCTCGCGGTGGCCGGCCGGGCCGCCTGGCAGGTGCTGGCCGGGGCCGCCGCGGGCGGCCGGGCCAGCGGCAGGCTGCGGTGCGCGGCGGCGCCGTTCGACGTCAGCTACCTGGTCGCGTCCTGGGAATGCCCGCCCGGCGCGGCGCTGACACACTGAAGCCATGGGCCAGCCACTGATCGCGATCGTGGGGCCGACGGCGGCGGGCAAGTCGCAGCTGTCGCTGGCGCTGGCCCGCGCGCTGGACGGCGAGGTGATCAACGCCGACTCGATGCAGCTGTACCGGGGGATGGACATCGGCACCGCCAAGCTCACCCCGGCGCAGCGCGGCGGCATACCGCATCACCTGCTGGACATCTGGGACGTCACCCAGGCCGCCGCGGTGTCGGAGTACCAGAAGCTGGCCAGCGAGGCGGCCGGGCAGATCCGGGCCCGCGGCCGGACCCCGATCCTGGCCGGCGGGTCGGGCCTGTACGTCCGGGCGGTCATCGACAACCTGGACTTCCCCGGCACCGACCCGCGGCTGCGCGGCCGGCTGGAGGACGAGCTGGCCGCCGGCGGCGCCGCGGCGATGCACGCCAGGCTGGCCCGGCTCGACCCGGCCGCGGCCGCGGCGATCCTGCCCGGCAACACCCGGCGGATCGTCCGGGCCCTCGAGGTGATCGAGTTGTCGGGACGGCCGTTCAGCGCGACCCTGCCCGGCTATGAGCCGGCCGCCGACACCATCCAGCTCGGGCTGAGCGTGTCCAGGCCCGAGCTGGACGAGCGGATCGACGCGCGGGTCGCGGGGATGTGGCGGGCCGGTTTCGTGGCCGAGGTGCGCGCGCTCGAAGCGGCCGGGCTGCGGTCTGGCCGGACCGCGAGCCGGGCGCTCGGCTACGCGCAGGTGCTGCGGTTCCTGGCCGGGGAAGGGACGCCGGAGCAGGCCGCCGCGCAGACGGCGCTGGCCACCCGGCGGTTCGCCCGCCGCCAGGAATCCTGGTTCCGCCGCGACCCGCGCGTCACCTGGCTCCCGGCCGGGACCGCTGACCTGGGTGAAGGCGGCGCCGGCCTGGCCGAGCGGGCGCTGGCTAGGATCAGGGCATGCGGTTCGCCAAAGGCCACGGCAGCGGGAACGACTTCCTGATCCTGCCCGACCAGGACGCCACCGAACTGACGCCCGGGCTGGTCGCGCGGCTGTGTGACCGCCGGTTCGGGCTGGGCGCGGACGGGGTGCTGCGGGTGGTGCGGGACGGGGCCGCGGGCTGGTTCATGGACTACCGCAACGCCGACGGCAGCGTGGCCGAGATGTGCGGCAACGGCATCCGGGTGTTCGCCGCCTACCTGCTGGCCCGCGGCCTGGCCGACGGGCCGGCCCTGGAGATCGGCACCCGGGCCGGCCCGCGCCAGGTCCGGGCCGGGGCCGGCGGTGCGATCACGGTGGACATGGGCATGCCGCACCGCCACGGCCAGGCCACCGCGGTGATCGGCGGCAGGAAGCTGGATGGCCTGCACGTGTCGCTCGGCAACCCGCACCTGGCCTGCCTGGTGGACGAGCCGGTGGCTGGCCTGGACCTGGCCGGGCCGCCCGCCGTCGACCCGGCCGCCTTCCCCGGTGGCGTGAACGTCGAGGTGGCGCGGATCCTGGCGACCGGGCACATCGAGATGCGGGTGCACGAGCGCGGCTCCGGCGCCACCTTGTCGTGCGGGACCGGGGCGGTCGCCGCCGCGGTCGCGGCCCGCGCCGCCGCCGGGCGCGCGGACAGCTGGGACGTGGACGTCCCCGGCGGCAGGCTCACCGTGACGCTCACCGGCACGACCAGCCTGCTGACCGGCCCCGCGGTGATCGTGGCCGAGGGCGAGCTGTGCGCCGACTGGCTGGCCGGCCGGCCGGCCACCGCCGCGGCGCGCTGACCGGCCCGGTTACCGCAGCGCGCTGGCCGGCTGGGCGCTGATCGAGGCGTCCAGCACCTGGGCGATGTGCACCATCGGGAGCCTGGTCCCGGCGGCGGCCAGGGCCGAGGAGATCTGCAGCGCGCAGCCCGGGTTCGCCGACACCAGCAGGTCCGCCCTGGTCGCCCGCACCGCCGCGGCCTTGCGCTCGCCCAGTTCCCTGGCGGCCTCGGGCTGCACCAGGTTGTAGACGCCCGCCGACCCGCAGCAGACGCTGCCGTCGGGTATCTCGGCCAGGTGCAGCCCGGGCACGCCGAGCAGCAGCTCACGCGGCTGGGCGCTGATCCGCTGGGCGTGGGCCAGGTGGCAGGCGTCGTGGTAGGCGACCGTCAGCGGGACCGGGTGCCGGGGCGCGGCCGGGCCCAGCCCGGCCAGGAACTCGCTGAAGTCACGCACCCGGGCCGACAGCGCGGCCGCCCGGTCCGCCCAGGCCGGGTCGCCGGCCAGCAGCCCTGCGTACTCCTTCATCGCCGAGCCGCAGCCGGCCGCGTTCACGACGACGGCGTCCACGCCTGCCCGCTCGAAGGCCCCGATGGTGGCCCGGGCGAACCGCCTGGCCTCGGTCAGCCGCCCGCCGTGCAGCGACAGCGCGCCGCAGCAGCCCTGGCCGGGCGGGATGATCACGTCGCAGCCCTCGGCCGCGAGCACTCGCACGGTGGCGGCGTTGACCTCGGGGAAGAAGACCCGCTGCACGCATCCGGTCAGCATGCCGACCACGGCCCGCCGGGTGCCCTGCGCCGGTACCCGCCCGGCAGCCGGCCGGGCGGCCCGGCCGGGACGGGCGGCGCGGCCCGGCCCGGAGGCGCGGGCGGCCGGGCCGGACCTGGCCGGCGCGACCCGCAGCGCCGCCGCCAGCTCGGGCGACAGCCGGGCGGCCAGCCCGGTGCGATCCAGTAGCCGGTCCAGGCCGGTCCGCTGGGCGGCCCGCAGCGGGCCGGTCAGCAGCCGCAGCCGGGCCGGGTAGGGGAAGACCCGGAAGATCGCCGCCCGGACCGCCCGGTCATAGCGCGACCGGGGCGGCAGCGGGGCCGGCCTGGACGTCCCGGCCGGGGGCTCCTCGGCCCAGCCGCGGGCGGCCTCGATCAGCCGGTCATAGCGGACCCCGGACGGGCAGGCGGGCACGCAGGCCATGCAGCCCAGGCACCGGTCGATGTGCGCGGCGGCCGCCTCGCTGGCCTGGCCGCCGTCCAGCAGCTGGGTGATCAGGTGGATCCGGCCGCGGGGTGAGTCCATCTCCTCGCCCCACAGCTGGTAGGTGGGGCAACTCGGCAGGCAGAAGCCGCAGTGCACGCATTCGCCGACCAGCGCGGCAGCAGGTGGATGGTTGAGATCAAAGCCCGCGGGGTCGAAGGCGGGCCCGGCGGCCATCAGATGCCTCCCGCGAACCGGCCGGGGGCCAGCCGGTGATCCGGATCGAACTCGTCCTTGATACGGCGCATGAGCGAAAGGCCGGACACCGGTCCCCAGCTGTCCAGTTCGGCGCGCACCTCGGTCGGTGCGCGGAGCACTACCACGTC
>DATBGO010000280.1:0-2940 GCA_036558005.1 Streptosporangiaceae bacterium | reverse complement strand
CGGCGGCGGAGCTTGACCCGGTAGGAGTAGTGCTCGGGGTCGAAGTAGCTCACGGCGAGCTCGACCGGGGTGTCCTCGGCGTCGAAGTACAGCCGGTCGATCCGCAGCAGCGGCTCGCCGGTCTCGCAGCCCAGGTGCCGGGCGGCGGCCGCGGGCGCGCCGGCCGCGCTGAGGCTCTGCTCGGCGGCGGCGACCGACCCGTTCAGGGTGATTTCACCCAGGCGCACGTCGATCAGCCCGATGACGGTCACCCGGCTGCGGCGGCCCGCCGCGGCCAGCTCGCCGAACCCGGTGAGCAGCTCCCCGATCCGCGGCGGCAGGTAGACCGAGGTGTAGCAGAACGGGACGTCGGCGTGCCGCCGGACCAGCGTCACGTGGAAGATCTCGTCGGAGGGGAGCCGCAGCCTGCTGGCCGTCTCGACGTCGACCTTGCGCTGCAGCGGGCTGACCACCTGGCATTCGGTGTCCAGCGACAGCGCCATCAGCTCCTCCACCGAGCCGAAGTGGTTGACGTACCGGTCCTGCTCGTCGACCGGGTAGGTGCCCCGGCCCGCCACCCGGTAGATGATGCCCTCGGACACCAGGTCCTGCATGGCCCGCCGAACGGTCTGCCTGCTGACCGAGTAGCTCGCCGCGAGCTGCTCCTCGGTGGGCAGCTGGCGGCCGTCGGCGTACTCGCCGTTCCGGATGGCGTTCCTGATCTGGGCGGCCAGGGTCCGGTAGGCGACGGGGCGCAGCTCCATGACCGAGAGTATGCCCCGGATTGACTTCGGCCGCACCTTTGTGAGGAAATGGCCGTACAAATCGTTCGGCGAGGAGGAACCCGCATGACGTCGGTGGCGGTGACGCTGGCCGAGTGGGCCGCCGGGCTCGACCCGGACCCGGACGACCTGGACCTGGCGCACCGGTCGCTACTGGACACGGTGGCGGTCACCCTGGCCGCCCGCGACCACCGGGTCACCCGGCTGGCCGCGACCCTGCCGGAGGGTGCGCGCTGGGCCGTGGCCGGGCACGTGCTCGACTTCGACGACCTGCACATGCCCTCCACCACGCACGTCAGCGTGGTGTGCGTGCCGACCGCGCTGGCCACTGGCGGCGGGGCGCGAGCCTACCTGGCCGCTGCCGGGGTGATGGCCCGGCTGGGCACGGCGCTGGGCTGGCGGCACTACTCGGCCGGATGGCACGCCACCTGCACGGCCGGGGCGCCGGCCGCGGCGGCCGGGGCCGCGGTCGCGCTGGGCCTGCCCGCCGAGCGGATCGCGGCGGCCATGGCGCTGGCCGTGCCCGCCGCGGGCGGGGTGCAGCGCGCGTTCGGCACCGACGCCAAGTCGCTGCAGGTCGGCTTCGCGGTCGAGGCCGGGATCCGGGCGGCCCGGCTGGCGGCCGCCGGCGCGCAGGCCGACCCCTCCGCGCTGGACGCGTGGCTTCCCCTGGTGGGCGGCGACCCGTCCGCGGTGGACCCGTCGGGACCTGCAGTACCGAACGGGCTGGCGATCAAGCTCTACCCGTGCTGCTACGCGCTGCAGCGCCCCATCAGTGCGCTGGCAGAGCTCAGCGCCTTGTCCGAGGTTCATGCCGACCCGGCGGCGGTCCGCCGGATCGTGCTGCGCACCCCGGAGGCCACCGTGGTCCCGCTGATCCACCACCGGCCCGACTCGGGGCTGCAGGGCAAGTTCAGCCTGGAGTACGCGGCCGCGGCCGCGCTGCTGGACTCCTACGTCGGGTTCGGCAGCTTCACCGACGAGGCGGTCCGCCGGGAGGAGGCCCGGCGGCTGGTCAGCGTGGTCGAGACCAAGCTCGACCCGGGCGGCGACTGGCTGCTCGACGGTGAGCTCGAGGCGGAGGTGCACACCGCCGACGGGGCCGTGCTGCGGACCCGCCTGCAGTACCCGCCGGGTTCCCCGGCCCGGCCGCCGACACCGGACCAGTTGCGCGCCAAGCTGGCGGACTGCGTGCGCGGACTTGAGACGAATCCAGCGTCATGGACCTGGGAGAATGCGGCGACGACGCTGAGGCGGTACCTGCCATGATCGATGAGCTCAACGAGGACGAGCAGGCCATGGTCGAGCTGGTCAGGGACTTCGTCAACCGCGAGGTCAGGCCCGTGGTGCGCGACCTCGAGCACGCCGGCACGTACCCGGACAAGCTCATCGAGCAGATGAAGCAGCTCGGCATCTACGGCCTGGCCATCCCCGAGCCATGGGGAGACGCCCAGGTGAGCACGCCCTGCTATGCGCGCATCACCGAGGAGCTGTCCCGCGGCTGGATGAGCCTGGCCGGGGCGATGGGCGGGCACACGGTGGTGGCCAAGCTGCTGCTGGCGTTCGGCACCGACGAGCAGAAGGACGCCTACCTGCCGCGGATGGCCACCGGCGAGCTGCGCGCCACGATGGCGTTGACCGAGCCGGGCGGCGGGTCGGACCTGCAGGCGATGCGAACGGTCGCGCGCCGGGACGGGGCGGGCTACGTGATCAGCGGGTCCAAGATGTGGATCACCAACGCGCGCCGGTCCGGGCTGACCGCGCTGCTGTGCAAGACCGACCCGGCGGCGGAGCCGGCGCACGCCGGCATCAGCATCATCCTGGCCGAACCAGGCCCCGGCTTCACCGTCTCCCGCGACCTGCCCAAGCTCGGTTACAAGGGCGTGGAAAGCTGCGAGCTCGCCTTCGAGGACTACCGGGTCCCGGCGAGCGCGCTGCTGGGCGGGCGCGAGGGCGAGGGGTTCGGGCAGATGATGCGCGGCCTGGAGATCGGCCGGATCCAGGTCGCCTCCCGCGCGCTGGGGGTGGGCCAGGCGGCGCTGGACGACTCGCTGCGGTACGCGCAGCAGCGGGAGGCGTTCGGCGTCCCGATCTGGAAGCACCAGTCGATCGGCAACTACCTGGCCGACATGGTGACCAAGCTGACCGCGGCCCGCCAGCTCGTCATGTTCGCGGCGCG
>DATBGO010000279.1:0-8025 GCA_036558005.1 Streptosporangiaceae bacterium | reverse complement strand
CAACGACGAGGACCGCGAGTCCGGCCGGATCTGGGTCAGCGGCTACGTGGTCAGGGAGCCGGCCAGGGTCGCCTCCAGCTGGCGCAGCACCCGTGGCCTGGACGAGGAGCTGCGCGCGCAGGGCATCACCGCGATCGCGATCACCGGCACCCGGGCGCTCACCAGGCACCTGCGCGAGCGCGGCGCGATGCGGGCCGCGATCAGCACCCGCACCCGCGACCCGCGGCGGCTGCGCGAGAAGGTGCTGGCCAGCCCGCCGATGACCGGCGCGGACCTGGCCCGCGAGGTGTCCACCGCGCGGCCGTACACGGTCCGCCCGCCCGGCGGCCAGCCGGTCAGGTACCGGGTCAGCGCGCTGGACCTGGGCATCAAGGCCGCGACCCCGGCGGCGCTGGCCCGGCTGGGCTGCGAGGTCACCGTGCTGCCCGCCGCCAGCACCGGCGAGCAGCTGCTGGCCGGGCGCCCGGACGGGGTGTTCTTCTCCAACGGGCCAGGCGACCCGGCGGCCGCGGGCTACGCGGCCGACGCGATGCGCGAGGTGATCGGGGCCGGCCTGCCGGTGTTCGGCATCTGCCTGGGCAGCCAGATCCTCGGCCGGGCGCTCGGGCTGGACACCTACAAGCTGCGCTTCGGCCACCGCGGCGTCAACCACCCGGTCAAGGACCTGCGCACCGGGCGGGTGCTGATCACCAGCCACAATCACGGGTTCGCCGTCGCGATGCCCGCTGACCGCGGCTTCCGCACCCCGTTCGGCCCCGCCGAGGTCAGCCACGTCGACCTGAACGACGGGGTGGTCGAGGGCATCGCGCTGGCTGGCCGCCCGGTGTTCGGGGTGCAGTTCCATCCGGAGGCGGCCCCGGGCCCGCGGGACGCGGCCGGGCTGTTCGGGCGGTTCTGCGAGCTGATGGAGCGGTCCGGTGCCTAGGCGCGCGGACCTGCGCTCGGTGCTGGTGATCGGCTCGGGCCCGATCGTCATCGGCCAGGCGTGCGAGTTCGACTACTCCGGCACCCAGGCCTGCCGGGTGCTCAAGCAGGAGGGCCTGCGGGTCAGCCTGGTCAACTCCAACCCGGCCACGATCATGACCGACCCGGAGTTCGCCGACGCCACCTACGTCGAGCCGATCACCGCGGACGTGCTGGAGCAGGTCATCGCGATCGAGCGGCCGGACGCGGTGCTGCCCACGCTGGGCGGCCAGACGGCGCTGAACGCGGCTGTCGCGCTGCACGAGGCCGGCACCCTGACCAGGTACGGGGTCGAGCTGATCGGGGCCAGGATCGAGGTCATCAGGGCCGGCGAGGACCGCAGCAGGTTCAAGGAGATCGTCACCGGGCTCGGCGCCGGGGTCCCCGACAGCCGGATCTGCCACCGCATGGCCGACTGCGAGGCCGCCGCGGCGGTGCTCGGCTACCCGCTGGTGGTGCGGCCCTCGTTCACCCTCGGCGGGTCCGGCTCCGGGATCGCCTACCACGAGCGGGACCTGCGCCAGATCGCCGGCGCCGGGCTGGACGCCAGCCCGGTCACCGAGGTGCTGCTGGAGGAGTCGATCCTCGGCTGGAAGGAATTCGAGCTGGAGCTGATGCGCGACCGCAACGACAACGTGGTCGTGGTCTGCTCCATCGAGAACATCGACCCGATGGGCGTGCACACCGGCGACTCGGTCACGGTGGCCCCCGCGATGACCCTGACCGACCGCGAGTACCAGCAGATGCGCGACACCGCCATCGCCACCGCCCGGGCGGTGGGGGTGGACACCGGCGGCTGCAACATCCAGTTCGCGGTGCACCCGCGCACCGGCCGGATGGTCGTGATCGAGATGAACCCCCGGGTGTCCCGGTCCTCGGCGCTGGCCTCCAAGGCCACCGGCTTCCCGATCGCCAAGATCGCCGCCAGGCTGGCGATCGGCTACACCCTGGATGAGATCGGCAACGACATCACCGGGCAGACCCCGGCGAGCTTCGAGCCCGCGCTGGACTACGTGGTGGTGAAGGTGCCGAGGTTCACCTTCGAGAAGTTCCCCGGCGCGGACCCGGTGCTGACCACGCACATGAAGTCGGTCGGCGAGGCGATGGCGATCGGCCGCAGCTTCCCCGAGGCGCTGCAGAAAGCGCTGCGGTCGCTGGAGCAGCCGTCCGCGCCGCTGAGCTGGGGCCAGCCCCCCGGCGACGCCGCCGAGCTGGTCGGTCGCTGCCAGCGCCCGCACGACGGCCGGCTCGCCGCGGTGCACCAGGCGATCAGGGCCGGGGCCAGCGTGGCCGAGCTGGCCGCCGCCAGCGGGATCGACCCGTGGTTCATCGACCAGATCAAGGGCATTGACGAGCAGGCCGAACGGATAGCCGCCAGCTGGCCGGCCGTCCTGGCGGCGAGCCGGACGGTGCGGGCGGCGGCGGCCGCCGCCGCACCGGTGGCCGGCCAGGACGGCCCCGCCGCCGCTGCCGCGGCGCTCGGGCAGGCCAAGGCGGCCGGGTTCGCCGACGCCCAGATCAGCCAGCTGACCGGGACGCCCGAGGACGAGGTCCGGCGGATCCGGCACGACCTGGGGGTCCGGCCGGTCTTCCACACCGTGGACACCTGCGCCGCGGAGTTCGCCGCCCGGACCCCGTACCTGTACTCGGCCTACGACCAGCAGACCGAGGTGCCCGCTGGCACCACCCCGAAGGTCATCATCCTGGGCAGCGGCCCGAACCGGATCGGGCAGGGCATCGAGTTCGACTACGCCTGCGTGCACGCCTCGTTCGCGCTGTCGGACGCCGGGTTCGAGACCGTGATGGTCAACTGCAACCCCGAGACCGTCTCCACCGACTACGACACCTCGGGGCGGCTCTACTTCGAGCCGCTGACCCTGGAGGACGTGCTGGAGGTGGTGCACGCCGAGCAGCTGGCCGGCCCGGTCGCCGGGGTGATCGTCCAGCTCGGCGGGCAGACCCCGCTGGGACTGGCCAGGGCGCTGGAGGCGGCCGGGGTGCCGGTGGTCGGGACCTCGCCTGCGGCGATCCACCTGGCCGAGGACCGGGGCGAGTTCGGCGCGGTACTCGCCGCCGCCGGGCTGAACGCGCCCAGGCACGGCACCGCGATGTCAGCCGCCGAGGCGGCCAGGGTGGCCGCGGAGATCGGCTACCCGGTGCTGGTCCGGCCCTCGTACGTGCTCGGCGGCCGGGGCATGGAGATCGTCTACGACGACGCCACCCTGGAGTCGTACGTGCTCCGGGCCACCCTGGCCGGCCCGGAGCACCCGGTGCTGGTGGACAAGTTCCTCGACGACGCGATCGAGGTCGACGTGGACGCGCTCTACGACGGCGCCGAGCTGTACCTGGGCGGCGTGATGGAGCACATCGAGGAGGCCGGGATCCACTCCGGCGACTCGGCCTGCGCGCTGCCGCCGATCACCCTCGGCGGCGAGTTCATCGGCCAGGTCAGGGCGGCCACCGCGGCGATCGCGGCCGGGGTCGGCGTGCGCGGGCTGCTGAACGTGCAGTACGCGCTCGCGGCCGGCGTGCTGCACGTGCTGGAAGCCAACCCGCGGGCCTCGCGCACGGTGCCGTTCGTGTCCAAGGCCACCGGGGTGCCGCTGGCCAAGGCCGCCGCCCGGATCATGCTCGGCGCCACGGTGGCCGGGCTGCGGGCCGAGGGCCTGCTGCCCCCAGACGGCGACGGCGGCACGCTGCCGGCCGCCGCGCCGATCGCGGTGAAGGAGGCGGTGCTCCCGTTCGGCCGGTTCCGCGATGCCAGCGGCCAGGGGGTGGACACCGTGCTCGGCCCGGAGATGCGCTCGACCGGCGAGGTGATGGGCATCGACGAGGCGTTCGGGACGGCGTTCGCCAAGTCGCAGGCGGCCGCCTACGGGTCGCTGCCGGTGAAAGGCCGGGCTTTCGTGTCGGTGGCCAGCAAGGACAAGCGTTCCATGATCTTCCCGGTCAAGCGCCTCGCTGACCTCGGTTTCGAGATATGGGCGACACAGGGTACCGGAGAGGTTCTGCGCCGCAACGGAGTCCGTGCCACGATCGTGCGTAAGCACAGCGACGGGCCTGGGCCGGACGGCGAGCCGACGATCGTGGAGCGGATCCTGGCCGGCCAGGTGGACCTCATCGTCAACACGCCGTTCGGCAGCCCGGGCCAGTCCGGGCCGCGGCTGGACGGGTATGAGATCCGTACCGCCGCGGTCCGGCGCGGGATTGCCTGCATCACCACGACCGCGGGGCTCGCCGCCGCGGTGCAGGGCATCGAGGCGATCAACTCTGGTGGGGTGGGCGTGCGGTCATTGCAGGAACACGCGGCCCGGCTGCGCGCGGCCGGGCAGGCGGTGCCGGGCCAGGCGGTGGCGGGGCCGGAGGGCCGGCCATGACGCACGGCGGCGCCGGGGAGACCGAGACCGGCCCGGTCCAGGTCCGCGGCACGGTACTGACCGTACGGCGGATCGACGCGTACTACGCGATGACGATCGTGGCGCCCGGCATCGCCGCCCGGTTCCGGCCGGGCCAGTTCGTGGCGGTGGCGGTCGGCGGGCCGGACAGCTCGATGCTGCTGCGCCGGGCGTTCTCGATCCTCGATGTCAGGCCCGACCACGGCGGCACCGTCGAGTTCGTGTTCGCGGCGGTCGGCCGGGGCACCAGGTGGCTGGCCGAGTGCCGGGCCAGGGACGTGCTCGACGTCACCGGGCCGCTCGGGCGGCCGTTCCCGGTGCCCCGCGACCCGGTCAGCTGCCTGCTGGTCGGCGGCGGGTACGGCAGCGCGCCGCTGTTCGCGCTGGCCGGGCGGCTGCGCGAGCGGAGCTGCCCGGTCGACTTCCTGCTCGGCGCGGCGACCGGGGACCGGGTGTTCGGCGCGCTCACCGCCCGGCGGACCGGCCGGATCGCGGCGATCACCACCGAGGACGGGTCGCTGGGCAGCCGCGGCGTCGTCACCGACATGCTCAGCCAGGTCATCCACGACGCGCGCACCGACGTGATCTACGCCTGCGGCCCGATGCCGATGCTGCGCCAGGTCACCGCGCTGGCCAGCCGGTATGAGATCCCGGTGCAGGCGCTGGTCGAGGAGTCGATGGCCTGCGGCGTGGGCGTGTGCATGACCTGCGTGCTGCCGGTGGCCGGCACCGACGGGATCACCCGGATGGTCCGGTCCTGCGTGGACGGCCCGGTGTTCCGCGGCGAGCAGGTGCGCTGGGACGACGTCGGGACGATCCCGTTCGACGCGTTCGGCGCGCCCGGCTGGGAGCCGCGGGTGCGGCGCCGGGCGGCCGGCGATGGCGGCCCCCGGGCCGCGGCCAGGGGCCCGGCGGGCCGCGGCCGGGCAGGCGGCGGTGCTGGCCCGGGCGGCGGTGCCGGGACGGGCGGGGCCGGCCCGGGCGGGGGATCGGGCCGGGCCGCGGCCGGCGGCGGCCCGCGCGGCCAGGCAGGCGGCGCGGCGGGCCAGCCCGCGCCGCGCCGGCCGCACGGTAAGGCCGGCCATGGCGGCTGACCTGCGGACCAGGCTCGGCCACATCGAGCTGCCGAACCCGATCCTGACCGCGTCCGGGTGCGCAGGGTCCGGCCGGGAGCTGGCCCAGTTCTGCGACGTCTCCAAGATCGGCGCGATCGTCACCAAGTCGGTCATGCTCGCGCCGCGAGCAGGCCGGCCGACCCCGCGGATGGCCGAGACGCCCAGCGGGATGCTCAACTCGATCGGCCTGCAGGGCCCCGGCGTCGACGCGTTCCTGCAGCGGGACCTGCCGTGGCTGCTGTCGCGCGGGGCCAGGGCCGTGGTGTCCATCGCCGGCGGCACCGTCGAGGAGTACGCCGAGCTGGCCGGCCGGCTCTCCGACGCCGCCGGGGTCACCGCGATCGAGGTGAACATCTCCTGCCCGAACGTCGAGCACCGCGGCCAGGTCTTCGCCTGCGACCCGGCCGCGGCCGGCGCGGTGATCGAGGCGGTGCGCGGCCGGGCCCGCTACGACATCCCGGTGTTCGCCAAGCTGTCCCCGGACGTCACCGACATCGTGGCGATCGCCAGGGCGTGCGTCTCGGCCGGCGCGGACGGCCTGTCGATGATCAACACGCTGCTGGGGATGGCCATCGACACCGGCACCATGCGGCCGGTGCTGGCCGGGCTGACCGGCGGCCTGTCCGGCCCGGCGATCCGGCCGGTCGCGGTGCGGTGCGTCTGGCAGGTCCGCGAGGCCTTCCCCGATGTGCCGATCATCGGCATGGGCGGGGTGGCCAGCGGGCAGGACGCTGTTGAGCTGATCCTGGCCGGGGCGTCGATGGTCAGCGTCGGGACCACGATCTTCAACGACCCGTCGGCGTGCGTCAGGATTCTCCGCGAGCTCGACGACGAACTCGCGCGGCGCGGCGTGGAGCGCCTCTCTGACATCGTGGGGCTGGCCCACGAGCCGCGTGCCGCCGCCAGGCGCGGCCGCGCGGCGAACCTGCCCTAAGGAGGCCGCAGTGCCGCAGCCCGCCCCCATCGCCGTCGCGCTGGACGCGCCCGACCTGGAGACGGCCGCGTCCTGGGCGGCGCTGGTCACCCCGCACGTCAGCACCGTGAAGATCGGCCTGGAGCTGTACCTGCGGTACGGGCCAGAAGCGGTGGCCTCGGTCCGCGGCGCCAGCAACGTGCAGGTGTTCCTCGACCTGAAGCTGCACGACATCCCGGTCACGGTCGCGGCGGCCGCGCGCGCGGTGGCCAGGCTGCGGCCTGACCTGCTGACCGTGCACGCGGCCGGCGGCGCGGCGATGGTCGCGGCGGCGGCCAGCGCGGCGCCGGGAGCAAAGATCATCGCGGTGACGGTGCTCACCTCGCTCGGCGAGCCGGACCTGGAGCGGATCGGCCTGGCCGGGCCCCCGGGCGACGCGGTGCGCCGGCTGGCGGCGCTGGCGGTGCAGGCGGGCGCGCACGGGCTGGTCTGCTCGGCGCGCGAGGCGGCCGCGGTCCGGGCCGAGGTCGGGCCGGACATCCTGCTGATCTGCCCGGGGATCCGGCCGGCCGGGGCCGACGTGCACGATCAGGCCAGGGTCGCCACGCCGGAGGAGGCGCTGCGGGCCGGCGCGGACCTGCTGGTGGTGGGGCGCCCGATCACCGGCGCCGCCGACCCGGGCGCGGCGGCCGCCGCGATGGCCGCGTCGGTGCGCCGCATCGCCATGCTGCCCGGCTGACCCGCAGCCCGGTGGCCAGCGGCGACTTACTGTCAGTAACAAGAGGATCTAGACGTTTGATTACTCTATGTATCCGTCTGTGTTCACTAAGTAATATTGGATAATTTATGACGTCATAAACGGGGGTTTGCGTTGCCGATTCGTTCCGAACTCGCTAGTTTCCCCTCGCGGAGCGAGATTTTCGATACGAAACCCGAGGTGACCACACGTGGCTCTTCCTCCACTTACCCCCGCACAGCGAGCGGCAGCCCTGGAGAAGGCTGCCAAGGCGCGCAAAGAGCGGGCTGAGGTCAAGAACAGGCTGAAGAAGGCTGAGACGAAGCTGCCCGAGGTCCTCAAGGAGGGCCAGACGGACGACGTCGTAGGAAAGATGAAGGTGTCGGCGCTACTGGAATCGATGCCCGGCGTTGGCAAGGTGCGCGCCAAGCAAATCATGGAACGGCTGGGCATTGCCGAGTCGAGGCGCGTTCGCGGGCTCGGCGCCAACCAGCGGACCGCGCTGGAGAACGAGTTCCAGGACTAGCACGCAGGCCGGCGGCGAGACATCAGGGGCAGGGGCGGGGAGGGACGCAGGCCGCGGCAGGCCCGTCCGCCGGCGGCGGACGGGCCTGGGCTGTGTCCGGTTTGCCCCTGCCCCTGGGGTCTCGGGGCGGGCCGCGGTGGCGTGCCCGGCGCGTGCGCGCGCTAGCGGCTGGTAACCTTGGTCCGGGCTATCGCCCGTGACACCCGCCAAGTACATGAAGGGCACAACGTGGCAGGGACTCCCGCCGTCGAAGGCATCATCAATCCGCCGATCGATGATCTGCTCGATGTGGTGGACAGCAAGTACGGCCTCGTCATAATGGCGTCAAAGCGGGCCAGGCAGATCAATGCGTATTACGCACAGCTCGGCGAGGGCTT
>DATBGO010000278.1:0-5760 GCA_036558005.1 Streptosporangiaceae bacterium | reverse complement strand
GGCCCCGGGGGGAGAGGGTGGGTGCGCGGGCCGGCCCTGGCCAGGGCCGGCCCCCAGCCGCCGGGCCACCGGGAGCCCTGGTTACCCCGGCTGGCCGAGCCGGTGCAGCAGCAGCGCCTGCGCCACGCAGGCTCGCTCGAAAACGGCCAGGTCCAGGCTCTCGTTCGCGCCGTGCGCCCGGGTATCGGGGTCCTCGACCCCGGTGATCAGGATCTCGGCCGCCGGGAACACCGCAGCGAACGCGGCGACGAACGGGATGGACCCGCCGACCCCGATCTCGACCGCCGGCTCACCCCAGGCGTCGGCCAGTGCCTGGCGGGCGGCGGCGTAGCCGGGCCCGCCGGTGCGGGCGGCGAACGGCTCGGCCGCCTGGCCGGGCTCGATGTCCAGCTGGGCGCCCCAGGGCGCGTGCGCCCGCAGGTGCGCCACCAGCGCGTCCCTGGCCCTGAGCGCGTCGTCGCCGGGCGCGACCCGCATGCTGACCAGCGCCCGGGCGGACGGTATCAGGGTCGGCGAGGCGGACCCGACCGGCGGGGCGTCGATGCCGATCACCGAGATCGACGGCCGCATCCAGAGCCGGTCAGCCAGGCCCCCGGTGCCGGTCAGCGCCACCCCGTCCAGCACCCCGGCGTCGGCCCGCAGCCGCGCCTGGGTCAGTTCGGGCGCCTGCGCCCGGCCCCTGGCCAGGCCCGCGATCGCGACGTCGCCGTTCTCGTCGTGCAAGGTCGCGAGGAGCCGGCACAGCGCGGTCAGCGCGTCCGGCACCGGGCCGCCGTACAGCCCGCTGTGCACGGCGTGCCGCAGGGTCCGCACCCGGACCGCCACCGTGGTGCCGCCGCGCAGCGACGTGGTCAGCGCCGGGATGCCCGCGGTCCAGTTCACCGAGTCGGCCAGCACCACCACGTCGGCGCTGACCTGGCTGGCGTACTGCGCCAGGAAGGCGGCCAGGGTGGGTGAGCCGATCTCCTCCTCGCCCTCGATCAGCACGCTCACCCCGACCGGCAGCTGGTCGCCGAGCGCCCGCAGCGAGGCCAGGTGCACCCCGACGCCGGCCTTGTCGTCGGCGGCGCCGCGGCCATACAGCCGCCCGTCCCGCTCGGACGGCTCGAACGGGTCGCTGTCCCAGCCGGACCGCTCCCCCGGCGGCTGCACGTCGTGGTGCGCGTAGAGCAGGACCGTCGGCGCGCCGGGCGGCGCGGGCCGGTGCCCCAGCACGGCCGGCTGGCCGCCGGGCACGGTCAGCACCTCCGCCCGCGGCAGCCCGGCCTGGCGCAGCAGGGCCGCGACTGCCTCCGCGCTGGCCCGCAGGTGCGGCGCGGCGGCCGGGTCGGCCGACACCGAGGGAATCCGGACCAGGTCCTCGAGGCTGGCGCGGACCGAGGGCAGTACCCGCCGGACGGCGGCGGCGACCTGCCCGCCGGATGGCTGATCGGGGCGCATGTCCGGCGACGATACCGGGACCGGCACGGCGGCCTCTAGCATGCAGGCATGAACGTCATTCTGGTCGAGCCGTTCTTTCCGGCCAGCCAGCGGCAATTCGCCCGCGCGCTGGCCGAGGCCGGCGCGCGGGTGACCGGCATCGGCGAGTACCCGGCGGACGTGCTCGACGACCAGCTGAAGAGCTGGCTGGATGACTACGAGCAGGTGTCATCGGTCACCGACGTGGCCGCGCTGACCCGGGCGGTCCGGCGCGCGCAGGACAAGCAGTGGGCGGACCGGCTCGAGGCCACGGTCGAGGCGCACACGCTGGCCGCCGCCCAGGCCCGCGAGGCGTGCACGATACCCGGCACCTCGGTGCGGACCGCCTGGCTGTGCCGGGACAAGCCGTCGATGAAGCAGGCGCTGCGCGAGGCCGGGGTGCCCACCGCCGCGTCAGCCGCGGTGAGCGACGCCGCGCAGGCACAGGCGTTCGCCAGCCAGGCGGGCTTCCCGCTGATCCTCAAGCCGCGCAGCGGGGCAGGCGCGGCCGGGACGGTGGCGGTGCGCGACGCCGCCGAGCTCGACCAGGCGCTGAGCGACTTCGGCGCGCAGGGGGCCGAGTCGATCGCGGTCGAGGAGTTCGTCGAGGGGCACGAGGGCTTCTACGACACCATCACGGTCGGCGGCCAGGCCGCGATGGACTTCGTCTCGCACTACTTCCCGAACGTGCTGGAGGCGATGCGGACCCGGTGGATCTCACCAGAGTTCATCTCCACCAACCGGATCGACACCGCGCCGGAATACGGCGAGCTGCGCGAGCTCGGCGCGCGGGTGATCGCGGCGCTGGGCATCCAGACGTCGGCGACGCACATGGAATGGTTCTTCGGCCCGAAGGGGCTGAAGTTCTCCGAGATCGGCTGCCGCCCGCCCGGCGTGGGCGCCTGGGACCTGTACAGCGCGGGCAACGACCTGGACATCTACCGTGAGTGGGCGAACGTGATCCTGACCGGTCAGGCCGGTGCGGCGCCGTCGCGGCGGTACGCCAGCGGGATCGTCGCGCTGCGGCCCGGCCAGGACGGCCGGATCAGCGGCTACTCGGGCGCCGACGAGCTGCAGCAGCGGTACGGGCAGTGGATCATCGACACGCACCTGCCCCCGCCGGGCACCGCGACCCAGCCGGTCGCGGCCGGCTACATGGCCAACGCGTACGTGCGGATGCGCCACCCCGACTACGACCAGCTGCGCGCGATGCTCGACGACGTCGGGCGCACGCTGCACGTGCACGCCGGGTGAGAGTGACCCTGCTGGGCCCGCAGCGGCGCCCGACGGTGGACGCGGTGCTGGCGGCGCGTCAGCTGACCGGCCCGGTCGCCACCATCACCGCTGGCTGGCAGGAACGCGAGCCCGCCGACGAGGAGCTGGCCAAGCTGCTCGGCGGCCAGGACGTCAACCTGCGGCTGTACCAGCGCTGGCTGGACGTGGCCGAGCGGGACCCGCCGTTCGCCGCGGCCGAGCGGCAGGTCAGGGACCTGCTCGCCGAGCTGCAGGAGATCTACCTGGTGCGGCTCGACCACGCGCTGCGGGCCGTCTACGCGCTGCAGCGCCGGCCCGGGCCCGGCCGGCTGCAGGCCGGGGCGGTCAGCGAGGCGACCGCCGCCGTCCGCGACCTGGACGCCGCCCACCTGCACCGGGCCGGCCAGCTGCGCGGCGAGTTCTACCAGGCCTGGCGGCCGCACGACCGGCCGGTGATCGCCGCGCACCGGGCCGCCATCGCCGGGCTGCTGGACGGCGCGGCCGGCCTGGTCATCGCCGGCGGCCACGTGGGGGTGCTGGCCGACGCGCTGCACCTGTTCAACGTCGCCGCCGCGGTGCGCTGCCCGGTGATCGCCTGGTCAGCGGGCGCGATGGCGCTGACCGAGCGGATCGTGCTGTTCTACGACCGCGCGCCGCAGGGACCGGGCCACCCCGAGGTCTACACCGCTGGCCTGTCGCTGCTGCGCGGGGTGGTGGTGCTGCCGCACGCCAGGGCCAGGCTGGCGCTGGACGACCAGCCGCGGATGGCGGTCTTCGCCCGCCGGTTCGGGCCGGCCGCCTGCGTCCTGCTGGATCCGGGCGCCGAGGTGGAGGCCAGCGCCGGCGGCGGCTGCCCGCCGGGCGCCCCGGTGCTGGGCCAGGACGGCCGGGTGACCCCCCTGGAGCCGGGCTGAGCACCGGCGGCGGCCCGGCGGGCAGCCGCAAGCTGGCCATCAACCGGCTGCGCGAACGCCGGCCGCAGTCCCCCGCCGTCATCACCAGGTTCCTGGCCAGGAACCCGGTGCCGATCGCCGAAGGCGACCGGTACACCTTCTGCTACCGTGGCAGCGCCGACGAGGTCCACCTGGTGCACCAGGTGGTCGGGCTGCCGCAGCGCATCCCGCTGCGGCTGCTGGCAGGCACCGACCTGTGGTACGCGGTGATCGAGCTGCCCGAGGGCTCCCGGCTGGAGTACCAGCTCGAGCTGACCCGCGGCGGCCAGCGCGAGCGGGTCAACGACCCGCTGAACCCGCGCCGGTCGCACAGCCCGCTCGGCAGCTCATCGGTCTGCTATGCCCGCGGCTACCAGGTGCCGGAGTGGGCCAGTCCCGATCCGGACGCGCGGCCGGGCGCGCTGGCCAGCCTCACCGTGCCGAGCCGGGCGCTGCGCCGCGACTGCCAGCTCAGCGTCTACCTGCCCGCCCGGTTCCGGCGCACCGCCAGCTACCCGCTGCTGGTCGTGCACGACGGCGGCGACTACCTGGAATACGCGGCCGCCAGGACGGTCCTGGACAACCTGATCCACCGGCTGGACGTGGCCGAGCTGATCGTTGCGTTCAGTAATCCAGGTGACCGGCTGACCGAGTACGCCAACTCCGCGGCGCACGCCCGCTACCTGGCCACCGAACTCATCCCGCGGCTGGAGGCCGGCTTCCCGCTGGCCGCCGCGCCGCCGGCCCGGTGCCTGATGGGCGCGAGCTTCGGCGCGGTCGCCGCGCTGTCGGCCGCCTACCGGTACCCCGGGCGCTACGGCTCGCTGCTGCTGCAGTCCGGCTCGTTCGTGTTCACCGACATCGGCCACGACCACGGCGGCGGGCCGGCCTTCGAGCCGGTGGTGAAGTTCGTCAACCGGTACCGGGCCGCTCCGCGGCGGGTCGCCGACCGGGTCTTCGTCAGCTGCGGGGTGTACGAGCCGCTGATCGCGGCCAACCGGTCGATGGTGCCGACGTTCGAGGCGGCCGGGATGACGGTCCGCTTCGCCGAGGCCAGGGACGGTCATAGCTGGGAGAATTGGCGCGACCGGCTGCGAGAGGGGCTGTCATGGGTATTTCCCGGGCCGCACAAGTTCTACTACGAGTGATCCGGTGAAACGCCTCGAGCGCTGGTTCTCCGACCGGGTCAAGGCGCGGGTCACCCTCGCGCGCTGGGGCGAGACCGGCGCCCCGGTGCTGGTGTTCCCCTCCGCGGGCGGCGACGCGGAGGAGGTCGAGCGGCACGGCCTGGTCGGCGCCTGCGCCGAGCTGCTCGCCGCGGGCCGGGTCAAGCTGTACTCGGTGGACAGCGTGGCCGGCCAGGCGATGGTCAGCAAGACCGGATCGGCTGAGCACCGGACCTGGGTGCTCAGCCAGTTTCATGAGTGCGTCCGGCACGAGGTCGTGCCGGCGATCCATGCTGACCTCGGCGGGCAGGCAATAGACCTGATCGCCGCCGGTGCCTCGATCGGGGCCTTTAACGCCATTGCCGTGCTGTGCCGGTATCCGGGGATCTTCCGCGCCGCGGTCGGGATGAGCGGCACATACCGGATCGAGCGCTTCTACGACGAGGTCTGGACCAGCGACCTTTACTTCTCCGCGCCGCTGCAGTTCCTGCCCGGCCTGGACGGGCCGCCGCTGGAGCAGCTGCGGCGCCGGTTCGCGGTGCTCGCCACCGGTGACGGCGACTGGGAGGACGCCGCCGAATCCTGGCGGATGGCCGAGGTCATGGGCGCCAAGGGCATCCCCAACCGGGTGGACAACTGGGGCCGGGACTGGGCGCACGACTGGGCGACCTGGCGGGCGATGCTGCCGCAGTATCTCGGCGAGCTCAGCTGATATTTCCTAGCGGCCGGATGATCTTTCTGGTAATTGGCCGCAGCTTATTGACCGGCCACTAGCTGGTTGTTACATTCCGCCTTGCTGCTGCGACGAATTGTTAGGGGCCACTCCAGTAGCGCGAGTGAATCCTGCCTGCCCAAGATCGGGCCAGAGCGAGAGGTGGATCACAGTGCGCAAACTGAAATTCCCGTGCCGGCCGGCCTGGGTCATCGCCGTGGCGCCGGCCATGGCCGTC
>DATBGO010000277.1:0-1621 GCA_036558005.1 Streptosporangiaceae bacterium | reverse complement strand
GCGCTGGCCAGCCGGTCACGGCTGGCCACCCCCTCGCTGCCGCAGGCAGTGGTCGCCGGCTTCCTCATCGCGCTCAGCGCCGGCGGCCTGGGCGCGGCCCGCGCGGTGGCGCCGTGGGACCGCCTGGCCCGCCTGCTGCCGCCGCGGCCCCGCTCCGTCGTCCTCGGCACGGCCGGGTCGCTGGCGGTGCTCGGGGTGGCGGGCGCGCTGCTGGCGGGCGCGTCGCTGGCCACACACCTGCGGGAGTTCGGCACCCTGAACGATGCGCTCGGGGCGGGCGCCGTCGGGTCCGTGCTGCTCCTGCTCGTCCAGCTCGCCTACGTGCCCAACGCCGTGATCTGGGCGGTGTGCTTCACGCTGGGGCCGGGCTTCGCCTTCGGCGCCGGCACGGTGGTCGCCCCGACCGGAGCGGCGCTGGGGCCGCTGCCCATGTTCCCCATGCTCGCCGCGATGCCGTCCGGGGCCAATGCCTCGCTGCCGGGCTGGGTGTCGGTGGTCATGCTGGTCGCGCCCTACCTGGCCGGGGCGTTCGGTGGCGTGCTGCTGGTGCGGGCGGCACCGAGCCCGGCCGCCGAGATAGCCCCCCTGTGGGGCTTTGCCTGCGGCGCGGCCACCGGGGTTGTCACCGGGGTTCTGGCCGCGTTCTCGGGTGGCCCGCTGGGCAGCGGGCGGCTCGCCGTGGTGGGGCCATCCGGGTGGCAGGCGGGGCTGGTGGCCACCCTGGAGGTGGGGGTGGCCGCCGCCGTGGCCGCCGGGATCGCGAACTGGCTGCGGCTGCGCCGCGAGCCCGGGCTGGCGGCGGCGCTGGCCGCGCCCAGCGCGCCTGCGCCCGTGCCCGGGCGCCGCGGTTCCAGGACCGGGAGCGGCGATGACGGCGACGACGGGCACCAGATCTTCGTCGACCCATGGGCCGATGACGACGGGGCCTGGCATGACACCGGGCGGCGGGCCCCGCCGGGCCCATCCGAACTGCCCTGAGGCACCGCCTCCGGACGGCGCCGGGTCCCGTCCACGCTCCGGCTGCGCCGGGCCAGCTACCCGCGGCCGGTCAGCCCGATCTTATGGTCCAGCGCATGGGCGAAGCGGCTGTAGCAAGACTGGCTCGCCGTGATCGTGTTGGCGCCGCTCAGGCACCGGCCGTAGTCCGACAGCTGCTGCCCGAACAGGCCGAACGCCAGCAGCATCGCGGCGGCGAGCGCTATCCCGATGCCGGCGATCACGGTCGCGGTCACCGAGCCGCGCGGCCGGGCGGTGCGGCTGCGCCGCGCCCGCCTCATCGCGGTCAGGGCCAGCCAGAGCGCGGTCACACCGGCCAGCAGGGAATAGACGACGACGAGAACGGCCCGCTGGGCTTCGATGTTGAACCCGAGCAGCCCGGCCAGGCTGAGCAGCCCCACGAACAGCGCGGCCAGTGCCCGGTGCCGGAGCGCGGGCTCCGGCGGGGAGAGCTCGGCGGCCTTCCCGCCCGCACCGGCAGGCGGCTTTTTCCCACCGGGACCGTGAGCGGGGGGCATAGACCCCTATTCTGCATTGCCCATGGCACTGACCAGGCCATCGTGGCCGTTAGGGTGGCCGCATGAGGGCACGCCTGGTGGTACTCGTCTCCGGCGTGGGCACCAAC
>DATBGO010000276.1:0-4068 GCA_036558005.1 Streptosporangiaceae bacterium | reverse complement strand
CGGTGGTGCGGTTTCCGCGGGGAGCTTTCCGGCCGGCCTACGGATTTCCCGCCGAATACGAGGAGGCGGTCTTGTGATCCGGGGCCGGAGAACGGGCGCCGCGGCGGTGCTGCTGCTGGCGGTGGCGGTGGCGGGCTGCTCAAGCCCGGCTGCGGGGCCATCGGCGGCCGGCGGGACGTCGGGAGCCAAGGTCACGGTCACGGCCCGCTCGCTGCCCGATGTCGGCACGGTGCTGGTGACCGGTAAAGGCTACGCGCTGTACATGTTCGAACCGGACCGCCGCCGCGCGGTGACCTGCTCCGGCGTGTGCGCGGGCACGTGGCCGCCGCTGACGCTGCCGTCCGGCGCCGCGCTCGCGGCCGGGCCCGGAGTCAAGCCGTCCCTGCTGGGCAGCGACCCCGCTCCGGGCGGGGGGCGGGTGGTCACCTACAACGGCTGGCCGCTGTACACCTACACCGGCGACGTCGAGGCCGGGCAGGCGACCGGCCAGGCCATCGACCTCAACGGCGGCCCGTGGTACGTGCTGCGCCCGTCCGGGGCGCCGCTGGATCCGGGACCATGACGGTGCCACCATCCGGGCCGCGGCCGTCCTCCCCGCGAGCCGGCCCGGGCCGGCGTGCGGTCCTGCTTGGCGGCGGGCTCGCGGCCGGGGCCGCCGGGGCCACCGCCGTCTGGGCCCTGACCGGCCCGTCGGCGACCGCTCCGGTGCCGGCCTCGCCCGGCATCCCGCCCGACGACGACCTGATGCGCGAGCACGGCGTGCTCAAGCGGGTGCTGTTGTGCTACCGCGAGATGACCCGCCGGATCCAGGCCGGGAAACGGGTTACCGCGCCGGACCTGCATGACGCCGCGCTGATCATTCACGACTTCATCGAGGGCTTCCACGAGGGCCTCGAGGAAGGCTACGTGTTCCCCCGGCTGCGCCGGGAGCCCACAGTCGCCGGCACCGTCACCACGCTGCTGGTCCAGCACGCCCGGGGCCGGGTGCTGACCCAGTTCATCCTGGCCAAGGGTACGGCCCGCGACCTCGCCAGCGCTGGTACCCGGGCCCGGCTTGCGGCCGCGATGCAGGCGTTCGTCCGGATGTACGAGCCGCATGAGGCGCGCGAGGACACGGTGATTTTCCCCGCCTTCCGCCAGGCCGTCCCGGCCCAGGAGCTGGCCGACCTCGGGCAGCATTTCGCCGACCTGGAACGCCAGCAGTTCGGCCGGGACGAGTTCGGCGCCATGGTCGCCCGGGTCACCAGCATCGAGCAGCAGCTGGGCATCTACGACCTCAGCCAGTTCACTCCGCAGGTCGGCCCGTACCTGCCCGGCACCTGATGGCCAGCCGGGAAAATATCTGATCATCTGATCAGCCTTGACGGTGAGTTGGCTGGCTTGTAGCGTCCGTACTGTCCTGGGCCGGTCCCAGGGTGGCAGCTAGTCCAGCGAAGTCCGGTGTGATCCCGGCACTGTCCCGCAACGGTGAAGCCCCTTTCGGGGACGAGTCCGGTCGCCTGGGCTGGCCGGCCGGCGAATGCCAGTCCTCGGATGAAGGGCGGTTCGCGCGGCACCGGGCAGCCGGTGCCTGCGGGCTCTCTTCATCCTCCGAAAGCCCGGAGGATGAGTCATGCAGCTGCCGCGGGCCGTAGGCCTCAGGCGGGCCCGGCGTGCTGGCGATCAGGTGCCGCTGGCCCTGGTGCTTGGCGCCTGCGCTGTGCTGCTGATCGTGACCATGACGCTGGGCGTCGGGGCCGGGGCGGTGGCGCTGAGCCCGGCACAGGTCTGGCACGTCATCGCCAGGCAGGTCACCGGCCGGCCGGATGACACCGTGACGGGGACCATTGTCTGGCAGATCCGGGTGCCGCGGGTGCTGCTCGCGGCGCTGGTCGGCGCGGCCCTGACCACGGCGGGGTCGGTGGTGCAGGTCCTGGTCCGCAACGCCCTGGCCGACCCGTTCCTGCTCGGGGTGTCGTCGGGTGCCAGCGTGGGAGCCACCGCCGTGCTGCTGCTCGGGGCGTTCGCCTCGCTGGGCGTGTGGGCGATCTCGGCCGGCAGCATCCTGGGCGCCCTGGCCGCGATGGCCGCGGTGTTCGCCGTCTCGCGCAGCGGGCACGGGCTGGCTCCCACCCAGCTGATCCTGTGCGGCGTGGTCCTGTCCGCGCTGTTCGAGTCCATCACCAGCTTCCTGATCTTCCGCGGGAACCCGCAGGCCACCCAGTCGGTGCTGTTCTGGCTGCTGGGGTCGTTCGGGCTGGCCAGCTGGAACCAGCTGCCGGTCCCGGCGCTGGCCCTGGCGGCCGCGATGATCTACCTGCTGGCCCAGGCCGGGACGCTGAACGCGCTGGCCATGGGGGCCGAGCCGGCCGCGTCGCTGGGCGTCGACGTCCGCGGGCTGCGCCGGAACCTGTTCCTGGTCACCTCGCTCATGGCCGGGGTCGCGGTCGCGGTCAGCGGGATAATCGGGTTCGTCGGCCTCGTCGTGCCGCACATCGTCCGGCTCATGGTGGGCTCCGATCACCGGCGCGTGCTGCCGGCCGGGGTGCTGTTCGGCGCCTCGTTCATGGTCCTGGGCGACCTGCTGGCCCGCACCATCGTCGCCCCGCAGGAGATGCCGATCGGCGTCATCACCGCGTTCATCGGCGCGCCGACGCTCATCGTCCTCATCCGGCGGCGGCCCTACCTTTACGGCGCGACGCAGTGAGCCTGTCCATCGAACACCTGTCGGTCGACATCGCCGGGCGGCGCATCGTCACCGGCATCAGCCTGGCCGCCGCGGACGGCCAGTTCACCGGCCTGCTCGGGCCGAACGGCAGCGGCAAGTCCACCATCCTCAAGACCGTCTACCGGGTGCACAAGCCCGCAGCCGGGCGGGTCCTGCTCGACGGCGCCGACCTGCTGGCCCTTCCCGCCCGGGACGCCGCCCGGCGGGTCGCGGTCGTAGCCCAGGAGACGGCCAGCGAATTCGACTACACCGTGCGCGAGATGGTGATGATCGGCCGGACGCCGCACAAGCGGGCGTTCGGCGGCGACACCGAGGCCGACCGGGCCGCCGTCGAGCAGGCGATCGAGCGGGCTGGCTGCGGGCACCTGGTGCCGCGCCGCTTCAACACGCTGTCCGGGGGCGAGAAACAGCTCGTCCTGATCGCCCGGGCCCTCGCCCAGGGGGCCGACCACCTCATCCTCGACGAGCCGACCAACCATCTCGACATCCGCCACCAACTGGAGATCCTGGAGGTCGTAGCAGGGCTTGGCGTGACCGTGCTCGCCGCGCTGCACGACCTCAGCCTGGCCGCGCTGTTCTGCCAGTCGGCCTACCTGCTAGCCGGCGGCCGGATCCTCCTGGGCGGGCGGCCGGCCACGGTCCTGACCCCGCCGGCCATCCGGCGCGCCTACGGCGCCGACGTCCTGGTCATCGACCACCCTGACACCGGCACGCCGCACCTGATCCCCCGCCGCGTCCGGCCCGGGGACGACAGCCCGCGACCCGGCATCCCCGATGCCAGCATCCCAGCCAGCCCGAAGGAAACCTGATGCGCCTGAGCTACCGTCCGCGCCGCGCCGTTTCGCACCCCGCCCGGGCGGTAGCGGCCGCCTGTGCCCTGCTGGCCGTCGGCGGCCTGCTCGCCGGCTGTGCCAGCAGCAAGCCCGCCGCGGCCCCGGCGGCCGCGCCGCCCGCGCCCTACCCCGTCACCGTGACCAGCTGCGGCGTCCGGACCACCTATGACCAGGCGCCGCGGCGCGCGGTATCTAATGACGTCAACACGACCGAGGACATGCTGGCCCTCGGCCTGCAATCGCACATGGCCGGAGATTTCGGCGTCACCGGCGACGGCCCCGCCGGGCAGCCGGTACCGCCGCAGTACCAGGCCGCGTTCGCCAAGGTCCGCGACGTGTCACCGGACTACTTCACGCTAGAGACCCTGATCGGGCTGAAGCCCGATTTCCTGTTCGCCGGCTGGAACTACGGCCTGCAGGCCGGCACCAACCTCACCCCGGCCAGCCTGGCCAAGTACGGGATCAAGACGCTCGTGCTGTCCGAGTCCTGCGCCCACGTCCAGCCCGGAACCAGCTCGGTCAGCATCA
>DATBGO010000275.1:0-21866 GCA_036558005.1 Streptosporangiaceae bacterium | reverse complement strand
CGTTATGCAACCGCGAGGGCCCGGCATCGCCGGGCCCGAGCGGTTGCATGCGGGGGGCGTGGGGGGGTGGGTCTCCCCCCCACATAAGCACTGCAGGATAGGGACATGTCCGCACCGGCCCTGACCCCGCCGACTGGCCGCACCCCGGCCCAGGGCGCCCGCAACCGGGCCCAGCCGGCTGAGATCGCTCAGCAGAAGGGCTGGCTGTGACGATGCTGCTGACCGAGCTTGCCGAGGTGTCGGCGGCGGTGGCCGGCACGCCGGCCAGGCTGGCGAAGATCGAGCAGATCGCCGGGCTGCTGCGGCGGGTCCCGCCGGGCGAGATCAGCGTGGCGGTCGCCTTCCTGTCCGGTGAGCTGCGCCAGCGGCAGATCGGGGTGGGCTACGCGGCCCTGTCCGGGCACTTCCGGCTCGCGGGCCCGCAGGACGGCCCCGGCCTGGAAAGCCAGCATCCGGCCCAGCCCGAACTGACGCTGACCGAGACCGACGCGGTGTTCGCGGCGATCGGCGCGCAGACCGGGGCCGGCTCGCAGGCCGGGCGGCGCCGGCTGCTTGACGGCCTGCTGGGCCGGGCCACCCCGGCCGAGCGCGATTTCCTGGTCCGGCTGCTGTCGGGTGACCTGCGCCAGGGCGCGCTGGAGGGCGTGATGAGCGAGTCGATCGCCCGGGCCGCCGGGGTGCCGGCCGCCGCGATCCGCCGGGCGCACCAGCTGAGCGGCTCGCTGGCCGTGACGGCCGAGGCGGCACTGCGCGGGGAGGGCGCGCTGGAGGCGCTCAGCGGCCTGCGGATGCAGGTCGGCGTGCCGGTCCGGCCGATGCTCGCGGCGGCGGCACCCAGCATCGAGGCGGCGCTGGAGCGGGTGTCGCCTGCCGCGGTCGAGTGGAAGATCGACGGGATCCGGATCCAGGTACACAAGGACGGCGCGGAGATCCGGGTGTTCACCAGGACCCTCGATGACATCACCGCCAGGGTCCCTGAGATCTCCGAGGCGGCCCGCGCGCTGACCGCGCGGGCGGTGGTGCTCGACGGCGAGGCGGTGGCGCTGCGGCCGGACGGGCGGCCGCAGCCGTTCCAGGTCACCTCGGCCCGGGCCGCCAGCCAGGGCGGCGCGGCCGGGCAGCGCAGCCAGGTACCGCTGACCGCGTTCCTGTTCGACCTGCTGCACCGCGACGGCACCGACCTGATCGACGAGCCCGGCAGCGAGCGGTACCGCCAGCTGGCTCAGGTGGCTCCGCCGGGCCTGCTGATCCCGCGCCTGGTGACGGCGGACCCGGCGGCCGCGCAGGAGTTCTTCGGCGACGCGGTGGGCCGCGGCCACGAGGGCGTGGTGGTCAAGTCGCTGGACGCGACGTACGTGGCGGGCCGCCGGGGCAGTGAATGGATCAAGGTAAAGCCCCGGCACACCCTCGACCTGGTCATCCTGGCCGCCGAGTGGGGTCACGGCCGCCGCCGCGGCGTGCTGTCGAACCTGCACCTGGGTGCCCGCGACCCGGCCACCGGCGGCCTGGTGATGCTCGGCAAGACGTTCAAGGGGCTGACCGACCAGATGCTGGCCTGGCAGACCGAGCGGCTGCTCGAGCTCGCTGACCCGCCCCGCCAGCCGCCCGGCCCGGCCGAGCGGGCCGGGCTGTACGGGACGGTCAGGGTCCGGCCGGAGCTGGTGGTGGAGATCGCCTTCGACGGCGTGCAGGCGAGCCGGCGCTATCCGGGCGGGCTGGCCCTGCGGTTCGCCCGGGTGCTGCGGTACCGGCCGGACAAGAGCGCCGCCGAGGCCGACACCATCGACAGCCTCCGGGCGATCTGGGGCAGCGGCGCGGCGGAGGGTGAACCCGGCTGACCCGTCGCGCGGGCGCCGCGGGTGCCACCTCCGCGCTGCCCGAAGCGGGCTGCCGGCACCGCGAGAGCCAGGTCAGCCGGCGGATGACTCGACGTCCAGGTTGGCTTCCTGCACCGAGTCGGCGGTGGTGAAGGGCTGGCTGGTGACCACGTTGGTGAACTGCATCGTGGGCAGCACCACCGGCGGCGGGTTCTGCGGGGTGAAGGTCAGCCGGACGCCGAGCAGGTCACCGGTCATCTTGGTGGCGAGCAGGGTCACGTTGCCGGTGAAGTCGAGTGACGTGGTCCTGGCCACCAGCTGCCTGCCGTTGACGGTGACGGCGAGCACCGGGTTACCGGTCAGGTCCAGTTCGTCCATGCTGAACTTCAGCATCGGCACGGTCCCGTTCGCGGTGTCGACGTTGGCCACGCCGTCGAACGACAGCCCGGTGAGGGTTGCGGTCCCGGCGGTGAGGGTCGCGTCCATGTCCGGGACGACGATGGCCGGCGCGCTGGCCCTGGCCGCCTTCTTGGCCGCCTTGCCTCCGGCCGGAGACGGGGACGGGCCCGGCGTGCCGGTCACGCTGGCGCTCGGCGACGGGCTGGGGGCCGGGGTCCCGGACGGGCTCGGGCACGGCGTGGTCGGGTCCGGCGTCGGGCTCGGGTCAGGGGTCGCGGTCCCGGTCGGGCTCGGCGCGGGCGAGGCAGCCGGGCTGGCGAGCGGCCCCAGTATCGGAAGCGGGACCGGCAGCGGGAGCAGGCCGGAGGTCCCGGACGGATCCGGGGCCGGGCTGGGTGTCGCCGTGCCCTGGGCCGGGGCATTCTTCCCGGCCGGCCGGGCCGGGGCGGGGGTCGTGCATACCGCCGCGGCCAGCCGGATACCCGCCGGCTGGCCGGTGAGGTGAGCCTGGCCGGCCTGGTTCAGGGCCGAGGCCACCAGCATCAGCGACACCGGGACGGCGCCGACCGCCATCAGCGTGCCGCCTGGGTGGTGACCGCCCGGATCGCGGCGGCCACGGCCACGGCCCCGTCCGGCTGTGCGGCCGGGCGGCCCGCCATCGGCCCGGGCGGCGCCGTCATCGGCTGGCCACGTCTCCCACCGGCCGCCCGACGCCGGGGCGGGCTGCGGCGCCGGGACGGCCGGGTCACGGGGTGATGCGGTGTCAGCCGGCGCGGCGCCGTCTTGCCCGGTGCCGTCTTGCCCGGCGCCCTCGCCAGCCGGAGACTGCTCCCTGGCCGGACCGGCCGGATCGGCGGCTGGCTCGGTGGCGTCCGGCCCGGCCGGATCCTGGCCGCCGTGCTCGCCGGCGGCGTCGTCCCGGTCAGCCAGGATGAGCCCGAGCCCGGCCGACGGCCCGGCGGGCGACGCGGACCGGCGCAGCCAGCGCGGCCACTGCCGCGGCGGCATGTCCGGCATCCAGGCGAACGCGAGCGACCCGCCGATCACGCCGAGCAGGGTGCCGACGAAGAACCCGCCGAGATTGGAGGCGATCAGCGCGCCGATGGAAAGCACCACCGCCACGATCGAGTAGAAGGTCCGCTGCGCCGGGTGGAACCACAGCAGCAGCCCGCACACGATCAGCACGGCGCCGATCAGGATGCCCGCGATCCCGCCGATGCCCACGTGGATGATGAGGCCGAGTGAGTTGAGCGGAAGCGGGAGCAGCAGCAGTTCCGCGCCGGCCGCGATCAGCAGCACACCTGCCCAGAACGGGCGGCTGCGCCGCCAGCGGCGCCAGGCCCGCCAGGCCCTGACCACGGGCCCGCCGCCGGCCGCCGGCGCCGGGCCGCCCGAGGAAGACACCGGGCCGCCCGAAGAAGCGGACTCCGCCGGAGCGGATCCGGCGGAGTCCTGAGGGTCGCGTGACGGAGGCATCCGGCTCAGAAGCAGGGATTGTCGCCTGAGGCGAGCTTGAGCCCGAACCCGGGAAGGGTGAAGGTGCCCGCCGAGGTCGAGTAGGCAACCTGGTGCAGGTCACTGATCGAGACCGACGCGGCCTGCTGGCCGAAGGTGCCCGCGACGCCGACCGGAACCCCGGACACGGCGTTCAGCGTGCTGGCGTCCTGGCCGATGTTGATCTGCTTGAAGGTCGCGGTGCTGCCAGACAGCTGGTTCGCGTCGATGACGAGCGAGTCAGCCGAGACGGCGGTACCGCCCGCCCCAGCGGTGATCCGCAGGGTGAAGTCGCCGAGGCCGAACGGGAACGGCGCCACGATGCTCTGGCACAGGTTGGTGATCTTGGCCGAGCCGATCTCCGACTCCGCGACCGGCACCAGGTTGTGGCTGGCGGTCTGGTCGACGGTCGCGAACTGCTGGAAACCAGATCCGTTCAGCGAGTCGGCCGAAACCTCGAACTGCTGGCCCGAGATCGAGAATGATGCCGCGATCGCGCCCTCGGCGGTCAGCACCATGACGGCGGCGACCGCCGCGAGCGACGGCACCACGATGGCGGCGAATCTGCGCCATCGGACCCGGCCGTGCGGCGCTGGCGGCCCTGAGGTGGTTGTCCCGGAAGGGTTCATCGCGGCTCCCTGGCAAGCTGGTCCGGCGCGGGCGGGCACTGAAGCAGGTAGGCGTGCCCGGGTCGCCCGTGCTGACTGCTGATAGTGACCGGGGCCACGCACGGACGATCGGATGGAAGTTACCGTTGAGTAGCCTGACCAGTCAAGTGATCTCCGGCAATGTCCGGATATCAATTTGGGGCCACGCCTGTCACCTGCGCAGACGCCACTGCGGCTGAACGCCGGAGGGCCGCGGCGGCCAGCCGGCTATGGACTCGGTGTCCTGCGGGTAAAGCTCGCCCAACACCGCGCATAGGCGGGGCCGTCGCTGCCGCTCAATAGATAACGGCACCGACACCGGAAACGCCGGCCGGCCTGACGGGCGCGGGCGTCGTGACGGTGCAGGCGAGCAACGGGGCCCGGGGGGACGGCCAACCTTGACTGCCGCGACTGTCGGCGTGCCCGCGGCGCTGCCGCCCGGGCCGCCGGGCCGCCGGGCTGACCCTGGCCGTCCTGGCCGGCTGCTCGGCCGGGCGGCGGCGGCCGCGATCACCGTCTCGGTGCTGCTGATCGCGGCCGTGGCCGCGGCCGGGCCGAGCGCCGCCGTGCCGGCCTTGCGCCGCACCTGGCCGGCACCGCCGTGGTGGGCCGGGCTGCACCCGTCCTACCCGGTGGTCGTGACGCTGCTGTACAGCGCGATCGGGACCGGCGCGGCCGGGGTCGGCTGCGGGCTGGCCGCGGTCCGCCGCGGCGCCCGGCCGCCCATCGGGCTCATGCTGGCGGGCGCGGCCGTCGCGATCGGCCTGCTGACGGTGCTGCCGCCAGCCGGGTCCACCGACAGCATCAGCTACGCCAGCTACGGCAGGATCGCCGAGCTCGGCCACAGCCCGTACCTGATGACGCCGCTGCAACTGCGGCAGGCCGGCGATCCGGTCGGCCTGCAGGCGACCCGGTTCTGGCAGCACGACCCCTCGCTCTACGGCCCGGTGGCGACCGCGGTGCAGTGGGCGGCCGCGGTGCTCGGCGGCACCTCGGCCGGCCGCTCGCCGGGCCCGCCGCGCTGCGCGACCTGCGCGCCCGCGGCAGCACCCTGGTGACCTTCGACAGCTTCTGGCGGCTGTTCTACCCGCCGTTTGGTTACACCTCCGCGCCGGCCGGGCTGACGACCACCGCGGCACTGTGCTGCCTGGCGCTGGCGGTCGTGCTGGCCGTCCGGCTGCCGCCGGGGCGGCCAGGGCTCGCGGCCGTCCGGCCGGCCGTGGCGGTCTCGATGGCCTGGCTGTTCGTCTGGCCGCTGCAGCGGGCCTGGTACGACACGCTGCTGTTCGCCCTGCTGGCCCTGTTCCCCGCGACCCGGCTCGACTGGCTGGTCCTGCTCCGCTCGGTGCCGGTGACGCTGGACCTGGTGGCCGGGGTGATCCCGCGCGCTCCCGGGCCACACTGGCTGCACTGGATGACCGGCCGCCTCGGTCACGTGCTGGCGCCCGACACCCGGCTCGCCGCGGTCATCGCGCTGGCCGCGCTGTGCGCCACCGCGGCGTGGAACCCCCGGCCGGGCAAGGCCTGGCCGGGCACGGCGGGGCCCGGCCGTGCCATGATCAGCCCAGCGGAGTTCACGGCGAAGGCGAGCGGGAGGTACGGTCCGCGTGCGGACGGCATGGCTGGATCAGGACGGCTCCTGGCGCACCACGCTGCGCGGCCGCCAGGTGCTCGCCGACCCGAGGATCAACAAGGGAACGGCCTTCAGCGATGAGGAGCGCAGCGCCCTCGGCGTCACCGGCCTGATCCCCTCCGGGCACGTCACCCTGGACCAGCAGGTGACCCGGGTCTACGCGCAGTACCTGCGGCAGGGCACCGACCTGGCCAGGAACGTCTACCTGACCGAGGTGCACGACCGCAACGAGGTGCTGTTCTACAAGCTGCTGACCAGCCACCTGAGCGAGATGCTGCCGATCGTCTACACCCCGACGGTGGGGCTGGCCATCGAGCAGTACAGCCACGAGTACCGCCGCCCGCGCGGGGTGTACCTGTCGGTCGACCACCCGGAGCTGATCGAGAGGTCGCTGCGCGCGGCGGGCCTGGCGGCGGACGAGGCCGACCTGATCGTCGCCACCGACGCGGGCGCGATCCTGGGCATCGGCGACTGGGGGGTCGGCGGCATCCACATCGCGGTCGGCAAGCTCGCCGTCTACACCGCGGCCGGCGGGATCAACCCGGACCGAGCGCTTGCGGTGATGCTGGACGTCGGCACCGACCGGCAGACCCTGCTGGATGACCCGCTCTACATCGGCAACCGGCATCCCAGGGTCCCGGCCGCCGAATACGACGAGTTTATGGACTCGTTCGTGGAGGTGGTGGGCCGGCTGTTCCCGCGCGCGATGCTGCACTGGGAAGACATCGGGGTGGCGAACGCCAGGCGGCTGCTGGACCGGTACTCTGGCCGGCTGCTCACCTTCAACGACGACATCCAGGGCACCGGCGCGGTCAACCTGGCCGCCGTGCTGGCCGGGGTCAGGGCCGCGGGGATCGCGCTGCCCGAGCACCGCGTGGTGATCTTCGGCGCTGGCACCGCGGGCACCGGCATCGCCGACCAGCTATCGGCCGCGATGCAGGCCGCGGGGCTGGCCGCGGATCAGGCCAGGGACCAGTTCTGGGCGATCGACCGGCCGGGGCTGCTGACCACGGAGACCCCGGGGCTGAGCGGCCCGCAGCGGCGCTATGCCCGCCAGCACGAGCAGGTCAAAGGCTGGCCGTCCGGCCGGCCCGGCGGCGGCATCGGGCTGGCCGAGGTGGTCAGGCAGGTACACCCCACGATCCTGATCGGCACCTCCACCATGGCCGGCGCGTTCACCGAGGAGGTCGTCACGGAGATGGCCGCGCATACCCCGCGGCCCATCATCCTGCCGATGTCCAACCCGACCTCGCTGTCGGAGGCCGTCCCCGCCGACGTGATCCGGTGGACCAAGGGCAGGGCGCTGGTGGCGACGGGCAGCCCGTTCAGCCCGGTGGACTACGACGGCACCCGCTACGAGATCGGCCAGGCCAACAACGCCCTGATCTTTCCCGGGCTCGGGCTCGGCGTCATCGCCGCCCGGGCCATCCGGGTGACCGACGGGATGCTGGCCGCCGCCGCCCACGCGGTGGCCGGGCTGACCGACCCGGTCGCCGCGGGCGCGCCGCTGCTGCCCAGGGTGGAGGCGCTGCGCGGCACGTCGGCCGCGGTCGCCGCGGCGGTGGTGACCGCGGCCAGGGCCGAGGGGGTGGCCGCGGCCGGGCCCGGCAAGGACCTGGACAAGCAGCTGCGCGAGCTGATGTGGCAACCCGGCTACCGGCCGGTGGTGCCGGCCTGAGGCCAGCTCAGCGCGACCGGGCCGCGGCCACGGTGACCACGACGATATAGCCGATCATCAGCAGGAAGACGAGGGCGAAGGCAAGGCGCTCCCACCTGGTCAGCCGGCCCGCGTGTGCGGGCACCCGGCGCTCGCCACCGCCCCTGAGCATGTCTCCCCCGGATGACCCTGCCGCCCGGCCGGCCGGCCGCAGCCCTGTCGTGCCCGCCAGATGGCGACAGCCCTGGCACCTGCCCGCTGCGAACCCCCTCGCAGTACATGCAGGTCCGAGGATAGACCGCTACCCGGCTCAGCGTTCAGGAAAAACCCCAGGTCGGCTGCGCTCGGACAGAGGAGTATAGTGGCCATCCGTACAACCTTACGGATGTACGGGCTCGGCCGGGACCGGTACAGCCACCCGGACGGCGGGGAAGGGGCGCCGATGCGCGATCATGACCATCCGGTCGACGCGGCCCGGGTAGCGCGGGCGCAGGCCGGCCTGCTCACCGTGGCCGAGGCGGGCCAGCTCGCCGGGCTGCTCGGCATGCTCGCCGACCCGGTCCGGTCCAGGATACTGTTCGCCCTGGTCGCGGCCGGTGAGCTGTGCGTCGGTGACCTGGCGCTGGCGCTCGGGGTGACCCAGGATCAGGTGACCTACGCGCTGAAGCTGCTGCGGTTCGCCGGGCTGGTCAGCTACCGCAAGGCCGGCCGGATGGTCTTCTACCGGCTCAGTGACGGCTTCCCGCACCCGCTGCTCGAGCACTGCCTGCGCCAGCTGCTGACCATCGCCGCCGCGGAGGCCGGTCATGCGCGCGGTTGACGCCATCGCTCACGCCCTCGGCGTCGCCGGGTCGATGACCTGGCAGATCACCTGGTCGCTGATCCTGGGGTTCGGCCTGTCGGCGATCGTCCAGGCGGTGGTCCGCCGGGAGACGGTGACCCGCCTGCTCGGCGGCGACTCGGCGGCCAACCTGGCGGCCGCCACCGGCCTCGGCGCCGCCTCTTCCTCGTGCTCGTACGCCGCGGTGGCCCTGGCCCGGTCGCTGCTGCGCAAGGGAGCCAGCTTCACCGCGGCGATGGCGTTCGAGATCGCCAGCACCAACCTGGTCATCGAACTCGGCATCATCCTCGCCCTGCTGCTGTCCTGGCAGTTCACCCTCGCCGAGTTCGCGGGCGGGCCAGTCATGATCGTCGGGGTGGCGCTGGCGTTCCGGCTGTTCGTCTCCGCCCGGCTCAAGGGGCAGGCCAGGCAGCAGGCCGGACGCGGCCTGGCCGGCTCCATGGAAGGGCACGCCGCGATGGACATGAGCGTCGCCTCGCCCGGCCCGTTCTGGCGGCGGCTGCTCAGCCGGGACGGCTTCACCTCGGTCAGCCACATCTTCGTGATGGAGTGGGCGGCCGTGCTCCGCGACGTCGTCATCGGGCTGCTGATCGCCGGGGCGATCGGCGCGTGGGTGCCCGAGAGCTTCTGGCAGCACCTTTTCCTCACCGGCCACCCGCTCGCCGCCAGGCTCTGGGGCCCGGTCATCGGCCCGGTCATCTCGGTGCTCAGCTTCGTCTGCTCGATCGGCAACGTGCCACTGGCCGCGGTGCTGTGGAATGGCGGGATCAGCTTCGGCGGGGTGATCGCGTTCATTTTCGCCGACCTGATCATCATCCCGATCCTCATCATCTACCGGAAGTATTACGGCACGGCGATGATGCTGACCGTGCTCGGGATTTTCTACGCCACCATGGTGATCGCGGGCTACGTGGTGGAATTCCTGTTCGGCGGGCTGGGACTGATCCCCGCCGAGCGCACCGCCCAGGTCGGCGAGACGGGCATCAGCTGGAATTACACCACCATTCTCAACATCATCTTCCTGCTCCTCGCCGCGGTCGTGCTGGTGCGGTTCTTTACTACCGGCGGCGCGGGGATGCTGAAAATGATGGGCGGGCCCTACCATGACGAACCAGGAGACACCGGGGACCGCGGCCGCCGAGCTAGCCACCTGGGCGCCGCGGGCAGACGGAGGGACCGCACGTGACCACGATCATGCTGGCTGACGGCCGTAAGTACGCGTTCGAGGAATGGGGCGACCCGGCCGGGCAGCTGATGTTCTCGCTGCACGGGACGCCGGGTGGCAGGCTGGGCCGGCACCCGGACCGCACGCTGTGGCCGCGGCTGGGCCTGCGGGTGATCACCGTGGACCGGCCGGGGTACGGCCAGTCGACGCCGCTGCCCGGCCGCCAGGTCGCGCACGTCGCGGCCGACGTCGCGGCCGTCGCCGGCCACCTGGGCGCGGACCGGTTCGCGGTGATCGGCGGGTCCGGCGGCGGCCCGCACGCGCTGGCCGTCGCGGCGCTGCTCGGTGACCGGGTCCGGGCCTGCGTGCCGGTCTGCTCGGCAGCACCGGTGACCGAGCAGGAAGTGTCCGCGATGGTGGAGGTCAACCAGGACTCGTACCGGGTGTGGGAGCAGGAGGGCCGGCCGGGGATCGCGCGCAAGCTGGCCGCGCTGCGCGAGGTCATCCTCGCCGACCCGGCCGGCGGCCTTGCCGCCCAGCTCGCCGACGCCCCGGCAGCCGACCAGGACTGGTTCAGCCGCGCTGAGGTGCAGCGGAACATGGCCGAGCAGATGACCGACGCGCTCGCGCCAGGGGCCGAGGGCTGGATCGATGACTCGGTGTCCATGATGGCCGACCAGCCGTGGGGGTTCGACTTCGGCGCGATATGCTGCCCGGTCCATTTCTGGCACAGCGACGACGACGCGAACGCGCCGCTGCCGGCCCTGCGGCGGGTCGCGGCCCAGGTTCCCGGCGCCCGGCTGACCACCTGGCACGGCCAGGGTCACTCGGCGCCGAGCCGGAACATGGAGCAGGTGCTGACCGACCTGATCGCCACCCTGGCGGCGGCGCCGTAGCCGCTGGCAGCGCACCGATGGCCAGCTCCGCGCGATGGCGCTCGAACTGGGCCGGGAACGTGCGCTACCGCGCGGCCCGCTGCCACCGGCCAGCCTCGGTCCCGCAGCTGCAGCGCCTGGTCGCCCGGGCCCGCCAGATCCGCGCGGCGGGCACCGGGCACTCCTTCAGCGCGCTCGCCGACACCGCCGGCGACCTGGTCACGCTCTCCGGGCTGGCCCCGCGGGTGCGGGCCGACGCCGAACGCGGCACGGTCACCGTCAGCGCCGGCCTGCGCTACGCCGACATCACCGGGCCGCTGCGCGCGGCCGGGCTGGCGCTGCCCAACCTCGCGTCGCTGCCGCACGTCAGCGTCGCGGGCGCGGTCGCGACCGGCAGCCACGGCTCGGGTGACGGCTGCGGCAGCCTCGCGGCCGCGGTGTCCGGGCTGGAACTGGTCACCGCCAGCGGCGACCTGGCCCGGCTCAGCCGCGACAGCCACGGCGGCCAGTTCGACGCCTTCGTGGTGAGCCTGGGCGCACTCGGCATCGTCACCCGGCTCACCCTGGACACGGTCCCGGCCTTCGAGGTCAGCCAGCACGTCTACGAGGACCTGCCGCTGGAGCAGGTGGCCGGGCACTTCGACGAGATCACCGCGAGCGGGTACAGCGTGAGCCTGTTCACCACCTGGCGCCGCCCCCGGGTCTTCCAGGCCTGGCTGAAGCGCCGCACCGGCCAGCCGGGCGGTCCGCCGCCCGGGCCGGGCTGGCTGGGCGGCCGCCCGGCCAGCCAGCCGCGGCACCCGATCCCCGGCCTGCCCGCCGCGCACTGCACCGGGCAGCTGGGCGTGCCAGGGCCGTGGGACGAGCGGCTGCCGCACTTCCGGCCGGATGCCGTGCCGAGCGCGGGTGCCGAACTGCAGTCGGAGTACCTGCTGCCGCGGGCGGCGGCCGTCCGCGGCCTGCGCGCGCTGGACCAGGTCGCCGCTGAGCTGGCCCCGGTGGTGCAGGTGTGCGAGATCCGCACGCTGGCCGCCGACCGGCTCTGGCTGAGCCCGGGCTACCAGCGAGCCAGCGCCGCGTTCCACTTCACCTGGGCCGCCGACCCGGCCGCGGTGACCAGGGCGATGGCGCTGATCGAGGCCCAGCTGGAGCCGCTGGCGCCCCGGCCGCACTGGGGCAAGCTGTTCGGCATCAGCCCGCGGGCGCTGGCCGGGCGCTATCCGCGGCTGCCCGATTTCGGCCAGCTGATGACCAGATGGGACCCGGACGGCAAGTTCCGCAACGAGCTGCTTGAGCGGTACCTGCTGCCCGCGGGGCCGGATAGCCACCCGTAGAATTGACCGATCCTGACCAGGCAGGACACAACGCCCGGCGGGGAGCTGAGCCTGGGCCGGCCCCCGCGGACCGCCTTGCCGCAGTCGTGATCGGGGGACCGGCTATGAGCAGGATGTCACCGGGGGTGCTCACCCCGCCGCACGAGGTGCTCAGTCCGCAGGAGTGGTACGACCGGGGCCGCGGCCGGCGCCGGGCCGCGAGCCGGTCCAGCCACGCCAGCTGGGAGCTGCCCTCCGGGCGGCCGGACCCGGTGGCGGTGCTCAAGGAGCAGGCCAGGACCAGGGTGCCCGACCTGGTCGCGATCCGGCACGGCCGGATGATGGCCTCGCAGTTCGCCTACTTCCGCGGCGCCGCGGCGCCGATGGCCTGGGACCTGGCGCAGACGCCCAGCAGTGACATCAGGGTCCAGGCCTGCGGCGACGCGCACCTGCTGAACTTCGGCATGTACGCCGCGCCCGACCGCAGGCTGGTCTTCGACGTGAACGACTTCGACGAGACGCTGCCCGCCCCGTTCGAGTGGGACGTCAAGCGGCTGGCGGCCAGCTTCGCGGTCGCCGCCAGGGACAACGACCTCAAGGACCAGGGCGGGCGGGCCGCCGCGGTGCTCTGCGCGCGGACGTACCGCACCGAGATGGCCAGGTTCGCCAAGATGCGGTTCCTGGACGTCTGGTACTCCAGGATCGACGTCGAGAAGGCCTCCCGGCTGTATGACGCGATCCAGCCGCGCAAGGCGGCCCGCCAGCGCCGCCGCGACATCAGGAAGGCCTACGGGCGGACCAGCCGCCAGGCGCTGATGAAGCTGTGTGACCAGGTGGACGGCGACTACCGGGTCCGGGTCCAGCCGCCGGTCATCGTCCGGTACCCGGTGCACAGCAACCCGGGGATCATCGACGAGCTGCGCGAGGCCGTGACGCTGTACAAGGAGACCGTCCAGTCCGACCGCTGGGAGGTGCTGCGCCGCTACTACTTCGGCGACTTCGCCCGCAAGGTGGTCGGCGTCGGCTCGGTGGGCACCGAGGCGTTCGTCATGCTGCTGATGGGCGACCGCGACGACGAGCCGCTGTTCCTGCAGCTCAAGGAGGCACAGGAGTCGGTGCTGGCGCCATACGCGGGGCCGAGCGAGTTCAAGCACCAGGGTGAGCGGGTGGTCCGCGGCCAGCGCGTCACCCAGGCCGCCACCGACCCGTTCCTCGGCTGGACCAACGGCATCGCCGCCGACGACGTCCCGACCAGGGACTACTACGTCCGCCAGCTGCGCGACATGAAGGGCAGCATGAACGTGCCCGAGATGGACGCCCAGCAGCTCGGCTACTACGCCCGGCTGTGCGGCTGGGCGCTGGCCCGGGCGCACGCCCGCACCTGCCGGGCGGCGATGATCGCCGGCTATCTCGGCCGCGGCGACAGCTTCGACAAGGCCATCGGAGAATTCTCTGTCGCCTATGCCGATCAGAACGAACTCGACTACCGGCGGCTGGTCAACGCGGTGTCGTCGGGCGAACTGGAAGCTATCGTCGGCTTGTAGCGCGGGCCGCGGGAGAGGACACCTGATTGGCCGATCGCAGCACCGAGCGCATTTCCAGCCTGATCGAGCCGCTGCTGGTGACCCCCGGCACCAGGGTGGCGCTGCCGGGCGACTTCGACCCCGGCTACACAGCTGACTTCCTGGACAAGAAGGACGGGACCCGGCTGCTGCGCGAGGGCGTCCGGATCGTCGCCGAGTACCAGGCGCGGCTGGCCGCGCAGGCCACCCACGGGCTGCTGATCGTGCTCCAGGCGCTGGACGCGGGCGGCAAGGACGGGACCATCCGGCACGTGATGAGCGGGGTGAACCCGCAGGGCGTCAGGGTGCACAGCTTCAAGGCGCCGTCCGCCGAGGAGCTCAGCCACGACTTCATCTGGCGGTGCTCGCAGCGGCTGCCCGCGCGCGGCGAGATCGCCATCTTCAACCGGTCCCACTACGAGGAGGTGCTGGTCGCCCGGGTCCACCCCGACCTGCTGGAGCGGCAGCAGCTGCCGCCGCAGGCCGCGGGGAAGGGGATCTGGCGCCGCCGTTACCGGGAGATCAATGACTGGGAACGCTATCTGAGCGATAACGGCTTCGCCATCGTCAAGCTGTTCCTCAACGTGTCAAAAGCCGAGCAGCGGGCCCGGTTCCTGAAACGGCTGGACCGGCCGGACAAGAACTGGAAGTTCTCCGCCAGCGACATCGCCGAGCGGCAGCACTGGGACGCCTACCAGCGGGCCTACGCCAAGATGCTCAGCCACACCAGCACGCCATGGGCGCCGTGGCACGTGATCCCCGCCGACCACAAGTGGTTCGCCAGGACCTGCGTTTCGGCGATTGTCGCCCGCGCCCTGATGGACATTGACCCGCGTTACCCGCGGCTGTCCGCGCAGGCCAGGCGCGAGCTGACGGCTGCGCGGGCCGCGCTGGCGGCGGAAAAGGGTTAAGGCAAGTCCCTGCCGGTGGTTAAGCTCGCAGCGGTGGACGTGGTTTCGCCGGGGCCGGCCGGGCCCGCCGAGGCCGGCCGGTGACCCTGGCCGGGCGGCTGACCCTGCTGGTGATGGCCGGCGGGCTGTTCCTCGCGGTGATGTCGACCACCGTGGTCAGCGTTGCGCTCCCGGCCATCGGCCAGGACCTGCACGCGAGCCCGGCGGAGCTGGAATGGATCGTCGACGCCTACGTGCTCGTCTACGCCAGCCTGCTGGCGGCCGGGGGCGTGCTGGGTGACCGGTACGGGCGCACCGGCCTTTTCATGACCGGGGTCGCCACGTTCGGGATCGGCGCCCTGGTCAGCGGCCTGGCGCCGACGATGCCCCTGCTGCTGGCCGGGCGGGTCATCCAGGGGCTCGGGCCGGCCCTGCTGGTGCCCGGCAGCCTGACCATCCTGCGGGCCACGTTCGAGGATCCGCGCCAGCGCGCGCTCGCGATCGGGCTGTGGTCGACCGCCTCCGGCCTGGCGCTGGCGCTCGGGCCGCCGGTCGGCGGGCTCCTGGTCACCGGGCTCGGCTGGCGCTGGGCGTTCCTGTTCAACGTGCCGCTGGCGGCGGTCTTGCTGCTGCTGGCCGGCCGGTTCGTGCCCCGGCTGCCGCGCGGCGCGGGCCAGGGCAGGCTCGACTGGCCCGGCGCCGTCCTGATCACCGCCGCGCTCGGGCTGCTCGCCTTCGCCACCATCGAGGGGCAGGACAAGGGCTGGGCCGCCCCGGTGGTGCTGGCCGGGTTCGGCGCCGGGGCGGCCGCGCTGGCCGCGTTCATCGTGACCGAGCGGCGGGCCGACGAGCCGCTCATCGACCTGTCCCTGTTCGGCCGCGCCTCGTTCACGGCCGCGAACACCGCCGCGTTCATCCTGTTCTTCGCGTTCGTCGGCGGGATCATCTACTTCAGCGCCTACTTCCAGCAGGTGCAGGGCCGGTCCGCGGTCCAGGCCGGGCTGGACGTCGCCGTGCTGGGGGTGAGCTACGCGATCGCGGCGACGCTGGCCGGCCGCCTGGTCAGCCGGGTCGGCGAGCGGTGGCCGCTGCTGGCCGGCCTGGTCATCGCCGCGGCGGCGACGTTCGGCCTGCTGCGGCTGGCGCCGGCCACCCCGCTCAGCTCACTGTGGTGGGACTTCGCCGTGCTCGGGGCCGGCATCGGCCTGTGCGGGACCCCGATGAGCACGATCGCGATGTCCGCGGTGGACGCCTCCAGGGCCGGGATGGCGTCGGCCGTGGTGAACTCGCTGCGCCAGGTCGGCCAGGTCTTCGGGGTGGCCGTGCTCGGCGCGCTGGTGTACGCGCGGCTACCGGGGGCGGGCTCTGGCGGCCGGCTGGACCCGGCGCAGGGCGCGGCGTTCGTGACCGGGCTGCACAGCGCCATCTGGGTGTCGGCCGTCGCGCTGCTGGCCGCCGCCGCGGTCGCGGCCGTGCTGCTGCTGCGGCGGCCGGTCACGGCCGCCCGCTGAACCCGGGCCCGGCGCTACCGGAACAGCTCCGGGTCGAAGTCCTGGGTTCCCTCCGCGGGGGTCCAGACGGCACCGAGCGGCATCAGGTCGGTGATCCGCACGCTGCGCACGCCGTACTCGCCGTCGGTGTTGGCATCCACGATCTGCCGGGCGAATCCGATGAGTTTCCGGTCATCAGGCGTCAGGGCGCGGAGTTCCCACCCCGGGGAGCCTATCCAGCTCCGACTGCGCAAGACCTAATCACTGAGATCACTTCAGAGCGAGTTCACGAACCCTGCCAGCCAGTTGGCAGCAGCGTGCGGCCCGTCAAAGAAATAGCGAACGAATTCGCCTGACCCGGCTGGCTGGGTCGTTACGGGAGTCCCGCCAGCCAAGACCCCCGGCCACCCGCCCCCCAAGAAGGACGGCCTGCGGCCGACTTACCCCCGGGTGGGGGGAAACCACGGGGGCACCCGTTCCCCACACAGCCCCAGGGTTCCCCGAGGTATCCTCCGCACCCCCATCCTGACCCTCTCCGAACCCACCCAGGGGCGGCCCCGCTACGCGGGGCCAACGTGGGTACAGGCAGTCGCCCGCGAACACCAAGATCAAGACCAAGGGTCAGCGGCAGCCATCAGCACAGCACTCGGCGCGACCACACACGGCCACGGCAGCAACAAGACCGGCAGAGAATGCAAGCCAGAACAGGACGTATCCAAGCCTCCGCCAAAGCAGGCACGATGCGCGTTCAGTCGCGCTGGGCTCCCTCTGGCCAGATCACCCGCACCGGGATGTCTCTGTTCCGCGCGTAAGCAACCACGTCGGCGGTCCCGCCATAGGCCCGCGCGGGCCCGCCGTCCCAGACGGCCCACAGTTCTTCCGCGTGATCGATCATGAACTCGCTAGCCGCCATGTGCGATTCCGGCGTTGACCCGGTGAACGGCAGCCTGTGCACGGTCACGGCCCTCGCCAGTAGCGCGTCGTACTCCGCGTGCGCCTCAGCAGGCAGCCCTTCCCGGTATCCTGCCGCCGGAATGACCGCCTCGATCGCGCCACCCGCCTCCAGCACCGCATGGGCGAAGATCTGATCTGCCCCGTCCGCCAGGCACGACAAGCCCGTCACCCTGCCGCCAGCAGCTCGCAGGCCGTTGCCGATCGCGCCAGCGATCAGCAGCGCGGTCGCAGCGGGCAGGCCACGATGACCGGATACCGCGATACGGCGCACCGGCTCTCCTCACCAAAGCGTCGACTTGAATTGACGGTCAAAGTCTTGTATCTGTGCCGTTGCCGGACCCGGATAACCGCGCCGGAACTGCCGCGACCGCTGGATAACCCGTTCAGAGCCAAAACGGGCACCTGCTGCAACTGCCTCGCTCGCCAGTCGGAACGCCTCGTCCACCCGCGTGGTATCCCTGTCCGCCATTCCCTCGTGGCAGCAGGCCGTGGCCACTTCCAGCATGACCATCGCGCGCTGCTTAGGCGCTGGCCGTGGCCCAGCCAGCGATTCCGCGAAGGCGGCCAGGGCATCGCCCGGACGGCGCAGCCGCACACAGACCAGAGCGCGATAGCCAGCGAGCTTGGCGTGGTCAAAGGGGAACAGCCAGGGCCACGGCGGAGGCATTTGCGCCTGGCTGCTCCCGGCGGCATCTTCAGCTCGGTGCAGTGCTTTATCAGCGGCATAGCCGTCGGCTCCGGCTGTGGCATGGCCCACCGCCTCGATCGCGCCTAGCCACGCATGCGGTGCTGGATGCTCTGATTTGCTCAGCTGCGTGCGCGCACGCTCGGCCAGCCCAAGCCCGCTCACGGGATCGCCGGCCTCGATCTCGAATGCCGCCAGGCTCCCAAGCATGTAACCGGCCAGCAGGTCATGCCCGGCATGGCGCGCCGCATCTACGGCCATCCGGTAGTACATCCGGGCCGTCCCCAGATCGCACATGTCAGCATGCAGCCAGGCCGCCAGGCCAGCCGCCTCGCTCACCGCCGCCGCGACCTCCCGCCGTGCCGCCCGTGTCCGCGCCAGCACGCGACTGGCCATCTCAGCATGCGCGGTCACCCCGCGTTCCAATTCCCGCGCCGCCGTCGTCGCTTCTAGTCGCCGCTGCGCCTGCGTGATTGCCGTCAGGGCCGGCGCCGTCTCCGCGTCGGCCTCTGGCGCACCAGGCAGTGCCAGCCCGGCCAGGATCACCGCCTGGCCAAACTCTCTTCGCCTCGCTGGATCATCACCTCCTGGCCCGAACCGCAGCAGGTGCACCGGGATCGTTAGCCGAACTGAAACCTCACGCACTTGATCTAAGGTCAGCTCATGTTTCCCCCGCATCACCCGTGAAACCCAGCTCTGCGAGTAACCGATCTCGCGGGCCAGCTCAGACTGAGTCCAGCCACGCTCCCGCGAGATCTCAGCCAGCAGCACCGGAAAGTCGCATCTAGCCAGGGCACTGGCTACGACCGGCTCCGACCAGAACGCGGGCGAGAGTCGACTTGCCGTAACGCCCATGACGCCAGAATACGCGCGGTGAAAAGATCTCTGGTGCAGTCGTAACACGAATGGCGCTATGCCTGTTCGGACTACTGCCTTACGAACCATCCCGCTCTCCGCCGAGGATCAACTCAGCCCCGCAAACGGAGATCGGAGATAGCCGCTATGCCTGCGTGCCCCGGCCGCCGCTCCGCCCCGGTAGCTACCGGGCAATGTTCGGCATCAACTATGAGGTTAGGCCCGCAAATGCCCTATGACTCGCTACCTCCCGTCAGTGTTGTGCCCGCGGCTTCTGCCCCCGGCCTTGAGCCGGCAGGTAGCTGCGTAGCCAGCCGTGATCCGCTTGCGGCCCTTTGCGAGGACTTCCCGGCCTTCCGGGTATGGCGTGAGGAATGCTCGGGCCAGGTCCGGTATGTGGCGTGCAGCCGGGAACTGGGCCAGCATCCGCATACGGTCGTCACGGCGGATGCGGGTGAGCTGCGCGCGGTGCTCGGCGCTGCTGAGGACACATGCCCGGCTGAGAGCCGCCCGGCTGATGCCAGGCTGCGGCGGTTTGACCCGGATGTGGCGCACCCGGCCCGTGTCTACGCCTGCTGGCTGGGGTCCAAAGACACCTATCCAGCAGACCGTCAGGCCGCCGAGGAGGTCGCGGCGCGCCGCCCGCAGGTGGTGGCGAGTGCCCGGGCGAACCGGGCGTTCGGGGCGCGGGTGACGCGGTTCCTGGCCGGCCAGCGGGGGGTCACTCAGTTCGTTGATGTGGGGGCGGGCCTGCCGGCCGCCGAGGCCACCCACCAGGTCGCCCAGGACATCACCCCCGGGGCGCGGGTCGTCTACGTGGACAGCGACGCGCTGGTGCTCACCCATGCCCGCGCGCTGCTGACCAGCAGCCCCGAGGGCAGCTGTGACTATGTGGACGCTGACCTGCGTGACCCGCAGGCGATCCTGCAGCAGGCGGCGCGGACGCTGGACTTCACCCGCCCGGTCGCGGTTCTGCTCCTTGCGGTTGCGCATTTCCTGGCTGATGCCGATGACCCAGCCGGGGTGGTGGCGGCCCTGGCAGCCGGGTTAGCCCCAGGGAGCTTCATCGCCCTGTCCCACCTGACGGCGGACTTCGCCCCCGAGCAGGTGGCCGCCGGGGTCGCTGCGTATAACGCCCGGGTGCCGGCCGGGATCACCGCCCGCAGCCACGCGCAGGTCAGCAGGCTGCTCGGCGGTCTGGGGCTGGTGCCGCCCGGGGTGGTGCCGGTGACCGAGTGGCGGCCCGGGCACGCGGGCTGGCCCGGTCACGGCGCGGACCTGTACGCCGGGCTCGCCGTCGTCAGGCGGCACAGGTGACCAGCGGAGAGCCCGAGGACGCGGCCCGGTGGCGGGAGGCGGCCGAGTTGCGCGGCGAGCACCCGCTGTGGGTGGTGATCTGGCTGGCCCCGGCCGGGCGGTTCCGTGCTTACCGGCGGCTGCCCGGCGCGCGCCGCGACACCGCCCTGACCGACCCGACGGCTGCTGGCCTGGCCGATCAGATCACCCGGGCTGAGCAGGCCGCCCGGTCACCAGCCGCACCCAAGGACCATGAATGACCCGTGATCACGCGGCCGGCGTGATCGTTTCCCGTTAACCCCCCGCGTAGCCCCTGCTGCGCAGTGTGAAGGCCCGGCGCTAGTCGCCAAACCAATCGCCGGGCCTTCGCCTCCGTTAGAGAGGTGATTCCGATTATCCCCCCATCTGCCACGGCCCTGCCCGGCACCGGGCGATTCCCCTCCCGCCGCACCGTCCTCGCCGGCGCTGCCAGCACCCTGGCCGCGGGCCTAGCGGCCGGGTGCGGCACCAGCAGCCGCGCCGCGCCCGCCGCCGTGGCCCGCCGCCGGGGCGGGGTGCTGCGGGTCGGCCTGACCGGCGGCAGCATCAGCGACACCCTCGACCCGCACCAGGGCCTCAACTACCTCGATACCGCCCGCGCCCAGGCGCTGTATGAGCCCCTCGTGCAGCTGGATGCGGACGCCGGGATCGAGTACGTGCTGGCCACCGAGATGAGCCCCCGCGACCCGCTGGCCACCCAGTGGGTGATCCGGCTGCGCCCCGGCGTTCAGTTCCACGACGGCCACCAGCTCACCGCCGCTGATGTCATCTACACGTTCCGGCGCATCATCGCGAACAAGTACTCGGCGGTGAACGTCCTTGGCCCGGTCGATCCGGCCGGCATCAAGGCTCTGGATAAACTGACGGTGCTGGTGCCGATGACCCGCCCGTTCGCCACCTTGCCCGAGCAGCTCGCCGGGATCCTCACCGCGCAGATCCTGCCCGCCGGGTTCAACCCGGCCACCGGTAAGCCCAACGGCACCGGCCCGTTCGCCTACCACAGCTTCACCCCCGGGCAGCGCAGCACCTTCACCCGCAACCCGCGTTACTGGCGGGACGGGCTGCCGTGGGCGGACACCCTGCAGATCGTGGACTTCCCCGACCCGGTGTCGCTGGCTGACGCGCTGCGCACCGGGGTCATCGACGCCGCCGGGACGCTGGATGGCCCGCAGTTCACCAGCCTGGCCACCACCAGCGGCATCCACGCGGTCGCCTCCAAGGCCGGAACGATCGTGCCCTTTACGATGCGCACCGACCTGGCCCCCTTCAGCGACGTGCGAGTCCGCCAAGCGCTGCGGCTGGCCGCCAGCCGCCCGCAGCTGATCGACTCCGCGCTGGACGGGTATGGCACCCCGGCCTCGGATGTGTTCTCGCCGTGGGATGCGGAGTTCGATGACGCGCTGCGCCGCGAGCAGGACATCCCGCTCGCGAAGCACCTGCTGAAGCAGGCCGGGCGGGAGGACCTGCGGGTCGAGCTGGTGACCTCCCCGATCGCCACCGGGGCGGTGGCGATGGCCACGGTGCTAGCCGAGCAGGCCGCCGCCGCCGGGATCAGCATCCGGCTGCGGCAGGTGGACCCCGGCACGTTCTTCGGCCCCCAGTACCTGCAATGGCCGTTCGCGCAGGACTTTTATTCCTACAGCCCGTACCTGGTGCAGGCCACCCTGTCGATGCTGCCCACCAGCCCATGGAACGAGACACACGAGGATAGCCCGGACTACATCCGGCTGTACCAGACGCGAACGCCACCCTGAACACCAGCACCCGCAAGGAGATCGCCTACCGGATGCAGCAAGACGACTTCACCCACGGCGGGTACATCATCCCGGCATTCGTAGACACCCTGGACGCCTACTCCAGCAGGGTGACGGGTTACCGGGAAAGCCGGGTCGGGCAGCCGGTGAACGACCTCAACTTCGCCGCCCTCGCCCTGACCTGAACCCCGGCACGGCCGCCCGCGCCGTTAACTGGAAGGAATACGGGTGGCGAGCACCCGCATTCTTACGAGATAAGGCCGGCGGGAAACCACCCCCCTGACAGGACCCCTACCGTGAACCCCAGCACACCACAACACACCCGGCCAGCCCGGCCCGGCGGGCTGCTGAGCCAGGTCGCGGCCGGCCTGGCCGCCCGCAACCTGCCCATCCGCTGCACCCACGACCAGGACGAGGGCCTGCTGCGGATCACCGGCCTGGCCAGCCGGTACTGCACCGTGATCGCCGAGGACAGCGGACACGTCCTGATCGACTGCTGG
>DATBGO010000274.1:0-1602 GCA_036558005.1 Streptosporangiaceae bacterium | reverse complement strand
GAGGCGTGCGGCGTCGACACCCAGCCCTGGTGGGAGCGCCAGCTGGCGCTGTGCCTGCTGGGCGCGCTGGTCCAGTTCGGCTGGGAGAAGGCGCTCGGCGGCTACGACGAGGAGCTCGCCTGGTGGGAGACGCAGGCGGTCAGGGCGGCGCCGCTGCTCGGCTGACCACCGAGCTGCGCGCCGCTTACGACGCCGCCGCTGGTGAGTGGGCCGGCGGCGGCCTGGAGCAGATGTACGCGCGGCTGGCCGGGGCGCTGGTCGCGGCCGCGCCGGTGCCGCCGGCCGGGCGGTCCGTGCTCGACCTGGGCGCGGGCACCGGGGCGGCCGGCCGGGCCGCGCTCGCGGCCGGGGCGCGGCAGGCCCATCCGGCGGGATCTATCGCGGCCCATTGAAATGGCTCCTTCACTCTCAAATCACAATTCTCAGACCACGCTTTCTATAACAGCCGGCCGCGGCGTGGCACGGGTCAGCAGCAGAGCCCGCTGTCCTTGCCCACCAGGGGCCTCGGGGGCTATTAGGGCCATCCGCCCTTGCATCTCCGTTACGGGCGTGTGCATAGTTGCGGGTGACCCGGCTTACCCGGACCGGGGTCATAGTGACCACAGCGGGTCCGCGAACCCCATGGCACCGCAGGATCACCACGCCGGAAGCGAGCACATAAGGCGCCCTGTCAGATCTTTCACCGCCCGTTGCCGACACGGAGCAGTCCACGTGCCGGACCGGAGGGAAGCGAGATGGGAACCGCATCCGCGAGCAATCTCGTTGTGCTGCGCCTGGTGTTCTGCCGCGGCTGGTGGCCAGCAGGGGCGCGGCGCGGGCCGCTGGCCGTGAGGCGGCTGGGATGAACGATTCTGAGGGCATCCGGGCGCTGCGGCGGGCGTTAGGCCAGGCCCTGAAGGAGGCACGGGGGGCGGCTGGATACTCGCAGGCCCAGCTCGCCCGCAAGACGGGGTATGCGCGCAGCACCGTGTCCACGGTGGAAAGCGGCGGCCAGAACGTGCCGCGGATCTTCTGGGAGCGCAGTGATTCCGCGCTGGGCGCCGGGGCTTCGCTCATCGCCCGGTATGACCGGCTCGCGCGGGGGCGGGTCGCCCGGTTCCCGCATACGGCTGCGGGCACCGGCGGCCAGGGCGAGGGGGAGGCCGGCCGGGGCTTGAATGCGTGCGCCGCGACGGAGGCGGTGGCGGCCTGCCGGCAGCTGGGCTGGCCGGTGGAGCACGCGGGCGGGCGGGTCGAGCTGGTATGCGGGGACGGTATCGAGGCGCTGGAGGTGCCGCGGCCCGCGGGCGTGGTGGCGGTCCACTGGTGGCTGCACACCGGGGGCGCACCGGATGAGATCCGCGGCCTGCCGTCGCTGCCCGGCCCGCAGGATGCGCTGGCCGTGATCGCCGCGGGTGACCGGTTCCTGTTCCTGGTCCAGCCGGGCGCATGCCCCTGGGTCGGCCCGGATCTCGCGGTCGCTACCCCCGGCGGGGGCCCGCCGGGGGTGCTGGTGCGCTGGCACGCCGGTGGCAGCAGGATCCCGGCCCCGCCGTCGCGGGATGCCCGCGGCCAGCGGGTGACGTGGGCGCATCCACCGCCGGGCCGGGTGCGGCTCGCCGA
>DATBGO010000273.1:0-1829 GCA_036558005.1 Streptosporangiaceae bacterium | reverse complement strand
GGGGCGATCAGGTGATGCAGCCCGGAAGGCAGCCGCCGCCAGAAGTACCCGCACAGCCCGAAGACCACCGCGCACGGCGCGAACGTCAGCCCGGCGCGCAGCGCGCTGTCGCCCAGCCCGGCCTGCAGGTGCAGCGCGAAGCTGAACAGGAAGCCGCCGTAGGTGATCATCAGCACCGCCACCGCGGCCAGCCCGGGCACCAGGCCGGGCGCGCGCAGCACCGCCAGGTTCAGCAGCGGATCGCCGCCCCGGTCCGCGATCCGCCGCTCCACCCCCGCGAACACCGCCGCCAGGGCCACGCCGCCGGTGATGCACGCGAAAACCCATCCGGGCCAGTCCTCCTGGTGCCCGAGCATCAGCGGCAGCACGACCAGGAAGACCGCGGGCACCGCGATGGCCAGCCCGGTCAGGTCCAGCCGCCGACCGTGCTGGCCAGGCTCGTCGGCGGGCATCACCACCGGCACCAGGGCCAGTACGGCCAGCCCGATCGGCACGTTGACCAGGAACACCGGGCGCCAGGACTGGCCGAACAGGTTCGCCGTCACCAGCACCCCGCCGATGACCTGCCCGGCGACGAAACCCGACGACAGCACGGCCGTGTACGCGCTCAGCGCCCGGGCCCGCGCCGCACCGGTGAACCGCACCTGGATGACGCTCATGATCTGCGGAATCATCGCCGCGGCCCCCACGCCCTGGACGAACCTGGCGGCGATGAGGATCTCGATCCCGGGCGCGATACCGCAGGCCAGCGACGCGACGGTAAAGACGAGGACGCCGATGAGGAACATCCGGCGCCGCCCGTACAAGTCACCCAATCGTGCGCCGGTGATCAGCATCATGGCGTAGCTGACGGTATAGCCGGCCACCACGAGCTGGAGTTCGGCGCCCGTGGCGTGCAGCGTACGGCCGATCGTGGGCATCGCCACGTTGACGATCGTGACGTCGAGGAGCGCCATGAACTGCCCGGCCAGCAGCACGATCAGCATCAGCCAGCGGCCGCGGGCTGCCCCCGCGGCCCGCTCCCGCTCCCGTACCAGTGAGTCAGGTGTCGTGGTCATATCACCAGGCTCCGTCCCGGCGGCCTGGGATACTAAGAGCCTGCTGATCCTGGTGCTGGCAGTACCCGGTTCCCGCGCCCGGCCCGGTTGTGGCACCGTGCAGGGTATGAGCCAGCCGATGCAGAGCCCGGTCTTCGTCGGGCGGCGCGAGGAGATCGCGTCGCTGACGGTACTGCTTGAGCGCGCCGCCGACGGCGAGCCTGGGTTCGCGATCGTCGCGGGCGAGGCCGGCGTGGGCAAGACCCGCCTGGTAACAGAGCTGGCCGGGCAGGCGGCCGACTCGGGGTTCACGGTCCTGGCCGGCCACTGCGTCGAGCTCGGCGCCGAGGGCCTGCCGCTCGCCCCGCTCATCGACGCGCTGCGCACGCTGGCCCGCACCACGGCGCGGACAGAACTGGCCGACGTGCTCGGCCCGGCCCGGCGCGGCCTGGGCCGCCTGCTGCCCGAGCTCGACCCGGGAGGGGCCGCCGAGCAGGCCGCCGACGGGGTCCAGGTATCCCAGCTGCTCGAGCTGGTCCTCGGGCTGCTGGGCCGGCTCAGCGCCAGGCGGCCGCTGCTGCTGGTGCTCGAGGACCTGCACTGGTCCGACCAGTCCACCCGGGAGCTGGTCGCCTTCCTGATCCGGTCGCTGCGCGGGGTCCGGGTCGTGCTGCTGGCCACCTACCGGTCCGACGAGCTGAACCGGCGCCACCCGCTGCGACCGCTGATCGCCAGCTGGGACCGGCTCCGCACGGTACAGCACGTGGAGCTGCGCCGGTTCGAGCCGGGGGA
>DATBGO010000272.1:0-1661 GCA_036558005.1 Streptosporangiaceae bacterium | reverse complement strand
GCTGAACCGTGCTCACCCCCGATCCGGGTGCGGCGCGCCTCCATAGGAACGTGCGGTTCACCTCATGGCCCTTCCCGCTGGTCCCTCGCACAATGGAGGCATGCGGGCCATAATCGCCGCGCTCGCGGCGCTCGGCGTCGGGGCCATCCTCGCCACTGGCGTCGTGTCCGTGACCACCGGCGATGCCTCGGAGCTCTACTGGCTCATCGTCGGGCCCTTGCCGTTCCTGGTGCTCGGTGTGGCCGGGTTCCTGCGCCAGCCGGAGAACCGGATGGTCTGGTGGCTGGTCGGCGTCGGCGCCGCCTTCAGCTGCGAAACGGCGCTCGGGGACGTGTTCCTGCCGATGGCCGAGAACCACTGGGGCGTCACCTCCTCGGTGACCGCGGCGATCGCGCTGCTGGAGCACTGGTCCGCGGTGGCCGGGCCGGTGGCCGGCGTCGGCCTGTTCGGCCTGTTTCCGTCCGGGCGGCCCGAACGAGCCTACGAACGCGTCGTCATCTGGACGGTGGCGCTGGCCGCTTTCCTGCTCCCGCTGCTCGAGGCGGTCAGCGAGGCCAGCATCGCGCCGGTCGGAGGCCCTCAGGACAACGTGGCACCGGTCTTGTACCGGGACCTGTGGGTACCGGCCCTGGCGCCGCTGGCCGGACCCGCCGAGGCGGTGTACCGCACGTACCCGGTCTGGCCGGTGATCGGGGTGATGCTGCTCGCGCTGCGCTACCAGCGCATCGACGGGGCCCAGCGCAGGAGGATACGCTGGCTGTTCCTGGGCCTGGCCATCTCGGTCAGCCTGTGGATCCCGGCCGCCCTGCTCTTCGAGTTGGCCGACCCGGACAACGCGGCCGCCGCGGCCGCCAGCGCAGTGCTGTCGATCCTGGGGCTCGCATCCACCCTGGGGTCGCTCCTGGTGGCGTTGTTCTACACCGGGGTGTTCGGTATCGACCAGCCGGCCCGGCGCGCGTTCGTGCACCGTGTCCTGCGGGGGTCGATCGCCGTCGTGCTCGCCGTCCTGGCGATCCTGGCCGGCGCGCTGGCCAGCCGGATCACGCCGACCGCCGTCGCGGTGGCGGTCGCGGTGGTCGCCGGGGCTGCGGGCCAGGCCGTTCGGCCCCGTCTGGAGCACGCCGCGGACCGCTGGGTGCTCGGCGCCCGGCTGGCGGGCTACGCCAACCTCAGCCGCTTCGGCGAGAGCCTGACCCGGGGGCCCGGTTCGGACGGGCTGCTCCGCGACCTGGCCGGGGAGGTGCGCCGCGGCCTCAGCCTGACCTGGGCCCGGGTAACGCTGGAGGTGGACGGCGGGCCGTTGCGAGTGGTCACGGACGGCGCGCCGTCCGGCGAGCCAGCCGCGACCGTGCCGATCGAGTACCAGGGCGCCGTGCTGGGAAGCGTCAAGTGCGGGCCGCGTTCGGACGGCCCGCTGCTGGCCGAGGACCGCAGGCTGCTGGCGTACTTCGCGGCCCAGGCCGCAGTCGGCGTGCACAACCTGCATCTGGCCTCGGAACTGTCCCGGCGCGTCGAGGAGGTCCGGGTCCAGGCGGCCGAGCTGGCGGCGTCCCGCGATCGCGTGGTAGCGGGCCAGGACGCCGAGCGCCGGCGGATCCAGCGGATCCTGCACGACGGGGTCCAGCAGGAGATCGTGGCCCTGTCGGCCCGGGCCGGGCTGG
>DATBGO010000271.1:0-2343 GCA_036558005.1 Streptosporangiaceae bacterium | reverse complement strand
AGGTGGTCGCCGCCGTGGCCGACGCCGGCGCGCTGATCGCCGCCGTGGCCGAGCACGACCCCGACGTCGCGGTGGCCGACATCCGGATGCCGCCGACGCACACCGACGAGGGCCTGCGCGCCGCCATCGAGATCCGCCGCGGCCATCCGCGCACCGGGATGCTCATGCTCTCCCAGTACATCGAGACCACGTACGCGGCCCGGCTGCTGGGCGGCAACGCGGCCGGCGTCGGCTACCTGCTGAAAGACCGGGTCGCCGACGTGGCCGAGTTCGCCGACGCGCTGGCCCGGGTGGCGGGCGGGGGCACCGCGCTCGACCCGGAGGTGGTCAGCCAACTCGTCCGCGCCAGCCGCCACACCGACGGCCTGGCCACGCTGACCCCGCGGGAGCGCGACGTGCTGGCCCTGATGGCCGAGGGCCGGTCCAACGCCGGGATCGCCGACGCCCTCGTCGTCTCGGCCGGGGTGGTCGAGAAACACGTGGCCAGCATCTTCGGCAAGCTGGGCCTGCCGCCGTCGGAGGCGGATAACCGCCGGGTGCTCGCGGTCCTGCGCTACCTGGGATCCTGACGCGAAGATCGCCGACCCGGCGTCTAGCTGGCCGGATGACGGGTAGGGTCGGGTGGTTGTGACCCCAGCCAGCGTCGTTCTTGCCGGCCGCTACCGCCTGGAGGGCCCTGTCGCCCGCGGCGGGGTGGGCGAGATCTGGCGGGCGACGGACCTCGTGCTGGGCCGGCCTGTGGCGGTCAAGCTGCTGCGGACGGAGTACGCCCAGCACCCGGAGGTGCTGGCCCGGTTCCGGGCCGAGGCCAAGCACGCCGGGTCGGTATCGCATCCGGGCATCGCGCAGGTCTACGACTACGGCGAGGACGGCGCCGCGGCTTCGCCGTACCTGGTGATGGAACTGGTGAACGGGCCGTCCCTGGCCCGTGTGCTGGCGGCCGGGCCGCTGACGCCCGCCGACGCCCTGGACGTGCTCGCCCAGGCCGCCGCGGGCCTGCAGGCGGCGCACGCGGCGGGCCTGGTGCACCGGGACGTCAAACCGGGGAACCTGCTGGTCGGCCCGTCCGGCGAGGTGAAGATCACCGACTTCGGGATCGCCCATGCCGCGTGGTCCGCGCCGCTAACGCAGACGGGAGCGCTGGTCGGCACGCCAGCCTACCTGGCCCCGGAACGGATCACGGGTGGCCCGGCCACCCCCGCCAGCGACCTGTACTCCCTCGGAGTAGTCGGCTACCAGTGCCTGACCGGCACCGTCCCGTTTGAGGGGATGCCGCACGAGGTGACGGCCGCGATCCGGCACAGTACGCTGCCGCCGCTGCCCCCGGCCGTGCCCGCCGGCGTGGCGGAACTGATCGCCGACCTCACGGCCAAGGATCCGGCGGCCCGGCCAGCCAGCGCGGGCGAGGTCGCGCTGCGGGCCGGGCAGCTGCGCGACGGCCTGGCCGGGCGCCCGGCCGCCCCTCCGCCGGCCAGCGAACCAGGTGGCCCGCCCCCGGCCATGGAGATGGGCGCGGAGCCGGTCACGCTGGCCGGGGAACCTGTCCCACCGGCCGGAGACCCATTTCCCATGGCCAGAGACCCATTTCCCATGGCCAGACAGCCGGTTCCCATGGCCAGAGAGCCGGTCCCGTGGGCCGGAGAACCGGCCACCCTGATCGACGCGTCGCCGCCGGGCCCCCCACCCACCTACCGGCAGCCACGGCGGGAGTGGCCTCGGCGGGGCGTGCTGCTGGCCGTGGCCGGCGTGGTGCTCGTGGCGGGCCTGGCGGGATGGCTGCTGGCGGGCGGCCTCGGAACCGGGCCGCAGCCGGGCCAGCCAGGAGGACCGCAGCCTGCCGCCAGCACGCCGGGTACCGCCGCGCGGACACCGACCTCCCCGGCCGCGCACACCGTCGAGGTGAACGCCAACACCCTGGCCGGCCAGCAGGCCAGCGTGGTGAGCCAGCAGCTGCGCCAGATGGGCCTGCGGCCCCGTGTCGTGAGGGCCGTCAGGGGCGGGCAGGCGCCCGGCACCGTCATCTCCGTGCAGCCCAGCGGCCTGGTGCCGGCCGGCAGCACCGTCACCGTGACCGCGGCGCGCCCGCCACCCGGCCATGGGAACGGCAACGGCCAGGGAAACAACGACGACTGACGCGGGCCAGCGACGCCGGCCGGCTGACCGATCGCACGCTCTCCCGGGCGGCCCCGGCCGGGCCGGGCCTCACAGGCGATGCCGGCCCCACTGGCGATGCCGGCCCCACAGACGATGCCGGGCCCACAGACGATGCCGGGCCACAGACGATGCCGGCCACAAGGGCGGCGGGCCGCGGCCCGGCCACCGGATTCTGAGCCTTACCCGCGA
>DATBGO010000270.1:0-3000 GCA_036558005.1 Streptosporangiaceae bacterium | reverse complement strand
GCGGAACCGGCTCAGCGACGCCACCGGGCTGCGGCTGCCGGCCACGCTGCTGTTCGACTACCCCAGCCCGGCCGCGGCCGCGGCGTTCCTGCGTTCCCAGCTGGCCGGCGAGCTAGCCGCCCAGGCGGCACCCGCGCTGGCGGACGGCGGGGCGCCCGCGGGCGGCGAGCCGGTCGCGATCGTGGCGATGAGCTGCCGGTTCCCCGGCGGGGTGAACAGCCCCGAAGACCTGTGGCAGCTGGTCGCGTCGGGCACCGACGCGATCTCCGGGTTCCCGCAGGACCGGGGCTGGGACACCGCGAACCTGTTCGACCCGGACCCTGACCGCCCTGGCACGTCGTACGTGCAGGCAGGCGGGTTCGTGCACGACGCGGCGGAGTTCGACCCGGGGTTCTTCGGGATCAGCCCGCGCGAGGCGCTGGCGATGGACCCGCAGCAGCGGCTGGTGCTCGAAACCTCGTGGGAACTGCTCGAGCGGGCCGGGATCGCGCCGGGATCACTGCAGGGCTCCCCGACCGGAGTCTTCGTCGGGGCAGCGCCGATGGGGTACGGATACGGCGCGGACATGCCAGGCGAGCTCGAGGGCTACCTGGTGACCGGGGCCGCGGCGAGCGTGCTGTCCGGCCGGGTCTCCTATGTGCTGGGCCTGGAGGGCCCGGCGGTCACCATCGACACCGCCTGTTCGTCGGCGCTGGTCGCGCTGCACCTGGCCTGCGCGGCGCTCAGGGCCGGGGAATGCGCGATGGCGCTGGCCGGCGGGGTCACGCTGATGGCCACCGCGGAGCTGTTCGTCCGGGCGAGCCGGCAGCGGGCGCTGGCGGCGGACGGCCGGAGCAAGGCGTTCTCCGCGGCGGCCGACGGCATGGGCATGGCCGAGGGCGCCGGGATGGTGCTGCTGGAGCGGCTGTCCGACGCGCGCAAGAACGGGCACCCGGTGCTGGCCGTGGTGGCCGGCAGCGCGGTCAACCAGGACGGGGCCTCCAACGGCCTGACCGCCCCCAACGGACCCTCCCAGCAGCGCGTCATCCGGGCCGCGCTGGCCAGCGCTGGCCTGGCGGCCGCCGAGGTGGACGCGGTCGAGGCGCACGGAACCGGCACCAGGCTCGGGGACCCGATCGAGGCGCAGGCGCTGATCGCCACCTACGGGCAGGACCGGGACCGGCCACCGGACCGGCCGCTGTGGCTGGGGTCGGTCAAGTCCAACATCGGCCACGCCCAGTGGGCGGCCGGGGCGGCCGGAGTGATCAAGATGGTGCTGGCCCTGCGGCACAACGTGCTGCCAGCCACCCTGCACGCCAGTGAACCTTCCCCGCACGTGGACTGGTCCGCCGGGCGGGTCCGGCTGCTGACCGAACCCGTCGAATGGCTCCCGAACGGGCACCCGCGCCGCGCCGGGGTGTCGTCCTTCGGGATCAGCGGCACCAACGCGCACGTCATCATCGCCGAGGCCCCGCCTGCCGAGGCCGCGGAAACCACCGGGACCGCCGGAGCGGGCCCGGCCGGGCGAACGCTAGCCGGCCCGGTGCCCTGGCTGGTGTCCGGCCGGACCGCGACGGCCCTGCGGGCACAGGCCAGCCAGCTGGCGCGGTGGGCGGCGGCTTGCCCTGAGCTTGAGCCCGCGGATGCGGCCTGGTCGCTGGCCACCACCCGGTCGGCGTTCGAGCACCGGGCCGTGGTCACCGGCGGCGACCTGGATGAGCTAGCCGCCGGGCTGGCCGCGGTCGCGGCCGGCGAGCCCGCCGCCGGGGTGGTTACCGGTGTCGCTCGCGGCACCGCCCGGACCGGGTTCGTGTTCGCGGGCCAGGGCAGTCAGCGGGCCGGGATGGGCGCGCAGTTGCACGCGGCGTCCCCGGTGTTCGCGGCGGCGTTCGACCAGGCCTGCGCGCTGCTGGAAGCCGAGCTGGGTGTCCCGGTCGCCGAGGTGGTGCTCGGCGGTGACGCTGGCGCCAGGGACGGCGGTGCCGGCGATGAGCGCGCGGACCAGACCTTGTACGCGCAGGCCGGGTTGTTCGCGGTGGAAGCCGGGCTGGTCGCACTGCTGGCCGCGTGCGGGGTCACCCCGGATGCGGTGGCGGGTCATTCGGTCGGTGAGGTGACCGCGGCGTACGCGGCCGGGGTGCTGACCCTGGAGGACGCGTGCGCGCTGGTGGCGGCGCGGGCCCGGCTGATGCAGGCGCTGCCGGATGGCGGGGCGATGACCGCGATCGCCGCCACCGAGGCCGAAGTCACCGAGGCGCTGGACGGGGTCGCGGGGGTGTCGGTGGCGGCGGTCAACGGCCCGGCGGCCGTGGTGATCTCCGGTGACGCAGACGCGGTGGACCAGGTCGCGGGGGTGTTCCGTGACCGTGGGGTGCGGGTGCGGCGGCTGCGGGTGTCGCACGCGTTCCATTCGCACCGGATGGACCCAGTGCTCGTTGACCTCGCCGGGGTCGCAGGCCGCCTGGCGTACGCCGCGCCGCGGATCCCGTGGGCGGGTGCGCTGACCGGTGAGCTGGTGACCGAGCCGGGTCCGGGTTACTGGGCGCGGCAGGCCCGGGAGCCGGTCCGGTTCGCGGACGCGGTGATGGCGCTGGCCGGGCAGGGCGTGACGGTGTTCGTCGAGATCGGCCCCGACGGCACCCTGTCCGCGCTCGGCCCCGCCGCGCTCGGAGATGAGACCGGCGCGGTGTTCGTGCCGGTGCTGCGGCCCGCCCTGCCCGCCGCGGCGGCGGTGCTGGCCGCGCTGGCCCGGGCGCACGTGTCCGGCGCGGACGTGGACTGGGCCGCGGTGCTGGCCGGCGGCCAGCGGATCGACCTGCCGACCTACCCGTTCCAGCGCCGGCGTTACTGGGCGCAGGCGCTGATGCCGGCGGCGGGCGCGGACGGTGCGGGTTCGGTGGCTGAGGAGCGGTTCTGGGCGGCGGTGGATGGGGGGGATGTGGCGGGGTTGTCGGCGGTGCTGGCGGTGGATGGGGAGCGGCCGTTTGGTGAGGTGCTGCCGGTGCTGGCGTCGTGGCGGCG
>DATBGO010000269.1:0-4146 GCA_036558005.1 Streptosporangiaceae bacterium | reverse complement strand
GCGGAACCGGCTCAGCGACGCCACCGGGCTGCGGCTGCCGGCCACGCTGCTGTTCGACTACCCCAGCCCGGCCGCGGCCGCGGCGTTCCTGCGTTCCCAGCTGGCCGGCGAGCTAGCCGCCCAGGCGGCACCCGCGCTGGCTGACGGCGGGGCGCCCGCGGGCGGCGAGCCGGTCGCGATCGTGGCGATGAGCTGCCGGTTCCCCGGCGGGGTGAACAGCCCCGAAGACCTGTGGCAGCTGGTCGCGTCGGGCACCGACGCGATCTCCGGGCTGCCGCAGGACCGCGGCTGGGACCTGGAGGGGCTCTACGACACCGACCCGGACCAGGTCGGCACGTCCTACGTGCGCGGCGGCGGGTTCGTGCACGGCATGGCGGACTTCGACCCGGGGTTCTTCGGCATCAGCCCGCGTGAAGCGCTCGGCATGGACCCGCAGCAGCGGCTGCTGCTGGAAACCTCCTGGGAGGCGCTGGAGCGGGCCGGCATCGACCCTGGCACGCTGCGCGGCTCGGCGACCGGCGTGTTCGTCGGCGCGGAGCCGACCGGGTACGGCGTCGGCGCGGATAGCGGGATCGCCGAAGGCTACATGCTGACCGGCATGTCGATCAGCGTCATCTCCGGCCGGGTGTCCTACGTGCTGGGCCTGGAGGGCCCGTCGGTCACGGTGGACACGGCGTGCTCCTCGGCGCTGGTGGCACTGCACATGGCGTGCGCGGCGCTGCGGTCCGGGGAATGCGACCTGGCGCTGGCCGGGGGAGCCTGGGTGACGGCGACCCCGAACGTCCTCGTCGGATTCAGCCGGCAGCGGGGCCTGGCGGCGGACGGCCGGTGCAAGGCGTTCTCCTCGGCGGCCGACGGCATGGGCGTCGGCGAAGGCGGCGGGGTGGTGCTGGTCGAGCGGCTCGCCGACGCGCGACGGAACGGGCACCCGGTGCTGGCCGTGGTGGCCGGCCTCGCGGTGAACCAGGACGGTGCCTCCAACGGCCTGACCGCGCCGAACGGTCCCTCCCAGCAGCGCGTCATCCGGGCGGCGCTCGCCTCGGCAGGGCTGTCCCCGGCCGACGTCGACGCGGTCGAGGGACACGGGACCGGCACCGTGCTGGGCGACCCGATCGAGGCGCAGGCGCTGATCGCCACCTACGGGCAGGACCGGGACCGGCCGCTGTGGCTTGGGTCGGTCAAGTCCAACATCGGGCACACCCAGGCGGCCGCCGGGGTAGCCGGCCTGATCAAGGCCGTGCTGGCGTTCCAGCATCAGGTCCTGCCCGCCACGCTGCACGTGACCGAGCCGTCCACGCACGTGGACTGGTCCGCGGGGGCGGTCCGGCTGCTGACCGAGCCGGTTCCCTGGCCCGCGAACGGCCAGCCGAGAAGGGCCGGGGTGTCGGCGTTCGGCATCAGCGGCACCAACGCGCACGTCATCCTGGCCGACCCCCCGACAGAGACCACCGAGCCCGCCGCAAGGCCAGACCCGCTGCTGACGACAGCCCCGATGACGTGGCTGGCGTCCGGGCGGACCGCGGCGGGCCTGGCCGCGCAGGCCGGGCAGCTGCGGGACTTCGTGACGGCCCGTCCCGACCTGGATCCGGCCGACATCGGGTGGGCACTGGCCACCGGCAGGACGGCATTCGAGCACCGGGCCGTGGTCACCGGCGGTGACCGGGAGGAACTCACAGCCGGGCTGGCCGCGGTGGCCGCCGGCGAACGCGCTCCCGGTGTGGTCTCCGGCGCGATCCCGGCCGCCAGCGGCGTGCGGGTGGGGTTCGTGTTCGCGGGCCAGGGCAGCCAGCGGGCCGGGATGGGCGCGCAGTTGCACGCGGCCTCGCCGGTGTTCGCGGCGGCGTTCGACCAGGCCTGCGCCCTCCTGGAAGCCGAGCTGGGGGTGCCGGTCGCCGAGGTGGTGCTCGGCGAGGGGGAGGACGACCGGGCCGATCAGACCTTGTACGCGCAGGCCGGGTTGTTCGCGGTGGAAGCCGGCCTGGTCGCGCTGCTGGCCGCGTGCGGGGTCAGGCCGGATGCGGTGGCCGGTCATTCGGTGGGTGAGGTGACGGCGGCGTACGCGGCCGGGGTGCTGACGCTGGAGGACGCGTGCCGCCTGGTGGCGGCGCGGGCCCGGCTGATGCAGGCGCTGCCCGGCGGGGGTGCGATGACCGCGATCGCCGCCGCCGAGGCCGAGGTCACCGAGGCTCTCGACGGGGTCGCGGGGGTGTCGGTGGCGGCGGTGAACGGGCCCTCCTCGGTGGTGATCTCTGGTGACGCGGAGGCGGTGGGGCAGGTCGCGGGGGTGTTCGCGGGCCGTGGGGTGCGGGTGCGGGGGCTGCGGGTCAGTCACGCGTTCCATTCGCACCGGATGGACCCGGTCGTTGATGAGCTGGCTGAGGTGGCTGGGGGCCTGGAGTACGGGGTGCCGCGGGTGCCGTGGGCGGGGGCGCTGACGGGTGAGCTGGTCAGTGAGCCGGGGGCGGGTTACTGGGCGCGGCAGGCGCGGGAGCCGGTCCGGTTCGCGGACGCGGTGGTGGCGCTGGCGGCGCAGGAGATCTCGGTGTTCGTGGAGATCGGCCCGGACAGCACGCTGTCGGCCATGGGCCCGGCCGCGCTGGGGGACGAGGCCGGCGCGGTGTTCATCCCGGTGCTGCGGCCCGGCCAGCCCGCCGCGGCGGCCGTGACCGCGGCGCTGGCCCGGGCGCACGTCCATGGGGCGGCGGTGGACTGGGCGGCGGTACTCGGCGGCGGGCAGCGGGTGGAACTGCCGACCTACCCGTTCCAGCGGCAGCGGTACTGGCTGCGGCCTTCGTCGGCGGCACGCCTCAGCGCGGCGGTGGCCGGGACCGGGGATGGCGGGAGTCCGGCCGAAGCCCGGTTCTGGGCGGCGGTGGACGGCGGGGACGTGGCGGGGTTGTCGGAAGTTCTGGCGGTGGACGGGGAGTGGACATTTGGTGAGGTGCTGCCAGCGCTGGCGTCGTGGCGGCGGCGGGAGCGAGACCGGTCGGTGACCGATGGATGGCGGTACCGGGTGGGGTGGTTGCCGGTGCCAGAGCCGGCGGTGATGACGGGAGGGCTGGCCGGGACCTGGCTGGTGGTGGTTCCGGCGGGTGCGGGCGGGGTGGTGGCGAGCGCGGGCGGGGTGGCGGGTGCGGGCGGGGTGGCGGGGGGGTGTGTGGCGGCGCTGGAGGCGGCCGGCGCTGAGGTGATCGTGGCGGAGGCGGTCGCGGTGGATGCCGACCGGGAGTCGCTGGCGGAGGTGCTGGCTGGTGTGGAGGGTGTGTCGGGGGTGACGGGAGTGGTGTCGTTGCTGGCTCTGGAAGAGGGGCCGGTGGCGGGCTATCCGGTGCTGGCGGGCGGGCTGGCGGGGACGCTAGCGCTGGTCCAGGCGCTGGGTGATGCGGGAGTGGGGGCGCCGTTGTGGGTGCTGACGTGCGGGGCGGTGGCGACGCATGCGGGCGGGGAGCTGGCGAGCCCGGTGCAGGCGCAGGTGTGGGGTCTGGGCCGGTCGGCGGGGGTGGAGTACCCGGACCGGTGGGGCGGGCTGATCGACCTGCCGCCGGTGGTTGATGAGCGGGCTGGCGGGCGGCTGGCGGGGGTGCTGGCGGGGTGCGGGGAAGACCAGGTGGCGATCCGGGAGGCGGGGGTGTGGGGGCGGCGGCTGATGCGGGCGCCGGTGTCGCGGGAGCGGGATCCGTGGGTGCCGTCGGGGAGCGTGCTGGTGACGGGCGGGACGGGGGCGATCGGCGGGCATCTGGCCAGGTGGCTGGCGGAGCGGGGCGCGCCGCGGATGGTGCTCGCGAGCCGGTCGGGGCCAGCTGCGGGCGGGGTGGCGGCGCAGGCTGCCGCGCTGTCGGAGGCCGGCGCCGAAGTTGAGGTGATCGCCGGTGACATCGGCGACCGGGATCAGGTGGCCGGGCTGCTGGCCCGGATCGGGGCCGGCGGGCCGCCGCTGGCCGGGGTGATGCACACCGCGGGGGTGCTCGATGACGGGCTGCTGGAGGGGATGGGCCCGGGCCGGCTGGCCAGCGTGCTGGCGGCGAAGGCGGCGGGCGCGGCGCACCTGGATGAGCTGACCGCTGGGCTGGGGCTGGAGCAGTTCGTGTTGTTCTCCTCGGCCGCGGCGACGTTCGGGGGGGCGGGGCAGGGGAACTACGCGGCGGC